>NZ_CP043925.1:0-685746 GCF_009914335.1 Proteus columbae
GTGTCACTTTCGCTTTGGCAGCATTGTCTTGCCCGATTGCAGGATGAGTTACCTGCCACTGAATTTAGTATGTGGATACGTCCCTTGCAGGCAGAACTAAGCGATAATACGCTGGCGCTGTATGCACCTAATCGTTTTGTCTTAGATTGGGTGAGAGAAAAATACATTAATAATATCAACGCATTATTAGTGGATTTTTGTGGCTCTGAAGTCCCTTCTTTACGTTTTGAAGTGGGTAATAAACCCGCATCTGCACGTACTACAGAAAGTATTCCTAAAGCTGTTGTACATCCGACAGTGAATACCGCTCCAACACATAGTCAGCCTGTTCGTCCTAGTTGGGATAATCAACCGGCATCTCAGCTGCCTGAACTCAATTATCGTTCTAACGTTAACCCTAAACATAAGTTTGATAACTTCGTTGAAGGTAAGTCAAACCAGTTAGCAAGAGCAGCGGCAAGACAAGTTGCTGATAACCCAGGTGGAGCTTATAACCCACTCTTTTTATATGGTGGAACAGGGCTTGGTAAAACGCACTTGTTACACGCCGTGGGTAACAGCATTATGGAACGCAAAGCGAATGCAAAAGTCGTGTATATGCATTCTGAACGATTCGTACAAGATATGGTAAAAGCATTACAAAATAATGCGATAGAAGACTTTAAGCGCTATTACCGTTCTGTGGATGCACTATTAATTGATGACATTCAATTTTTCGCCAATAAAGAGCGTTCACAAGAAGAATTTTTTCATACCTTTAACGCATTGTTAGAGGGAAATCAGCAAATTATTTTAACGTCAGACCGTTATCCTAAAGAGATAAATGGTGTTGAAGACAGATTAAAATCACGCTTCGGTTGGGGATTAACGGTTGCTATTGAGCCACCTGAACTTGAAACCCGAGTGGCGATTTTGATGAAAAAAGCGGATGAAAACCAAATTCAGTTACCTGACGAAGTGGCCTTTTTTATTGCTAAAAGACTTCGTTCTAACGTCCGTGAGCTTGAAGGTGCATTAAACCGAGTAATTGCTAACGCAAACTTTACAGGTCGTGCGATTACTATCGACTTTGTACGTGAAGCATTACGTGATCTGCTCGCCTTGCAGGAAAAATTAGTCACTATCGATAATATTCAAAAAACGGTTGCTGAATATTATAAAATTAAAGTTGCTGATTTACTGTCAAAGCGGAGATCCCGATCGGTTGCCCGTCCGAGGCAAATGGCAATGGCGCTGGCGAAGGAATTAACAAACCACAGCTTGCCTGAAATCGGGGATGCCTTTGGTGGTCGTGATCATACAACAGTCCTTCATGCATGCCGAAAAATAGAGCAATTGCGTGAAGAAAGTCATGACATCAAAGAAGATTTTTCTAACTTAATCAGAACATTATCATCCTAGCGCTATGAAATTTATCATTGAACGTGAACAGCTTCTTAAGCCGCTACAACAAGTAAGTGGCCCTTTAGGTGGTCGTCCAACATTACCTATTTTAGGTAACCTATTGCTTAAGGTAACTGAAAATACCTTATCGCTAACGGGGACTGACCTTGAAATGGAGATGGTGGCAAGAGTTAATCTTAGCCAATCTCATGAAATTGGCGCCACAACTGTTCCTGCGCGTAAGTTTTTTGATATTTGGCGTGGGCTACCAGAAGGTGCTGAAATTAGTGTTGAGCTCGATGGTGATCGCCTATTAGTGCGTTCAGGTCGCAGTCGTTTCTCCTTATCAACATTACCTGCATCTGATTTTCCTAATTTAGATGATTGGCAAAGTGAGGTTGAATTTACTTTGCCTCAAGCAACATTAAAACGTCTAATTGAGTCCACTCAATTTTCAATGGCGCATCAAGATGTGCGTTATTACCTCAACGGTATGTTGTTTGAAACTGAAAATACAGAGTTACGCACAGTTGCAACAGATGGACACCGTTTAGCAGTATGTTCAATGGATATTGGGCAATCTTTACCGGGACATTCTGTTATTGTTCCTCGTAAAGGTGTTATTGAATTGATGCGTTTACTTGATGGCGGCGGTGAAAGCTCACTGCAATTGCAAATCGGTAGTAATAATATACGTGCACATGTGGGTGATTTTATTTTCACCTCGAAGTTGGTTGATGGTCGTTTCCCTGACTATCGTCGTGTATTACCGAAAAATCCAACGAAAACAGTGACTGCGGGTTGTGATATTCTTAAACAGGCATTTTCTCGTGCTGCAATTTTATCCAATGAGAAATTCCGTGGTGTGCGTATAAACCTCACCAACGGTCAATTGAAAATTACAGCTAATAACCCTGAGCAAGAAGAAGCAGAAGAGATTGTTGATGTTCAATATCAAGGTGAAGAAATGGAAATTGGCTTTAATGTCAGTTATCTCCTTGATGTACTCAATACATTGAAATGTGAAGAAGTTAAACTTCTACTAACAGATGCTGTTTCAAGTGTTCAAGTAGAGAATGTGGCAAGTTCTGCGGCTGCTTATGTTGTTATGCCAATGCGTTTATAATAGTCACTAACATGATTTTATCCCGTTTATTGATCCGTCATTTTAGAAATATTGAACAGGCGGATCTGCCATTAGCGGATGGCTTTAATTTCCTTGTTGGACCTAACGGGAGTGGTAAAACAAGTATACTTGAAGCGATTTACACGTTAGGCCACGGACGCGCATTTCGTAGTTCTCAAGCTAATCGCGTGATCCAGCATGATGAAAATGAATTTATTCTTCATGGGCGCTTAAGTGGGCTAAATGAAGAGAGCCGTGGCTATGCGATTGGATTAAGTAAAGATCGCGAAGGCAATAGTACAGTTCGTATTGATGGCAGCGATGGTCATAAAATTGCAGAGTTAGCAAAATTGTTACCTATGCAATTAATAACACCTGAAGGCTTTACACTACTGAATGGTGGGCCTAAATATCGTCGTGCTTTTATTGATTGGGGTTGTTTCCATAATGAACCTCGATTTTTTGCTGCATGGTCAGATTTAAAACGTGTATTAAAACAACGTAATGCAGCACTGAGGCAAGCAATGTCTTATCGACAACTGATGCCTTGGGATAAAGAGCTTATCTTATTAACAGAACAGATAAGTGAATGGCGAGCTCAATATACCGAAGATATCGCTAAAGATATTGAAGAAACGTGTCGTCTGTTTTTACCTGAATTTTCGTTGAAAGTTAGCTTTCAACGGGGATGGGATAAAGAAACTGATTATGGTGAGTTGCTAGCACGTCAATTTGAACGTGATAAAATGTTAGCGTATACCTCACTTGGTGCTCATAAGGCGGATTTACGTATTAGAGCAAACGGCACGCCAGTAGAAGATATGTTGTCACGAGGCCAGCTCAAGTTGTTGATGTGTGCTTTGAGGCTGGCACAAGGTGAATATTTCACTCGTAAGAATGGGCAAAGATGCCTGTATCTGCTCGATGATTTTGCTTCCGAATTAGATGCGAGTCGGCGTCAGTTATTAGCCGAGCGTCTAAAGTCTACGCAAGCTCAAGTGTTTGTCAGTGCGATAACACAAGGGCAAGTGAAAGATATGCTAGATGTAAATAGCAGGCTATTTAGCGTAGAACGTGGCAAAATAGAGGTTAAACCATAGGAATAAAGCGAGAAACGTTGATGTCGAATACATATGACTCCTCAAGTATCAAAGTATTAAAAGGGCTGGATGCGGTGCGTAAGCGCCCGGGGATGTATATCGGGGATACAGATGATGGAACCGGTCTGCATCACATGGTCTTCGAGGTGGTCGACAACGCAATCGACGAAGCCCTCGCGGGTTTCTGTGATGAGATAATTGTCACTATCCATTCAGATAACTCCGTCTCTGTTCGAGATGATGGTCGTGGAATTCCAACCGGCATTCACCCAGAAGAGGGTGTCTCAGCAGCAGAGGTTATTATGACCGTTCTGCATGCGGGGGGTAAATTCGATGATAACTCCTATAAAGTCTCTGGTGGACTTCATGGTGTAGGGGTTTCTGTTGTTAATGCGTTGTCTGAAAAACTTGAACTGACAATCCATCGTGATGGAAATATCCATCAACAAATTTATCGTCATGGTGTGCCTGATGATCGCTTAAAAGTGATTGGCGATACTGAAAAATCAGGGACATTTGTACGCTTCTGGCCAAGTCTTGAAACCTTTAAAGGTGAGACTGAATTCCAGTATGAGATCCTAGCAAAACGTCTTCGTGAGTTGTCATTCTTAAACTCAGGCGTTTCTATTCGTTTAATTGATAAACGTGATAACCGAGAAGATCATTTCCACTATGAAGGCGGTATTAAAGCATTCGTTGAATACTTAAGCCGTAACAAAACGCCTATTCATCAAAACGTATTCTATTTCTCAACAGAAAAAGACAATATTGGTGTTGAAGTGGCAATGTTGTGGAATGACGGTTTCCAAGAGAACGTTTATTGCTTTACCAACAATATTCCACAACGTGATGGTGGTACTCACTTAGTTGGTTTCCGTACTGCAATGACACGTACGTTAAACAACTATATGGATAAAGAAGGTTTTAATAAGAAATCGAAAATCAGTGCAACGGGTGATGACGCTCGTGAAGGCTTGATTGCGGTTATCTCTGTTAAAGTCCCAGATCCTAAATTCTCATCACAAACAAAAGATAAACTGGTTTCTTCAGAAGTGAAAACAGCGGTAGAAACGCTGATGAATGAGAAACTGGTGGAATATCTGTTAGAAAACCCAAATGACGCGAAAATCGTTGTCGGCAAAATTATTGATGCTGCTCGTGCGCGTGAAGCTGCACGTAAAGCGCGTGAAATGACTCGTCGTAAAGGCGCATTAGATTTAGGTGGCTTACCGGGTAAATTAGCGGACTGTTCTGAACGTGATCCTGCTTTCTCTGAACTGTATTTAGTGGAAGGGGACTCTGCGGGTGGCTCTGCAAAACAAGGGCGTAACCGTAAAACACAGGCTATTCTTCCGTTAAAAGGTAAAATCCTAAACGTTGAGAAAGCGCGCTTTGATAAAATGTTGGCATCTCAAGAAGTTGCAACGTTAATCACTGCATTAGGTTGTGGTATCGGTCGTGATGAATATAACCCAGATAAACTGCGTTATCACAGCATTATCATCATGACGGATGCGGACGTCGATGGTTCTCACATTCGTACTCTGTTACTGACCTTCTTCTATCGTCAAATGCCAGAAATTATCGAACGTGGTCATATCTTTATTGCTCAGCCACCACTTTACAAAGTGAAGAAAGGTAAACAAGAGCAATACATCAAAGATGATGACGCAATGGACGAGTATCTGATGTCGATCGCTCTTGATGGTGCAGCACTGTATGTGAGCGAACACGCACCCGCAATGCATGGCGAGCAACTTGAAAAACTGGTTGTTGATTACCATGCAGCGCACAAAATTATTCGTCGTATGGAGCGTATCTATCCACTTAGCATGTTAAACAGCTTGGTGTATCACTCAACGCTGACAGAAGATGCGTTATCTGATAAAGCCAAAGTTGAAGAGTGGATGAGTGGCTTGGTTAACCGCTTAAACGAAGCCGAAGATCAAGGCAGTACTTATAGCTACACCATCGCTCAAAATGATGAAAATCGTCTGTTCGAACCTGTATTACGTATTCGTACTTATGGTGTGGATACAGACTACAAATTGGATTATGACTTTATCCACAGTAGCGAATATCAACGCATTACGCATTTAGGTGACATTATCGGTAACCTAATTGAAGAGGGTGCGTTTATTGAGCGAGGTGAACGTCGTCAGCCAATTTCAAGTTTTGAAGAAGCACTTGAGTGGTTAACAAAAGAATCACGTCGTGGTCTTGCTGTACAGCGTTATAAAGGTCTTGGTGAAATGAACCCAGAGCAATTATGGGAAACCACCATGAATCCAGATACACGCCGTATGATGCAAGTCACCGTGAAAGATGCGATCGCAACTGATGAATTATTTACCACCTTAATGGGTGATGCAGTTGAACCTCGTCGTGCCTTTATCGAAGAGAATGCGCTGAAAGCGGCAAATATTGATATCTAGTTTTATTCTAAATTAGATAAAAAAAGCGGAGCTGTGAAAACGGCTCCGCTTTTTTGTTGGCTACAACAATCACACTATCCGCGCTTACCTGCCAAACGGCACAGCATTTCTGTCACTAAATAGCTCTTTTCAAATGAGCTAACAGGTAAAAATTCAAAACGAGAGTGGAAATTCAGTGCACCAGTGAAATAGTTTGGTGTGAGTAATCCTCTTGCTGAAAGCGCAGAGCCATCTGTACCTCCTCGCATTGGGATCACATTAGGTTGAATATTTAATTGTTTTAATGCTTCAAAAATAAGTTCGATAGCGGTGCGATCTTCCCCAATCGAATCACTGATATTGCTATATACATCGACAATCTCATAGTTGATTTGTGCACGAGGATGGCGAGCTTGGATCAAAGCAACAGACTGTTTAATAAACTGTTTACGAGCTTCATAACTTTGTTTATCAAAGTCACGAATAGCCATTTTAATCACCGCATTATCAGGATTGGCTATTAAATCGGTGACATAGAAATAACCTTCACGATGCTCGGTATGCTCTGGTGTATCAAAGCGGTCAAAACAACCAATAAAATCATGAGCAACACGAATTGGGTTTAACAATACATTTTTCGCGGACATTGGGTGCGCAGTAACACCTTTTACAGACACTTTAATTGACGCGGCATTGAAGGTTTCATACACCACTTCACCTAATGCACAACAATCAATAGTGTAAGCAAAATCAACGTTAAAGCGAGATAAATCCATCAGTTTAGAACCGCGTAATCCAATTTCTTCATCGGGTACAAACGCGACATAGATATCGCCACAATCAAAATCAGCTTGTTGCAGTTTATCCATTAATTCCATCACAACGGTGATCGCCGCTTTATTATCAGCCCCTAATACACTTGTGCCATCACTGAAAATAATCTCTTCACCGATATAAGGCACAGCTTCAGGGTGTTCTTGAGCTTTAAACCAGATATCTTTCTCTTTATTTAAGCAGAGATCTTTACCTTCATAACGTAGTGTTTGAGGGTGAATATTGGGTGATATTCCCACATCAACCGTGTCAAGGTGAGCAACAAAACCCACTTTAGGCGCATTGGGATTATTACCTGGTCTCATCGCATATAAAATGGCATGAGAGTCGATATAAATATCTTTTAATCCGTAAGTTTCTAGTTCTTTAGCCAGTAACTTTGCTAGCTCAAGTTGCCCTTGTGTGCTGGGTACCACAGAAGCAGATGCATCACTTTGGCTTTCAACTGCCAGATAACGGAAGAAACGCTGTTCTAACTTTTTACCTAGGGTGTTCATTATAATGTTGTTCCTAATACTGTTATTTTATAAGAATGATTTATGCAGGTTGCCATGTATATCCACTGTCAAAACCAAGAGGGATATCTAATTCCCAAAAGATAAACAGTGTGGTAGTTAATACAATAAGCAAGCCAATAGTAAAGGGGATCATCATTGAGCATAGTGTACCGATACCTGCACCTTTATAGTATTTTTGGCAATACATCAAAATCAGTGGATAGAATGGGAACATTGGTGTGCTCACATTCATTGCAGAATCACTAACTCGGAACGCGGCTTGCGTTAATTCAGGTGAAATTCCGACAGCCATTAACATGGGGACTAATACTGGTGCAATAACAGCCCATTTTGATGTTGCTGAGGTGATCATGATATTTAAAATCGCAGTCAGCAAAATTACCCCTAATACCGTCATACCTGAAGGCATATTAAGTGTACGCAGTAATTCCGCACCTGATAATGCTAATAGTGTACCTAAATTTGAGTGCTGAAAAGAGTAAAGAAATTGAGCCGCAAAAAAGGCGAAAACGATAAATGGGATCAGTGATTTGGTGATATTTTCCATTGCTTTGACAATATCTTTTGTAGACGCAAAAGACTTTGTCATATAGCCATAAATTAAACCGGGTACAGAAAAGAAGATAAACAGTAAAGGCACCACAATTTGCATAATTGGGGCTTTAGGGCTGGTTAAACTGCCTTCTGGTGAACGTAATGGTGACGTTTCTGGTAATAACAGTGCAAATAAACCAATTCCCATCAGCACAACTGCCCAACCTGCAAAACGGAATGCTCGTTTTTCTATTGGTGTGATTTCACCTAACTCTGCATCTTTGGTATCAATACCAGAAGAGATAGGGCAGTTTTTATTTAACCAAGGCTCTACAATTTTTTCAGTGATATACCAACAAGTTAAAATAACGCCAAATGTTCCACCTACGCTAAAAAAGTAGTTACATAAAACGTTAACGCTATATCCTGGAGCCATAATTTGCGCTGCTTCTTGAGTAAAGCTTTGCATTATTGGATCAATAATTGACGGTGTATAACTAGCTGTAAACCCACCCGCTAAACCTGCAAATGAGGCAGCGATACCTGCTAAAGGATGACGACCACTGGCATAGAACATCATCGCAGAGACTGGCATAAGAATAACGTAAGCGGAGTCGGAAGCTAAGTGAGCAACAATACCAACAAAAACAACCGTCGTTGTCAGCATTTTAGGAGAAATAAACGAAAGCATTTTTTTTAGAGCAGTTTTAATAAAGCCGCTGCTTTCTGCAATACCAATTCCTAATGTTGCAACAATCGTGATCCCAAGTGGAGGAAAGCTAATGAAATTTTTCACTGCACTTGTCACAAATAATATGATTTCTTCATATTGAAACATATTAATAACGGCGATTTTCTCTTTAGTAACAGGGTGGAAATAATCAAAATGCACAAAAGAGAGAAAGAATGAAAATATCCAGCAGATTATTAAGGCGTAAACGAACAACATCGTAACATCAGGCATGATATTACCAATGCGCTCGACTCGGTTTAAAAAGCCTTTTTTATTGGGTTGTGTTTGTGTTGTCATATTTATAATGCATCTTTTTATAAAAGTAATAAAAATCACCTTAAATAAATGACAATAAAAAGTAAATTTATTTTTAAATAATAAGTAGTTACCGAGGTTCATATGAAAGAAAGAGAAAAGGAATAATATATTAGAAATTATTATATTTAGATTTTTGGCATCATTATTTTTCAGTTGTTAAAAAATGCTTTATTTATTTTTACACTCTGTTTTGAATAAAAATAGGTGGATTGTGCTGAATAATCAGCCTGAATTCTTTAGAGTTATTTTTGAAATTATTGTAGAAAACTTGTTTTATAAAGATCTATAAAATTAAAAATAAATAAAATAAGAAAAATTAAAAAATAGTTTTATGAGAAAAAGGTGTGAGGAAAATAAGAAATGAAGCTAATAACTATTGAGAATAAGAATATCAACCATTTCTATTTTCTTAAAATGGCCGATATTCTAAAGAATGAATTTTAACGCAGAATATTCAACATACGACGTAAAGGCTCTGCGGCACCCCATAACAGCTGGTCACCCACTGTAAAGGCTGAAATAAATTCAGGGCCCATATTTAGTTTACGAATACGGCCTACTGGTGTGCTCAATGTACCTGTGACTGCTGCTGGTGTTAATTCACGCATAGTTAATTCACGATCATTAGGAATGACTTTTACCCAATCATTATGGCTTGCGAGTAACTGTTCAATCTCTGCAACAGGTAAGTCTTTTTTCAGTTTTAAGGTGAATGCTTGGCTATGGCAACGTAATGCACCAATACGAACACAAAGACCATCCACAGGAATGATATTAGAACCTGTATTTAGGATCTTGTTGGTTTCAGCTTGCCCTTTCCACTCTTCACGGCTTTGACCGTTTTCTAGTTGTTTATCAATCCAAGGGATCAAACTACCTGCAAGAGGAACACCAAATTGTTCGGTAGGCATTGTACCGCTGCGCGTAAAGTTAGTGACTTTACGTTCAATATCTAATATTGCAGATGCTGGGTTTTCTAGCTCTTTAACCACTTGATTATGTAAAGAACCCATCTGTGACAGTAGCTCTCTCATATGACGAGCACCAGCCCCAGACGCCGCTTGATAAGTAGATACGCTTGCCCATTCCACTAGATTGTTAGCAAACAGACCACCTAATGACATTAGCATTAAACTGACGGTGCAATTACCACCGACAAAGGCTTTAATGCCTTTATTTAAGCTATCTTGAATATGCTGCCCATTAACAGGATCGAGAATAATCACTGCATCATCATTCATACGCAGTGCTGATGCTGCATCAATCCAGTAACCTTGCCAACCGGCTTGGCGTAGTTTGGGATAGATTTCATTGGTGTAGTCACCACCTTGGCAACTAATAATAATATCGAGTGATGCTAAGGTATCAATGTCATAAGCATCTTGCAGAGTACTACGGTGATTACCATAAGCAGGTGCTGCTTCACCTAATTGAGATGTGGTGAAGAAAACAGGGTTTATCCCATCAAAATCACGTTCTTCAACCATTCTTTGCATTAAAACGGAGCCGACCATACCACGCCAGCCCACAAAACCAACATTTTTCATTGTAATTACCCTGTCTTTGTCTGTAGGAATAGTGAGAGACCTCACACTAACCTGACAAAATATAGAGATAGGTGCAAGTGAATTTATTGATTATTTGCCAAAGAATTAGAAGCGTTTCTTATAGTCTGCATAGAGTTAACAAAAGGAAACCACAGAACGAACAAATATCAATAATTTGTTAAAAGCAAAATGGATGAGTCATTAAAATGTAAGAATATTCTGTTATTTCTTATTTCATTTTTTTAATAAATAAAAATATATTCTTGTTTAAGAAAATAGAGTAAAAATAGAAAAATGTAAAATAGTGTAATATATAAGAAAAACGTATTTACTTAGATATGGCTCCAAGCTTTATACTGAAAAACGTTATCCAAGAGATGACATAAATTCATAAATAAAAAATAACGATGAATATTCTTCATTTTATCTGATTTTTATTTTACCTTGATAAAAAGGTTTTAGGAGGCGCAAATGGATATATCTACATTCATTCCATTATCTACGTATTACTCATATTTAAAGCGGTTTGTGATTTCACCAACCACAATGGGTACTATCGCACCTTCATCTCGTTGGTTATGTTATGAAATGCTGGATAAACTCAACTGGCATCAAGATGTTCAAATTGCAGAATTAGGCGCGGGTACTGGCGTTATTACGCATCAAATTCTAAAAAGAATGTCTGCACATTCATCGTTGGATGTCTTTGAAATAGAACCGAGTTTCGCCACTGAACTGCGTAAAATTGATGATAAACGCTTAAGGATTTATACCACATCAGCAGAGAAATTAGATAGTCATTATAATATGATTATTTCAGGGCTTCCTTTTCTATCTATTAATCGAAAATTAGGATTAAAAATCTTAAAACGGGTTCATAGTGAGTTATTAAAAACACAGGGTTGCTTTGTTCTTTTCCAATATACAACTCGATATGAAAAGACATTATCTCGTTATTTTCATTTGGAAAAAAGACGTGTAATACGAAATGTTCCTCCTGCTTGGGTTTATTATTGCACACCAAAAATAAAATAGGGTGAATATAAAGCTTATCCGATTTTTATATTGTAAATAATCAATATTATTTATTCAGATAAAACTTGAGCAAGTCGCGTAATACTGTTTTCAATTTCGGTAGAATTATGAGCTGCATATCCTAATAATACGCCCTGTTTAGGATAAGCTTGCATGCAGTAACGTGATAAAGGCTGTATAGCTAAGCCAATTTCTTGCCCTTTTTTAACAATATATTCTTCTGTGTAGCCAGCCAGTAGCCAGCAGACAATATGGATCCCAGAGTCTGTCGGTTCAACACAGAAAACATGAGATAAATGTGTTTTTATGGCATTAGTCAATACTTGATAACGTTCATAGCAGGCTTTTCGTATTCGTCGAACATGGCGTGCATAATGACCTTGAGAAATAAACAGCGCTAATGTTGCTTGCTCTAAAAAGCCTGAGTGAGAGTCGGTGTAGTATTTAGCGACTTTAAAAGCGTCAACTAAAGTTTGAGGCACGACTAAAAAGCCTAAACGAAACCCGGGATACATCATTTTTGAAAATGTACCGGCATAAATAACGCGCTGGTATTTATCTAAACCTTGTAGAGATTGAATGGGTTTGGAGTGATAGCGAAATTCGCTATTGTAGTCATCTTCAAAGATCCACACATTATGGGATGATGCCCACTCTAATAACGCAATACGGCGTGAAAGTGAGAGGGTATTACCTAAAGGGAATTGATGTGAAGGTGTTGTAAAAACAAGTTTTGCTTCAGGACACTGCTCTATTCCTTGAAAAATATCCATTCCATCAATATCTGAATTTATTGGGTGTGATTTTATACCATAAGATGTGAAGATCCCTCGTGCGCTGTCATAACCAGGATCATCTAACCAAACGGCATCGCCTTCTTTTAATAATACTCTGGTGGTGAGGTTAATCGCTTGCTGTGTTCCATTTACAATAATGATTTGTTCAGGTTGGCAATAAAGACCACGAGTTGATTGCATATATTGGCATATCATCTCTTTTAATGGGGTATAGCCTGTTGGCGAATTAAATGTTGCGAGTGCTTTTTTTGATTGCCGCCAAACACGCCCTAATAATCTTCCCCAAAGTTCATGTGGAAAAAGATCAACACATCCGACTCCGACGTGAAAAATAGGGTTACTGTTTATATTGGGTTGCGATTGTTGCCAAAAATCCTGTGCTTTTTGCATATTCGGATTTAGCGTTTCTAACGGATTTTCTATTAACAAAGAAGAGGCTGGATTGGTTGTTTTAGCCCACTTATCAGAAATAATGGCATCAGGGATTGTACTTGCAACAAAAGTACCTGCACCGCGTCGAGTAAATAAATAACCTTCATCAATTAAACGTTCAAATCCTGCAATAACAGAATTACGGGAAATCGACATCATTTCAGCTAAGGTACGGCTTGATGGTAAGCGACTACCAGAAGATAAACGCCCATCTAAAATAGCTTTTCTAATCGCGTGATAAATCTGAGAACCAATAGGTCCTTCCTCTAAAACAAGGTTAGGAAAATAAGCTGTTTTTTTCTGTTTCATAAAGTGGATCCTATAAAAACACAAAAAGTGTACCTTATTGAGAACCAAAATTAAACGTACCATGGCAACGATTAAAGGCAGGGTGATACCTCCTTTTGTTTATACCGTTTATAAAAGTAGAAGGAAGCAAAGAGATGAGCACAACACCAATAACTGTTTCAATTCAGTTTGTTGAACAAGCGCATTATGCTCAATGGTTGCCACATTGGTTAAGTTATCAAGTATTTTATAAAGTTGAGTTATCAGAAGAAATTACATTAAAAACATGGGCACGTTTTTTTGATGAAAAAGAGCCTGTTTATTGTGCCGTAGCGATGGAAGGTGAAAAGGTATTGGGTTTTGTTCATTACCTTTTTCATCGTTCAACATGGGCTGAAAGTGATTTTTGTTATTTAGAAGATTTATTTGTTTCACCAGATATACGCGGCCGCCACGTAGGTAAGCAACTTATTGAGTTTGTTAATCAACAAGCAAAACAGCGTGATTGTGCTCGTTTATATTGGCATACACAGGAAACCAACTTACGCGGTCAACGTTTATATAACTGGGTGGCAGAAAAACCAGGTGTGATTGAATACCGTATGGCGCTGTAAAAGAACGTTAGATAGAGCCGATAGGGTATAAAAGAGATGGCAATATTTACCATCTCTTTTCTGAGTTAGGGTTATTTATTAGATTAAATTTCAGTTAGTTAAACGCTTGTTGGCAATAGAATTCATTGCCAACTTTTTTTGCTTCTTCACAAGCCTGTTTCATTAGTTCGTCAGCTTTTTGCTTATTTGGTTCGATAATATGATATTGACCAGAGAACATAAAAGAGGCCATTGCTTGAGCAAATCCTTCAAAAGTTATTTCGTTGGCTTTTGCAAACCACATATTCGCTTTTTCAGTATCTACAGGGACATTACCTACTCCGCTATAAAGAACACCTAACCAAATCGGCGCATAAACAAGTTCAGGTTGATGCGTTGCTGCGGCTTCTTCTAATAATGCAATTGCTTTTTTATAATCGGTTTCACCAGATAAAGGTGCTATCAGGGCTGTTGCCAGACTGATTTTTCCTCTTATGCTTCCTTTATTCGCTGCGGTTGTTGCTAACTTTCTTGCATCAACATAATGATTTTTAAAATAAGGGTCAGTATTAAATAAATAGAGATCAGCAAGTAGTGCGTAGGCATCGGCATAATTATTTTTTATGGCTTCATTAGCCCACAGTTGTGCATTAAAGAGATTTTTTTCTACACCCGTTCCCATTAAATACATTTCAGCCAATTGATATTGAGCTTGTGCATTATGGTTTAGTGCTTCTGTGCGGGTTTGTTCAAACACTCTTTTTTCTTGTTCTTCAAAATTAGCATGCAAAGAAAAAGAGAAGAAAAGGGTCATTAAACTGATAAAGGTCGAAATAGATTTAATAAATGTCATGTAGAGTACCGTTTGTAATGATTTTGAAAATCTTACCAATAATAATGGTATAAAAGCAGTTTATTTCTTCGACTTAATCAAACAAATAACAATATTGGGAGAGCGATAATGGCGATTGACCTTAGCAATCTTGTCACTGAAAGTAGAAATCATAACAGTGAAAATATAGACACACTTTCAACATTCGATATGCTAAAAGTCATCAATAATGAAGATAAAAAAGTGCCATTAGCAGTCGAGAAAGCGTTACCTGAAATTGCTCAATTAGTTGATAAAGTTGCAATTGCTTTTTCTCAAGGTGGTCGCCTTATTTATTGCGGAGCAGGTACATCGGGACGATTAGGGATTTTAGATGCCAGTGAATGCCCTCCAACTTATGGTACACCTCATGATATGGTGATTGGTTTAATTGCTGGTGGACACAAAGCTATTTTACAAGCTGTCGAGAATGCAGAAGATAATATTCAATTAGGTGAACAAGATTTACGCCAACTTAATTTTAATGAAAAAGATGTATTAGTGGGTATTGCTGCGAGCGGCAGAACCCCTTATGTCATTGGTGCTTTAAATTATGCAAAATCATTAGGGGCGACAACAGGTGCCATTAGCTGTAATCCTGAAAGCCCTATTGCACAAATTGCAGATATCGCTATTACACCGATTGTGGGAGCTGAGGTGGTCACAGGATCATCACGAATGAAAGCGGGCACAGCACAAAAGCTTATCTTAAATATGATAACAACGGCTGCGATGATAAAAATCGGCAAAGTGTTTGGTAATTTGATGGTGGATGTTGAAGCGACCAATGCCAAGCTTGTTGAGCGCCAAGTTCGTATTGTGATGCAAGCAACAGAGTGTGAAAGAGCTATTGCTGAACAAGCGTTATCACAATGTCAGCGTCACTGTAAAACGGCAATTTTGATGATCTTAGCAAACGTAGATGCACAGCAAGCTGCACAGATGCTTAATCAAAATAAAGGGTTTATTAGAAAGGCGTTGGAATAGTGTAATGCTACAATTTAATGTTCTCTATAAAGTACTATTATTGACATCCTCCTCGCCCTATGAACTGCATCCCAAAAGTTGGACTCTTTTAGTCTAATTTGAAGGGTGCTTTTTTATGTTAAAACATACTCTAGAGTTTAAATTTGAAATTATTCAGGCTTACCTAAATGATGAAGGGCCACCTAAAATACTCAGTAAAAGGTTTAAAATTAATCATGCCATAATCCGCCTATGGATTGAAAATTATCGATTACACGGGTTAGGTGACTTAAAAGTTAAAACGTCAAAACAAGTTTATTCTCCCGAGTTCAAATTTCATGCAGTTCAAATGATCCTCAATGGGACATCTCTACATGAAGTTTGCAGACAACTTGATATCAGCGATAGATCAAGGGGGTAGTATCAAATGGCTCATTATCAACAACAGCTACAGGAAAGGGGCTTACAACAAAGCATGTCACGAAAAGGGAATCGTTTAGATAATGCGTCAATGGAAAGCTTTTTCGGGATACTTAACTCTGAGTGTTTTCATGGAAAAGGATTTAAATCGGTTGATGAATTAGAGCAGACCGTGAAAGAATCAAGGTTAAATTGAAAGGACTCAGCCCTGTAGAGCACAGAACTCAGTCCTTGAAAGCTGCTTAATGAACAGTCCAACTTTATGGGGGTACTTCAGAAAGACAGGGTTTTACTGCATACCTGATAAGTGAATATAAACAATGAGTCAGAGTGGAAAATCGAACCATTTCCCCTTATGGCGAAATCGAGTAATATATTCTTTGGGTATTGGTGTTACAAAGGTCGCTTCTACGGTTCTTGCGGGTAGCATAGCGACAAAATTTGAAGTATCAACTGTTTCCCCATCAAGTAGTAAACGTGGAGAAGCTACATTTTTTCGAAATTTTAGCGTTTCAGTTCCAAGTACCTGAGCTGTGATATTTTGCTCATGCATTTTAGGAATTTTAATTTCATATAAATAATCACGAGAATCAGCATAACCCCCAGCCGCCATATCTGTACCGAAAGAGATATAATCTCGGTTAGGGCTACGGACATGGGCTTGTGAGTGTTCTGTAGCATTTTTACTAAATTCAGATTTGAAGCGCTGTAATATTTCTGCGGGTGTGTCTTGGCTCCAAGGTTTGAACCCTCCTGCTTCACTTATTTTATTGGGTGCCCGATTTTCACCTCGATAAAATGCCATTGCATCTTCTACTACGGCCCACTTTTTCGCAGCCGCAGTCGCACCGCGACCCGATAATCCTGTGTCTAGAATATTTCCAATACGAGCTCTGAAGCCTGAAGTTGCTCTGTTTAGCCCCATTAGGGCACCACGACCCACCGCCTCACTGATACCTGCAATACCTGTGCCTAAAGAAACCCAGCCAAGAACAGACGATGCTTCAAGATTACTATCAGAAATAGCACCGCTGACAATACTTGTAATATCGGAAACAACACCCAGAGCCCCTACAGCTAAAGTAATTGCAGAGGTTGAGCTAAGCGCTGCCGCCACACTGCCAGCTGCAATAATTGAAGCGCCTGCTGTGAAGATAGAGAAAATTAATCCTAACGCACCCAATACAATTCCTGTAATAGCGTTGCCACTTAAATGACCACTGGGATCTAATCGGTTGATTGGATCGCCAGCACAATAGGCATAAGGGTTAATACCGCCCGCATCAAAGGGGCTGAGACTATCAGGGCTAATAAACCTCATTAGTTGAGGATTGTACGTTCGATACCCATTCCCCAGATGATAATTGCCACTAAGTGGATCACGACGCTCACCATTAAAGCCGGGTAGCCATAAATCACTACGACTATAACCGTAAGGGCTCCATTGGCTCAGTGTTCCATTATCTTGAGATGTGTCTCGTGACCAAAGTAGGCTGGCATGGCTATCTGTGGCAGTGAGTATGAGATTGTTTTCTGTTGCAGCACCCAAACAATGATGGCCTAGTTTGATTAATCGATTATTAATAGACTTAGATGTCATTAATTCGTTTACAAGCTCATCTCCCCGGTAATAGAGTGCTCTACTATCTGTGTCATCAATATTTTGTATGGCTAGACGATTTAATGCATCATAACTATATGTACTATTTTTTCCGTTCGGGTTACTGATGATTTTAAGTCGACCAATTGCGTCATAATGTAATGTATTATCTATTTCATCTTTAATCATACGTCCATTAGCATCATAACTGAGTGAAATATTAGCTGGATAATTGGCGTGTGTATGCGTTATCGATGAGAGTTGAGTGGGATCTTTATCATTTTGATAATGATAGTGAGCACTGTCTATAGTGTTATCTTTGTGGGTTGTGTCTACCTGAACAAGGTTATTAAGAGCATCATAAGAATAGATTTGTTTTGAGAGTAAATTACCATACGGCGTGGTTGGAAGCTCACTCCCTATTGCTTCGTAACTGAGTAAGCGATTGCGTAGATCGTAGTCATAATGTTCTGTACAGACAGTGGTGCCATTTTTTTGGGTTACACGATTGGCAAGTTGATCGTTTTCCAACCATGTTTGAGATATTACTATTTTCATACCGGAATTATCGGTTATAGTACGTGAGATCTCTCTGCCAAAATCATCATAAAAGAGCTGTGTTTTTAGGTTAGCTGCTGTTGTAGGATCAGAAACAGTTAGGGTGCTGAGATCCCCTAATGCGTTGTAGTTGATTTGAGTTTTTAATGCATTATCAGCAACTTCAATAAGTTGACCAAATGCATTTCTGTTGTAGCGCGTTTGAGCACTTGTGATATCGTTAAATGCGGTATTGCTGCCGAGTAATGTCCATTGGTAATCGCTTTTTTTAGCACCAGTTAAATTACTTGTGACGGTTTCTGTTTTTAATGTTCCTGAAGGATGCCAAGCCAATAGTGTATTAACGCTATTGGACTCGTCTGCATCTAACAGCCGGCCATTACGTGCATTATAAGAGAACTTTTGTTTAACGTCATTTGAGCTAAGGGAAAGTATGGCATTATCCAATTCAGGCACGTATGTCATAAGGATTTTTTCTTGTGCCGGTGTTGTCACATTATCTGGTACAGGGGAGGCTTTTTGATAGGTATAATCAGTTACCCTCCCTCCGCTTATACTTTTTACTACGCGTCCTAAACTATCAAATATTTGAGTACCTAGCGTCCAAGTTTCATTCTCTCTTTTTGAATTATTTCCCGTTACTTTTATGGATGTGATTTGTTCACCCTTTAAAAAAGGGGCGTAAGTGCGAGTGACTATGCTACCATCAGCTGCTGTTTGGGTAACAACGCGATCATAAGCGTCATAGGTACGTAGTGTGACGTGACCCAGCTCGTCTTCTTCCCTGCATAAGCGTCCCCATCCGTCATAATCATACTTACGTGTCCCTTTAATATTCTCTTGTTGGTCTTTGAGTGTAATATGTAGAGGTCGAGAGTTAATATCATAAGTTGTTTGAGTACTACCGCTATATATTTCTTGTCCATCTTGAGTGCCACTTTGTTTTAATATTTTTGTGAGATAGATGACATCAATATTTTGCCAACGTGTTCTACCATCAGTGGAGGATGCCTTGGTTATTTGACCCCAATTATCGTAACAGTAAGCATTACTTATTGTGTACTGTTTATTGCTTTGATTTTCTTCTAACTGCCAGTCACTACTGGTTTCTGAACTTATTTCATTCAATAAATTATAATTATAAGATTGAACTTCATACCAGATAGTAGGGGTATTGCTATTTGCTCGTAATTTACGAATGATTCGACCTAAACCGTCAAAAAAAATTTTTGACTTATTTCCTTGTCCATCGGTTTCTATGCACGTTATATTCTTATTTTGGTCAATGAGATAATGCCAAGTACTGGTATTTTCATATTCTGTTCCTTGGGATAAAGTTTTACTAATAATTCGCCCCATACAATCATATTGATAATTAGTGTTAATACCTTGAGCATCTGTTTTTGTGTAAAGTAAACCACTAAATAGTGATTGAACACGAGTGAGTTCACTACTTAAGCCGTCATAACCAATAAGTTTAGCTGTTTGTGTGATTAAGTTATTGTTTATTCGCGTACTAAAATATTGGGTATTAATATAGACGTTATCTTCATTTTCTAAGTCATATACTTCTTCTTTAATGATCGTTACTCGACCAAAGCTAATATCGTCTAGTGTTGAGTTTAAGGTGTAAAATTGCCGTGATAATAGTTTGTTATCACTATAAAAACATTTTTTCTCTTGTACGATATATTCAGTATTGCCGAGTTTTTGGTAACTAAACTGAATGACACGTATTGGTGTGAGATAAGGTGTTTTCGGTGGTATGAGTGTTTGTTGTTTCATATATTTTACAAAACCATTGGGGGTTGGTGGACAATTTTCTTCCCCTTCAGCTGCATACCAAAGTGTTTGGATTTCTGAGCCATCTGAATATTGTTCTTTAATCGGGTTGCCCCAGATATCAAATTCGGTTTTTGTTATCTCCTCACGACTCTGTTCTTCAGCAGGTTTGCTGAGGTCGGTATATTGAGTTGTTGTTTGTTTTGGTAACTGAAATTGCTCTGGTTGTTGATCAAAAGGCATACCTATCATTGCGTAATATTCCGTTTTTACGCTGTGTATACAGGTTCCTCTCTGGATCTTCTCTTCTGTGATCAAATGGAAATTGTTATAGTGACGAGTAATAGTAATATTTTCACTCTCTCCTATTTGAGTTTCAGTTGAACCATATTGATAATCAGTCAAAATAGCATAGGCGTTGTCACGGTTAGGAGAGAAATTAACGCCACTTGCAAACCCTAAATAGTTAGTGCTGGTATATTCATATGTAGTAACTTGTGCTTTCTGTTCGTTACCAGGGTCAAGAATATATTTTATTACAGCAGGAAGAGCGGGAATGGCATCTTCAGGAAAACGCATGATATTATTTTGATAAGTTATGGTTTCCGTTAATCCTGAAGGATAAATAATACTCTCAACAAAACCATTTATATTATATGAAATATCCCATTTGTAATCGTTATTTATATAAACTATTTTTTTCAGAAAGCCATTAAATAATTGGCAGTGTAAAAGACGTTCTTCTGAAGTTTCTGAGAATAGTGTTAATGCAGGAATATTTAGATCGTCATAATTGATGTTAATTAGCTCCCCATTTTGATCTTCTATACTTGATAGCCTATTTATTCCTTTAAATATCCAATTGAAATTAACTTGATGGCCTAGAGGGGAATGTATTGAGATCACATTTTTTATTTCTCTACCAGAATTAGTACCCTCTAAAATCTCAACTACGCCTGATTTGTAAGTAATAATATAATTCTCATTAGTTCGTTCTATTTTAAATGTTTTTAATTTTCGTTGTTCAACCTCTATACCTTGTGGATTTTCTTTGATGCGATAGGTTTCACCATTGGATAAATACAGTATTTTATTTAGTGCATCATAATAGGTTAGTGAGAAAGAAATACCTTTGCCAAAACCGATATTATCAGTGTTAAGTTGATTGTAATTTAATGAAAGATTAATTTCTGGACCTAAATTCCCATTTGCCACGATGTTTATGATGGGAAAAGAGAATGAATATAATCCAGTACGAGGATCTACTCCCCCAAGTGAAGCGCTGAAAAAATTATGACTTTGTGTAAAATATTCTGATTTTTGTGTCATTGTATAAAACTCCATTAATATTATTGGGTTGCAGGTGAAGTTAGCCTCTGTGCATAAGTGAGAGGCTAATTTTTTCAAAGATGGGATTTATTTAAATAGGTAATGAATCAAACAATAACGTTAAAAGATATTTGATTATCACCGTTTGATGTAACATTGATATCAGCTCTGTTTCCGTATTGGTCATGTAAGAAGAAATGTAAAGATTTTTTCCATTCGCTGTAGGACCATAGAGCACCATGCCATACCCGATAAGACCAGAAGCAGATCCCCGTTTCTTCATGATTTTTCGATGTTACGGTAATGGACCATGAAGAGGAAAAGGTAAATTTTTTTGTATAAGTGGCAGATACATCACGTTTTATCGATGAGTCAGTTGAGGTGCAGCAACCTTTATAATTTCCTGTTTGTTTATAGTGAAACCAGTAGCCTTTGTCACATAGCGCATCATGCGTTATTGTATTTTGTGCTGTTTTAAATCGAACATAATATTTTTTTAAAACACAGTTATAACCACCAAAATCACTCTCATTTTTTGTCACAATATCCAAATCATCATTATTAAATATTCTCTGAGGTTGGATGTTTAAAGAGATAAAATCAGGGGTGGCATTATTATTGTTATTAATAGTTGAGGTTGTATATTCAGTATCACCAACCATAACACTCACGGATACTTTGAGTGGGGACTCTGAAACCTTAGGTACGGAGAGATAACAAAGGCAACTACTAGCCGCGCTGGAGTATGTTATTGGTTTGGGAATTGGATATGCATATGCTCCTTCTTTATCGGATACTTCCAAAATACTATTTGGAATGGCCTCATTTTTATAGTCAACTAATTTGATGTGTTTGTATATTTCTTCATTAGATAAAATAATTGAATTATTTTTTGCATCTCTAGCCTCTATAATTATATTAATAGGGACTTGATGAGCTTTATTGGCATAAATAGATGTGGATTTCTCACCGTTAGAGATGTAAATATTTAATTTATATATTGTTTTTATATCACTCCATGTATTCATAGATAACCTCGCTATATTTATTAGTCAATTTTTTTCGATATATAGATATTATCTTTATTTTTCCTTTTTATCATAACACGCAAAAAAAACATTAATTATATTAATGCATATTATGGCGCTTATAATATTTATGTGTTGGTTTTTCTTATAACCCATTAAACAATAAGTAAGAGTTATTGGCGCTTATATCAAATAGAGACAAAAAAGCCAGCTAATACAAGGTATTGGCTGGCTTAATGATGGGCTGTAAACCGCTAAGAAATCTTATTCAATATTTTGGATCTGCTCGCGCATTTGTTCAATTAAAACTTTTAATTCAATGGCTGAATTGGTGACTTCAGTATTAATTGATTTTGAGGCTAATGTGTTGGATTCACGGTTAAATTCTTGCATCATAAAGTCAAGACGACGACCTACCGCTTCTTTTTTAACAAGAATTTTGCGCGTTTCTTTAACGTGAGCTTCTAATCTATCCAACTCTTCTGCGACATCTAAGCGTTGCGCTAACATCACTAACTCTTGTTCTAAACGATTATTATCAATTTGAACCTGTGCTTCTTCTAATTTGCTGGTTAAGCGTTCGCGTTGCCATTGTAAAATTTCTGGCATTTGAGCTCTTACTTTAACGACTTCTGCGCTAACCGCATCTAAACGTTGCTCGATAAGTTCTTTGAGTGATTGTCCTTCGGCTTCACGACTAGCAATAAAAGCATCGATTGCTAGATCT
The DNA here is from genome assembly GCF_009914335.1 of Proteus columbae. Classification (NCBI taxonomy): domain Bacteria; kingdom Pseudomonadati; phylum Pseudomonadota; class Gammaproteobacteria; order Enterobacterales; family Morganellaceae; genus Proteus; species Proteus columbae. The sequence goes on from NZ_CP043925.1 coordinate 22,934, forward strand.
AATTCGGATAAAAGTTCAGTACCAATCGCATCTAAGTCTTGCTCTTGTGCTGAAATCACACCCGGCCAACGTAAAATATCAAAAGGGCTGATAGTGCCTTCATGGCTATGGCTTTTTACCCAATTGGCAGAAACAATCAGTTGTTTTGCGAGATTCTCATCAAGATTTAATTCACCTTGAAAGCGAGCATTAAGATCAAAACGTAAGTTACATTCAATTTTACCGCGCGTTAAGCGATTACGTAGACGTTCACGAATAACAGGCTCTAAACTACGTAATTGCTCAGGTAAACGAATATAAGTTTCAAGGTAGCGCTGGTTTACGGAACGCAGTTCCCAAGCGGCAGTGCCCCAGTCTTTTTTGATGTCTCGGCGAGCAAAAGCGGTCATGCTACGGATCATAATAGGGTCTCAATAATGTAAAAGATGATATGATTATAACCCTATGCATCAATACAAGGATAGGCATAAGCCATTTTAGGTCGTATAATGCGCCCCCAATATGTCAGAGAAAGCGGAGATAACACCATGCGTCCAGCAGACAGACAAGCAAACCAAGTACGTCCTATTACCATTACTCGCCACTATACAAAACATGCTGAAGGTTCTGTATTAGTCGAATTTGGTGATACTAAAGTCTTGTGTAATGCCACTGTAGAAGACGGTGTACCTCGTTTTCTGAAAGGACAAGGGCAAGGATGGGTGACCGCAGAATACGGCATGCTTCCTCGCGCAACAAATAGTCGTAATGCTCGTGAAGCGGCTCGTGGTAAACAAACGGGTCGTACTATGGAGATCCAGCGTTTAATCGCTCGCTCATTACGTGCCGCGGTTGATTTAAAAGCATTAGGTGAATTTACCATCACTGTAGATTGTGATGTTATCCAAGCGGATGGCGGTACACGTACTGCATCTATCTCTGGTGCTTGTGTCGCATTAGTTGATGCTTTAAATAAAATGGTTGAAGAAGGCAAACTGAAAAAAAACCCTCTGAAATCAATGGTAGCTGCAGTCTCTGTGGGTATTGTTGATGGTGAACCATTATGCGATCTTGAATATGTTGAAGATTCAGCAGCAGAAACAGACATGAATGTGGTGATGATCGATGATGGTCGTATGATTGAAGTTCAAGGTACGGCAGAAGGCGCACCATTTAGCCATGAAGAATTACTTGCTTTACTCGCCCTTGCGAAGGGGGGATTAGAGAAAATATTTGAAGCGCAAAAAGAGGCGCTTAAGCAATAAATTCTATTTTTAAAGGCGACTGAGAAGTCGCTTTTTTTATGCCTAAAATTTGTCATCAAGTAACGTAGAGAGGAGAAAGAAATGAAAGCCTACCAACGCCGCTTTATCGAACTAGCATTAGCAAAAAATGTCCTGAAATTTGGTGAGTTCACGCTGAAATCAGGAAGGGTGAGTCCTTACTTTTTTAATGCCGGTTTATTTAATACAGGGCGTGATTTGGCTTTGCTGGGGCAGTTCTATGCGCAAACATTATTAGATAATAATGTGTCTTGTGATGTGTTGTTTGGACCTGCTTATAAAGGGATCCCTATTGCAACTACAACGGCAGTCGCATTGGTTGAACATCATGATATCGATATCCCTTACTGTTTTAATCGCAAAGAGGCTAAAGATCATGGTGAAGGAGGAACATTAGTAGGAAGCCCATTGAAAGGTAATGTAGTGATTGTTGATGATGTCATTACAGCAGGTACTGCAATTCGTGAGTCAATGGAAATCATCAAACAGCATGATGCAACGCTTTCTGCGGTGTTATTAAGTTTGGATAGACAAGAGAAAGGGCGAGAAGAACTTTCTGCAATACAAGAGTTAAAACGTGACTATCAATGCCAAGTGTATTCGATTATTACTTTGGATGATTTAATTAGCTACCTAAGTGAGAGCAAGACTCTGTCTGAGCATTTACCTGCGGTTAAAGCTTATCGTGAACGCTACGGTGTGAATTAATAAAGTTAATACGCGATAAACGAGTTGACCGATTATAGATAAAAAAAAGCCCTCGCCCAATTATGGGCGGGGTGAGTAGTACAATGAATCTTCTGCGACAATTATCACAGATATTGAAATATAAAAAGGACTTTTACAGCAGGGGCAAAGCGAGTCGCTAATGCCACAATGTAGGAACTGCACGAGTGCCATTCCTGATAAATACATTTAGGTAACTCTGTACCAGAGGACGCATGTTAACACAAATAAGAAAAAAACGGCATATCTGTAAATTTCAAATTGTTGAGTTAAATCACGAGTCCATCATTTCATTGTAACTGTGCCAAAATTAATGGCCAGCGGGCTTCAAATTCTTGAGTGGGTTGATAGCGAAATTCTGTGCGTACAAAGCGCGCTAGCATGCCTTCACAAAAAGCGAGTAATTGTGAAGCAAGTAATGCTTCATCATGTAAGAAGGCACTCCCTTCACGAATTTTACGTTCTTTGATAACTTGTCGAAGCTGGACTTCAATGCGTTCATAAAGCTGGTTTATTCGCCCTTGTAATCTGTCTTGTTCAAACATCAAAGCATGACCCGTTAAAATACGAGATAACCCTGGATTTTTTTCAGCAAAACCAAGGATCAAGACAAGAATTAAGCGAATTCTTGCCACAGCATCTTTTTCGTCTTTTAAAATCAAATTAATACGAGAGACTAAGCTATCTTCGATAAACTCAATTAAGCTATCAAACATTTTGGTTTTACTTGGAAAATGTCGATAGAGCGCAGCTTCAGATACACCAACAGTAGCGGCAAGCTTCGCCGTTGTAATGCGCTGACTACCGTCACTTGATTCCAACATTTGGGCAAGTGACTGTAAGATTTCATCCCGTCTATTTCTTTTCTTTTTGGTTTCTTTTTCTTCTGCCATGACTGATAAGGCCCCTGCTAAAAGCAAAACAAATCAGTAAACCTTTGCACTAAGGTTTTTAGTGCAAAGGGAGTGATATCGTCATTGATATAATTAATGCAAGACGTCTTTATTATTGGCGGCCAGAGTGACCAAAGCCACCGCTACCACGTTCCGTTGCAGTAAAATCTTCAACAATATTAAATTCAGCTTGAACTACGGGCACGATGATCATTTGAGCAATACGTTCACCCGGTTCGATGGTGAACGCTGTTTGACCGCGATTCCAAACTGATACCATAAGTTGACCTTGATAATCAGAATCAATCAGACCAACTAAGTTACCCAATACAACACCGTGTTTATGGCCTAAACCTGAACGAGGAAGCACCATTGCTGCTAATCCTTCATCGGCAATATGTACAGCAAGACCTGTAGGTAATAATTCGGTTTGCCCTGGTTCAAGAACCAATGGTGCATCAAGGCAAGCGCGTAAATCTAAACCAGCAGAGCCTGTTGTGGCATAAGCAGGAAGTGGATATTCTTGACCAATACGTGCATCAAGGATTTTAACATCAATTTTTTTCATCATAATGTTTGGCTATCTCGTCAAGTAGGCGATGGCTAAGTTGTGCTTTACTACTGTGTGGTAAGCGCGTTTCTCCATTAGCCCAAATAAGGTGTAATGCATTATTGTCACTGTTAAAGCCTTGATTTTCTGCTGAAACATCATTGGCACAGATCAAGTCGAGCTGCTTTTGTTCTCGTTTTTTGCGGGCATATTCTTCCACATTCTGGGTTTCAGCTGCAAATCCAACAACAAAAGGACGGTGTTCAACCATTTTTCCAACACTCGCGACAATGTCGGGGTTTTTTACCATAGTGATGGTGACTTCATCACCTTGTTTTTTTATTTTTTCAGTCGCGATAAGTTTAGCGCGGTAATCGGCAACAGCTGCACAACCAATAAAAATATCTTGTGAAGGTGCGATTAACATCACTTGTTCGTACATTTCTTGTGCGCTTTCAACGTCAATACGTTTAACACAAGTCGGTGTCGGTAATGTGACAGGTCCTGCGATAAGCGTGACATCAGCCCCACGTAATGCGGCTGCATGTGCAATTGCAAACCCCATTTTTCCTGAGCTATGATTGCTGATAAAACGCACTGGATCTAAGGCTTCACGAGTAGGCCCTGCGGTTATCGTGATTTTTTTACCTGCAAAATCTTGTGGCGGTAAAGCAAGTTGTTTTTCAGCTAATGCGACGAGAGTTAGAGGATCTAACATTCGTCCTGGGCCTACATCACCACAAGCTTGACTACCAGAGTCAGGCCCCCAAATTAAACAGCCACGTTGTTCTAAAGCAGATAAATTTTCTTGTGTAATTGTGGCTCTGTACATTTGCTGATTCATTGCAGGCGCAATAGCGATAGGCGCGCTACTCGCTAAACAGAGTGTGGTAAGTAAATCATTTGCCATACCCACTCGCAAACGTGCAATAAGATCGGCAGTCGCGGGTGCAAGTAGAATTAAATCAGCCCATTTACCTAATTCAATATGTCCCATAGCGGCCTCTGCCGCTGGATCAAGTAAATCATCAGCAACAGGAAAACCAGAAACCGCTTGTAGTGACAAAGGCGTCACAAATGCATGAGCAGCGGGTGTCATTACAACTCGTACAATTGCGCCTTTATCACGTAAACGGCGTACAAGTTCTGGTGCTTTATAGGCCGCGATACCACCACTGATACCAAGAATAATCTTTTTGTCGTGAAGTGTAGTCATGATGAAATGCCTAAGTACATAAATAATTGCCCGTAATTTTACCACAAGGTAATCGTGAATTCGGAATTCTATGTAACTTCATGTTTTATAGATTAAATTTTTGAGATTCATCTCGCATAAATTTGATATGTGTCTTTTTTATACAAGATTAGTAGTTTATAGTAAATTAACTGTATAAAACAACAGTTGTTTTGCGATTGGCATTTAATGATGAGTGATGTTTCTCCTAGATCTTAATGCCTATGTGAATAAATAAAATAGATCATTAATACCACTACCTTTACTTATTAAGGAGTCCACGGATGGAAAATCAATCGATTAGTGAACTTTTACCTAGAGAAAAACTATTACTTTATGGCGTGGAATCACTCACTGATATTGAGTTATTGGCGCTCTTTTTACGCACCGGCACTTATGAAAAATCTGTATTAGAGCTTGCTGCTTTTTTACTTAAAGAATGTGGCTCTCTTTATCACGTTATTAATGCTGATTATGAAACATTAGGGCGTTTTAAAGGTGTTGGCGTGGGAAAGTTTACCCAGTTGCAAGCTATCAATGAAATGGCTCAGCGTTTTTCTACAATACAATTTATGTATAAAAATGTACTTTCTTCTTCTGAAGACACAAAGCATTACTTGCAAAAATTACTTCATTGGCGAGACCGAGAAGTGTTTGTGGTGTTGTTTCTTGATAATCAAAACCAATTGATTGCATTTGAAGAAATGTTTAAAGGAACAATTAACCGAGTAGAGGTTCATCCGAGAGAAATTGTCCGTCAATCGATAAAAAAGAATGCAACATCTATCATTCTTGCTCATAATCATCCCTCTGGTCATTCAGAACCAAGCCTTGCAGATAAACAATTGACTGAAAAAATTTTTACTGCTTGTCAGTTGGTTGGCATAAATGTACTCGATCACCTTGTGATAGGGCATGATAACTGTGTTTCTTTTGCAGAACGTGGTTGGTTATAGCAAATATTTTTGTAATTATTGTCAATCTTTATTTGTACGGGTCTTGAGCGTTGAGGCCATTGGGCGTATACTACGCCACCTTTGAGGATCTTGGGTTTGGCGAGAAGAGCCTATCTCAGCAAGTTTTTTCTGAGGTGTTTACACAGTTTTTCAATCGTTAAAAGTTGCTGAGATGGGCTCCAAAGCCTGACGAGGCGGTCAAACCTGATATTAAAGCTCGAGCTGATTAGATTTTTGGAGAATAGACATGTCCCGAGTCTGCCAAGTTACCGGCAAGCGTCCTGTGAGTGGAAACAACCGCTCTCACGCATTAAACGCGACTAAACGCCGTTTTCTGCCAAACCTGCACTCTCACCGTTTCTGGGTTGAGTCTGAGAAACGTTTCGTAACTCTGCGTGTATCTGCTAAAGGTATGCGTGTGATTGATAAGAAAGGCATCGAATCTGTATTAGCAGATTTACGTGCCCGTGGTGAGAAGTTCTAAGGAGCTGAAAAATGGCTAAAGGTATTCGCGAGAAAATTAAACTCGTTTCTTCTGCTGGTACAGGTCACTTCTATACCACTACGAAGAACAAACGCACTATGCCAGAAAAACTGGAAATGAAAAAATTCGATCCAGTTGTTCGTCAACATGTGCTTTATAAAGAAGCTAAAATTAAATAATTTTAGTTTTCTTAAAAAACCCGACCTTAGTGTCGGGTTTTTTGTTATCTGGAGCCCGCTAAGTATAACAAAGTAAAGCTATTGTGATCTTCGCTTACTCTTTAGCTATACTATGGCTCTTTTAAAATCATCGGGTGAATGGATTGCGGATGAGCAAGTCAGTATTATCAATATTACACACAGAGTCATCTTGTGGCTGGGGTGGTCAGGAAATTCGTATACTGACGGAATCTCAAGGCATGATCCGCAGAGGGCACCGAGTTGCATTAGTGTGTTGTCCTACATCTAAAATTGCGAAGGCTGCACCGGATTATGGTATTGAGGTTTTCACTCTACCGATTGAAAAAAAACGCAGTTCAGCATTAAAAGCACTTCGCCAATGGTTAAAGTCACATCGTCACCAATTTGATGTTATCAATACCCATAGTTCAACTGATGCATGGTTAGTTGCCGCTTCTTGTGTCACATTACGTCATTCACCCGTAGTTGTTCGAACTCGTCATGTTTCTACGGATGTTTCACGTTTATTACCAACACGATGGCTTTATCTTTCATCTTGTGCGCATGTCGTGACAACAGGTGAGAAATTACGCCAGACACTCCATCAGCATAATAAATTTCCATTAGAAAAAATGACCTCAGTTCCTACAGGAATTGATTTGCAACGTTTTTTTCCACAAGATAAACAGCAAGCCAGAGAAAAAATTGGCATACCTAATAAACCAACATTAGGGATTGTTGCTACCATGCGAGTATGGAAAGGGCATAAATATTTAGTAGAAGCATGGAAATTGTTACATCAGCAGTTTCCAGACTGGCAATTAATTTTTGTAGGTGATGGCCCTCAGCGTAAAAACCTAGAGCCAATGGTGAAAGAGGCTGGTTTAGAACAGAGTATCTTTTTCCTTGGTAATCGTAATGATGTACCAGATTGTTTAAATGCAATGGATCTCTTTGCGTTACCCTCTTTTGGTAATGAAGGTGTACCACAAGGTATTATGCAGGCGATGGCATGTGGTTTACCTGTCGTGTCAACTACGGTTGGCGCGATTAGCGAAGCAGTTATTGATGGTAAAACAGGATTTACATTAGTACCGCAAGTACAAGAATTATTAACCCGTCATTTAGCTAAATTAATGAGCTCAGATAAATTGCGTGAACAAATGGGACAAGCAGCGCTTGAACATGCCGTTTCACGATTTAGTTTGGATAATATGTTAGATAAGATGGAAAGGATCTTTATTCAGGCAATCAACGATAAAAATAAATCAGTATGATTCATGTTGATAATAAAGCCGTGAAACGATTATCTCTATTATCAACTTGGTGTATTCATCTTATTGATGAATATTTGTAATACTTTTTAGTGTATAGTCTGAGAAGTAAATGTATCATTTAAGCCAAATAAAAAGCATATGGATCCGAAAAATATATTGGTTATAGCGGTAGCGCGTTTTGGTGATACATTACTTATCACTCCCGTTATTCATGCCTTAAAACAGCGCTGGCCCAATGCTCATATTCATGTATTTGCACATAAGCGTAGCGCATGCATTCTTGAGCATAACCCTGATATTGATAGCATTAGGCATTTTTCTAAAAAAAGGGCGGTTTGGACTGGTTGGTTACCTCATAAGCCTTATGATTTGGCTTTGGTATACGGTAATGATCGTGATTTGGTGAATTATGCTCGTCGCCAATCTCATCATACCGTTGCTTTTGCTGATATTTCTCAGCAACAAGGCAATGTGACTTGGGTTGCTCGTCCCAAGTCGCCGATAGTTGCACAAAAAGAACGTGCCTTATTAATTAATGCATTAGGGATTTATCCGAGTTGTTGGCAATTGCGTTACTTTATCAATGAGGAAGAAGCGACTTTTGCACAACAGTTTTTAAAAGATAATTCATTAATTAATAAGAATATTATTGGTTTTCAACTGCAAAGTTTTCCAGCTAAAGCCTATCGAGATTGGCCTGTGGAAAATTTTCTACAATTAGCAAAACAGATTATTACCCATGACGCGAGTGCGTACTTTTTGCTATTAGGTAGTAAGGAAAGTGAACAATTATCCATTGATTTAGCTAAACAAATGGGTGAACAGCATTGTTTAGCCTTAGCGGGTCGAGTTTCAATGCGGCAAAATGCGGCAATTATGGCGAATTTATCGCTTTATGTTGGGGTAGATACAGGTCCCACACATTTAGCTGGGGCTTTAGATATCCCAATGGTGGCGTTATATCATAGTTATCACCCAGGGTGTTATTTAGCGCCATTACAGCATTCTTGTTGTCAGGTTATCCAGCATCCAACGTCGTTGGACAATGCCCGCCGTGAAGATAATATGGCTGATATATCAGTCGAAGAAGTGTGGGGTGCAGTGCGTAATATCATTGATGGAATGAAGGTGAAAAAGTAATCCATGAAGATCGGTATAATTGATGTCACAATCACCATGTCTTATGGCGGGATCCAAACAGCGGTTTGGGAACTGGCTAAGCAATTGCATGATGCGGGGCATGAAGTTCATCTTTATGGTGGTAATGGCGATATTCGACACAATCTGGCGGGACGCCAAATACAGGTACACACTTATCCTTATACACCGCGAGATAAAGTTATCGATCTTGGTGGTCGTTTTCGTCGTATTGTTGAGCGCTACACTTTTGCACGACACGCTAAAAAAGATGTTATCAGTCAAAAATTCGATTGGGTTATTTTAACGAAACCTTTTGATTTTTTTTGGCCTTCTATGATGCCTAAATCATCCTCAACGCGTTTTTGCTATATGAGTGGAGGCACCAGCTTTTTTAAAGGTGATCGCAGATTAGGTAAAAAGATTTCAGCATGGGTAGCATGTAGCCATTTTAATGCTTGGCAAATCCAACATCATTTTAAGCAATTCCCTAGTGTGATTTATAATGGTGTGGATATTGAAAAATTTAAACCTATGACTACCTCGTTACGTGAGCGATTAGGAATAGGTGAGTCTACTTTTTTACTCTCATTTGCTGGACGATTAGTTGGTTGGAAAGGCTTGAGTGTCGCAATCGATGCCATTGAAAAGCTGAAAGGTGAAGATGTTAAGCTCTTGATTATCGGTACGGGTGATGATCTAGAGCGATTGAAGAGTAAATCGGTAGCGAAAGGCATTGCTGAACAAGTTATTTTTCATCAACCCGTTGAGCATAACCAATTACCTGAATTTTATGCAGCAAGTGATGCTGGTATTTTCCCAAGTACTGGGGATGAAGCATTTGGCATTACGATTGCAGAAGCGATGGCATGTGCTAAACCGGTTATTGCTAGCCATATCGGAGGTATTCCCGAAGTTGTCGGTAATGAAGGTACCGCTGGGGTTTTAGTCGCCCCAGGTAGTGCAGATGAAATTGTGATGGCAATTAATCATCTTCGCGAATTACCCGACAGAGGTAAAACAATGGGCGAGAATGCACGTTCACGTATAGAAACACGTTATACTTGGCAACATTCTGCACAACGTTTATTACAGACATTGGCGTCATAATAATGAAGATTGCCTATCTTGATCCTTACCCAGTTCCTGACTTACGAGTTGCTTCATTGCAAATTTTGCAAAATGTTGATGCTTTTGCCAGAGCGGGTGCACATGTCACTTTAGTTACACCAAAAGGACAATATCGAGATAGCGATATATTAGGTCGTTCAATCCATGCTAATGCAAGTTTAGTTTCCTTAAGAGATATTCGTCGTAAATGGTATTTTCCATTTAATTCACAAAAACTTTTCTCATTACAGATAGCGCGTTGGGTTAAGCAAAATAACGTTGATGCATTGTTTACTCGTAATTTAAAACTGGCTTGTTATCTTTGTGAAAGCTATCCAGAAATTCCCCTTTTTTTTGAAAGCCATGAAATATTTGCGCAATCTTTTGCCGAGTCTCATTCATTTGAGAAAAAAAAGAATCGTGCTAAATACCATAAATTATTAAAAATGGAGAAATTGGTTTACAGCCAAGCGACAGGTATTTTCGTTCTTACTTCATTACTCAGAGATGATATTGTTTCGCAATATCAAGTTACTACACCAATAACGGTTGTCCCTGATGGTGTTGATTTGCATGCCGCGATGGATTATCAGATTACTCCTCCTTTATTAGATAAAACTATAACTGAAGTGCTGTATTTAGGTAGCCTGCATAAATGGAAGGGTATTCCTACCATGATGCGAGCAATGAAATATCTTGATAACGCACGGTTGAATATCGCAGGGGGAACGCCAGAGCAGATCGGAGGATTAACCTTATTAGCGCAAGAAATGGATGTAAAAGATAAGGTCAATTTTTTGGGGTTTATTGATCCGAAAAAACGCTTTGAAGCGATTGCCCAGCACGATATCTGTGTGCTCCCGCTCACGTTAACCAGTATTGGAAGCCGTTATACTTCACCACTTAAGTTATTTGAGTATATGGCGATGGAAAAACCTGTGGTGATTTCAGATTTTCCTTCAATCCGTGATGTTGTAGATGAAAAAGCGGTAAGTTTTGCAGATAGTGGCGATGCACAAAGTTTTGCAAAACAGATAATACAGTTAAGAGATAATCCACAACGAGCAAGTGAAAAAACCGCCCATGCCCGCTCATTAGTTGAAAACTATTACAACTGGGATAAACGGGCTGAGGTTATTCTAAAGACAATAGAGACGTTAATTCAGTGATCTATTGCTGTTTATCTAACAGTGTTGCTGATTGATTATTGAGTAAAGCATGTCGCAACGCCAACATTAATCCCACCAAAATACCCACCTGATTGATATAGGCATTTTCAAATAATCCTCGCAGTACATAAACACCGAGGAAAGACATAAGTAATACAAGGGATGCTTGGCGAATAATACCTTGGTTTTTTCTTATTAACTGAATACTTTGGGCAATAATGGAAGAGCAAAAATAGAAAATACCAATCAACCCTAAAATACCGCCTGCAAACCAGAAAGCTAAAAAGACATTATGGGGACCTCTCGATTTTTTAAATACCCAGTGCGGGTTATCTCTCACTAGAGGATCGTAAATATTATGAAAAATCTGATTACCGTAACCATAACCTTTTATTGGGTTTTGTTTAATAAGCTCTAATGCGGAGCTTTGTGTTCCATTACTGAATCTTTTTCCACTATTTAGTTGAAATAATTTAGATTTAAGCTCACCATTAATAAAATTATTATTTAGATAAATTGCAGATGCTGACAATAGTATACAACTACTTAAGATTACAATAATTAGATATTGGCGATTAATAATTAAGGTGAGCGATGTAATAATTACTAATGCTATCCATGCCCCCCGTGCTAAAGTTCCTAGCATTATAAAAATAAATAATGCACTAATTAAAATTAATAAAAACCAATTAATAATAGAGTTTCTTTTTTTTAAAATAAGGGAAGATAAAATGATTGGGAAGAAGAAAAGTAGGGCATAAGATATCTCTCTATGTGCTGTTTGGCTTTTTTGCGTAAATGGAGAAATTCCTTTCTGATACTCCAAATAATACTGCACCAGTTCCTTAGCCATAATCACCAATAGCCCAATTGCAAAAGCTATCATCACCATCTTTGCAATATCGGTAGGTTTTTCTTTATATAATACGATCGGAAAAGTTACCGCAAAAAGCAGTAAGCCATTTAGTATCGGCTTATTAATCTCTTTAATACTAATACTAGGTTCGACAGAAATTAGGATGGAATAAGCAATCACCAACAATAAAAATAGCAGTGAGAATGACAGATTATTTTTAAATATCTTGCAGATAGTTTTAAAATCACGCACCAGATACCACAGTGCGGTTGCACCAATCAATCCCATCACAATATTTTTATAGCGAGTGATATCTGGTAAGTAGATCAATATAATGTAAAGCCCAATAATGGATAAATTCCACAGGGATTTTTTACTATAGTCTTTAAACACCATCATAATAATCTGCCATCATCCTTTATACTTTTGATAGAGTGGCGATCATACAATAAAAATGTGTTTATCGCTGTATCTCTTATCTGATAATCATGGAGCAACTTGTGCCTGAATTACCGGAAGTCGAAACCAGTCGCCGAGGTATTGAGCCTCATCTTGTGGGCAATGTGTTGCACTATGCCATTGTACGTAATAGCAAATTACGTTGGCCTGTTTCAGAAAAAATAAAAACGTTACTGGATGAGCCTATTTTAAGTGTAAAGCGACGTGCTAAATATTTGCTAATCGAGCTTAATACAGGGTGGATCATTATTCATTTAGGAATGTCAGGGAGTGTTCGTATTCTATTAGAGGAACAACCTGAAGAGAAACATGATCATATCGATTTGATTTTTCGTGATGGTAAAGTGCTCCGCTATACCGACCCACGACGCTTTGGTGCTTGGCTATGGTGTGAAGACTTAGCCACAAGCTCTGTATTAGCGCATTTAGGGCCAGAGCCACTTTCTGATGAATTTAATGCCGAATATCTCTATCAACAATCCAAAAATAAAAAAACGGCGATAAAACCGTGGTTAATGGATAATAAATTAGTGGTTGGTGTAGGCAATATTTATGCTAATGAGGCACTATTTTCATCAGGAATTATGCCAGATAGAAAAGTCAGTAGTTTAACGCAAGAAGAATGTGCAGTTCTTGTCACGGCGATTAAGCGCGTATTAACCCGTTCTATTGAACAAGGTGGCACAACGCTAAAAGATTTTCTGCAGTCAGACGGTAAGCCAGGTTATTTTGCGCAAGAGTTATTTGTTTATGGGCGTAAAGACAAGCCTTGTTTAATTTGTGGTCAACCGATAGAAAGTATTAAACAAGGGCAACGTAGCACATTTTTCTGCCGACATTGCCAACATGGTGAAAATGAGCGCTAAATTTTACCGAGTTTTTTTAGCATGGCGGTGGTGACAACTTCAGGTAAAAACGTAGAGACATCACCGTCATGGCGCGCCACATCTTTAATTAAAGATGAAGAGACAAATGAAAGATTTTGAGAAGGCAGTAAAAATACACTATCAAGATCAGGCGCAAAGTGACGGTTCATATTCGCAAGTTGCCATTCATATTCAAAATCAGAAACAGAGCGGACACCGCGAATTAAAATGGTGGCTTGTTGTTGCTTAGCAAAGTTAGCCATCAGTTCACTAAATCCCACCACTTCAACATTAGGTAAATGGCTTGTCACTTCTTTGGCTAAATTAACCCGCTCTTCTAAGGTGAACATAGGATTTTTACGGGCGCTATCAGCAATCGCTAATAAAACAGTATCAAACATACCTGCCGCACGCGTTAAAATATCAATATGACCATAAGTGATAGGATCAAAGGTTCCGGGATAGATAGCTTTATTTTTCATGATTTACAGTCTTCTGGCTGAGTTCCCATAAAGAGGCGTATTTATTAAAGGTATACTGTGCGTTAACAAATGCCAGTATTAATCCCTGTTTCCCGTCTAAAAACCCCATTCTTAACAACCATGTCTTAAAAAAAGCACCAGCAGTATGGCTTAAGATAGAACCATAACTTGTTGTTCTACCTTGTTGATGGCGCTCTTTTGCCCATTCGGAGGCATATTTTAGCTGTTTTTGCTGAAATTCCATTAAATCACGGCAGGTAAGATGCAGTAGATCACCTTGCAAGGTTTTTACTGTTGCACCTTTTGTTTCTAATGATTCATGCACTAAATTATCATTATATTGATAATGCTCACGGGCATATAAACGTGTCACTTTATCGGGATACCAACCGCTGTGTTTCATAAATCGCCCCATAAATAAGTTACGGCGAGCACAGTTATAAATGACATTTTCTTCAGGTTGTTGCAATACTGCGAGGATACTGCTTTTGAGTTCAGGAGTGACACGTTCATCACTATCAATCATAAAAATATAATCACCAGAGGCATATTGCTGCGCTAACTGGCGTTGTTTACCAAACCCAGGCCATTCACTGTTTACAAAGACTTTCGCCCCTTTCTCTGTCGCAATACGGTAGGTGTCATCTTGGCTACCAGAATCTAATACAATGATTTCATCAGCCCATTGTACTGAGTCTAAGCATTCACCAATGATATCAGCTGCATTTTTGCTGATCATCACTACAGAAAGGCGCTTACTTTGGCTCATTAGTGACTCCGTGGAGGAAGATAAGGTGAAAGTAAGGTAAGTAAACGCAGTAATGCCCCTTGATTTTCATGAAGCACTTCAACTGCATGACGACCATAATAACGGCGATAATCTTCATCATTAAGCAATGAAGCAATAGCAGTCGCCATCGATTCACTGTCTGTAACCGTAATTAATCCTTCAGCTTGATCAAGTTTGGCACAGATATTTTTAAAATTAAAAGTATGAGGTCCCATGATAACAGGGATAGCGTGAGCAGCGGCTTCTAAAGGATTATGACCACCACGCTCAACCAAACTCCCGCCAACAAAGGCTAAATCTGCAATACCATAGAGCAACATAAGCTCGCCCATTGTATCGCCAATAACCACTTGCGTTTGTGCATCTGGCACAGCATCGGTACTTCGTAAGGTATATTTTAACCCTGCTTCGCGTGTTAATTGTTCGGCTTTAGGAAAACGCTCTGGGTGGCGAGGTACTAAAATTAACAAAAGCTGAGGAAATTGTGTCAGTAGCTTTTTATGTGTCTCTAAAATAATGGTTTCTTCACCCTCATGGGTACTTGTTGCTATCCAAACCGGGCGGTGAGCAGCCCATTGACGGCGCAAAGCAACCGCTCTTGCGGCTAACTCTGGGGTGACAGAAATATCAAATTTTAGGCTACCTGTAACATGTAAATGCGAACGTTTTAAACCAAGCTCGATAAATCGTTCACCATCTTCCTGATTTTGAGCGGCAATCAAAGTGATTTTTTGGAGCATCGTTTTGACAAAGCTGCCCAATTTTTGGTAACCCGCAGCAGAGCGTTCTGATAAACGTGCATTAGCAATAATCAACGGGATTTTTCGTTGATGAAGTTTTGAAATCAGGTTAGGCCATAACTCCGTTTCCATAATGATCACCAATTTGGGGTCAACTGTTTTAAGAAAACGATTAACTGACCCCGGTAAATCATAAGGAAGGTAGACATGGTAAACATCATCACCAAATGCAGAACGCACACGTTCTGAGCCAGTTGGTGTCATAGTAGTGACGGTAATGGGCAAATCAGGATAGTGATGACGAAGGGCTCGAACAAGCGGCACTGCGGCGAGTGTTTCACCGACAGAAACGGAATGCAATAATATACCCTGAGGGACGACTTTGCCTTTGCAAAAGCCATAGCGCTCTCCCCACCGTTTACGGTAGGCGGGTGCTTTACGGCTGCGTAATAAAAGACGCAACCAAATCAGAGGTTGGATAAGGTAAAGAAGTACCTGATATAAACGCAACAACATGCTATCAAATTCACTTATCTGGACGAACGCTTATAGTATCACACTGTGTGAGAGAAAGTGTGTAAAACAAGTAAGCGCGGATTAAGGAATTAAAGCGATATACTGCTTTAAAATATGGTTTAGTTCAAATTTTGCATAGGATGATGGCAATATTTGAGGCTGTGAATAATACGCAAGGCGAAGTTTTTCTGCGAGAGAGTCACTATCCATTGTAGAGAGGTAATCAGAAAGCTCGTCTGTCATAATTTCGCTGACCCCACCAGGGCATCGAGTACTGACGATAGGCACACCACATATTAATGCTTCAATTAATACAGTAGGAAGCCCTTCACTATCAGAGCTTAATGCAACCACTTTAGCGCCTTTGATTGCAGGGAGAGGGTTTGAGATAAAACCCGCAAGTGTGACTTTCTCCACTAAGTTAAGTTGTTTAATTTGAGCTTCTAATTGCTGTTTAACGGTGGGAGTACCTTCACCTAATATAATGAGTTGGCAAGGTAAATCGGCTTTAGCAAAAGCCTCAATTAATCTGTCTTGTCTTTTTACTTCATGTAATCGACCCACATGCAGGATATAATCTTGTTCGGCAAATGGATTAGAAAGGGTGGCTTTTTGCTGTATTTCTTCAATATTAAATGGGTTATAAATAGTTTTTAGTTGTTCAGCATGAATACCAATGGCATTGATTAGATCATCTTTTACCGCATTAGAAACACAAACGAGATTTTTATCTCGATAAACTCGTTGGATTTTTATTTTTTTCAACCAATATGAAAATCCTGATTTATTGCCAAGATAAGATTGAGAGTAAATGCCGTGAATACAGTACCAAACATTGCAGCTTTTTAGTTGTTTAGAGCGACAAACAATACGGTCTGTTTTATGTAAATTAGAAAGAACAAGCGCTGGGCGCCCTTTTTTAGCAAAAAGTTGAGTGAGTACATTATCAAGCGATTTTGCTCTACGCGATATTTCAGTTAATTTTCTAAAAATTCCACGATAGTTATCATGATCAACAATATAATCAATAAAATCAGGTAGTTCATACGCTAATTTATTATGTAAGGATAATAATGTGACTTGGTATCCTGCTTGATGAAAACCATTAGCTAGCCTGAGCGTGACATTTTCAGCGCCACCACCCGGTAATCCATCAATAATAAAAAGTATATGTTGTTGACTCACAAGGCTAATATCCGTTTATAAAGTGAAATAAGCTCGCCTGATAATCGTTGTGGTGTATAAGGGAGAATGGTCTCTCTCGCCACTTGTGACATCTCAGTCCACGCTGTTTCTTTTGGGATCTGTGTAATCGCATCAGTTAATGCTGAAATATCTAATGCATCACAAACAAATCCATTTTTACCATGTTGAATAAATTCGGCACCACCACAAGTCGTTGAGGTGATCACCGGTAAACCACACGATAATGCCTCAAGAATAACATTAGGAAAAGGGTCATAAAGAGTAGGAAGTAGTAATGCATCCGCTATTTGATAAAAATCGAGTGTTTTTTTCTGCATACCTAAGAAGAAAATACGTTGCTCACAACCTAATTGTGTTGCGAGTTGTTCATATTTACGCTGATTTTTATCACTTCCAACAACTAACAATATAGCTGATGTCTTTGCTATTGCTGAGATAGCAGCCGCTAAACCTTTACGTTCGAAGCCTGATCCCACATAAATAAAGCAAGGTACATCGTGTGGAATATTATATTGTGTTTTTAATGTCCCTTTTTGAGAACTTGTTGCAGGTACGAAAGCATTATGGTCAATTGCATTATAAATGACAGTTATTTTATCGGCAGAAACACCAAAATCCTCAATAATTTCATTTTTAACCATCTGTGAATTACAGATAACTTGTTTTAATGCGGGATCGGCATACATCTGTTTTTCTGCATTCATTACATAGCGGTGGTATCTATCATAAAATAGCCAACGACCTTTCCAATTAGGCAATATTCTTTGGCGTTGTAATAGCCATCGGCGATGTACACCATCACCAGCACGAAAAATATCACAACCTGCGATACGTTCATGGCTTTGAACAATATCAAAATGATTTTCCTGCCAACATGCTCTAGCTGCCTTAGCGAAACCCGATTCTCGGCTAATCCTACCCAATTTTCGTGGATTGCATAAGTGAATATGCCAATCTGGATTAGTATTACCTTGCCATTCTCGCGTGATCACATTGAGTTCAAGGTCATCGTTGGATAATGCATCTAACGCGCGCGCAATAAAGCGTTCTGCTCCCCCATCTGGGCGATATTTTTGTCTGACAATGGCGAGTCGTAACGGGTGATTCATTAAGATAAATGCCTTATAGCTGTGTTGTAAACCACATCAACCGGAATAGCGGAAAGATAACGTTGTTGGGTGTCTGTCTTTATATGGTCTGGGTGTGGAATATCGTCATAATTGCCTGCCCATATTGTTTCACCTACGGCTTGCCAAGGGTGCCAATGTTCAAGTTTAGAAGGACCAAAAAGAGCAACTAAAGGTGTTTTTAATGCAGCTGCCATATGCATTGCGACAGAATCAACACCAATAAAAAGTCCTGCATTATCAATTAATACAGCAAGTTGAGATAAAGATGTTTGCCCAGCTAAAACTGTTATCACATCTTTGTTTGGGCAGTGTGCCAAAATAGTTTGTATCATCTCTAATTCTTTTGCTTCTGGGCCCGAAGTTAACACTACGGAATAATGATTTTGCTGAAGCTTTGTAATTAAAGTCGCCATTTTATCTTCATCCCAGCATTTGAAAAACCAGCGAGAGGTTGGTTGTATAACGATATAGTTTTTAGGGAGATGATATTTTTCAATAGTCTCAGTTAACCACTGTTTATCTGCTTCGCTATAAGCCATCATAACATCTGAAATGATAGGAATATTAAGTGGAGCAAGGATACTCAGATTTTGTTCAACAGTGTGTAGCTGTCCATGATCTGCCGTAGAGACAATAATATTGTGGCATTTTTGCCAAAACTGACTGTTTTTGCGCTTTTCAAATTCAAAACCTAAGCGCACTTGTGCTTTAGTGACTAAAGCAAAAATTGCAGCTTTCCACTGATCAGCTAAATTAACAACTAAATCATATTGCTGTTTTTTTAATATTCGACCAAGCTCCCACTCTTTTTTTAATCGAGTGAATTTACCTTGATGTTTCCAATTACGATCAAGATAAAAAATATTATTGATGAATGGGTTGTGCTCAAGCATAGGTAATGTTTCTTTGTATAATAAAACATCAATCGTTGCATTAGGATAAGCTGATTTTAATGAGCATATAACGGGCGTCGTTAATAACATATCTCCATGATGTTGGAGTTTAATAACCAGTATTCTATTAAATGATTGATTTATATTAGTCATAATTACTTTAGCTTTAGTGAGATACTCTAATTGTAAACAAAACAGCCAAAAGCATCCATAAAACCTAATTTATATTGATTGAATTGATGTTTTACACTGCATGCCATAGTATTAAATATAAATTTATTAGCCTATTATCCATTAATTGGCAGGGTATGCATGAAAAAACCAGCATTTATTATCACATTAGATACCGAAGGCGATAATCTTTGGGAAAACGAACGTGATATCACCACAAAAAATACGAACTTTCTACCCCGTTTTCAGCAACTTTGCGAGCATTTTCATTTTAAACCTGTTTGGTTAACAAACTATGAAATGGTAATGGATGATGCTTATATTGAGTTTGCTCGTGATGTTATTGCTCGTAATACGGGCGAAATTGGTATGCACTTGCATGCATGGAATAGCCCACCACTTGTCCCTTTAACCCATGATGATTTACATCATCAGCCTTACTTAGTTGAATATCCTAAAGATCAAATGCGAGAAAAAATCGCATTAATGACTGACTTACTTGAAAATAAACTACAAACCAAAATGTTAAGTCATCGAGCGGGTCGTTGGGCATTTAATGAAATTTATGCACAGCTTTTAGTTGAATTTGGTTATCAAGTTGATTGCTCTGTAACACCTAAAGTGGATTGGCGTTTTACCAAAGGTGATCCCGCGCAATCGGGCGGAACAAATTACACTGATTTTCCAAGTCATGCTTATTTTATGGATCTAGAGGATATCACTAAAACGGGGAACTCTACGTTGCTAGAAGTGCCAATGAGTATTCAATATAAGCACTCACCTTTAATGAATAAATTTAAGCAAGGTTACGATAAATTAAGAGGTAAACAGCGAGCACCTTCTGTAAATTGGCTACGTCCTAAAGGCGGAAATGCACAACAGATGATTGAAGTAGCAGAAAAATCTTTAGCACAAGGTCATGATCATATTGAGTTTATGTTGCACTCGTCTGAATTTATGCCAGGTGGTAGCCCCACATTCCGCACAGAAAAAGATATCGAAGGGCTATATAGCGATTTAGAAACGCTATTTAGTTTCTTAAAAGATAAAGTGCAGGGCATGACGTTGGCTGAGTATTATCAAAGTAAGGTACAGGCAAAGTAAGATGAAGTTGAAAAAACTAAAATGGGTACATAACTTCTTAAATATCTATAACCCACTTTTTGGCAAGATGAAAAAAACGGATACGTTTTCATCAGATATTCAATTTAACAGTATTCTTATTTTTTCAACGACTGCGCTTGGGGATTTTATGTTTAATACCCCAGCGATAAGAGCCATTCGTGCGCATTATCCAGATGCTCATATCACATTAGTGTCTAGTGAGAAAAATAGGTTATTAGTAGAGAACTATGACCAAATAGATAGTGTGATTTATTGGGATAATAAAATAAAAAACTTACTTCCTATTGCCTTACAGGCGAAAAAATATAAGCCTGAATTAGCCGTAATTTTACATTCTCACCTCCCTTATGATGTTCTATTCGCAGTAATGGCAGGTTGCCAATATATTTTACGTAATACTTTTCATGAACTTCCTAAGTGGTTTACAAAATGGATTGTTGCTGATCATAACACCACACCAGTACATCTTGTTCAAAGTAAATTAGATCTTGTCAGTCATTTAGGCATCACAAATGTAAGCACTGATATGGAAATCCCTTGTAAGATAAAGTTATTACCAAAAATAGAATATAAAGTGATTGGCTTTCAGATGGGGACGTCAACGCCAGAACGGAGATGGGCTGTCTCTCATTTTGTCGAGTTAGCTCAACAATTAATTAACAGTGATAATTCATTGATAATTAAATTAATTGGAGCACCTCATGAGCAAAATTTATCTGATGAATTTTTCAAATTACTTCCTGTTAATTATCACAAAAATATAGAAAACTTAGTTGGTAAAACGTCATTACCAGACTTATTAAGTCATATCAATATGATGAACGTATTAGTGACTGGTGATACAGGACCCTTACATTTAGCGATTACATTAAAACGACCAACTGTGAGTTTATTTGTCACCGCAAATCCTTGTTCAACAGGTCCTTACCAAGATCTTGAGCTACATACAGTGATTAAGAAAGAGCCTCTCTTTTGTGAAGCTCCAGAGTCGATTATGGATGTAATTACTGTTGATGAAGTCTTTAATGCAGTCAATAAAACTCTAAAAGGCTAGTGATCTTTAGGGTTTATAAGACTAAATATCAAGAAGGTCGAATATTTGCTGTGGCTTTATCTCACCAATATCTCCACCTTCTGCTTTCACAGACATTTGTGCCTTACCGTAACCGCCGATTAAACCAGGATCGGTAGGGCCAAATAGAGTGATATTCGGTTTATCTAATGCCGCGGTTAAGTGGCTTAACCCCGTATCCACAGAAACTACCCTTTTTGCACCAGCAATCACTTGAGCAACATCAGCGAGTGACATTTTTGGCAACACATCAACATAGTTAAAATCTTTAGCTAGGCGGATAGCACGTTGATGTTCATGCTCTGCACCCCAAGGCAATTTAATACGCAATCCTGAATCAGCAAGTAGGGCGATTAATTCTCGCCAATGGGATTCTGGCCAGTGTTTTTCATCACGAGTTGTCGCGTGCAAAAATACCAAATAAGGGTGCTCATCAAAGGATGGAAGTGAGAGAAAATGCTGTGCAATCCCATAATCACCTTGAGATTGTGGGATTGGATAATCTAAGCTCAGCGCAAAGAGTTGGCGAATACGTTCAACCGCATGCATTTTTTTGCTGACATCATGGTGAACATTATAGAAAAAACTGGCTAAAGGTTCGCGGGCGCATTGACGAGAATAGCCGTGTTTAGTGCCTTTGGCGTAGCGTGTCACTAAAAATGCACTTTTTAGTAAACCTTGTGCATCAATCACAGCATCATAATGATGAGCTTGAATCGCTTGACGAAATTGTGCGCGCTCAGCACGAATAGGCGCACTAAACCAATTTTTACGCCAACGGCGTATTGCTACTGGAATAACAGTATCAACAGCTTGGTGCCAGCTTGGAATTTGTGCAAAGCCTTCTTCAACAGCCCAGTCAAAACGGATATCCGGATACGCATTTATTGCATCAGTCAATGCGGGCAATGTATGTAAAACATCTCCCATAGATGAGGTTTTAACGATTAATACCCGCTTCACGCTGATGGCTCCGTTGACAATAAGTGTTCAAGTTCCGCAAAGACTTGCTTTGGCTGAATATCAATTAAGCTTTGGTGATAGCCTTGTTCAGCATCTCCTTTACGGATTTTGTGATAGCCCGTAATTAAACGGATCACACGCGCTTTATAGGATAACGGAGGTGTAAAATCAGGGCTACTTGGGCCGTAAAGTGCGACTAATGGGCGTTCTAATGCAGCTGCCACATGCATTAAACCAGAATCATTACTGACGACGGCTTTACAAGACGCAATCAAATTAACCGCTTGTTCAAGGCTGGTTTCACCTGCCAGATTAAAACAGGCTTCACGGGCTTCTGGCGTTAGGGCTTGTTTTATCTCTTCACCCGCTTCTTTATCTTTTTGAGAGCCAAAAAGGAAAATCTGATAACCCTGTTCAGCAATTAATTTTTGTGCTAAAGCTGCATAATGATAATGAGGCCAACGTTTTGCAGGACCAAATTCAGCACCGGGGCAAAAACCAATGGCAGGGCGCTGTGTAGATAATGAAAATTGAGTCAATGCGGTAGATATATCACGCTCTGTGACCGATAACTTAGGCCAAAGCAGAGGTTGAGGTAAATCTGTCGCTTTTTGGACTTTTTGCTTGTCATAAGCTAGAGCCACATAGCGTTCAACCATCAGCGGGAAGGCATCTTTATCTAAAGGGCGTAAATCATTTAATAGGCCATAACGCATTTCTCCACGCCAGCCTGTGCGCTTAGGAATATCTGCAAAGAAAGGGACTAATGCAGATTTAAACGAGTTAGGTAATACATAAGCGTGCGTGTAACCATTTTCTCTTAATTGCTTTCCTAAACGACGACGCTCACCAATCGCTAATGCACCATGGCCTAACGGCATTGGGATAGCATTATCAACTTCTGGCATTTTTTCAAGTAATGGACGGCACCACGCTGGTGCCATCACATCAATCGTTGCCGCAGGATGTAATGCTTTCAATGTACGATAAAGACTTTGAGACATCATCATGTCCCCGACCCATGAAGGCCCTACCACAAAGATTTTCATAAACAGCGATTACTTACCTTGATTTAACCATTGCATATAAAGCTCAACGCCTTCGGCAACCGTTTTAAATGGTGCGGTATAACCTGCTTTACGTAAGTTTGTGAGATCTGCTTGTGTAAAGGCTTGATAACGACCTTTCAATTTTTCTGGAAACTCAATATGTTCGATAGAGAGATCTTTATCTTTATGGTGCGCAATAACTGCGTCAGCAACCGCTTGGAATGATTCAGCGCGGCCTGTACCACAGTTAAAAATTCCCGATACATTATTGCGCCAAAACCATAAATTAACCGCAGCCACATCACCTACATAAATAAAGTCGCGTTGGAAGGTTTCGCTACCTTCAAATAACTTAGGATTTTGTCCAGCATTGACTTGGTTATTTAAATGGAATGCAACACTTGCCATACCGCCTTTATGTCCTTCACGAGGGCCATAAACATTAAAATAACGGAAGCCACAAATCATCGATTCTGCTTCAGGTAAAATTTGGCGTACATATTCATCGAATAGGAATTTTGAATAACCGTAGACATTTAAAGGTGCTTCGTATTTTCTATCTTCGATAAAGTTATCTGTACGACCGCCATAAGTGGCAGCAGAAGAGGCATATAAGAAAGGAATTTGGCGTTCAAGACAAAAATGAAGTAGCTCTTTAGAATATTGATAGTTGTTATCCATCATATATTTGCCATCCCACTCAGTGGTTGATGAGCAAGCACCTTCATGGAAAACTGCATCGATATCGCCGAAATCATCACCTGCAACAACGCTCGCAATAAAATCTTCTTTATCCATGTAATCGGTAATATTCAGATCGACCAAATTCACGAACTTGGTGCCATCTTTAAGGTTATCAACAACCAATATATCGGTATAACCTTCATCATTTAATGCTTTAACAATATTGCTGCCGATAAAACCTGCACCGCCCGTGACGATAATCATGTGGCTACCCCTTCATATAAAAATCTAAAAATTAGCTCTAGGTCTATAATAACACTGAACAGCATTAACGGTAGTATTCATCACGGAACAACAGGCTGAAATTCTCGAAAAACACAGTGTGTATTAGTGATCTTAATTACACAAATAACATTATTTATTTACATTTGTCGTTTTTAATAGAACAAAGGCATAGAATAAGAAACAATAACGACTACATTATAATCAAAAATGTATGTTACCTCTTTTCGTTCTGTAG
The DNA here is from genome assembly GCF_009914335.1 of Proteus columbae. Classification (NCBI taxonomy): domain Bacteria; kingdom Pseudomonadati; phylum Pseudomonadota; class Gammaproteobacteria; order Enterobacterales; family Morganellaceae; genus Proteus; species Proteus columbae. The sequence continues at coordinate 47,433 of NZ_CP043925.1, forward strand.
TCTTAGGAGAAAGTATGTCTACCCACTCTTTCTATCAACAAATTAATCAACAACTCGAACAAACTCGTCAAGATGGTCTCTTTAAAAACGAGCGCATTATCACTTCTTCGCAAAGCGCAGATATCGCCGTTGCTGACGGAAGCCATGTTATTAACTTCTGCGCCAATAACTATTTAGGTTTAGCTAATCATCCCAAACTGATTGAAGCAGCAAAAGCAGGTATGGATAGCCATGGTTTTGGGATGGCTTCAGTGCGCTTTATTTGTGGTACTCAAGATTCACATAAAACATTAGAAAATAAAATTGCTGAATTTTTGGGTATGGAAGATGCCATTTTGTATTCCTCTTGCTTCGATGCTAATGGCGGACTATTTGAAACATTAATGGGGCCTGAAGATGCGATTATTTCTGATGCCTTAAACCATGCTTCTATTATTGATGGTGTGCGTTTATGTAAAGCGAAGCGTTATCGCTACGCCAATAACAATATGGCAGAACTGCGCTCACAACTTGAAAAAGCCAAAGCAGAGAATGCTCGCCACATTATGATCGCGACAGACGGCGTATTTTCTATGGATGGTGTGATTGCCGATCTTAAAAGTATCTGTGATTTAGCGGATGAATTTGGTGCCTTAGTGATGGTCGATGATTCGCATGCCGTGGGTTTTGTGGGTGAACAAGGCCGCGGAACTCATGAGTATTGTGATGTGATGGACAGAGTCGACATTATCACGGGCACTTTAGGTAAAGCCTTAGGCGGTGCATCGGGTGGTTATACCGCTGCACGTAAAGAAGTGGTTGAGTGGTTACGTCAGCGTTCTCGTCCTTATTTATTCTCTAACTCGTTAGCGCCTGCGATTGTTTCTGCTTCTATTGCTGTTTTAGATATGCTGAAAACCGGTGATGAAATACGCGCTCGTTTATGGCGTAACGCTTCGCTTTTCCGTGAAAAAATGAGTGCGGCAGGCTTTACATTGGCGGGTGCTGATCACGCGATTATTCCGGTGATGCTAGGCGACGCTAAATTAGCCCAAGAGTTTGCAACCCGCTTACTTGATGAAGGGATTTATGTCACAGGATTCTTCTATCCTGTTGTACCACAAGGCCAAGCTCGTATTCGTACACAAATGTCGGCAGCACATACTGCTGAACAAATTGAGCGTGCAGTGGCGGCATTTATCAAAATCGGCAAACAACTTAATGTGATTGCATAAGGTTCCCATATGAAAGCATTGTCAAAATTAAAAGCGCAAGAAGGTATCTGGATGACCGATGTCCCAGTACCTGAACTTGGTCATAACGATGTGATGATCAAAATTCGTAAAACAGCAATTTGTGGCACTGATGTTCATATTTATAACTGGGACGAGTGGTCACAAAAAACAATTCCTGTTCCTATGGTTGTAGGTCATGAATATATCGGCGAAATTGTTGCGATAGGACAGGAAGTTAAAGGTTTTAATATTGGTGATCGCGTCTCTGGTGAAGGGCATATCACTTGTGGTCATTGCCGTAATTGCCGTGGTGGTCGTACGCATTTATGCCGTAATACTATTGGTGTGGGTGTAAATCGTCCAGGCTGTTTTGCTGAATATCTGGTTATCCCTGCCTTTAATGCATTTAAAATTCCAGACAATATTCCTGATGAGCTTGCCGCTATTTTTGACCCATTTGGTAATGCTGTACATACCGCGCTATCTTTTGATTTAGTGGGAGAAGATGTGCTGGTTTCTGGTGCTGGCCCAATTGGTATTATGGCTGCTGCAATTTGTAAACATGTCGGTGCACGTCATGTGGTGATCACGGATGTTAATGAATATCGCCTTGATCTTGCGAAAAAAATGGGTGTTACCCGAGCAGTTAATGTCAGCAAAGAAAACTTAATCGATGTGATGAAAGAGTTAGGCATGACAGAAGGTTTTGATGTGGGATTAGAAATGTCAGGCGCACCACCTGCGTTTCGTACCATGCTGAATACTATGAATCATGGCGGTCGTATTGCCCTTTTAGGTATTCCGCCTTCTGATATGGCGATTGATTGGGGACAAGTTATCTTTAAGGGATTGTTTATTAAAGGTATCTATGGTCGTGAGATGTTCGAAACATGGTATAAAATGGCGGCACTTATTCAGTCTGGCCTTGATCTCTCGCCTATTATTACTCATCAATTCCCAATTGATGAATTTCAAAAAGGCTTTGATATCATGCGTTCAGGCCAATCAGGTAAAGTGATTTTAGATTGGCAGTGATATGTGAGAGCTAAGGAAAAAAAGAGCCTTTTAAGGCTCTTTTTTGTTACATTATTTTTCAACTTCGCCGATTTCGTTCGGAGTAGGCGTATTCGGTATTTTCTTTTTTTCTGATGAGTTAAACCCGCTTGATAAGGTATTAATCAGCGTACTTTTTTTCATCGAAATAATGGCTTCTTGTGCGGGTTTTAACCAAGTCGCAGGTTTTGGCTCTTGTGGTTGTTCTGTTGGTGGTACAACTTTTGGTGGTTCTGGTTGTATTGGTTTTTCTGCCTGTGGTTTTAATAGAGTACTCGGTGCAACCAGTTGAATATCAGCAGGTAATAAAGGTAACTGTTGCTGTAATGCTCGGACGGTTGAGGGGTGAGGGTGTCCAATCGCAATTGCAGAGCCATTCTTTCGTGCTAAAGCAATAGCGCGAGCCAGTTGTTGCCTTGTTTCAGCTTCGGTTTGTACGTTATCAAGAAAAACATGACGGCGTAAAGAGGGAACACCTGCGGCTTTTGCAGCAATGGCCGCTTGTGTATTACCAATGGTCACGCTATCTAAAAAATAGAGGTTTGAGTGATTAAGGGCTTTAATGACTCTATCCATCGCTTGTCTATTGGATGTCATCGCACTGCCCATATGGTTATTCATACCGATAGCGAAAGGAACATTACTAATAGCATGCTGAATAATGCGGTTAATTTCATCCTGACCCATAGAAGGTTTTAGGGTATCGCGCTCTAGAGGTTGTTTGCTAATAGGAGCCATTGGCATGTGGATCAGGATTTCTCGTCCTTGAGCATGGGCTTTAGTCGCCATTTCTTTACCATGAGGGGAATCAGGCAAAATAGCGATAGAAACTGCCGTAGGAAGTTGTAAAACTTGGTTATCTTCTTTTTTACGATAACCAAAATCATCAATCACAATGGCTAATTTGGCTGCGAATGCGGGAGTACTCACAACCAGACTTAGCAACATTAAACTAAGTAAAAAAGAGTGCTTGCGTTGTAATGTGCCAAGTAATTTCAAACCTACCTCCCAAGCCAAGGAACTGGATTTACCGCTTTCCCTTGACGTCTAATTTCAAAATAGAGTGCTGAACGCTCTTGTCCACCACTGTTACCGACTAAAGCAATAGCTTGTCCAGCTTTAACTTGCTGACCCACATTCACTAAAGCACTTTGGTTATAACCGTAAAGGCTCATATCGCCTTTACCGTGTTCAACCACGACGACTAAACCATAGCCTTGAAGCCAATCGGCTAACAACACGCGACCATCAGCAATAGCTTTCACTTCGGTACCTTGTGCCGCAGGTATAACAATACCTTTCCAACGTAATTCACCAGAGCCAGAAATAGACTCACCAAAACGGTGTAATAAAGAGCCTCTGATAGGCCAAATGGCTTGTCCAGCAGGTCTACCCAAACCGCCTGTACGAGACATCAATGATTGCTCTTCGGCTGTTGGTTTATAGGTTGAACCTCGTTGTTGTGCTTCACGCTGTTTTGCTGCAATGCGAGCGGCTTCTCGGGCCTCTCGCTCAGCACGGGCTTTGGCTTCACGCTCTGCTTGTGCAATTTTATTTCTTAACTGTGCTTCGTTAGCCCGCATGGTGGCTAAATTTTTCTGATCCGCTTTTAATGTTGATTCAAGTTGAGTTAGCGTTTTTTGGCGAGCGGCTAATGCGTTATCAAGCTTTTGCTTCTCTTGTTGTTGCTTTGTGAGAACTTGTTTTTGTTCATTTTGTTTTGCTTGTTGAGCGTTTTTTTCCGCTTCAAGTTCTTTTGAGGTTTGAGCAAGCTCTGCCATTGTTTCTTTACGCGCATCATTAATATAGCTGTAATACGCTAAGATACGCTCTTCACGTTGGCCTTCTTCACCACGAAATAGAAGCTCTATACCTTGATGTTTACCTTGGCGATAAGCCGCATCCATTTGGCGAGCTAATAATTCTTGTTGAGATTGATACTGTTTTTGTAAGCGTGCAATATTTGCAGTAATGGTTTTGATCTCTTTGCCTAACGTTTGTAAGCGGTTTTGTGTTTCATGCACAGAGCGACCCGCACTAGAAATTTGGGTTTCCTGTGTTTTTAATTGATTAAGAAGGGCTGTACGTTGTTTTTGTTGTTCTTGAACCTGTTTTTCTTTTTCAGCAATCGTGGTTTGTAAATCTTTTAGCTGATTACGATTATCCGTTAATGTGTTCGCAAAAATAGGGGATGCAGAAAAGAGGGAGGTGCTAATAAGCAACGTGATTAACGGTAAAGAAAATACACGATAAGACGGATGTGTTTTTTTTTGAAGATCCATTTTCTCTGCCATCTGACCAACGTACCTTTCATAACAGTTTGTAAGATTATTTCATGTCACAAAACAACTGACCAGCTAACACGAAATAAAGCCGAAATTTCAGATAATACCTAACAGGTAATCTATTCAATTAATAAGAGATTATAAAGCAATAATAATAGGAGAGCGGAAAAAAGAGGCAATCTGTGTGACAGCGCAATAGAATATCACGCTGTCCACGAGAGAGATTATTCGACGATAGTACCCCAAAGGTCATATTCGTCAGCATGTTCAATAAGAACACGCACGATTTGCCCTGGCTCTACATCAAATTGCTCATTGAGGTAAACAGCACCATCAATTTCAGGAGCATCAGCCATGCTACGACCAATCGCGCCTTCTTCATCGACTTCATCAATCATAACCAGCAATACTTTGCCGATTTTTTCTTGCAGGCGTTCAGTCGAAATTTGTTGTTGCAACTGCATAAAGCGATGATAACGTTCTTCTTTCACTTCTTCAGGCACTTGATCCGCCAGTTCATTTGCTTTTGCACCATCAACAGGGCTGTATTTAAAGCAACCTACGCGATCTAAACGTGCTTCGGTGAGGAAATCCAACAACATTTGGAAATCTTCTTCTGTTTCACCCGGAAAACCAACAATAAAGGTAGAACGTAAGGTTAATTCAGGGCAAATTTCACGCCAGCGCTTTACTCGCTCTAAGGTACGTTCAACGGCACCTGGGCGTTTCATTAGTTTTAAGATCTTAGGGCTAGCATGCTGAAGCGGAATATCCAAATAAGGTAGAATTTTACCTTCAGCCATTAAAGGAATGACATCATCAACATGTGGGTATGGATAAACGTAGTGTAAACGAACCCAAATGCCTAATTTTGCCAGTTGTTCACATAAACTGACCATACTGGTTTTGACAGGCATTCCATCCCAAAAACCCGTTTGATGTTTAGTATCAACACCGTAAGCAGAAGTATCTTGAGAGATAACAAGTAACTCTTTTACGCCTGCATTAACTAATCTTTTAGCTTCACCTAATACTTCACCAATTGGACGACTGTCTAAATCGCCTCGCATTGATGGAATAATGCAGAAAGTACAACGGTGATTACAGCCTTCAGAGATTTTTAAATAGGCGTAATGACGAGGTGTTAATTTTACACCTTGTTCAGGAACAAGACTGAGAAAAGGATTGTGGTCAGGTTTTGGTACATAGTGGTGAATATGAGATAAAACTTGCTCATAACTATGAGGCCCTGTGATTTCGAGTACTTTTGGGTGCACTTCACGAATTTGGTTCTCTTTTGCACCTAAACAGCCAGTAACAATCACTTTACCGTTTTCATCGAGTGCTTCACCAATCGCTTCTAGCGATTCTTGTACTGCGCTGTCAATAAACCCACAGGTGTTGACGATGACTAAATCAGCATCATTATAGGTAGGAACAACTTGATAACCTTCTGTGCGCAGTTCGGTTAAGATACGTTCAGAGTCCACTAAATTTTTAGGACAACCTAATGAAACGAATCCAATTTTAGGCACTTGATTTGTTTGCGACATGCTCGTGTTCTCAATACTTTTAAATAAATAACAGATAGTTGTTGTATCTCAGACAGGTATAAATCTTACGTAATATGGGCGATTTTATACGTAAGTAGCCATTATAAGGGATGCTGATTTATTAATAGCTTGCCTGAAGAGGGATCTTGTAGAGTAAAAAAGGAGTGACCTTTTTAATTCATCATTTTTCATAAATCCGGTGCTAATGGTACATAAATCCGTCAATAAAAAAAATGATTGTTGAGAAACTTTCCGCAAAAATAGAAAGAGAAACGCAGGAATAGGCTGTAATTGCGCCATGACAAAGGTATACTTTGGCTCTTTGATACTATTTTTAACTAACGAGAGTGATTGCATCCTATGCTGCAAGAAGTAATGCAATTTTTCAACCGGCACACCCTGTTAAGTTTTGTCTGGGTCGCATTGCTGGTGGCGGTCATTGTATTGACCTTTAAAGGGCTTTTTTCTAAGACGAAAAATATTTCCCGTACAGAAGCGATTTCTTTGATAAACAAAGAGAATGCGGTGTGTGTTGATATCCGTAGCCGTGATGAGTTCCGTAAAGGACACATCATTGATTCTATCAATTTAACGCCTTCTGAAATCAAAAGTAATAATATTGCTGAGCTGGAGAAATATAAATCACAGCCAGTTATTGTTGTGTCACCATCAGGCATTGAAGGTGCAAAACCTGCTGAGAGCCTAATTAAACTCGGTTTTGAAAAAGTCTTTATCTTAAAAGATGGTCTTTCAGGCTGGAGTGGTGAGAATTTACCACTGGCTAAAGGTAAAAAGTAACGAGCGGGCAGATTGAGTTCTATACTTACTGCTATTCAATTAATAAGGATATAAAAAGGTAAGATTATTATGTCAGAACAGCAAAACCAAGAGATGACTTTTCAAATTCAACGTATCTATACAAAAGATATCTCTTTTGAAGCGCCTAATGCCCCACAAGTTTTCCAAAAAGAGTGGCAACCAGAAGTTAAATTAGATCTGGATACTTCTTCTAATACTTTAGCTGAAAACGTCTATGAAGTTATTCTGCGCGTGACTGTAACCGCAACAATGGATAACGAAACTGCATTCCTGTGTGAAGTTCAACAAGCAGGTATCTTTACCGTTGAAGGTATCGAAGGCACTCAATTAGCACATTGCTTAGGTGCATATTGCCCTAACGTTCTGTTCCCTTATGCTCGTGAATGTATCACTAACTTAGTCAGCCGTGGTACTTTCCCACAACTGAATTTAGCACCAGTTAACTTTGATGCGTTGTTTATGAACTATTTACAGCAGCAACAAACTGATGCCGCTAATGAAGGGGTTGAAGAAGCTTAATGAACGCTTCTATGACAGTTATCGGTGCCGGTTCATACGGCACCGCTTTAGCGATTACTTTGGCGCGCAATGGCCATGACGTCGTACTTTGGGGTCATGATGCTGAGCATGTTGCTGCGTTAGAGCAAGCTCGCTGTAATCAGGCATTTCTGCCCGATGTTTCCTTTCCTGATAGTTTATACATGGAAGCTTCTTTGCAAAAAGCCATTGAAGCCAGCCGTAATATTCTGGTTGTGATCCCAAGCCATGTTTTTGGTGATGTATTACAACAGATCAAACCCTTTTTACGTCAGGATGCGCGTGTTGTTTGGGCGACAAAAGGACTTGAGGCACATACTGGTCGCTTGTTGCAAGATGTAGCGCGTGAAGTATTAGGTAATGAAATCCCGCTCGCAGTTTTATCAGGACCTACTTTTGCTAAAGAGCTTGCGGCAGGTTTACCTACTGCGATTTCTGTGGCATCAACGGATAATACGTTCTCTGAAGAGCTTCAACAGCTTTTCCATTGTGGCAAAAGTTTCCGTGTTTATAAAAACCCTGACTTTATCGGTGTGCAACTGGGTGGCGCGGTAAAAAACGTTATCGCCATTGGCGCGGGTATGTCTGATGGTATGGGTTTTGGTGCCAATGCACGTACAGCGCTTATCACCCGTGGTCTTGCTGAGATGAGTCGTTTAGGGAAAGCTTTAGGTGCAGATGCAGCAACCTTTATGGGAATGGCAGGGTTAGGTGATTTAGTCTTAACCTGTACTGATAACCAATCTCGTAATCGTCGATTCGGCATGATGCTAGGTCAAGGTTTTGATGTTGATACTGCCCAAGAGAAAATTGGGCAGGTAGTTGAAGGTTATCGTAATACCAAAGAAGTTCGCGCATTAGCAGAACAAGTTGGTGTTGAAATGCCTATCACTGAGCAGATCTACCAGATTTTATATCAGCATAAAGATGCCAAAGAAGCGGCATTATCTTTATTAGGTCGCGCAACGAAAGATGAGATAGACAGCAATCTGTTCTAAGTCTATTTTAAATAGTCAGTTATTTATTTCTGTTTTAAACATAAGAAGCCTAAGTTTTTGCTTAGGCTTCAATGTAAAAGAATGAGAGTGAGTATGTCGCTAGAAGAGCTAAAAAGAGTCTGGGATCATATTAAAAATGAAGCAAGATGTTTGGCAGATTGCGAGCCAATTTTGGCGAGTTTCTTCCATGCGACATTACTCAAGCATGAAAATTTAGGCAGCGCTTTAAGTTATATGCTGGCGAACAAGCTGGCAACTCAGACAATGCCCGCGATTGCTGTGCGTGAGATTGTTGAGGAAGCATATCGCAGTGATCATTCTATGATTGAATCTGCAGCTTATGATATTTCCGCCGTTCGTTTACGCGACCCTGCTGTTGATAAATACTCCACACCTCTGCTTTATCTAAAAGGTTTCCATGCCTTACAAGCTTATCGCATAGCTCATTGGTTATGGGGGCAAGATCGTAAAGCACTTGCCATTTACCTACAAAACCAGATATCTGTTACTTTTGGTGTCGATATTCATCCAGCCGCCCGCATTGGCCATGGCATTATGCTTGATCATGCGACAGGTATTGTGATTGGTGAAACTGCTATCGTCGAGAATGATGTCTCTATTTTACAATCTGTTACCTTAGGGGGAACAGGTAAAACTTGCGGTGATCGTCATCCTAAAGTACGCGAAGGCGTGATGATTGGTGCTGGTGCTAAAATACTTGGTAATATTGAGATTGGTCGCGGTGCTAAAATTGGCGCTGGCTCTGTGGTATTACATGAAGTTCCTGCACACACCACGGTTGCTGGTGTACCTGCTCGCATTGTGGGTAAACCAACCAGTGATAAGCCTTCACTCGATATGGATCAACACTTTAATGGTGTAGTATCTGGTTTTGAATGTGGTGATGGTATTTAATGGTATCAACAGAAGTCACACTCTCTGAACTTAAGGCTTGTTTACACGCTGAATATATTAGTGATAACAAGCCTTTTAGCTGGATAAGACTTTTTCATCGTGTTTTTTTCTGCCAACGCTCACGTTATCTATTTTGGTGGCGTGTCGCCCAATTCTTTTATTTCTCTAACCATCGTTTTCTTAAAAAGTTAGGCACTCGCATTGGTGCTAACAATAATCGTAAATATTGCAACGATATCTCACTAAGAACACGTATAGGCAAAGGTCTTTCATTACCGCATCCTATCGGGATTGTACTGACTAATTACTGTCAGTTAGGCGAGAATGTGACCTTAATGCAAGGCGTGACGATTGGTGTAAAAGCGAAAGATGGCAAAGCCAATATTCGAGTCGGCAATAACGTTTATATTGGTTGTAACTCATCGATTATTGGCGGAGAGATAGTGGTAGGTGATAATGCCGTGATTGGCGCTCATGCATTGGTGTTGAAAGATGTAGGGGAAGGGTGTCGGTATATTACGAAGGTTGTTGCTGATATAAAACGACCAGAAATAGATAAAATGACGTTTTAATATCTTTGGATTAAATAAAAAAAGCGCTTGCTCATTATTAATGAGTAGCGCTTTTTGCATTTCAGTCTCTTAATAATGCACCAGGATAACCTAGTTGACGCCATGCCTCGAAAACTACAACGGCAACAGTATTTGACAGGTTCATACTGCGACTATCTGCAAGCATAGGGACTCTGATTTTCTGCTGTGTTGGCATATTATCCAATACATAAGGTGGTAAACCACGAGTTTCAGGTCCAAAAAGAAGATAATCGCCATCTTGATAGCTAACGTTGCTATGTGCAGGAGTCCCTTTTGTCGTTAAGGAAAATACACGCGCACCTGTCGGTGATTGTGCATTATCAGGGTTTAAACCTTCACTTTCTAAAAAAGCATAATAATCGTGGTGCTGTTTAATATCTGCAAACTCACGATAATCAAGCCCTGCACGACGTAGACGTTTATCATCCCAAGTAAAACCCAAAGGTTGGATCAAATGGAGATGAAAGCCTGTGTTAGCACACAGGCGAATAATATTACCCGTATTCGGTGGAATTTCGGGTTCAAATAAGACGATATTGAGCATATGAAATCGATTTAATCGTTACCAAAGAGGTCACGAGTATAAACTTTTTCTTCAACATCGTTTAGCACTGATGACATTCTATTAGTAATAATGACATCAGAGATTGATTTAAACTCATTTAAATCACGGATCAATCTTGAATTAAAGAAAGTATCTTCTTTCATTTCAGGTTCATAAATCACTACTTCAATGCCTTTGGCTTTGATTCGTTTCATAATGCCTTGGATTGAAGATGAGCGGAAATTATCAGAACCCGATTTCATAATTAAACGATAAACACCTACGATTTTTGGTGATTTAGCAATAATAGAATCTGCAATAAAGTCTTTACGAGTGCGATTAGCTTCAACGATTGCACTAATAATATTATTAGGGACAGAGTCGTAGTTTGCTAACAGTTGTTTGGTATCTTTTGGTAAGCAGTAGCCACCGTAACCGAATGATGGATTATTATAGTGATTACCAATACGCGGATCTAAACAGACGCCCTCAATAATTTGTTTTGAGTTCAAACCATAAGATTCGGCATAGCTATCAAGTTCATTAAAGTAAGCAACACGTAATGCTAAATATGTATTGGCAAATAATTTAATCGCTTCTGCTTCTGTGGAATCAGTGAATAGAACATCAACATCTTTCTTTAATGCACCTTGTTGTAAAAGGTCAGCAAATTTTTGCGCTCTTTCTGATTGCTCACCAATAACAATACGTGATGGATAAAGATTGTCGTAAAGTGCACGGCCTTCACGTAAGAATTCAGGAGAAAAGATAATATTATCCGTATTATATTTCTCTCTCATTTCTTTGGTAAAACCAACCGGAATTGTTGATTTAATAATCATTGTCGTGTTCGGATTATATTCTAAAACATCACGAATAACGGACTCTACAGAAGAAGTGTTAAAGTAGTTAGTTTTAGGATCATAATCGGTTGGAGTAGCAATGATAACAAAATCCGCATCTTTATAAGCGAACTCTTTATCTAAAGTTGCCGTAAAGTCGAGCGTTTTGGTTGCTAAAAACTCTTCAATTTCTTTATCTGAAATTGGAGAGATTTTTTTGTTAAGTAATTCAACTTTTTCTTTATTGATATCTAACGCAACAACTGTGTTGTTTTGGGAAAGAAGTATTCCGTTAGATAGACCGACATAGCCGGTTCCAGAGATGGTGATTTTCATGGTTTAATATAGTTTAAATTTAAGGTATATGGGATTGGAAAAATCATAGGAAAAACTATTTATTATATAAATTTAGATATTGTGTTATACATTTATCCAACTGAAAATTATCAGTTACATATTGCAAACCAAATTCACTCATTGACTTTTTGAGTTCTTCATTATCTAAAATTTTTAATACTCCTTGAGCCATATCACTATAATTATAAGGTGGATATAAATATCCCATTTTATTATTTATAACAACTTCTGGAATACCTTCAACATTAGTAGCTACTATAGGTATTTCAAAAAAAGCAGCTTCTGCAAAAGTAAAACCGAAAGCTTCAAATTTAGAAGGGCATACAAATAAATCAGCATTATTATAAAATAGAGATGGTTCAGAGATCCAACCTAAAAAATTTATTTTTTCATTTAGATTTAATTTATTTGAAAGCTCTTCACACTCAGCTCTTAATTCACCATCACCTACAATGTTTAATATAAGATTGTTATTAGTTAAAGAGCATTCATGAAAAATTTTTATTAATCCTAAAGGATCTTTCTGTTGATCAAGACGACCAACAAAAAGAATATTTTTGGTATCATTATTTTCTTTGTTATGTATTCTATTTTTATTAGTAGATAATGCTTTAAAATCTAAACCGTTATAAATACATAAACTTTTTTTCCAAAACATAAATTTATAATATTTCAAATAATTTTTATTGACAGTAACGTTGGTATTACCAAATTGTAATGCTACTATTTCTAAAAAATAAAATATTATTCTAGAAAAAATATTAACTTCTTTATGGAAGGAAATACCATGCACAGTATGAATTACTTTCTTTACTCCTGCGATTTTTGCAGCAATTCTTGCAATGATACCTGGCTTGGTCGAATTTGTGTGTACAACATCAAATTTATATTTTCTAAATATATTATATAATTCAATAATACTTTTTATATCGTGAAAGCCAATTTTTCTTTTTAAATTTTTGCACCAAATTATATTTACATTTGCTTGTTTAAAATGAGTGACAAAGTCATTTCTTTGTTCCTCTGTTTCATCTTCAAATTCTGCACATATAATATATTTTTCAAAATTTGAAACATTCTTAAATATCTCTAAAGAGAATTTTTGAGCACCTGATAGTTTAGGTATAACTTGAACATGAGCTATTCTTTTCATAATTTTGTATGCTATTTTTTCTTTAGTTTTTTTTCTAGAGAGCTTCCTCTAATAAATTTTCTATAAATATTTCTTATGATGTATTCTATATTAAAGTTAAATTTAGAATTTAACATATTTAAATTCATAACATTAATAAATTCAGCAATTTGCTTGAAATTCGATTTTTTTATATTAGTAAAACAATCTTGAACATTGTTGTTTTGCTTCAAATTATCTTCTAATTGACTTAATTGAAAGTTTATTCTTTTTTCGTCAAAACTTATCATTGATGAAAATGTGGATGAATAATCAATATCTTTACTTATAAGCCAACCACTTTGAATAAAATTTGGTGAATCACGATAAAGTAGCATAGCAACAGGTCTGTTATGATACATAGCTGTTAGCATAATTGAACTTGGAGTCGTAATAACAAAATTAATTTTTTTTAGTATTTCTGGAAAACTACCGGTATTAAGATTTCTCTCAGGAGAAATGGATAAGTCAGTAATAATTTTCTCATCAAAAATTCTAAAATAAAAATTTATATTATCTTTTTCTAAACTATGAATAATATCTTTCAATAGACATATTAATCTATTATATTCATATTCATTGTAATACGCGGTATTGGCAGTTGTAATTAGAAATATATTTTCTTTATTTAGAGGAATTTTATCATTCATACTAGTATCTATAACTCTTGGTGGAAGGTAATGTACTGAGTTAATATTAAATTCATTGAAATATTTTTTTGCCGTATTGCCAATAACACCAATATTATTGGCTATTATTGGATGATAATTTTCTATACCTAATGAACTTATCTTATTGTTATTTGTAAAATTACTAAATTCACAAATACCATCCATAAGTAGAAGTGTATTGATATCTAATTCTAAAGCTTTTGTTATGACATAATTATATATAGGGGATGAATAGATTGTATAAACAATTAAATCATATTCTTTTAGTTTCTCAGGTTTCCTATAGAATTTACAGCCATTAAAAAATAATTCACAATCGAGAAAAAAATTTTTATTTAACATGTCGTTATAAAAAGATTCTTCCTCTAAAAATAAAATTTTAAAAGACATTATTAATTAATTCCTCTATGAAGTCTGATTCACTTCTAGAACAAGAGGTTATAGGAGTTTGGCTAATTTTTAAAATTTCGCATAAAATATCACCAATCTTATCTTTATCTTTGAAGTTATCGATTAATATGCCATTGTCGATATATTTAAATGCTTCTTTTGTCCCACATCGATTATAGCCAATAGGCGTTGTACCACAGGTTGCCGCTTCTAAGTAACTTAATCCATAAGATTCATTTAATTCTGAAAGTGAAATATAATAATAAGCTTTTTGATATATTTCAGGTAGTTTAGAGCGCTCAATTTTGCCTAATAAAACAATATTTTCATTTATAGGTGATCTTTTTATTATTTTTGCAAAATCCTCATAGTATGAACCATTGCCAGCGATATACCATTTAAAATCAATTCCTGATTCTTTCACTTTACAAAATGCTTGTAACATAGTGTCAAATCCCTTAGCTTTCTCTAAGCGTGAAACTGTCAGGAATGTGTTTTTTTCTTTTGATAATATATTTTTCGTACAAGAGAAGGTATCTTTAACACCACTATGTATTATTCTATACTTACTATCATCTAATTCAATATTGTAGAGTTCAGCATATCTATCTTTAATATACTCAGATACAAAAATTATTTTCTTTGCCATATTTATAGCTTTTTTAAAATAATTAGAGAAGTTCAGTTTATTAATAATAAAATGTTTTTTATTTAAATATTTCTCTTCACCATGAATTAAACATACTGTTTTAGCTAATATATCTTCGGGAAAATATTTCCCAGCATTATAGATTGCTGCTGGGTCATTACAAATTATGAGATCAAATTGTGATATATGTTTTTTTAACCAAGAAGAATAACTAATAAACCATAATTTATGGTTCATTCTTTCAGTAAAAATAAAGTTATTTTTATCTTCATTTGTTCGTGAAGAAGTAAGCAAGGTTACATTAATATTTTTTCTTTTAAATGATGTAAAAATAGATTCAGCAACAGAACCTGCTCCACCTATACAAGGAGGATATTCATGAGAAAAAAGGAGTACTTTCAATTTATATAATATCCCAATGGTTGGTTAGATGATGATAACTTTAGTTTTTTTATCAGCAAAGGTAAGAATATTAATAGCAGAAGAGGAACATCTAACGGACTTACTATATATGCTCTTTCGAAATTCATTATGAATATATAGCACAAAATAAGAATAAAATATAAATATTCTTTTTTGAAAAACGCTCGTGTAAGATTTTTAATTAGTGCGAATAAAATAAATAGAGTAATGAAACCATATACAGATGCTGACCATATAATTGAATTATGGGGGTTTTTACCAATTACACGAGGCAAATATGCACATTGATCTCTTCCTGCCTCATGTAGGCCAAAGATAAGTTGGCTTATTTCAAAGTTATTATAATAACAAGACCACATAATAAATCGACTGCTTTCTAATCCACTATTCTCACCAGATTTATTTAATCTTTCTGTTAAAAAGGAAAAATCTACAAACAAGATAAAAAACATACCAAAAATAGTTATAAGGGAGAGGATTAAATATCGCTCTTGAAATGAATAACTAGAAAATAGATAAAATACAAAAACTAATAATGATGCTGCCTGAGCTGCTCTACTATTTGATAAAATCATAATAATAACTGCTAATATAAAGAATGCATGATTGAATTTTAATCGCTCATTTTTAGATTTTAATAAAATTGTTAAGGTGGAATAAATATAAAGAAAGCATAAAACTATTGGATGCACCGAGTTTCTATTAATATCGACACCAAATAAATTGATATAATCAACTTTTACTAATCCTCCAACTTTCAGTTCCATTATGAAAATTAACATAAATATGATTAAACCAATATTTTTTATATCATTTTTTATTTTATTTAGCTTAAATCTATCACCTTTTAAAACTAAAAAGTAGATATAAGAGAATATACTAATATTGGAAATAGCTAAAATATAAAGAGAAAAATAAGATTCAAGGTATCTATCATGAGAACCAACACAAACTAATATATAAGATATAGTAACTATTAGAAGCATTGTCATACTAAGCTTAAAACGTAATGCATAAGGAATAAATAATAGCCCAACTAATGAGCTTAGTGCGTAGAAAATCGCTCCTCCAGGTATTGCTATTTTAAAAAAATATAAAGAAAAGTAAGTTGTAAACAGAAATCGATATGTCATATCATTAACCAGTTAGAAAAACAAACCATATTTTTTTTTCTTTAAATCAATAATAGTAATATTATCAATAGTATTATATGTGTGTATGCCAGAATAACCTTTTGGAGGATTAATTACATATAAATCTTCTTTATTAATTAAATTTTCACCATAAGATATAGCACAGTCTTGATATAATGCCATTTTGGAATCTTTTAAATTCCCAGCATTTCTTGATCCTTCGTCCCCTATACGGGTAATAATGGCATCCTCTAGATTTAAATTTGCATTTAATAAATTTGAAATATTCCATTCTAGCAAACATCTATTACTATCTTTTGCATGAGAGTAAATTGATGTGGTTATTTTGATATCATTCTTTTGAAAGTAAATATTAGTATCAGAAAAATGAAGAGTTTTACTTTTAATTAAAGTATGTATTTTTCTCCATTTATTGGGAAAGGATGTACACTCATAGAGATCAATCGAAAAGTTATCACCTTGTGGAATTAGATATATTTTATTTTGATATTCAAAAATATTTGGATAAGATAGATGATAGTTTTCTTCTAATATAGGGAATTCTTTATTATCTTTTATATTTTTAGCAACGAGAATTCCTTTACCTCGTAATAATTTACATTTTTCATAAAAAATATAATAGTTATCATCCTTTTTAAAGAGAAAAGGATCTGCATTAAAATAACCTTTATCGTTGCCAAGTGAAATAAATTTATTGAAATTTTCATGAAGCTGTTTAGGATTTATTCTTTCTTTTGCAAATAATATCAGCCATTCATCCCTTATAAAAAATCTATTAAGGATTCTATTTAATAAATTTTTTATAAAAAGAAATTTATTGTTCTTATTATTTGCCTTTTGAGATAAATTACACTCAATAATCGGAGTGTCCAAATTTAATTTGAAATTTAATAATAAATATAAATCGAATGAAAGGCTAGAAATAAAAGTATTAATAGATTTATTATAAATTCGTTGCTTAAAATAGTAATTTATTTCACTGAAATCTGAATATATGATTTTAAAGTATACGGTAACAAATTTATTTACTAATAAATCGTTTTTTAGATTCTTGTCTTTACTCTTAAAATAAAAATCAATATCTATTGATTGAATATTATTCTGTAATAATGGTAATAAAAATACTTCCCCATTAGAAATTTTTACACTAACCTTTTTAGCATTAGTAAAATCTCTATTCATGTTTACGATAAGAGAAGAATAATAGTCTTTAATTAAATTAACATTGATCATTTAATATGTTTCTCTTGTATAAAGCACATATGAAATACAAAAACAATATCCCTGCAGTAATATATACTATTTTTAGAGCGTTAAAGATATCTTCTGGATTAAAAAATAATATAGTCGTAGATATTAAGATTAAGGAAATCAAACCTAAGAGTACATTATATATAGCTGATAAATTTAATTTATTTAAATTCAAAAATAATGTAGGTAGAAAAGCTGATGTATTCATAAATGGAATGAATAATGCTAACTGTAGGAATAATATATAGGAAGTTTGATACTCATTAAAAAAATTAAAATTAAAAAGTATGGGTTTGATTAGATAGCATATACCAACTATACAGTAAGAAAGTAAAAAATATATACCAACGATTGATATATATTTTTTCCAAGCGACTTTCTTTGAAATTTCAGTATTACTAAATATTCTCATTCCTAATAACTGACACGTCGTAGCAATTATGGTTAATAGAGATAAAAATTTGAACGTTATTTCATATTTAGCATAAATATCGTTAGGGAAGAACCATGGTAAAACAAGCAACGGTAGTTGGGTGTATAATATATATCCAAATGCATTAAAAAAATGGAAATTTAATCCAGAGAGAAGCATTTTTTTAAAAAGAGTAAAGTCAAAATGAAATTTGAAATTTATATCTTTATTTAAATTATAAAAAAAAGAAAATGCTAGTAATAGAGACATCAATGATAATAATGAAATAAATAGATATTTAGAAGGAAAGAGATAGATGAGTAATATAGATAATAAAAGTATAAATGTTTTTACTATAATTGTTATTTTATTCATTATACTCGTATCTCTTTTCCCAATGAAAAGAGAAAGCATTTGCTGCTCAAGCATAAGCCCAGGAATTAATATTATGGAAAATATAAAATATTCAATTTCAATGCTTCCATTAGGAAGGAAATATTTGTATATAGGATAAACTAGTAATAAAATAGATAGAGTGACTAATAGTGAATATATAAAAAATATGCTAATTACATTTGAAATCTTTGAGTTATCATCAACTACAATTTTATAACCTATTTGACCTAAGCTTAGATATGATATTGTAAATATTGTTGTCATCCATGAAATACTAATTGCAATTTGTCCTCTTTGCTCAAAACCTAATGTTTCAGTTGATAATAATAAAAGTACAAGTCCTACAAATGTTGAATAAAATCTTGAAAAAGCAAGGAAGATAAACTTTATAAACATAATAGATATTTATTTTTAAAATAAGATCGAGTTTTTAATAGGGAAAAATACCTTATAAAACCAGCATTCTCTATTTTTCTTAATGAGATAAGGTTGTTATCTTCTACGGCAATAAATAAATTATTAAAATGTTGGTTTATAAGATGATTTAATAGAAAACCATATAAGCCTTTATTTCTATATTTTTCTATGGTATTAGCTGCATATGCATAATACGTTGAATCAGATAATTCAATCTCTATATTTAATTCAGTAATAATATTTTTAATGTTATTTGAACAGAAAATATATGCACAGATTTCTTCATTTTCTTCGATTAAATATAACACACTACCTAAAGATAACTCTTTTAATATTTGATTTTTATAGGAGGATGGTACTTTATATTTAAAGTCTTCTATTCTATTTATTTTTATTATTTTACTATACTGATTAGTGGGCAATGGTCTATGTAAATTGTATTTATAGAAGTGTAGTTTTCTTGTTTTAAAGAAATTTAAATTAATCACTCTGTTTTACCTTAGATAAAATACGACGTAATGCTATGTATGTAATGTAAATATATCCTTTTTTATTAAGAGATATTAATGCCTCTTGATTTTTTAATGTTACAGATGACCAATTTTTTTTGTATAATTCACCACCTCTTAAAAAATCAAACGTTTTATAGTTTTTATTTTTATAATGTTCGATTAAAGATAAAAGTAAAATATTACCAACGGCATACTTTGAAAAATCCCTATTAAATGTCGGTATATAATAATAGACTGTATCATTATCACTTAAACCAAAGTGAGCAGCAATAATATCATTATTACATTTTATATAGGAGTAATCATATTGAATACCATTTTTAATAGATTCTAGTAATATTTTAAAGTTTTGAGGAATAGATAAATCATGTTTACCATAAGTATCTTCTTTAATATTCATGATTACTTCTAAATCTTTTTCCTCTATTTTCTGATTTACAAAAATTTCAACAGAATAGTTTTCCTCTAATCGTTTTAAGCATCGTAATGTATCTTGTTTATTCTTTTTTAATATATCTATTTCACTACGATCTAAAATAAGTTTTGGGCATTCTGAACGAGGAATAATATAATATTTTTTAAAGTTAAATCTTAGTTGACTTAATATTTCAGTAGATACATGACAATTTTGTTGTAGGTTATCTAGATCTATGCAGTCTATATTTTTTATACTATTTATAGCTCTAATGAAATACTTTGCTATTTGAGATGCTTTTTCTTTTTTTGTATATATAATTCCATTATAATCAGCAATATTATTATTGATAAATCTAAGTGTTGTAATTTCTCGCATTAGAAATTTTTTTTTGTCAATTCTTAATGCACATGCGGCTATAAATTTATTTTTATTTTTTATTAGTATAAAAATATTATTTTTATCATAGGCATTTGCCATGGATAAAACCCAATTATATTCTAAAAAAGGATTGCTATATATATCTTCACTCTCAGAAAGATATTTATATGCAGCAATAACTGACTCATCAATTGTATATTTTATAATAACTTGCATTCTATCAACCATATATATTAATTATAGTAATTAAATATAAAATTTCTTAAAGCTACCGCACTGGGTTTACGGCCCCCAGAGCGCCAAAATTTATCTCGAAAAACTCTTATCTATATGTAATATAAGAGTTTTGTTATATAAGCATACTTTAACAATATGCAAAAACCGCACTGAGAGTAGACTCTTCAAACCAGACGGTCAAGTGATAGCTAGGTATTTTAGCATTGATTGGGTATATATAAATATCGGAATAGAGGTCGATTCAGCCAGATCATTCTGAATTGCATCGTTAGACGCTAACTAAAAGAATATGCCACCTATTCTTCAATAGATGGCAGTATATTTTGATACAACAGTTTAATTACTCTATTAAGCTGCTGGTGATTTATTACCCGCTCCTGCTCTTGGCAACCAAATCTCTACTCTTAACCCACCTAATGGACTATCGTCAGCTTTAACATGGCCTCGATGTTGGCTAATTGCGGTTTCAACAATCGCTAAACCTAAGCCTGTGCCTCCAGATTCACGATCTCTTGCTTCATCAGTACGATAGAACGGTCGGAAGATATGCTCTCTATCTTCTGGGCTAACGCCTGGGCCATCATCATCAACAATAATGGTGATACCTTGGTTCTGCTCAGTAAAGGCAACTTCAATGCGAGAGTTGGAATAACGTAAGGCATTACGAACGATATTTTCAAATGCACTAGCCAGAGAATATGGATTACAGTAAATAGGCCATGCTCCCGGCGGTGTTGTCACTTGTAGTGTTTTATTACTTTGTTCGGCCTCAAATTTAGCGTTATCTAAAATATCATCCCACAATTCATTGGCTTTTACTGTTTCACGTAATAACTCGTTTTTATGTTGATTACGAGAAAGAACCAGCAAGTCATTAATCATGCCATCAAGCCGCTGAGTTTCAGTTTCAATACGCTCTAGCTCTTTACTTTCTCCACTACGACGGCGTAACAATGCGCTAGCTAATTGTAAGCGTGTTAATGGTGTTCGTAACTCGTGAGAAATATCAGAAATTAAACGTTGTTGTGCTTCAACCATACGTTCAAGAGCACTTATCATCTGATTGAAACTGGTGCCTGCTGCTAAAAACTCTTGAGGACCAGTCTCTAGCTCTGGGTGAGGGCGGAGGTTACCTTTAGCAACATCATCGGCCGCATTTTTAAGTTGTCTTGCAGGTTTTGCTAAGCTCCAAGAAAGCCATACTAATAATGGTGTGCTGATAAGCATGGTGAATATGAGTAGCAATAGCGGTTTATCAAATAATAAGTTGATAAAGTCAGATTGAGGGCTACTTGAAGGACGTACGAGATAAAGTTGGTAATGATCTTCACCATCTCTTACAGAAAAGGGCCCTAACATCTCAGAACGACCATACTTTTTCTTTTTAGGATGATCGGCGTTATCAGATTGACCAATAAAGTTTCTGACAACCTGCATCTCATTACGTTGAGCGCCGATGATACGGCCTTCACTGGTCACGATAATTAAGCGTTGACCAGGTGGTGCCCATTTATCAATAGCACGAATTAATCGACGCCACCAAAGGAGATCGTTAGCGGGATCTTGAGCTAATTCTGCTTCTATATGTTGTTCTAGCATAACGCCTTGACGGTATTCACTCTCTAAAAGAGGGGTAAGCTGGCGCGAGTCCAGCTTTGGAACCATCATAACTAGCACAAGAACTAATGCTAGCGTCAGCCAGAATATTGCGAAAATGCGCGCTGACAGACTATTTATCATAAAGAATATTTATCAAGTTATTGAAACCATCAGATAACCACGGCCACGTAACGTTTTAAACCAAGGTTGTCCATCTGTTCTTTCTGGTAATTTACGGCGTAAATTAGAAATATGCATATCAATCGCTCTGTCAAACGGTGTTAAGCGCTTGCCAAGTACTTCTTGGCTTAGATGTTCACGAGATACGACTTGTCCTAAATGCTGAGCAAGTAAATAAAGCAAAGTAAACTCAGTTCCTGTTAACTCTAGCGGTTCATTATCAAAACTTGCTTCTTGTCGACCAGGATTAAGTTGTAGCTTATCGACCTGTAATGTTGGAGATGTATTGCTGTCAGTCTGTTTTTGTTCGCTCCAATTAGAACGACGCAAAATAGCTCTGATACGTGCAACAAGCTCTCTATCATTAAAAGGTTTTGGTAAATAGTCATCAGCACCTAGCTCTAAGCCAAGTACTCGGTCAAGATCACTGCCTCTTGCCGTTAACATAATGACAGGGGTCTGGAAATTTTGGCGTAATTCTTTGAGTGTCTCAATCCCGTTTTTACGTGGCATCATGATATCCAGTAATAACAAGTCGATAGAAGCATCCAAAAGTTTAAGTGCTTGTTCGCCATCAGAGGCGATTACAACATTAAAGCCTTCCATTTCAAGCAGTTCTTTCAATAGCGATGTTAATTCGCGATCGTCATCCACTAATAAGATTTTATGCATTCGTCAATTCCTCCAAGAGAAAAATACGATAATAAATAGCGCGAATCTATGACTTTACGTTCTTTTACACGCTCTGACGCTAGTTTGCAGCCGCAACGGTATAGTAATCCACATAGCAAAGAATTACACATATGAATTATACACATTGAAGTCATATTAATTAGGTCGGTATTAATTTACCGAATTAGGAGTGAAGCAATGCGTAAAGTAGCAGTAGTTGCACTAGCATCAATGTTTTTGGCAGCTCCGACGATGGTATTAGCTGAAACTACAAATACCAATCCGCCTACTGAGCAACAGTATAATGGTAATTACCACTGTGGTTATGGCAATGGAATGCATGGCGACCATGATTATAGAGGTCACCGTGGACAACGTGGTCATATGATGAATAACGGTGGACATATGATGGGGAACGGCTACGGCGACTCCTATATGTTTAACGGAATTACATTAACTGAACAACAACGTACACAAATGCGCGATTTAATGCGCCAGCATCATCAAGACAGATATAACGGAGATTTCCGTCAGCGTCATGAGAATATGCATAAATTAGTCACAGCTGAGAAATTTGATGAAGCGGCTGTAAGAGCACAGATGCAAGATATGGATAAACAAGCAATTGAGCGCCATGTTGAAATGGCGAAAGTCCATAACCAAATGTATCAGCTGTTAACCCCAGAACAGAAAGCGCAGTTGGAAAAGAATTACCAACAGCAAATGTCATCTGTTGACCAACAAGGTCAACAGAATCAGTAGTGAAGTAAGAGTGTAGTAAAGCAGTACCTAGTTAGAGAGTAAGTAGCAACAACGAAGTTTTTTCCTTGCCATAGACACCATCCCTGTCTTTTGCAGCCCCTCTGGAGAGGGGCTTTTTTTTATTGAGTAACTCTATTTAAAATTACAAGATAAGAAATTTCAAAAGTGCCTTATATTTTATCTGAGTATTTTTTTATTATTTTAGTAGTTCTTTTATAAAGAGAGTTACTGCTATTTTGGGGCTAAATATTTCTCTGATGCAGCTATTATTTGTTCAACAATATTATTGTCTTCATATGTTTTTGCATTAGAAACGAAAATCTGTTGAGAATTATCATAGCCGGGTCCCCACAATTTATTATTGTGGATAGCATCTTTATATATTGCTACTAGAGGGCGTCGGAATGTTGCAGAAATATGCACAATAGAGGTATCGGGTGATATAACAAGATCTGCTTTTGAGATCAATGCAATAGTGTGTTGTAGTGATTTTGGTATATATATTTTTGCATGGTTAAATGTATTGTCTGGTATTACTTTTTTATGATCTAAAATAATAATATTAATATCATTATAGAGGGAATTTAATTTTTCATCTATTTCTTTAGCTTGAGTTAAAGATAAACAACGGTCATCACTACCAGCAAATATATTTATTATGATATTCTTAGTGTTTTTAGGTAGAGTAAATAAATAACTCTCTATTTCTTCATCAATATCATTGGGATAGCAAATATCATAATCTATGCTTTCCTCATTAATATTAAATTCTGCTAATAATAGCTCATATGATTTTTTTATATGATCTAAATTATAATCAAAATAAATTGATTTACTATAATGTTTTAACCAACTTTTCTTATTAAAACTAATAACGTTTTTTGCTGAAATTTCTTTTAAAAGCCTAGGTCTATGTATAGGAATATTAAACATAGATGGATCTATGATTAGATCATAATTATTTTCATTTAATTTTCTCACAACGTCCTTACTAACATTGTGATTGTGTTTCTTCATGAAATCATTAAGACTTATATTATTGGCAATATATATTTTTCTTATATTATTATTATATTTTAATATCGAGTCATTTGTTGATGTAACTAAAATATCAATTATATAGCCGTGTTGAGATAGTATCTTTATAATAGCCGTATCTACAATGACATCACCTATTTTTCCTTCATTGCGCAAAATTAGTATTGTTTTTACTGAGTTGAAATCAATAGTTGTTTTTTTAGATTTATCCCAAAGGATTTTTTCTATAAACAAGTTGAAATAATAGCGAATATCTTTCATTACATAATTTCGTTTTCTATTCCAAGCTCTTAATGTTGCAAATTTTTTTTTCTTCATAAAAATACGGCTAATAATAGATATTGTTAATGTATATAGACATGGTTACATGCAACGGTAACACATAACAATAAATGATTGTATAGTATTTTAATATACAGCTTTGATTCTAATTTAATCCATTGATTTAATTGAACTAAATCAGGTGTGTAGCTGGAGAGTAATTAAGGTAGTATAGAGATATCATAAAAATAATATCTCTATACTATATAAGCTACAACAACGCCTCTGGAGATTCAGGTAAAATCTGCCCGCCATCCACGATAATTGTTTGACCTGTAATATACTTGGCTTCATTCGACGCAAAGAATGCGGCGGCATAGCCGATATCTTCTGGTTCACCTAAAGTATGTGTTGGGATAGACGCTTTCATCTGATTTAAATAGGCTTCACCTTGCGCCTGTAAGCCTTCGGTGAGGATATTTCCTGGCATCACAGCATTGATGGTAATACCATGACGTGCATATTCTAGTGCTGCGCTACGCATAAAACCCAATTGTCCTGCTTTACTTGCACCATAGTGGCTCCAACCCGGATAACCCGTAATAGCGCCTGTAATAGAAGAAGTGATAATTACACGACCTTGTTTTTGTTTTTCCATTACGCGAAGGGCTGCTTTTACTAAGAAAAACATCCCCTTGAGGTTAACGGTATGCATTTTATCCCAATCGGCTTCCGTCATCTCTTTAATAGTGGCTTGAGGGAAAATACCGGTATTGGAACAAAGAATATCGAGTTTACCGTACTCTTTCACGACATCATCAACCACTTTTTCGCAGGCAGATTGATGAGTGACATCAAGGTGCATAAACTCAACATCCAATTCTTGCTTTGTTTTATTGCCTGCAACATCATCAATATCGGCAATAATCACTTTCGCACCACTATTTTTTAGGGCGATAACGATACCTTTACCAATGCCTTTTGCACCACCTGAAACCAAAGCGATTTTACCCGTTAAATCAAACATAAAACCTCCTATTAAGTGTGAGTTCCACTGTATCAGTCTAGATTGAAAAGCGGTAAATCAACCAGAGAACTTTGTTGCTGGTCACAAATGTACCCTAGATCATCTTTTTCTTTGAAAGGATGACATCACAAAATAGAGAGATAAACGGTAGATAGAGCATCACACCAGAGAAAACTGAATATTTATCAAAATATGCCGATGCTATTTTTTAGCGTAAATAGCGTTTTTTTGAGATGAATGCAAAAAGGCAGTAAAGTGTCTGTATAAAAAGTGTTAACTTATTGGCGAAATGCGTTTGAGATAGACTAGTATAATATTTATACAGGCTACCTGATTAGTTTAATGCGCATCAAGTTTATGAAAAAAAATGTACGATAATGATGAACTGGTAAAAAATATGCGTACAATGGTATTGTTGAATCAATTCAGCATTTACGATATCGGAAAATTACACCAGATAAGCCGGTATTGAAATAAAAAGTTATTCCAACAATTTTGCAATAATTACATCGAATAAGAATCAGAGGTAATCATGGTCAATGGGATCAAAAGAATTGGGGTTTTAACAAGTGGTGGTGATGCACCAGGTATGAATGCCGCGATCCGTGGTGTTGTCCGTGCCGCACTAAGTGAAGGTTTAGAGGTTTATGGGATTATGGATGGCTACATGGGGCTATACGAAAATCGCATGAAAAAACTCGACCGTTTTAGCGTGTCAGACATGATCAACCGTGGTGGTACATTCCTTGGTTCTGCTCGTTTCCCTGAGTTCCGTGAAGACAATGTACGTGCTGTTGCTATCGAAAACATGAAACAAAATGAGCTTGATGCCTTAGTTGTTATTGGTGGTGATGGTTCTTATTTAGGTGCAAAAAAATTAACGGAAGCAGGTTTTCCATGTATCGGTTTACCAGGCACAATCGATAATGATGTTGCTGGTACTGACTACACTATTGGTTATTTCACTGCATTAGAAACGGCTGTTGAAGCCATTGACCGCTTACGTGATACTTCAACTTCTCACAAACGTATCTCTATCGTAGAAGTGATGGGACGTTACTGTGGCGACTTAACACTGTCTGCGGCAATCGCAGGGGGCTGTGAATTTGTTGTTCTGCCTGAATCTGAATTACCTTTTAATCGTGATGAGTTACTGGCAGAAATCAAAGCGGGTATTGAACGTGGTAAACGTCACGCCATCGTTGCAATCACTGAACACGTTTGTGATGTGCATGAATTAGCGCGTTTTATTGAAGCTGAAACTAAACATGAAACGCGTGCAACGGTATTAGGTCATATCCAACGTGGTGGTTCTCCAGTTGCTTACGACCGTATTCTTGCTTCTCGCATGGGTGCTTACTCTGTACAACTGCTATTAGAAGGCTATGGCGGTCGTTGTGTCGGTATTCAAAACGAAAAACTGGTTCACCATGATATTATTGATGCGGTTATGAATATGAAACGTGTCTTTAAGGCTGATTGGTATGAAACCGCGAAAAAATTGTACTAAGCAATAGCCTCACCGTAATACCAAAGCCTTTCTGAGTTCTATCCTTATTCGTGAACTGCTCTGATACTTTTTTGTGTCAGAGTAGTTTCTCGAGTGAAAACATTTCATTTAGCGATCTCTATCCTCTTTTATTTCTTCTGATCCCCTTTATATTGATAGATATATTCCTGTTGTGTATATCCATCGGCTTTTTGTTATTTCATCGTTATAAAACTTTCTGTCAGCCTAATTAAATACTTAACGATAGGGGGATAGATATGTTTAAACAATGGGGTGTGTTATCAACCGCTTTAATGGCATTACTTTTTTCCAATATTTTATGGGCTAAAGATATTCAATTATTGAATGTCTCTTATGATCCAACGAGAGAACTTTATCAGCAGTATAATCAAGCATTTAGCCAGTATTGGGAGCAGAAGACGGGAGATAAAGTGACTATTCGTCAATCACATGGTGGCTCAGGAAAGCAAGCAACATCGGTAATAAATGGTATTGAAGCGGATGTTGTTACCTTAGCACTGGCTTATGACATAGATGCAATTGCTCAAAGAGGGAGTATTGATAAACAGTGGCTAAAACGACTTCCTGATAATTCTGCCCCTTACACGTCAACAATCGTTTTTCTGGTCAGAAAAGGAAACCCTAAACAAATAGTCGATTGGGATTCATTAATCAAACCAGGTATTTCAATTATTACCCCTAATCCAAAAACCTCAGGCGGTGCGAGATGGAATTATCTTGCAGCGTGGGGATATGGATTAAAAGCCAATCATCAAGACAGTGAAAAAGCCAAAGCCTTCGTCAAAGCACTTTATCAGCAAGTTGAGGTGTTAGATTCAGGTGCAAGAGGAGCCACAAATACCTTTGTTGAACGGGGCATTGGTGATGTATTGATTGCATGGGAAAACGAAGCTTTATTAGCGATTAATGAATTAGGGGCTGATAAATTTGAAATTGTTACTCCATCAGTTTCTATTCTTGCAGAGCCAACCGTTTCAGTCGTTGATAAAGTGGTTGATAAGCGAGGCACACGAGAAATCGCTACCGCTTACTTAGACTATCTTTATTCACCACAAGGACAAGAAATCGCTGCGAAAAACTATTATCGCCCTAGAGATAAAGCGATAGCGGAAAAATACCAAAGCAGTTTTCCAAAACTAGAGTTATTTACACTTAATAATGTTTTTGGCGATTGGCAATCTGCACAGAAAACACATTTTGCGACAGGCGGTGTGTTTGATGAAATAAGTCGTCGCTGATCGCACGACTAGAAACAAAAAAATCACCTTCTGCTTTATCTTCAGTAAGGTGATTTTCTCTATTTTTATCGATTAATGGCATAGGCCAGAAAGATAAAAATTATTTTTTCGCTTTAGCTTGTGCTGCTGCTTTAACGATAACGGCAAATGCGTCCGCTTTCAGTGAAGCGCCACCAACTAATGCGCCATCGATGTCTGGTTGACCAAACAGTTCTGCTGCATTTTTATCGTTAACAGAGCCACCGTATTGAATGATCACTTGTTCAGCGATAGCGGCATCTTTCTTCGCAATATGATCACGAATAAATTTATGAACAGCTTGAGCTTGTGCTGGAGTTGCAGATTTACCTGTACCGATAGCCCATATTGGCTCATAAGCGATAACCGCGTCTTTAAATGCTGCTGCGCCGTGTGCATTTAACACAGCATCGATTTGGCGAGCGCATACTTCTTGAGTTTTGCCAGCTTCGTTTTCAGCTTCAGTTTCACCAATACATAATACTGGTGTTAAACCTAACTCTTTTAACACGCCGAATTTTTGAGCGATAAACTCGTCAGATTCTTTATGATAAGTACGACGCTCAGAGTGACCAATGATAACGTATTTAACATCAACGTTTTTCAGCATTTCTGCTGAAGTTTCACCAGTGAAAGCACCTGATAAGTTAACACCTGTATCTTGAGCACCTAATGCAATACGGCTTCCACCAATTTCATGGCGTGCTTGGCATAGATAAACTGCTGGTGGTGCGATAGCAACATCACAACCCGCAACACCGCTAACTTCTTTACGTAATGCAGCAATTAATTCATGAACCATATGAATGCTGCCGTTGAGTTTCCAGTTACCCATGACTAATGGATGGCGCATAACTTTTCCTCCAACCGAGTGGTTTAAATTTAGTTTGCTAATAAACACGAATTCTGTTGATGCACAACAGTATAGAGAACAATGAATAGAATAGCTTTGTTTTTTATCACGGAATAGCTGAAACGATCTTGCTGTTTAAAGAAAGCTTAATCGGTTCAATGGCGAAGGTGGTTAATTGATTATCTTCATGAGCAATAATATAGCGAATAGCACCCACATCATGGCTAATATAATCAGAATTTTGATTTTTAAATGCGAATAAATTGAGAGCCTCTTGAATTTGCTCTTGGGTTATTGATGAGTCAAATTGGGCGATCAAAGTGATAATGTATTGCGTTGTGATCTCGCGATTTATCTTTTCTAATTCAGGTGAATCTGGGGAGTGGATCAGCGTGAGTTGTAAACTTTTTATTTTTTCGCTCCCGCGCTCTAATATTGCAGATGAATAGAGATAAGGCGTGATACGCGTTGCGGCTCTAACAAGAGGGATCGCAATATCGTGATTAGTAATAATTTTATATTCGTTAAGCGATAACAATGGATTTTGTTGATTGAACTTAGCTCTTAGCTCTGGAATGGTTATTTCAAAAACAGGTGCATCTTGTTTAAGATAGGCAATATCATCTTTAGTGGGCTGTTTTTGTGCGACAGACATTTCTGTTGCAAAAACAGAAGCTGGCAAACAAAGAGCAATACTTATGATTATCAGGTATAACGTAGAAAGTGTGTTTGCTTTTATCATCTGTCCTCCGCTTATCTGTGCTGTTATTGGCTAGTCTGTATTATTTGATACCAAATGGACAGTGTAATTCACAAATTAAGTAAATTATTGAGAATTTATGACCTTACAACATTGGGCATTTTCATTCAAAGGACGAATTGGACGTCGTGATTTTTGGGCTGGTTTAGGGGCTTGTTTTGCTCTTTTTTTAGGCTTATTTATTATTAATGATATGATTTATCCCTTACCAGCTATTGTTACGTGGATACTCATCTTTTTTATTCTTTATCCTTTATGCGCGATTTTTACAAAAAGACTGCATGATAGAAATAAAAGAGGAATATGGCTCTTATTACTCTTACTTGCCGTGATGTTAGGATTAGCCGATACCAGTAGTTTAGAACCTTTTTGGCAATGGGCGATTGGACGTTTTCTTCCTTCTTTTATTGGGATGATTATGTTGCTTGATTGTGGTGTATTTATTGGTAATGACGGTGAAAACTATTTTGGTAAACAAACTGAGCAAGTGGACTATCGTCGCTGGCGTTAATTGATGTTATTAAATCAAACAAATAAGGGTGAAATAAATAAGTTCACCCTTATTTTTGCCTTATTACCAATATTGCTCACTGGTGATATGTCCGGGTTTTCGTCGTAAGTGCTTACGCATTTCTCGTTGCTCTTTTAAGAGTTGTTGAGTGTCTCTGACCATTTGGGGATTACCACACAACATAATATGGCTCTCTTCTGGGTTGATGGTTAGACCTACCGTTTTTTCTAAAGCGCCACTTTCAATGAGTGCAGGAATACGTCCTGTTAATGAGCCAATATGATTTTCACGGCTGACAACGGTTTGAATGCGTAATTTGCCTTGATAACGTTCAACGAGTTTTTCCATTAAAAGTAAATAGCTTAAGTCATTAGCATATCGAACAGCGTGGACAAGAACGATATTTTCAAATCGAGAGAGATCTTCACCTAATTGTAAAATAGAGAGGAAAGGGCCGATAGCGGTGCCTGTCGAAAGCATCCAAAGTGTATTCGCGGTGGGTACTTCTTCTAATACAAAAAAGCCACTGGCTTGTTCGGTCACAAGAACTTCATCACCTATTTTTAGCGCGCACAATTTAGGGCTTAATTTTCCATCAGGCACAGTCACCAGATAGAACTCTAAATTGGGATCATTAGGTGCATTCACATAAGAGTAGGCTCGTTGTACTCGCTCGCCATCAATATCTAATGCTAATTTTGCAAATTGCCCAGCTGTAAACTTATCAATAGGAGCATTGATGACAAGACTCATTAATGCATCAGTCCAGTGATGAACTTGAGTAACTTTTCCATTCACCCAATTAGCCATAGAGATTATCTCCTTTTGATAAACATGCTTACGTTGGTTATTTATTCTAAATAGAAAGCGATTTTTTATTTATCAAGATGGTGTGGTGATGTTATTTATCTGAGATTTTGTCAATCAATGACACAATATGTACATTTATATTGACAGCTATGGTGTTTTTCTCTGACATTAGGTGTCATACAAAAATTGCTGGCTATCTCGCAAATTTCTCCAAATTTGTTAACTTAGTCTCATTCTGAAAAGGCATGCATTTTGCGGAGTTTATTTTTATAAATTCTCTGTGGTGTGTGCTTGTCCGTTAATTTATTTATCTGAAATTCTTGAGCAAAGAAAAGAAATGAGAAAGTTAGAGCATGCAAATCTATTATTATTGATAATTGCACTGGTTGCTGTGGGTCAAATGACTCAAACTATTTATGTTCCTGTTATTGCTGATATAGCCGTTTACTTTGGTGAGCCAATCGGAGCGGTACAGCAAGTTATGGGTGCCTATCTTTTTTCTTATGGTTTTTCACAACTAATTTATGGACCTATTTCCGACAAAGTAGGGCGCCGTCCTGTTATTTTAGTCGGTATGACTATTTTTTGTTTATCAACACTCGTGGCGA
The DNA here is from genome assembly GCF_009914335.1 of Proteus columbae. NCBI lineage: Bacteria > Pseudomonadati > Pseudomonadota > Gammaproteobacteria > Enterobacterales > Morganellaceae > Proteus > Proteus columbae. Next base: position 79,490 of record NZ_CP043925.1, read on the forward strand.
TTTTCTCGCAAAATTTAACCACACTGGTGATTGCAAGTACCTTACAAGGGATGGGAACTGGTGTTGCAGGTGTAATGACACGTACCCAACCTCGTGATTTATATACAGGAACTGCATTACGTTACGCCAATAGCTTGTTAAATATGGGCGTTTTAGTTAGCCCATTATTAGCGCCGATGATTGGTGGTGTGGTCGCTCACTTCTTTGGCTGGCATGCGTGTTATATCTTCTTATTATTATTGGGAAGTAGCGTTCTTTTCTGTATGTATCGTTGGATGCCTGAAACACGTCCTGTACAAGTTGAAAAGCGTAAAATGTTATCATCATTTTACTTACTGCTTTCAAACAGTACCTTCAGTGCATTTTTAATTATGCTGATTTGTGCGTTATCAGGTATTGCCGTCTTTGAGGCATCAAGCGGTGTATTGATGGGTGGCGTATTGGGATTAAATAGTATCACTATCAGTATATTATTTATTTTGCCTATTCCTGCTGCATTTTTTGGTGCTTGGTATGCAGGTCGTGAAGGCAAAACCTTTGTACAGCTGATGTGGCATTCTGTGTTTTGTTGTTTATCCGCAGGGATTTTAATGTGGATCCCTGGTTGGCTAAATATTATTAATATTTGGACTTTATTAGTACCCGCAGCACTGTTTTTCTTTGGTGCAGGTATGCTATTCCCATTAGCAACAACAGGGGCGATGGAGCCATTCCCTTATTTAGCGGGTTCAGCAGGTGCGCTGGTGGGTGGTTTACAAAATGTAGGTTCCGGTGTAGCAACATGGTTTTCTGCTTTACTGCCACAACATAATCAATTTAGTTTAGGTATGATTATGTTTGCTATGTCAGTGGCGATTATGCTTTGTTGGCTTCCTTTGGCTCATCGTTTTAGCCATGAAGAACATACTATTTAATTGATGCAGTGACTGAAATAAAAAATGCCGAGATAAAAGTCTCGGCATTTTGGTTTTGTAGCCTAGGCTACTTCTCTCTCAAACTGTTTTACTGCAATTAACCGCGATCTTCCCACTCTTGAGCGCGAGCGACGGCTTTTTTCCAACCATTATAGCGATAGTTACGCTCAGTGGTTTCGATGCCAGGGCGGAATTCTTTATCAATAGCGGCTTTGTTTTTCACTTCTTCTAAATCATTCCAGAAACCGATAGCAAGACCTGCAAGGAATGCTGCACCTAATGCGGTACTTTCACGAACAACAGGGCGTTCTACACGAGTACCTAAAATATCGGATTGGAATTGCATTAAGAAGTTGTTAGCAACAGCACCACCATCAACACGTAGTGATTGTAAACGTGCACCTGAATCAGCTTGCATTGCATCAAGCACATCGCGTGTTTGATAAGCGATAGATTCTAAGGTTGCACGAATAATGTGATTACGGTTAGCGCCACGGGTTAAACCAAAAATAGCGCCACGGGCATACGGATCCCAATATGGTGCGCCTAAACCTGTAAATGCAGGAACAACATAGACGCCATTAGTATCATTAACTTTAGTTGCGAAGTATTCAGAGTCAGTGGCTTCATCAATGAGTTTTAACTCATCACGTAGCCATTGAATGGAAGCACCACCAACGAATACCGCACCTTCTAGGGCATAGTTCACTTCACCGCGAGGACCACAACAGATTGTTGTTAACAAACCATGATTAGAGCGAACCGCTTCTTTACCTGTGTTCATCAGTAAGAAGCAACCTGTACCATAGGTATTTTTTGCCATACCGCTTTGTACGCAAAGTTGACCATAAAGTGCAGCTTGTTGGTCACCCGCCATACCCGCGATAGGAATACGTGTACCCCCTTTACCACCAATGTTTGTTTGGCCATAAACTTCTGAAGATGGCACAACTTTTGGTAGCATATTGCGAGGAATATCCAGCAGATCGAGGATTTTTTGATCCCAATCTAAAGAGTGGATATTAAATAACATGGTGCGTGAGGCGTTAGTGAAATCTGTAACGTGAACGCGACCTTGTGTCATTTTCCAAACTAACCAAGTATCAACAGTACCGAATAACAATTCGCCTTTTTCTGCTTTTTCACGAGCACCTTCGACGTTGTCGAGGATCCATTTTAATTTTGTACCAGAGAAATAAGGGTCAACCATTAAACCCGTGTTTTGACGGATATATTCTTCAACACCTTCTTTATCTTTTAAGCGAGTACAGAAATCCGCAGTACGACGGCATTGCCATACAATTGCATTATAAACAGGTTTACCCGTTTCTTTATCCCATACAATAGTGGTTTCACGTTGGTTTGTGATACCAATACCTGCAACGTGGTCGGATGGAATATCTGCTTTTGCTAATACTTCAACTAAGGTTGCACTTTGTGTCGCCCAAATTTCCATTGGATCGTGTTCAACCCAGCCTGGCTTAGGATAGATTTGGGTGAATTCACGTTGTGAAATACTGACGATATTGGCATCGTGGTCAATGACTACGGCGCGTGAACTGGTTGTACCCTGATCCAGTGCAACAATGTATTTTTTCTCGGTATTCGATGTATTTGTTTCTGTTGTCATGTTAGTAACCTGTTCTGATAATCAACAATATTGCTCTTAACTTTATTTATCGTCTTCAATTTTGCAGGTATCGCAAGGTAAGTGACGGCCAATTAATTTACGGTAAGCCAATGCACCTAAGATACCACCGATAAATGGAGCAATCATTGGAACTAAGAAATAAGGGATATCACGTCCACCAGTCAGCGCAATATCACCCCAGCCAGCAAAGTACGCAACCAGTTTTGGACCAAAGTCACGAGCTGGGTTTAAGGCGAATCCAGTTAATGGGCCAAATGCACCACCGATTACGGCAATTAAGATACCAATTAATAAAGGTGCTAATGGGCCTTTAGGTACACCGTTGCCATCATCAGTTAAGGCTAAAATTAAGCCAACTAATATAACGGCAATGATAACTTCAACAAAAAAGGCATGTACAACGGAAATTTGAGCTGCAGGATAAGTTGAAAATACACCAGCAGTGAAGAGACTTTCTTGTGAGCCTCTGACAATGCCATTAACTTGTTCGTAGTCGAGGAAAACACTGTAGTACATAAAGTACACAATAGCCGCGGCAAAGAAGCCACCTAACATTTGTGCAATAATATAAGGAACGACTTTTCTGCGCTCAAAGCAAGCAAATAGCCAAAATGCAACGGTAACAGCAGGGTTCAGGTGAGCACCAGAGGTGCCTGCGGTAAGATAAACGGCTAAGGCAACACCCAGCCCCCAGATAATACTTATCTCCCATAGTCCTAGCTCTGCGCCTGCAATACGTACCGCAGCAACACAACCAAGACCAAAGAAGACTAGCAACGCAGTTCCGATAAATTCAGAAATGCATTGACCCATAAGAGAGGTTTTCGTCTGGCTCATATATTCTATCCTGAAAGAGGGTTATTTATTGTTAGTATTCTTTTCGAATTGAAAAGATAACTGTGAATTTATCGTTAATGAGCGTAAACGAGAATAAGCGAAATTGAAATTTGTGTGTCTCATCAAGAAAATGAGTGAAAACGCTCTTAATTAGTGACTTGTTCGACATTTGTAATGTGATCTGACCAGTATTTTTGATAAATTGAAAAAAGAATGTAATTCCTCGGAAGATGCTAGACAGTTGTTGATAGGCTACTTACAATCGGAAGTATCGATTATATGGGGGATTACAGTATGTCATTTGAAGTTTTCGAGAAGTTAGAATCAAAAGTACAACAAGCCATTGATACCATCACGTTATTACAGATGGAAATCGAAGAGTTAAAAGAAAAAAATAACGCGCTAAGCCAAGAAGTTCAAGAAGCAGCAGGATCACGCGAAGCCCTTGTTCGTGAAAATGAAGAACTGAAACAAGAGCAATCAACTTGGCAGGAGCGTTTACGCGCGCTGTTAGGCAAAATGGAAGATGTGCAATAATTGTCTTTATTTGCTTAAAGTCTAAAAAAACAAAAGCCACCGTTAGGTGGCTTTTGAGTATTGAAATCGTAAGAACGCAGGTAAAAGTAACAATTACTCTTCAATCAAATCTTCATCTAAGCCTAATGGCTCTTCAGATAAAATGATCCCTGTGTTATCAGCATAAAGATAATCGCCAGAGAAGAAAGTAACACCACCGAAGTTAACACGGATATCACTTTCACCAATGCCTTCACTTTGGCAACCCGCAGGAATAGCAGCCATTGCTTGAATACCTAAATCAAGCTCTGATAATGCATCAACTTGGCGTACGGCGCCGTAAACGACAATACCTTCCCATTCATTAGAAACAGCAAGTCGCGCTAGTTCAGCATCAACTAAGGCTTTACGTACAGAGCCACCGCCATCGACCAAAAGAATACGACCCTTGCCATTTTCTTCGAGTAAGTCATAAAGCAGGCCATTATCTTCAAAACATTTAACGGTGATGATTTGCCCGTTAAAGGCACTTTGACCACCAAAGTTTGAGAAAAGCGGTTCTACGACATTGATATCTTCTTGATAGATATCACAGAGTTCAGAAGTATCATATTTCATAGGAGATTACGTCAGGTTGCCACAGGAAAATCCAGTATATCCCTTAACAGGGGCGGTTGGCAAAAGACTCACTGAAAATTCAGTGAGTCAAATCAACAATCGAGTGAAATTATTCTAAAACTAAACCTAAAGAGAAAAGAACGTTAGTTAACAGTGCTGCTTTTACCATATGTTCGAGTAGTGGACGCATCGCCTCACCTGAATGATCGGCATTCACACGTTTGATATGCAGTAAAAGCATAGGGGTGGCGAGTAAAAATAACCACGCGGTCCAGCGATGCATATAAAGTAGAGTGAAGATAATTAAGCAGGCAATAGAGAGAAAAATAACACACGTATGGTAAGTTCGTGAGCCAGCAGGACCTAAGCGAACAGCTAATGTATGTTTACCTGCCTGAATATCACTTTCTAAATCGCGCATATTATTAATGTTTAGAACAGCGACAGAAAGTAAACCACAGGCTGTGGCAGGAAGTAGGGTAACAATATCAAAAGTGTTGGATTGTAAGTAATAAGTTCCGATGACACTTAACCAGCCAAAGAAAATTAAAACAGAGATATCACCCAGCCCCATATAACCATAAGGGCGCTTACCCACGGTATAAGTAATCGCAGCAACAATAGCGAGTAAACCCATCACTAAGAAGCCAATAGCGTCTTCTGGCTTTTTACAGGCGACAATAATCAGTGCAATACCGCAGATACAGGAAATAATAACATTTAGGATCAGCGCTTTTTTCATTTGAGCCGCTGTTATTATGCCTTTTTGCATTCCACGAAGTGGCCCTAAACGCTCTTCAGTATCTGTTCCTTTTACGGCATCACCATAGTCATTGGCAAGGTTTGATAAGATCTGTAACGTTCCTGCTGTCAATATAGCAAGCAGTGCAATAGGTAGCTCAAAATGACCCATCCAATACGCTAATGCGGAACCAGTCACAATGGCAATTAACCCTAAAGGTAGAGTTTTGGGTCGTAAACTTTCAAGCCAGGCTTGGGTCCGGCTAGTGGAATTTAGAGAGCTCATGCTGAAATTCGATACTCATGTTCGTTGTTATTATAAAAATAAGAATGGGAGGCAAGCCTCCCACGTAAATATTGCTGATAAGGATCGCACAAGTTGATTATAAAATAAATCGACTCAGATCTTCATCTGCGACAAGCTCATCCAGATGCTGTTTCACATATTCTGCATCAATCAATACTGATTGACCTTGACGTTCACTTGCATCGTAGGAAATTTCTTCCATCAAACGCTCTAAAACAGTATGCAAACGACGAGCACCGATATTTTCAGTGGTTTCGTTTACGCGCCATGCTGATTCAGCAATTTTGCGAATACCGTCTTCGGTGAAGCTAATAGACACACCTTCGGTTGCCATTAATGCTTCATACTGTTTTGTTAACGATGCATTAGGTTCAGTTAGAATACGCTCAAAATCTTCTGCTGTCAGCGCTTGAAGTTCAACGCGAATTGGCAGACGTCCTTGTAATTCAGGAATTAAATCAGAAGGACTTGAAACTTGGAAAGCGCCTGATGCAATAAACAGAATATGGTCTGTTTTTACCATACCGTGTTTTGTTGAAACTGTACAACCTTCAACCAGTGGTAAGAGGTCACGCTGTACACCTTCACGAGAAACGTCAGGGCCAGAACTTTGTCCACCACGTTTACAGATTTTATCTACTTCATCAATAAAGACGATACCGTGTTGTTCTACCGCATCAATAGCTTGTTGTTTAAGCTCTTCAGGGTTAACTAATTTAGCAGCTTCTTCTTCAACAATAAGCTTAAACGCATCTTTGATTTTCATCTTGCGCGCTTTTTGCTTTTGCCCTGCCAAATTTTGGAACATAGATTGTAATTGGTTCGTCATCTCTTCCATTCCTGGAGGAGCCATAATTTCAACACCCATTGGTGTTGCAGATAACTCAATTTCAATCTCTTTATCGTCTAATTGACCTTCACGTAATTTTTTACGGAAAGATTGACGTGCAGCTGAAGGTTCTGATGCTTGTTCTGTTACGCCCCAGTTATTTTTTGCTGGTGGAATAAGTACATCAAGGATACGTTCTTCAGCCATTTCCTCAGCGCGGAAGCGATTTTTTTCAATTGCTTGGCTACGTACCATTTTTACCGCAGAGTCGGTTAAGTCACGGATAATAGAATCGACTTCTTTACCCACATAACCCACTTCGGTGAATTTAGTTGCTTCGACTTTGATGAAAGGTGCATTTGCCAATTTTGCTAAACGGCGTGCAATTTCAGTTTTACCTACACCGGTAGGTCCAATCATCAGAATATTTTTAGGTGTGACTTCATGGCGTAGCGCTTCATCAAGCTGCATACGACGCCAGCGGTTACGTAGGGCAATCGCCACAGCACGTTTCGCTTTATCTTGACCAATAATAAATCTATCAAGTTCACTGGCAATTTCGCGAGGAGTCATTTCAGACATGCTCTCTAATCCTTACTCTTTTGAAGAGAGTTCTTCAAAGTTGACATTATGGTTAGTGTAAATACAGATATCTCCAGCGATGCTAAGTGCTTTTTCAGCAATTTCTCGTGCAGAAAGTTCAGTATTTTCTAGCATAGCTCTAGCCGCTGCTTGTGCATAAGGGCCACCGGAACCGATAGCAATTAAATCGTTTTCTGGTTGAACCACATCACCATTACCTGTGATGATAAGAGATGTATTTTCATCTGCAACAGCAAGCAACGCTTCTAATTTGCGTAGCATTCTGTCTGTGCGCCAATCTTTAGCAAGTTCTACCGCAGCTTTAGTTAAATGCCCTTGGTGAAGTTCTAATTTGCGCTCAAACAGTTCAAAAAGAGTAAAAGCATCAGCAGTGCCGCCAGCAAATCCCGCAATGACTTTGTCGTTATAAAGACGGCGTACTTTGCGAACATTGCCTTTCATGACGGTATTACCCATCGTCGCCTGTCCATCACCACCGATTACAACTTGGCCCTTACGGCGAACACTTACGATTGTAGTCATGAGTCAGCCCCTGGTTTAATCAATAAAAATGAGACGGGAAGTGTCTTTATTTAAGATAAAGCACTGCCCGTTGTGTGAATTAGAATTATAGGTGGGGGAGAAAATTTATTTTTCAACCCCCAGAAGAGCGAAGAATACAACCTGATACGCCAGCTCCAGCTGCTTGTCTGCTCACAGAGTTGGCTTGTTCTTTACTGTAAGGACCTGATAAGACGCGGATCCAACCATCATTTCCTTTCGTTACTCGGCTTTCAACACCAGAAAAAGCCAGAGTTGCTCTCACTGATTCAGCTTGTTCGGTATTTTTAAATGAGCCGCATTGCACTAAAAAGTTTGCTTCAGTAACAGCGGGTTTAGGCGGTGTAACAATTGCAGGTACAGGTACTTGCGGTGGTTGAGTTTGTACAGGCTGTTGTGCAACAGAAGGTGTTGTTGTTGCAGGTGGTGTTACAACCACTTGTGAGCGCGGTACTTCACCATTGTAAGGCACTTCTGGCAGTTGAACAGCAGGTTGACGCTTATCCGCTTCAATTTGTTGTAAAAAACGTAACTGCTCAGGCGAAAGTGTTGCTTTCGGATTAATCTGGCTACCCGATGAAGGATATTCAGGCTGTAAAGGCGTACCTACCTGACGATTTTCCAATTCTTTAATATATTGCCAACGCTCTTGCGGTTTTGGCGGTAGGCTATTCGCTGGATGTTGCCCAGTGATGGTTGGCGTTGTTTCTACGGCTTCTTTTTTATCATGTGTAATAAAATAGAGGCCGCCGATAAACAGCGCCACAATAGCGATTGCCGCAATAAGCGTCGTTAAAGGCAGCCCTTTAGCAGCCTTTTTGCTTTTACTTTTCGTTGTCTTTTTACGACGAGCAGATGTCTGCCCTCGTCCCACATAGTCTCGTTGTGCCACAGTTCGATTCGCTGATAATTAAAGGAATAGGTATCACAAACGATATGTTACTTAACATAGTGTGTTTTGCCTAGCTTTTAAGCCGACAGACACTGTCTCTTATAATTAGCTCACAATCTAATAAGCGAGAACCAGGTGCAACAGGTCTACCTTGTAGTTGGTCGAGTAATAACAACATAGATTCACGACCAATTTGATAACGAGGTTGCTCCATTGTTGTTAGGGCTGGTTCGCTATAACGTGTGATATCAAGATTATCAAAACCAATCACAGAGAGATCTTTAGGGAGCTCTAATCCTAATTTTTTCGCCTGCCACATAACGCCAATTGCCATAATATCACTATGACAGAACACGGCTGTTGGTGGCTCTGGTAAAGAAATCAGCTTTTTCAGACTTTCTGCACCGCTTTCATGGGTAAAATCACCACGGATAATATAATCTTCACGCAAAGGTACGCCTGTTCTACGCATGGCTTGAATATAGCCTTGCAAGCGATAACGACATAAAGGCATATCTTCTGGGCCTGTAATACATGCAATACGCTTATGACCCATTTGCTGTAAATAGTGTGTTGCTCTAAAAGATGCCGTGAGATTATCAATATGCACGGTAGGTAATTCAAGTTCAGGCGCAAACTCATTTGCCATGATCATCGGCGGTAAATTTTTCTGTTCTTCTTTGGAAACATCAAAAGGAATGTGTGAGCCAAGAAGTAACATACCGTCAATTTGTTTGGTGATAATGAGATTAATAAAGGCATTTTCATGTTTTTGCTGATGTTTACAATCACCAATTAACACGAGATAACCATGTTGAGCAGCGGTTTCTTCGATGCCACACACAACATCAGTAAAAAATGGATCGCTGATGTTAGGTACGATCACAAGGATCGTTTTTGACTCGTTACGCTTAAGGTTTTTTGACAGGTTATGTGGGTAATAGCCCACATCAAGAACAGCCTGTTCAACTTTCTGACGGGTTTGTGAGGATACTTTTTCCGGATTCATTAAAGTACGTGACACAGTTGCTGTGGACACGCCGGCTGCAAGGGCAACATCTTTCATTGTTGCTTGCGTATTATCTTTATTATTCTGTTGCAAACCCCATACCTCCCTTCTGGATGGTTTAGTTAAACGATTGCTTTTTTGTTGCAAAAAAACCGCCAATATTTAAAAAAGGATTTTATCGACGGTTTTTAATTCAAGAAATATTCTAAATTGTTATTCTACCCACTTTTTAAATAGATACTGTTACCTAGTTTGCATAAAAAGTGTGATACCAATCGTTTTTATGAGGTAGTTCGCAAAATTGATAAATAATCTCGGGCTGTAACAAGTATTCAAGCGAAATAGTATCCGCAGCATAAGTCTGACTAAAATATCCCCCATTTGAGCAGGAAAGATCCTTAACAGTCTGTTGGGTCAACATCAATATTCCATTTTACTTTTTTACTCTCAGGTAAGGCGACAATCTGAGGATAAGTGACAGACATCAATTTTTGTAAATAACCCCGTGAAGGATGCTGGAGCAATAATTGCCAACGATAATTTCCACCTCGTTTAGCTTGAATTGCTGGAACGGGTCCCATTACCCATAAATTCGCGTCTCGCATTGGGTGTTGTTCAAAAAACTGTTTGAGCTGTCGTAAGAACTGAGGTGCACGCTGATTATTGTGATCTTCAGAGCGGATCATAATATGGCTAGAATAAGGCGGTAAAAAAGTCGCTTGTCGCTCCTGCAAAGCTTCTTTAGTGAAAGCGTCATAACCTTTTTCTAATAGTGTCAGCAACAGAGGGTGATCAGGCTGGTGAGTTTGTAAATATACCGCGCCTTGTTTACCTGCACGACCCGCACGACCTGATACTTGTATATAAAGCTGAGCAAAGCGTTCGGCTGCACGAAAATCACTGGAGAACAGAGCGCCATCCACATCAAGTAAAGCCACTAAGGTGACATCAGGAAAGTGATGCCCTTTGGCTAACATCTGTGTACCAATAAGAATACGTGAGCCACCCTGATAAATATCTTCCAGTTGTTGCTCTAAAGCACCTTTGCGACTTGTTGTATCTTTATCAATTCGCGTCACTGGTGTATCAGGAAATAATTCACCAATCCCTTGCTCAAGTTGTTCGGTTCCTAATCCTACGGGGATTAAATTAGTTGAACCACATTGTGGGCATTGTGCTGGAATTCGTCGCTGGCTATCACATTGATGGCAACGTAACATGCCATGTTTTTGGTGGATCGTATAATAGTGATCACAGCGAGGGCATTCTGCTATCCAACCACATTCATGACATAACAGTGCGGGTGAAAATCCTCGGCGATTTAAAAAGAGCATTACTTGGTTACCCGCATTAAGGTGCTCTTTTATTGCTTTAATCAGAATTGGAGACAACCCTGTTGTCAGCGGTTGCCCTTTTAAATCAATTAAATGCTCTGTTGCGGGTTTTGCATTGCCTGCACGTTGAGTCAGTGTGAGTTGTTGATATTTCTTTTGCTCAACATTAAAACTAGTTTCAATTGATGGAGTTGCGGTTCCCATCACGATAGGAATATTTTCTTGCTTTGCTCGGAAAACGGCGAGATCACGAGCATGGTAACGCCAACCATCTTGTTGTTTATAAGAGCCATCATGCTCTTCATCGATAATAATAATGCCAAGATGCTGAAAAGGGGTTAGAAGTGCTGATCGTGTGCCAATAATAATGGCGTTATCACCTCGTTTTGCTCGTAACCAAACGGCTAAGCGTTCAGTATCATTTAATCCTGAATGAAGCACATCGACAGGGGCATTAAAGCGTGCTTTAAAACGGCGGATTGTTTGGGGTGTTAAACCAATTTCAGGCACCAGTACCAGTGCTTGTTTACCTTGCGCGAGAATTTTTTCTAATACACTTAAATAGACTTCCGTTTTTCCTGAACCTGTAATACCCAATAATAACCAAGGTGAGAACTGGTCAGCCTGCGCGGTGATTGCACCTACTGCAATAGCTTGTTCTGTGTTTAACTTAAAACGCTCGCCTTGAACCGCAAGATCATTGTGCCAGTGTATAGGAACCGGTTGGATAGGGCGAAGATCTGCAAACTCTTTCTTTTTTAAGTTATTAAGTGTTGCAGTTGTGATTTCAAATTCATCAAGTTGATGGCGATATAAAGGTGTACGGCGAAGGGCAGCTAATGCTTGTTGCTGTTTTTTCGCACCTTTTAAACTATTGAGATCGAGATTAATTCCCTCTTCAGTAGCATACCATTGCCATAATGGTGTGAATTCTGCGGGTTTTCCTTGTCGTAATAAAATCGGCATAGCATGAAATAGCACTTCCCCTAAAGGATAGTGATAATAAGCCGATGCCCAATTTAACATATCCCACAAAACACCCGGAAAGAGTGTTTCGCTATCAAGGATCTCATCAATTGGCTTTAGCTTTTCGATAGGAAACTCACTGTGTGTACTGAGTCCTTTGACAATACCAAGAGAGCGGCGTTTATTACCAAAAGGCACGATCACCCGACTGCCGATAACAGGCGCATCAATCCCTTCTGGTAACAGATAATCAAAAGAGGAGAATAGTGGTACAGGTAAAATTACCTGAACTATGGTCATATCAGGGTTTCCGAGAGTTTTAGCGAAAAGATGACGCTAAGAATATCACAAAAAGTGTGCAGATTTCATTGCGCGTTTAGCGGATATTCTGTATGATCCGCCCCCTTTGGTAGATAAATTACCAAACACTTAATTTCAATCAACACGACGTGTGGTGTTCGGCTGTGGGCTGAATGGCGACACGGCCTTAGTAGAGGTTTTCCATGCAAAAAGATATCCATCCTAAATATGAAGAAATTACTGCATCTTGTTCTTGCGGTAACGTTATGAAAATCAACTCCACTGCAGGTCATAACCTGAATCTGGACGTTTGTGACAAATGCCACCCATTCTATACTGGTAAACAACGTGATGTTGCAACTGGTGGTCGTGTTGATCTGTTCAACAAACGCTTCAAAATTCCAGGCAGCAAATAAGATATTTGTTGTCACAAGATGTCAGCCTAGTCTGACATCTTGCAGACAGTTCGGTGACTAGTCCTGATATAGGTTGACAACTTTTCAGGCATAAAACGCTCGATGTACTTCATCGGGCGTTTTATAGTTTAACGATAAGTGTGGCCGTTTTTCATTATAGAGTTGGATTGATTCTTCTACTAATTTTCTTGCTTGTTCCAGATTACTCGGTTTTATCAGTAGATACTCCATTTTTAATATTCCATTAATTCGTTCTGCTAAGGCATTTTGATAACAATCATACCCATCAGTCATAGAACATTGAATATTATGCTCTTTATGTATCTCCTGATATTCCGAAGAACAATACTGTATCCCTCGATCTGAATGATGGATTAACGAAGTTGTCGAAGTCCGTTTTTTTAACGCCTGAACCAACGATTTCTTCACTGAACTTGTTTTCATATTGTTATCTAAATGATATCCCACGATTTTTCGTGAATACGCATCCGTAATTAAACTTAAATAAGTATCACCTTCATGCGTCGATAAATAGGTAATATCTGCTACCCAAAGCTGTTCTGGTTGTGTGGGGATAAACCCTGACTTAATTAAATTTGGATGCCGATAAAAACGATGATGGCTTAAGGTTGTTCGATGATAAGCCCGTTTATTAGGCACCAGTAACTGATGTTCCTTCAATAAAGAAAATAGCCGATCACGACCAATAACCATCTGTTTTTGCTTTAAAATAAAATGTAATTTACGCCCACCCAGTCGAGGTTGTAAGACTCGTTCAGATTTAACAGCATCAATGATGGCCGAATCGGCTTTCTTTCGTTCCTCAGTTCTATCCAGTCTCTTGTAATAAGCCTGTCGGCTGATCTGCATAAAACGGCAAGCAATTGTTACGGTGAGGTTTTTAACCGTTTTTTCTTTAATAACTCGGCTTTGCGCTTTTTTGACAAACGAACTCCAAAGTCTCTATCCATGACTTTAACCACTGCTTCGAAGAAATCGGATTTAAGCCGAGCCTCTTCAAGTTCCTTTTCAAGGATCTTAATGCGTTGTTCCGGCGTTTGTTGTTCAGAAGATTGGGTCATAGCTGAACCTCTATAAAAAGTATCAGGGGTACCGTTTGACCAATCTAACCTACCATGCTTACGAAGCCAAACTAAAACAGTAGAGCATCCTTGTATACCATAGCGATCTTGGGCTTGTTTATAGGTTATTTCGCCTTTTTCAACTTGGTCAACAAGCTGTAATTTAAAAGCGAGAGAATAATCGCGTTGAGTTCGTTTAGTGATTGGTTTCATTACACTCTCCAATTTCAGATTGGAAAAGTGTCAACCTTATTCAGGACGGGTCACGGAATTGAAAAAAAGCCCAAAGTTTTTGCTTTGGGCTTTTTTGTTCGTGTTAATCAAGCAATAAGTCAATACCTGACGCTGATTAATACTCCCAAGTATCGGGATCAACCCCGCGCTGGCGCATTATTTCTTTTGCCTCTTCAGGGATTTCATCGTTACGTTCTTTACGTAAGTCTTCATCATTTGGGAGAGGCTGTCCGGTAAATGCGTGCAAAAATGCTTCACACAATAATTCACTATTGGTTGCATGTTTTAGGTTATTAACCTGACGGCGAGTGCGTTCATCGGTCAAAATTTTTAGCACTTTCAATGGAATTGAAACTGTAATTTTTTTAACTTGCTCACTCTTTTTGCCATGCTCAGCGTAAGGGCTGATATATTCACCGTTCCATTCAGCCATGGATTACCTTAATTAATATCATTTAGTTGAAGTCAGAATAGGGTTAACCCACATTCTGATGGGCAATACCAGTTTATCATGACTTTTCTAAAACCACCGACTCTTCTGGCTGAAGGTGAGAGAAAAAGTAACAGTCACTGGCGATATTCTTAATCTGTGTATTATTCCATTACTTAATCTATCCGTAAAGTAGTTTAGATGGCTAGATGTATTGACGTCTTGGTGTCTAATTAGATATGCTGTCATTCGACGTTTCCACTTATCGCTGTGACAAGGTGCCTGTATGATGAAGAAAACAGCAACAATTGCTATCCATAATGGGCTAAATGAAGACACTCAATTTGGTTGTGTCGTACCGCCTATCTATCTTTCTAGTACCTATAATTTTTTAGAATTTAATCAGCCTCGTGCTCATGATTATTCTCGTCGAGGTAATCCAACACGCGATATGGTGCAAAAGGCATTAGCCGAGCTAGAAGGTGGAGTGGGGGCAGTTGTCACTAGCAGTGGAATGTCAGCTATTCATTTAATTTGTACGGTTTTTCTAAAACCTGGCGATGTGATTGTTGCGCCTCATGATTGTTATGGAGGAAGCTATCGCCTTTTTAATAGCCAACAAGAGCGTGGTGCTTACCGTGTGATTTTCGTTGATCAAAATGATGATATTGCACTTAAGCAGGCTTTAGCGCATCAGCCTAAAATTGTTTTTATCGAAACACCAAGTAATCCTCTTTTAAGAATAACGGATATTCAAAAAATCAGTGAACTTGCTCATCAACAAGGTGCTTTAGTGGTTGCTGATAACACCTTTATGAGTCCTGTCTTGCAAAAGCCGTTAGCATTAGGCGCTGATATTGTTGTGCACTCATGCACAAAATATCTTAATGGACACTCAGATATTGTCGCTGGTGTTGTTATCTGTCAGTGTCAGAAACAGCTTGAGGAGCTAAGCTGGTGGGCGAATAATATTGGTGTCACATCTGGCGCATTTGATAGCTATTTATTATTACGAGGCATAAGAACATTAGTACCTCGAATTCGACTTCAGCAAGAAAATGCACAGGCATTAGTGGCGTTTTTACAAGCACAGCCATTAGTCGAAAAAATGTATTACCCCGCACTGGAAAATCATGTTGGTCATCAAATAGCAAAAAAACAGCAACAAGGTTTCGGTGCAATGTTAAGTTTTGAGTTAAAAGGGGGATTGGATGTGATTAAACTCTTTTTATCTCAATTAACACTCTTTACACTGGCAGAATCTTTAGGTGGGGTAGAAACCTTAATTTGTCACCCTGCCACCATGACACATGCAGGTATGTCAGAAGAAGCGAAAAAAACAGCAGGGATCAGCCCCTCATTACTTCGTATCTCGGTGGGTATTGAAGATAGCCAGGATTTAATCAATGATTTGCAAAGTGCGTTTGATGCAGCAACTAAAAGGTAACCATGGATCATGAGCGTAGTGGCGATTAAACAACAGGCGGAGCCGATTTGCCGTCAGTTACATAAATTCGGTGGTAGCAGTCTTGCGGACATAAAATGTTATCAACGTGTCGTGAATATCATGACGAACTATAGCCAACCTAATGACCTAATGGTGGTTTCTGCGGCGGGCTCTACGACGAATCAGTTGATTAGCTGGCTAAAGCTTAGCCAAAGTGATCGTATTTCTGCCCATCAAGTTCAACAAACGTTGCGCCGTTACCAGTTATCTTTAATTGAAGGGTTACTTTCAAAAGAGAATGCAGAATTACTTTCTCAAGCCTTTATTGCTGATCTTGAACGCTTAAGTTATTTGTTAGATAAACCTATTACAGACGCAACTTATGCAGAAGTTGTCGGCCACGGTGAAATTTGGTCTGCAAGATTAATGGCGAATTTACTTACAGAGCAAGGTTTACCTAGTGTGTGGTTAGATGCGCGTGAGTTCTTGTGTGCTGAAAGAGCGGCTCAGCCACAAGTCAACGAAACGTTATCTCGGCCATTACTACAATCACTATTAGCTAAACATCCTGAAAGCCGTTTTGTTGTAACTGGTTTTATTAGTCGCAATCAACAAGGTGAAACGGTCTTATTAGGTCGTAACGGTAGTGACTACTCTGCAACACAAGTGGGGGCTTTAGCCGATGTTGGTAAAGTTACAATTTGGAGTGATGTTGCGGGTGTTTATAGTGCAGATCCTCGCAAAGTAAAAGATGCTTGTTTATTACCCTTGTTGCGTTTAGATGAAGCGAGTGAATTGGCTCGATTAGCCGCCCCAGTTTTACATACGCGTACACTTCAACCCGTTTCAGGCAGTAATATTGATTTACAACTTCGTTGTAGCTATCAACCAGAGCAAGGATCAACACGTATAGAACGTGTGTTGGCATCAGGAACGGGTGCTAAAATAGTGACTAGCCATGATGATGTTTGTTTGATTGAGCTCCAACTCACATCACATCAAAATTTCGAACAAGTGGCGAAAGAGGTTGATGAATTACTTAAGCGTGCACAAATTCGTCCTTTAGCTACTGGTGTGGATAAAGACAGTCAACTTTTACAACTTTGCTATACCAGTGAAGTGGCTAATAGTGCATTGGACGTGCTACAAGATGCAGTTTTACCGGGTAAATTACATTTACGAGAAGGCTTCTCATTAGTGGCTTTAGTGGGTGCGGGTGTTTGTAAAAATCCTCTGCATTGTCATCGTTTTTATCAACAACTTAAAGACCAACCAGTTGAATTTATTTGGCATGCGGAAGATAACATCAGTTTAGTTGCGGTATTACGTAATTATACTGAGCACTTGCTGCAAGGTTTGCATCAAACATTATTTAGAGCTGAAAAACAAATTGGCTTAGTGCTGTTTGGTAAAGGGAATATTGGTTCACGTTGGTTAGAATTGTTTGCTCGTGAACAAGAGCCTTTATCAGCACGCAGTGATTTTGAATTTATCCTTGCGGGTGTGGTCGATAGCCGTCGCAGTTTGCTGGACTACCAAGGGATTAATCCTAGTCGCGCTTTGGCGTTCTTTGATGACGAAGCAACTGAACATACGGAAGAGTCACTCTATCTTTGGATGAGAGCACATCCTTATGATGATTTAGTGGTGGTTGATATTACTGCCAATGAGTCTCTTGCCGCTTCTTATGAAGATTTTGCTAGCTACGGTTTTCATGTTATCAGTGCAAATAAGATTGCTGGCTCGGCTTCAAGTGTACGCT
Source organism: Proteus columbae (assembly GCF_009914335.1). Taxonomy (NCBI): domain Bacteria; kingdom Pseudomonadati; phylum Pseudomonadota; class Gammaproteobacteria; order Enterobacterales; family Morganellaceae; genus Proteus; species Proteus columbae. Next base: position 96,918 of record NZ_CP043925.1, read on the forward strand.
ATCGTGCCACACGAGATGCGTTTTCTAAAACAGGTCGCCATTGGTTATATAACGCTACAGTGGGTGCGGGTTTACCTATTAATCATACGGTGCGTGATCTGCGTGAAAGTGGTGACACTATTTTATCCATTAGCGGTATTTTCTCTGGCACACTTTCTTGGTTATTTTTGCAATTTGATGGCACAGTTCCTTTCAGTGAGCTGGTGGAACAAGCTTGGCAACAAGGATTAACAGAGCCTGATCCACGAATTGATTTATCAGGGCAAGATGTAATGCGTAAACTGGTTATTCTTGCTCGTGAAGCAGGTTATGACATCGAGCCAGAGCAGGTGCGCGTTGAATCTTTAGTACCTGTGCAAGCTGAAACTGGTTCGCTAGAAGAATTTTTTGATAACAGTGCGCTGATTAATGAACAAATGGCACAACGATTAGCTGCTGCAAATGAAATGGACATGGTATTACGTTATATCGCCCGTTTTGATGCTAATGGTAAAGCAAAAGTCGGTGTTGAAGCCGTGAGAAAAGATCATCCCCTCGCTTCGCTATTACCAGGGGATAATTTATTTGCGATTGAAAGTCGTTGGTATCGTGATAATCCGCTTGTGATCAGAGGGCCGGGAGCTGGCAGAGATGTGACCGCAGGCGCAATTCAGTCAGATTTAAACCGTCTTTCTCAATTACTGTAATTTAATTATTTCTTTTTTATAAAGGTTATCAGCGGGTTATTTTCTGCTGATAACCTTTTGTCATTTTTGTGTCATATCACCCAATTTTTTTAATTTTTTTGGCTATACTTAATTTATCTCTAGTCACAAAGGAGCGATTGATGTCAAAGGTAGTAAGACAGATTGTCCCACTAAGAAATGAAATGACGGAGGTGAACCATCAAGCTAAAGAGAACTTTTGTCAGTAGCTCATGATGTGAAATTTAAGCGTCTTGAGTGGAAGTTGAAGTGGAAGTTGAAGCATGGTTACAACGTGTTAGAACGTTATTTAGAGTACAATTCGATTAACCACATTATTTACAACAGACAACTTAACTTACTGAAAGAACAATTCGTTATTCTTAATTTAAAGCGCTGATATTCAGCGCTTTATTCGTTTTTATCTTATGAAAATTTTAATCGGAAAATTTAATCGAGTAAAAATGTAAAAGAGAAGAAAAATAAGGAATAAAATAGAGACATGAGTTATAGCCCACCTGTGAAATAAGCTGAAAATCAAAAAATAGACCAGACAAATTATCAATATTAAAAAAAATCATCTAAATTTACTGCCAGATAAACCCTCACGTATCTTGCCCTTTCTAGTAAAAAACGCTTCTTAGTCGATAAGAAACAAAAATATGTCCTTATTTTTGGCAAAATTGAGCCAAAACAACATGAATATTAGCCATTCTTATAACACTAAAGCCGTAATTAAATTTCAGAAAAATCCCCCAAACCGATTATTTTCTGATATGAATAGTAGGCTAAGTAAAAAAAGCAGTGTGGCTTATCACAAAAATCAAAATAAAGTCACATCAGAAATGAAAGTTAATTACACAACTGGGAGGACATGACTTTTCTAATAGGAAGAAGCATGTTGTTACCGCCACAAAGACAAGGTCAGGAGTCTTATGAATCAACAATATTCTGCTATGCGTAGCAATGTCAGTATGCTTGGCAAGCTACTTGGAGATACGATAAAAGAAGCACTCGGTGAAGAAATTTTAGATAAGGTTGAATCTATTCGAAAATTATCTAAATCGTCACGAGCAGGTAATGAAGTTCAGCGACAAAAACTGTTGTTGACGTTACAAAATCTCTCTAATGATGAATTATTACCTGTTGCTAGAGCATTTAATCAATTCTTAAACCTGACGAACGTGGCAGAACAATACCATAGCATTTCGCCTCATGGCGAAGCGGCTAGCAATCCTGTGGCATTGGCAAAACTGATCACCCGACTAAAAGATAAGAATTTTACCGACGAGCAATTAAAAGAAGCCGTAGAGCAAATCTCTATTGAGCTGGTATTAACGGCACACCCAACCGAAATTGCACGTCGCACACTTATTCATAAGCTGGTTGAGGTGAATACCTGTTTATCTCAACTGGATCACGATGATTTAGCGGATTACGAACGTACTAATATTATGCGCCGTCTGCGCCAGTTAGTGGCTCAATCATGGCATACTGACGAAATTAGAAAAATTCGCCCAACCCCAATCGATGAAGCAAAATGGGGCTTTGCGGTTGTTGAAAATAGCTTATGGGAAGGTGTTCCTGCTTTTTTACGTGAATTTAATGAGCAGCTTAGAGAGTCCATTGATTACAACTTACCAGTAGAAGCTTCTCCTATTCGTTTTACCTCATGGATGGGCGGTGACCGTGATGGTAACCCAAATGTGACGGCTGAAATCACACGCCATGCTTTACTATTAAGCCGTTGGAAAGCCGCTGATTTATTCTTAAATGATATTCAAGTCCTTGTTTCAGAACTTTCAATGACAGAAAGTACACCTGAACTGCGTGAATTAGCGGGTGGTGCTGAAGTTGCAGAACCTTATCGTGAAATTGCTAAACAATTGCGTACACGCTTACAAGTGACTCGCGATTATCTAGAGCAACGCATTAAAGGGTTGCAGTCGTTACCGCCAGAAGGCTTATTGATTGATAATGAAGAACTTTGGGAGCCGTTATACGCGTGTTATCAATCATTAACTCAATGTGGTATGCGCATTATTGCCAATGGGCAACTGTTAGATACATTACGCCGTATTCGTTGTTTTGGCTTACAACTGGTGAAACTGGATATTCGCCAAGAAAGCACCAATCACACTGAAGCACTCTCTGAATTAACACAATATTTAGAGCTTGGTGATTATGCAAATTGGTCTGAAGAGCAAAAACAAACTTTCTTACTTGAAGAATTAAATTCTAAACGCCCATTGATCCCAACAAATTGGCAGCCAAGTGCAGCGACTCAAGAAGTATTTGAAACTTGTCGTGTCATTGCACAATCACCTAAAGATTCTATTGCCTCTTATGTGATTTCAATGGCAAAAGTGCCTTCTGATGTATTAGCGGTAAAACTATTACTGAAAGAAGCTGGTGCGAATATTCGCTTACCTGTTGCTCCTTTATTTGAAACGCTTGAAGACTTAAATAACGCTGAAAGCGTAATGACCCGTTTGTTTAATATCCCTTGGTATCGTGATCTAATTGATGACAAACAAATGGTGATGATTGGCTATTCAGACTCAGCAAAAGATGCGGGTGTGATGGCGGCATCATGGGCGCAATATCGTGCTCAAGATGCATTAATCAAACTCTGTGAAAAATCAGGCGTAACATTAACACTATTCCATGGACGTGGCGGTACGATTGGTCGTGGCGGTGCGCCAGCACATGCAGCATTACTTTCTCAACCACCAGGAAGTTTAAAAGGGGGGCTGCGTGTGACGGAACAAGGCGAAATGATCCGCTTTAAGTTCGGATTACCACAAGTCACAATCAGCAGTCTTGCTCACTATGCGGGTGCAATCTTAGAAGCCAATTTATTGCCACCACCAGAGCCAAAAGCGCCTTGGATTGAGGTTATGGATTCTTTGTCTGACGTTTCTTGTGCCATGTATCGTGACTATGTGCGAGGGCAAGAAGACTTTGTTCCTTACTTTAGAGCAGCAACGCCAGAAGGCGAATTGGGTAAACTACCATTAGGCTCTCGTCCTGCAAAACGTCGTCTTACCGGTGGGGTTGAAACCTTGCGTGCTATTCCGTGGATCTTCGCATGGACTCAAAACCGCTTAATGTTACCTGCTTGGTTGGGTGCTGGTGCCGCATTACAACATGAAATCGATAGCGGAAAACAAGCGGTATTAGACGATATGTGTGAGAACTGGCCGTTCTTTAATACACGTATTGCGATGTTGGAAATGGTGTACGCTAAAGCGGATTTATGGTTAGCGGAATATTACGATCAACGTTTAGTTGAAGAGCGTTTATGGCCACTAGGAGCTAAATTACGTCAGCAACTTTCTGATGATATTAAGAGTGTTTTGGCAATATCAAAAGATGAACACTTAATGGCAGATTTGCCATGGGTTGCTGAATCTATTGCACTACGTAATGTATATACCGATCCATTAAACGTACTTCAGGCTGAGTTGTTACAGCGCTCTCGCACACATAGCGAGTCAGATCCTCGTATTGAACAGGCGCTAATGGTTACTATTGCGGGTATTGCTGCGGGTATGCGTAATACAGGCTAGCGTCATCAGTATTTAGCAATAAAAACAGCGCTTAATAAAAGCGCTGTTTTTTGTTTTTTATCTCTTATCTCTGATATTGGTTTTATTTTTTTGCTTCTTCATAAGACTCAATAGCTCTTATTCGTGCTTTTGCGTGATCAACTATGGGTAATGGGTAATCGAGAGAATTATTGGTTTTTGCTGCCCACTCATGAGGTGTATGAATATAGCGATTCGGCACATTGGCGAGTTCAGGAAGCCAATGGCGGATAAATTCACCATCAGGATCGAACTTACGACCTTGGGTAGTAGGATTAAAAATTCGAAAATAAGGTACGGCATCAGTTCCTGTTGATGCAGCCCACTGCCAACCCCCATTATTTGATGCGAAATCACCATCAATCAGTTGTGACATAAAATAACGCTCACCCCAACGCCAATCAATTAATAAGTCTTTGATAAGAAAACTTGCCGTGAGCATACGTAAGCGATTATGCATCCAACCTGTTTGATTAAGCTGTCGCATCGCAGCATCAATAATAGGAAATCCCGTAGCGCCTTGAGTCCAAGCATTAAATTCATCTTGGTTGTTACGCCAATTGATTTTTTCTGTCCAAAGCTGAAAAGCAATGTGTTTGCATAAATTGGGATTTGCCACAATTAAGTGTTGGTAAAATTCTCGCCAAATAAGTTCATTAAACCAAACAAATGCACCTGATGTGTTGTTTTCTAAGAAATCAGGTTCAGTTTGATAAAGGCGATTAAAACATTGCCGAATAGACAGTAATCCAATCGAAAGATAGGGGGATAATCGACTTGTACCATCAACTGCGGGAATGTCTCGCCATTTTGCATAATGTGGGACGCTTTCATAACAGAATTGCTTTAAGCGTTTAAGTGCCTCTTCTTCAGTAGAGATAAAAGAGGGCAAGCTTGTATTTTCAAGTGAAAATAGTGGTGCTTTTAAAGGTGATACCGCTTTTTGATGTGTCCTGATCTCTGGGATAGGTAACGAAGCGTTATTTTGTGAAAAAAAGAGCCGAAGGAATGCATTTCTAAAGGGAGTAAAAACTTTATACATCTCCCCTTGTTGGGTGACTACATTACCTGGTGGAATAAACACATTGTCATGATAAGCATAAACGGTTGTCTTATTCTTCAGTAACTCAGTGACCTTTTCATCACGACGTTGTTCATTAAGGGCATATTGGTGATTGAAAAAAAGGGCAGTGGCTTGATGCTGTTGGCAATACTCAGCCACTTTATCGGCTGCATTTGAATAAGTATCGCTAATCACGATTGTCAGTGGAATATTGAGTTTTGCCAGTGATATTGAAAGATCCAGCAAAGCATTATGAATGAACGCCTGACATGATAAAGCCATATTGTGGGTTTTCCATTGTTCAGGCGTTACGGTGAAAAGAGCATGCACCTGTGCTTGTTTATCTTGGCAAGCGTTAAAGAGTGCTTTGTTATCCGTCACTCTTAAATCATTACGAAACCAGACCAAATGAACAGAAGACGGGTGCATGTGACCTCTCTTAATCTAATTTAGGATGTTGATCGATAAGCGTTTGGCGTTTTTTCTGTAATGCCTCAATTTCAGCTTCAATATCTTCAACACGTTGCTCGATATTATCATAATGCTCAGACAGAATTTCTTTTGCCTCTGATCTATCTGATGCCGCAGGTGTTGCACCTCGTAAAGGTTTATTTGCGGTTTCAATCATCTTAATCCCTGTGATCAAACCGACAACGGCGACAATCATCAGATAATAAGCAGGCATATATAAGTCACCAGTTGCTTCAACTAACCATGCCGCTGCCGTTGGTGTTGCACCTGCCACTAATACAGAAATATTAAATGCAATAGCTAATGCACTATAACGAATATGCGTTGGGAATATGGCAGGTAAAATAGACGCCATTACTCCAGTAAAACAGTTGAGTAGAACCGCAAGAATTAATAATCCTAAGAAAATTAAACCGATTTCATCACTGTTAATCATCATAAACGCAGGGTAAGCAAGAATAAACAACCCAATACTACCACCGATAACAAACGGTTTACGGCCAATTTTATCACTGAGTAAGCCGATCACAGGCTGTACAAATAACATCCCTATCATAATCGCGATAATGATCAGTACACCGTGATCTGCCGAATAATTTAAGTTATGAGATAAATAACTCGGCATATACGTTAATAACATATAGTAGGTCACGTTAGTGGCAATCACTAAACCCACGCAGACGGTCAAACTTTTCCAATATTTTGAGGCGATTTCGCGTAATGAAATACGAGGTGGATTTTCGATAGATTTACGGTCATCGCTGTTCATTTCATCAACATGTTGTTGGAATGCTGGCGTTTCTTCTAAAGCATGACGTAAATATAAGCCAATAAGACCTAATGGTAATGCTAAGAAGAACGGGATACGCCATCCCCACTCATGGAATGCTGTTTCTCCAAGAGTAGTAGAAATCAGTACAACAACACCTGCACCCAGAACAAAACCAGCAATAGAACCGAAGTCTAACCAGCTTCCCATAAATCCACGTTTACGGTCTGGTGAGTATTCAGCAACGAAAATCGCCGCTCCTGAATATTCACCACCAATGGAGAAACCTTGTGCTAATTTAGCGAGTAATAATAAAACTGGAGCCCAGATCCCAATAGTTTCATAAGCAGGGATCAGACCAATGGCAAACGTACTGAGCGCCATAATAATGATGGTGACAGATAACACTTTCTGACGACCAAATTTATCCCCTAGCATCCCAAACACAATGCCACCTAATGGCCTTACAAGGAAAGGTACAGAGAATGTGGCAAGGGCAGCAATCATCTGCACACCTGGAGATGCGCCAGGGAAAAACACTTGACCTAAAACATAAGCGAGGAAGCCGTAGACACCGAAGTCGAACCATTCCATGGCATTACCTAACGCCGCAGCAGTAATGGCTTTTTTCAGCTTACTATCATCAATAATTGTTATATCATTGATTTGTAATGGTTTATTTCTTTTCTTCTTCATTTTCATATTAAGTGACCTTTTATTAAGGTATTCGTAATTTCTTGTTATTCAATTAATTAAAAGAAATGAAGTGACTATTTGATAGCGAGAAGAGTAAGTAATAAAAATTCACTAAAAAACAGCTTACTTCTACCTATTCTAAATAGTGGTATTAAGCTAATAGATAAGAGAATATTTATTAAGTATAGATGAGATTAAATAAGATTTTAGGAAGTTTTCTTTGTCGTTTTGATATAACAAAACATAGCCTCTAGAATTAAAATGTGATCGTTATCATAACGTAATTCTGCTTTTGTGTAAAATTTGTAGTGTGAGAGGTTTTAAATTTACGTTAAGTAAACTTAAAATATCGAAAAGAAAAATCAAAAAATAAGATCGATTTTTATCATAAATAACAATTGGTTAATCTAATTTGTTGTGTTTTTTGATACAGGCTAACGCATTTATATGAGCATTATGCATAATACAAATACCGAAAGGTAAATAGAAAATAATAACGCCTTATTTTACTTTATTATTCTTTCGAATAGTGAAGATGAAAATGTGGATAATAGAATAGATCTCGCTATTCTTATTATTGATTACATCAAGTTAGTATGACGGGATATCATGACAGAGATATTAAAGATAGCCTCGTCATTCCCCATATTTAGAATAACAACTTATAAATTTAATAATTAACCGCGCATTTGTGCAAATTAACCCAGGTACCTCTATGAACATTAATCAACTGAAAAGCTTTGTTGAAGTCGTGAAAAATAATTTCAACATTACTAATGCGGCTGAAAAACTTTATACCTCACAACCGACAATCAGCAAGCAACTAAAGATATTAGAAGATGAATTAAGTGTATCGCTGTTTGTACGTAAAAATAATAACTTATTAGCATTAAGCCCGATGGGTAAAGAAGTCCATAAAATTGCTTGTGATATTCTTGGGCAAGTTGACCGAATCAAAAGCATTGTGGCGGAAGAAGATCGTAATAAAAAAGTCGATTTACATATTGCGACAACGCATACGCAAATTCGTTATTCATTGCCGAATGTGATTGATCACTTTCGTCGCTATTACCCCAATATTTCTCTACATTTTCATCAAGGCGCACCGGCTCAATTAGCGGAAATGGTTAAAAATGGCGATGTGGATTTTGCGATTGCCACAGAATCTATGCACCTTTATGAAGATTTAATTACACTGCCTTGTTACCGCTGGACTCGTAGTTTATTAGTCCCTTATGACCATCCTCTTGCTTTATTGAAAGACGATGAGCTGGTTACCATCGAGCAGATGGCAGAGTATCCACTGATTACTTATGTTTTTGGTTTTACAAGAGGATCTAAATTAGACAAGGTATTTTATAAAAATAATCTTAAGCCTAATGTGGCGTTAACTGCGACGGATACAGAGATTATTAAATACTATGTTAAGCGACATTTAGGTATCGGCGTTATTGCAGCTGCTTCATATGATGAGACAGAAGATGGTGGCGCACTAAAATGTATTAATATCGATCATTTAGTGCAACCGAGTTATACCCATATTTGTGTCAGTAAACATACCCATATGAAAGATTATATGCATGAGTTTATTTCTCTCTATGCGCCCCATATTGATAGAAATATTATTCAGATGCCAGAGCAGTGGGAAACACAATGGCACAGTAAAGAGGTCTATCAGGGATTGCCTGATTTGCGTTCTGTGAATATTAATAATATCGCGACAGAATAAAAGTAATAATAAAGCCCGTTTTGCGGGGGCAATAACGGGCTTAGGCAGAACAAGAGAAAGATTAGCGAGTCAGAATATTCACAAAAATCTGAGCACCCACTAATAAACAATCATCATCGACAAAATAAGGATTGGCGTGAAGGTAATTATTAATCCCTTTCGCTTGGTTACCACTTCCTAAGAAGAACATGGCACCCACTTTACCTTTCGTGGCGTTAACCATATAGCTAAAGTCTTCACTGCCTGTCATTGGCTTACCGTTTGATTCAATATTCTCTTCTGGTAAGAATTTACGCATCGCATCTAATAAACGCTGATGTGCAGTTGGATGATTCACAACAGCTGGGTATCCGCTATAGCTTAATGTGGTTTTAAATCCACCAGCCGTACTGCGGGCAACAATTTCGTCGAAGCTGGCTTTCAGTATTTGGTCGGTATTTTCATCCATAGAACGGATAGTACCGCGTGCTTGTACGTGATCAGCTAATGCATTAGGGATTGTTCCCCCATTGATCATGCCACAACCAAATACCGCAGGGCTAAATGGATCCGTCTTTTTCGCAACAACATAATCCATATAGTCAATTAAGCGCGTTGCTTCACGAATGGCATCTAACCCTTTGTGTGGTGTTGAACCATGTGCAGAAACACCATAAACATCTAATGTCCATGCTGAACCATAAGACGACATCACACCATCATTAAAGCGAACACAACCTGTTTCGATAGCGGCATCATTATGAAGTGCGTATGTTTCATCAACGCCTTCCATACAACCCATTTCCACCATTTTTTCAGCGCCAGGTACACGCATATCTTCTTCCGCCATTTGGAAAATAAAGCGGACATTTGACGTCATCTCTTCTTTATTTTCGGCAAGATACTTAGCACTGGTTAATGCCATGGTCATATGGGTATCGTGGCCACAGTTATGCGCACAACCTTGGTGAACTGAACTGTGTTCATTATTGGTTAAGTCTGGCATTTCTAATCCGTCCATATCAGCACGGATAGCAATTAATGGAAATTCAGAATTAACAATTAAGTCTGCTGTGAAACCAGTATATCCATCAAAAGTTTTAATTTTATAACCAAAACTTTCCATTAATTCACGACAGTATTTAGATGTTTTATATTCTTCACCTGATAGCTCAGGTATTTTGTGCAGGTCTTGTCGTGTTTTTTTACTAAAGTCATTTAATTGAAAGAGTTTTTCACTGACATTATAAATATTATTCATTAGATAACTCCCTGGATACTAAATCCAATTTGCGCGACGATTGATGCTCCAAAGAAACAACAAGTTGAAACAATCATGAAAATAAGAATAACTTTCCATGACATTTTCTTAAGTTCTTCTAATTGACCACCAACAGATAAACCCGCAAATGCTAATAAAGGAACACAACAAGATAAGAAAGAAACTTTACCAATAGAACTAATAAAGAAATCTCTTACCGGAGTTTCGGGTAAACAAATAAGTATCCCGATAATTGTTGCATAAGCAAATGTGGGTAAAGATGAAGGTAAATAATGTTTTGCAACGAGTGAAATAAATACCACTAATGACATAGCAATAAAGCTATCCCACATTGCATAAAGAGCGATCCCTGATGTTAATGTTTGAGTAAACATTGCCAGTAAAATAGCAACGAATACAAACTTCATATCAATAATTATATTTTTCATGCAGTTTTGCCTCTGGTGAAAATTTTATAAATTTTTTCTGAAAGAGGTAAACCTAAATAGGTTAATGACAGTGCGCCTAATGCGGAAGATAATAAATTAGATGCAGCGGCAACACTTAATACTTGCTGTGCTAATGCTTCATCAAGACCATTAATTAATGCACCTGATGCAGCACTTAACATTGAACCAGAACCGACACCAGAGCCTGCTGCAAGAGCAAGTGGATGTAATCCAGTTAGTGGAGCAATACTACCTAATACGCTAAACCATAAAGTACCGATAACAGAACCACATAAATAAATGGCTAATACACCAATATATTCTTGAGAGCCTGTACCAAATTTACCTTGGATAACAGCGATAGACGGTTCACGGCTAATAGATGAACAGGCACCAATTGCACGACGACCAAATCCAAATTTAATGGCTAATGGAACCGCAATTAATACTGGTAATAAGTTACCGAGTTCCTGAACAAATAAAGGAATACCGACACTTAAAATCATTTTAATATTAGGAACAATCATTCCCGCATATTGCGTACCTAAAATAAGTAGGCTGAAACCTACCATTTTACCGCAGAAGCCTTCTTCTTTTTCTGTGAATAATTTACCCCATACTTTAATTTTTTTACGGGTAAATCCAGCAGATATACACATACCAATAATTACAGCAAATAGCATTGGTAAAATAGGTATTACCGCAATGCCAATCTTAATTTCTTTTTTACCAATGACATATTGTGAAATAAAAATTAAGAAAAGGACTGCAAGAATACTAATAAAGAAAACCTTTATCGGACTTCTACTTTTGTCCATCCGTTAATCTCCGTTGAAAAATAATCAGGCTTTATTCTAGAGGACAAAAAGCAAAAGGTAGCGTGACCAATGTCATGTTTATTTCATACCTCTTTTTCATGGTGCATGAAATAATACAATGGTGATAAATTTATTAACAAATAGGAGAAAGTTAAATTTTTTAATAAAGACAGTGAGTAAGGCTGAAATGAGTCAGCTTAATTGTTAATAAAAATGTGAAGAGAAAAATCATAATTAAAAATTATTTTAATTATTAAAATAATACTATAAGAAAGTATTGTCTATAATTTAATAAAGAATAATACGTTATTAATGAGATGTATTCTTATTTGATGCGGTTATTATAAATTTAATGAATGTATTTGGAAGTGATATTTTATTTTTTGTATTTTTGAGGGCTGATTTTATCCCCACAGTGACATTATAGTGATTGGTGTTATTCTTTATATTTGAGTTAGTAAGATAATTTTCTCTGCAAGCTGATGAGGAAGAGAAACAGAATATGGGAAGGAGATAAGTGTAGCTCGCAGAGGCGTAATTCACCCAAAACTGAGGAAAGACATCACCATGAGTAAGCAAACAGTTGCAACTTATATTGCTAAAGTACTCCATAATGCAGGTGTGAAACGTATTTGGGGCGTGACAGGCGATTCTCTCAATGGATTAAGTGATAGCTTGCGAAAGATGGGAACGATTGAGTGGATGGGAACCCGTCATGAAGAAGTCGCGGCTTTTGCCGCAGGAGCAGAAGCGGCAGTTAATGGTCAATTAGCGGTTTGCGCTGGCTCTTGTGGACCAGGAAATTTACATCTTATCAATGGGCTTTTTGATTGCCATCGTAATCATGTTCCAGTGTTAGCCATTGCTGCGCATATTCCTTCTGCTGAAATTGGTAGTAATTACTTTCAAGAAACACATCCTCAAGAACTTTTTCGCGAATGTAGCCATTATTGTGAATTAGTCTCAAACCCAGAGCAGATCCCTCAAGTGCTTGCTATTGCAATGCGAACCGCTATTTTGAAAAAAGGAGTCGCTGTTGTTGTTTTACCGGGAGATGTTGCACTAAAACCAGCCCCAGAAGATGCGCATGAAAACTGGTATCCGTTGCAATCTCCACTCATCATGCCAAATCGTTTCGAAATCGAAAAATTATCCGATGCGCTAAATAATGCAAAAAATATCACTTTAATGTGCGGTGCTGGATGTGCTCAGGCTCGCGACGAAGTGATTAAACTGGCTCAAACATTAAAAGCCCCTGTTGTACACGCATTGCGAGGGAAAGAGTACATTGAGTGGAAAAATCCCTATAGTGTAGGAATGACAGGATTAATTGGTTTTTCATCGGGTTATCATGCGATGGAAAATGCTGATACGTTAGTGTTATTAGGTACGCAATTCCCTTATCGTGCATTTTATCCATCAAAAGCCAATATTATTCAAATTGATATTAATCCAAGTAGCCTTGGTTCGCATTGCCATGTCGATATGGCGATGATTGGCGATATTAAAGCCACACTCAATGCGATACAGCCTCGTTTAAAAGAGAAAACAGATACCACTCATCTTGATGCTTCACTGAAACATTATGCTAAAGCACGAGAAGATCTGGATGCACTTGCACAACCGAGTGAACGTGAGCTTATTCATCCACAATATTTGGCTCGTCGATTAAGTGAACTGGCAAATGATGATGCTATTTTTACTTGTGACGTAGGGACACCAACAGTATGGGCAGCACGTTATGTGGGCATGAATGGAAAACGTCGTTTACTGGGCTCGTTTAATCACGGCTCTATGGCAAATGCGATGGCTCAAGCCATTGGTGCACAGGCGTTAGATAGAAAGCGTCAAGTTGTGGCAATGTGTGGTGATGGTGGATTTACCATGCTAATGGGTGATTTTATCTCATTAGCTCAAATGAATTTACCCGTCAAAGTGATTATTTTTAATAACAGTGTATTAGGCTTTGTCGCGATGGAAATGAAAGCGGGTGGTTATTTAACCGATGGTACGGATTTACATAATCCAGATTTCGCGGCTATTGCTAATGCATCTGGTATCAAAGGCATTCGAGTAGAAAAAGGTGAAGATCTGGATAATGCACTTAAAGAAGCCTTTGAACATGATGGCCCTGTGATTGTGGATGTGGTAACTGCCAAACAAGAGCTTTCAATGCCTCCTGAAGTGAAGTTTGAACAAGCAAAAGGGTTTAGCCTGTATATGATGAAAGCGATTATTAATGGTCGAGGAGATGAGATTGTTCAACTTGCCAAGACTAATTGGTTACGCTAGTTATTAAGTCAGATTGAAGATAAATAACCCTATCAAAATAAATCGATAGGGTTATTTTATTATTATTGGGCTTTCTCTGTTAAACAGAAGTTTTCAATTAATTGCCCCATTAATTCACGAGTCGGCTCAATAAATGCCATATCAATAAATTCATCAGGTTGATGTGCTTGCTCAATAGAACCTGGGCCTAAAACTAAGGTAGGGCAGAGATCTTGAATAAACGGCGCTTCGGTACAGTAATTCACAGTTTGCGCTTTCTCACCCAATAGTTTTTCGATCACGGCAACCATTTTATGATCGGTTGGGCACTCATAACCCGGAATAGGATCGTGTAATGCCTCAACACTTAAACGACCCGGCCAACGTGCTTTGACTGGCGCTAATGTTTCGTGAAGTAAATCATCCAAGTCTTGCAGTGTTAATCCCGGTAATGGGCGAATATCCATATGTAATTCACAGCAAGCACAAATTCTATTTGCTGCATCACCGCCATTAATATAACCAAAGTTCATTGTTGGATAAGGGATAACAAACGCAGGGTTGTTATAGCGAGTTTTTAACGTATCGCGCAGTGTACTAAGGTGAGTAATAGACTCATGCATCAGTTCTATCGCGTTCACTCCTTTTTCTGGATCACTAGAATGCCCTGATTGCCCAGTAATGCGTATTGCATTTGATAAATGCCCTTTATGAGCACGAATAGGCTTTAACGATGTAGGTTCGCCAATAATGGCAAAATCAGGGCGGATTGCTGTATTAGCGGCAAAATAACGCGCCCCTGCCATAGAGGTTTCTTCATCAGCGGTAGCAAGTATATAAAGTGGATGCGTTAGTGTTTTAGTATCCACGTCACGTAATGCGTCAAGAATAAAGGCAAAAAAGCCTTTCATATCCGCTGTACCTAAACCGTATAACTTATTTTCTTTTTCTGTCAGCGTAAAAGGATCTTGCGTCCAACGGCCTTCATCAAACGGCACAGTGTCAGTATGACCACAGAGTAATAATCCGCCTTTCCCCGCCCCTAATGTTGCGAGAAGGTTAAATTTGCCTCGCGTTTCGGGTACAGGTTGAATTTCAATTGAAAAACCTAATGTTTCCAACCAATTAGCAAGCAGGTTAATCAATGCTTCGTTGCTTTGATCGTTTTTAGCGTCTGTTGCACTGATAGAGGGAGTTGCAATTAATTGACGATAAATCTCAATAAATGTAGGTAATTTAATATTCACTGTTGACAGCCTTTCTTCATAATAGTATCAATATTCATGCACTTTTTTTGAATAAAAATACATTAATCGGTTTGTGTTCATAGTACAAGGTAAGAATGACATGTTAAATACTCTGATTGTAGGAGCAAGTGGTTACACTGGCGCTGAATTAGCCGCCTATCTTCAGCAGCATCCTCATGTGAATTTGAGCAGACTGATGGTATCAGCTCAAAGCGCAGATGCAGGAAAGTGCTTTTCCGAACTTCATCCACAATATCGTGGTTTAGTAGATCTCCCACTAGAGCCGATGGTTGATGTGGCTAAAGCTGTTGAAAATATTGATATCGTTTTTTTAGCAACAGCACATGAAGTCAGCCATGACATTGCCCCTATTTTTCTAGAGCAAGGTTGCGTGGTGTTCGACTTATCTGGCGCCTATCGAGTACAAAACAAGCATTTTTATCAACAATACTATGGATTCGAGCATAAGAATACTGATTGGTTATCACAGGCAGTTTATGGGTTAGCTGAATGGAATGCCGACATTATTAGTCAGGCTCAATTAATTGCAGTGCCGGGTTGTTATCCAACAGTGTCTCAGTTGTCTCTAAAACCGCTTGTGGAAGCGGGACTTTTAGATACAGCACAGTGGCCAGTGATTAATGCCACCAGCGGTGTGAGTGGTGCTGGTAGAAAAGCCTCTTTAACCAGTAGCTTTTGCGAAGTGAGCTTGCAACCTTATGGCGTGTTTACGCATCGCCATCAACCTGAAATTGCAACACATCTGGGTATTGATGTCATTTTTACACCTCATCTGGGTAATTTTGCCAGAGGGATCTTAGCCACTATCACCTGTAAGTTAAAAGTGGGTGTGACACAAGAGGATGTAAGAGAAGTCTTTGAAGATGCTTATCAAGATAAACCATTAGTGCGTGTTTATGAAAAAGGGTTACCTGCATTAAAAGCCGTTGTAGGAACTGCATTCTGTGATATCGGATTTGCTCAACAAGGTGAACATCTGATTGTGGTCGGTGTTGAAGATAACTTGTTGAAAGGGGCTGCTGCACAAGCGGTGCAATGTATGAACATTCGGTTTGGTTTCGCTGAAACCGAATCACTTATTTAAATAATGAGTAGGGAAGTTTCATGGAACCATTAATTATCAAACTGGGTGGTGTGCTCCTTGATAGTGAAGAAGCGTTAACGCGGTTTTTCACTGCATTACAACAGTATCGTTCAACACATTCTCGCCCCTTAGTCATCGTACATGGTGGTGGCTGTTTGGTGGATGAATTGATGGGTAAATTTCAATTGCCTGTGGTGAAAAAGCAGGGGCTTCGTGTCACACCGGCTGATCAGATAGACATCATCACAGGAGCACTTGCCGGAAGTGCCAATAAAACCTTGCTATCGTGGGCAACTAAGTTTGGGCTTAATGGTGTGGGGCTTTCTTTGGGTGATGGACAATTAGCTAAAGTCACTCAAATCAATGAAGAGCTAGGTCATGTAGGAAATGCAAATCCCGGCTCTCCTGATTTACTCAATTTATTATTGGGTGCCGGCTATCTACCTATTATCAGTTCTATCGGTATGACTGAAAAAGGTGAACTGATGAATGTGAATGCTGATCAAGCGGCAACCGCTATCGCTGAAACGTTAGGTGCTGATTTAGTGTTGCTTTCAGACGTCAGTGGCATTTTAGATGGTAAAGGCCAGAAGATAGCTGAGATGTCAGCAGAAAAAGCACAGACATTAATCGATCAAGGCATTATCACTGACGGCATGATAGTGAAAGTAAACGCGGCATTGGAAGCGGCTAAAACGTTAGGACGACCAGTTGAAATTGCAAGTTGGCGCCATGCTGAAAAACTAACGGCTCTGTTTAATGGTGTTGCAGTCGGAACCCGTATTTTAGCTTAAAAATCTTTCTAGAAACCTTATCGCTATTTGATAGTTGGCAGAATTTAAACAAATTAGGAATTGAAGGTTATCACTATGACTAAAGGTATAAAAAAAATCGTACTGGCGTACTCTGGCGGATTGGATACTTCGGCAATCATTCCTTGGCTAAAAGAACATTATGATAACTGTGAAGTTATCGCTTTTGTCGCGGATGTGGGTCAAAGCCGTGATGATTTAGTGGGTGTGGAACAAAAGGCCTTAGCATCAGGTGCTTCTGAGTGTCATATCGTCGATTTACGTGAAGAGTTTATCAAAGACTATGTTTACCCAGTATTAAAAACAGGCGCGTTATATGAAGGTAGCTACTTATTAGGTACTTCAATGGCACGTCCTGTTATCGCTAAAGCGCAAGTTGAACTAGCCTTAAAACTCGGTGCCGATGCAGTGGCTCATGGTGCAACAGGTAAAGGTAACGATCAGGTTCGTTTCGAAAGTACTTATGCGGCACTTGCTCCACAACTTAAAGTGGTCGCGCCTTGGAGAGAGTGGGATTTACGTTCTCGTGAAGCGCTACTGGATTATCTGAAAGTTCGTAATATCCCAACCACAGCAACGCTTGAGAAAATTTATAGCCGTGACGAAAACGCATGGCATATCTCAACAGAAGGTGGTGTATTAGAAAGCCCGTGGAATGCCTCAAACGAAGATTGTTGGGCATGGACGGTTGATCCGAAGAAAGCACCAGAAACACCAGAACTCGTTACTGTCACCGTAAAAGCGGGGGAAGTCATTGCTGTAAACGGTAAAACACAATCACCTTTTGAATGTTTAGATACCTTAAATGCATTAGGCGTTAAACATGGTATCGGTCGTATTGATATTGTTGAAAACCGTTTAGTGGGAATGAAATCTCGTGGCTGCTATGAAACTCCGGGGGGCACTATCATGATGGCGGCTCTGCGTGGTGTTGAGCAACTTGTACTCGATAGAGATGCTTTTAAATGGCGTCAACAGCTAGGCTTAGAGATGTCTTATGTGGCTTATGACGGTCGTTGGTTCACGCCAATTCGCGCTTCACTGCAAGCGGCGGCAGAGTCATTGGCAAAAGATGTGAATGGTGAAGTGGTATTAGAGCTGTATAAAGGTCATGTTAATGCTATTCAGAAGAAATCAGATAACAGTCTGTATTCTGAAGAGTTTGCAACCTTTGGTGAAGATGAAGTTTACGATCACAGCCATGCTGAAGGGTTTATCCGTTTATATTCTTTACCATCACGTATCCGTGCATTGAGTAAGAAATAAGGTTAAACAATAGAGTGATGCTATATATCTATATAAGTATATAAGGCATCACTCTCACTCTTTTATTACACAGAATAAATATAGGAAGCGATTATGGCACTCTGGGGTGGACGTTTTAGTCAGGAAGCTGATCAACGGTTTAAACAATTCAATGATTCACTGCGGTTTGATTTTCGACTGGCACAACAGGATATCTTTGGCTCAGTAGCTTGGTCTAAAGCGTTAGTCACAGTTGGCGTATTGTCGCAAGATGAACAAGCTCAACTTGAGCAAGCTTTAAATGAATTATCAGAAGAAGTAACAGCAAACCCGCAGTCTATTTTGCAGAGTGATGCAGAAGATATTCATAGCTGGGTTGAAAGTAAGCTTATTGCCAAAGTGGGTGATTTAGGTAAAAAATTACACACAGGTCGTAGCCGTAATGATCAGGTCGCAACAGACTTAAAATTATGGTGTAAAGAAGAAGTTATTCATCTACGCCAAGCCATTGTTGAGCTACAAAAAGCCTTAGTTATCACCGCAGAACAAAATCAAAATGCGGTGATGCCAGGTTACACCCATTTACAGCGTGCTCAGCCTGTGACTTTTGCACATTGGTGTTTAGCATACAATGAAATGCTAGCCAGAGATGAAAGCCGTTTAGCTGATGCGTTGAAGCGTTTAGATATCAGCCCATTAGGATGTGGCGCGCTGGCAGGTACGGCTTATGATATCGATCGTGAACAATTAGCTGGATGGCTGGGTTTTGCGAGTGCAACCAACAATAGTTTAGACAGTGTCTCCGATCGTGATCATGTCTTAGAGCTATTATCTTCTGCGGCCATTGGTATGGTGCATTTATCGCGTTTTGCAGAAGATCTTATTTTCTTTAATAGTGGTGAAGCGGGTTTTATTGAATTATCAGACAAGGTAACTTCTGGCTCATCATTAATGCCACAAAAGAAAAACCCAGATGCACTTGAGCTTATCCGCGGAAAATGTGGACGAGTGCAAGGTGCATTAACGGGCATGATGATGACCTTAAAAGGTCTGCCTCTCGCTTACAATAAAGATATGCAAGAAGATAAAGAAGGGCTGTTTGACGCTATCGATACATGGTCTGATTGTTTGCACATGGCAACGCTTGTTCTTGATGGGATCCAAATCCGTCGCCCTCGTTGTGAAGAAGCCGCGAAGCAAGGTTATGCTAATGCCACTGAATTGGCCGATTATCTTGTTGCGAAAGGTGTGCCATTTCGTGAAGCTCACCATATTGTAGGTGAAGTGGTGGTTTGCGCCATTGAGCAAGGTAAAGCAATTGAAGAACTCCCTCTTTCTGAATTACAGATGTTTAATAGTAAAATTATGATTGATGTGTACGATATTTTATCGCTTCAATCTTGTTTAGATAAACGTCTTGCAAAAGGAGGCGTTTCTCAAAAACAGGTCGCTTATGCGATAGTAAAAGCCAAAGAAGTCTTAAATATGGATAAATAAGCAAAGCGTTTATCTAAGACAACTTACTGTTATTCAAAAAGAACAGGGTGGATTTCACTCTGTTCTTTTATTTTAAATTGCCGATAATATCTATACTCATCTTGAATGCTTTAGAGGATGAAGGAATACGTTTTGTTTAAGTCGTTTATTTAGAAAATATCGAAAAAGAGAGACAGAATAACATTCGACTGATAGAAAAATTTATCAGTTACTATATTATCTATAGACATTAACTATCAGCAATAAATGTGGGATCTGCAATGAATATCCGTGACTTGGAATATCTGGTGGCTCTAGCTGAGCATAAACATTTTCGTCGTGCGGCAGATTCTTGCCATGTGAGTCAGCCAACATTAAGTGGTCAAATTCGTAAACTTGAAGATGAACTCGGTGTAATGTTGCTTGAAAGAACTAGCCGTAAAGTTCTGTTTACGCAACAAGGTTTGTTGCTGGTGGATCAAGCGAAAACCGTTTTACGTGAAGTCAAAGTGCTACAAGAAATGGCTTCATTGCAAGGCGAAAGTATGGCGGGACCTTTACATATTGGGCTGATCCCTACTGTTGGTCCTTATTTATTGCCCCATATCATTCCCGAATTACATAAAAACTACCCTAAGTTAGAGATGTATCTTCATGAAGCACAAACTCATAGCTTATTAGCTCAATTAGATAGCGGAAAACTCGATTGTGCTATTTTAGCAATGGTAAAAGAGAGTGCACCGTTTATTGAAGTTCCTCTATTTGAAGAGCCAATGAAGTTAGCAATTTATGAAGGGCACCCATGGAATGAACGTGGATCTGTGCCGATGGGCGACTTAGCGGGTCAGCGTTTATTGATGTTAGAAGATGGGCACTGTTTACGCGATCAAGCGTTAGGGTTCTGCTTCCAAGCTGGTGCAAAAGAAGATACTCATTTTAGAGCAACGAGTTTAGAGACATTGCGTAATATGGTCGCTGCCGGTAGTGGAATAACCTTATTACCTGATTTATCGGTACCTCAAGAACAAAAACGTGATGGGGTTTGTTATCTAGAATGTACTGATCCCAATCCATCACGTTCTATTATTTTAGTTTATCGTCCCGGATCGCCTTTGCGTAATCGTTATGAACAGTTAGCAGAGACAATCCGTGAACATATGACCGCATTTTATGCAGAAAAACAGAGTGCATTAAAATAAGCGGTTTAAACCATTAAGTGCGGCAACACGATAGGCTTCTGCCATTGTTGGATAGTTGAAGGTAGTATTAACGAAATACTCGATAGTATTGCCTTCACCTTTTTGCTCCATAATCGCTTGACCGATATGAATAATTTCAGCGGCACGCTCACCGAAGCAGTGAATACCTAAAATTTGCTTGGTTTCACGGTGGAAGAGAATTTTCAAACTCCCTACATTCATACCTGCAATTTGTGCTCTTGCCAGATGTTTAAATTGAGAACGTCCCACCTCATAAGGAATTTTCATTGCAGTGAGTTGTTGCTCTGTTTTACCAACAGAACTAATTTCAGGAATGGTATAGATCCCAGTTGGAATATCTTCGATTAAATGTGTTTCTGATTTTCCAGTGGTAATTGCCAAAGCCGCAATTCGACCTTGATCATAGGCGGCAGAAGCTAGACTTGGATAACCAATTACATCACCGACCGCATAAATGTGTTCACAACTGGTTTGGTAATGAGCATTAACAGAAACTTGTCCACGACTATCTGTTTTAATACCCACGTTTTCTAAGCCCAGTGTGTCAGTATTTCCTGTTCGACCATTCGCATAAAGTAGGCAATCTGCTTTGACTTTTTTACCTGATTTTAGATGAACAATAACACCATCATCGACACCTTCAATGCTTTCATATTCTTCATTATGACGAATAACAATACCGTTATTCCAGAAGTGATAAGAAAGTGCATCAGACATCTCTTGATCAAGGAAAGACAATAGGTGATCACGAGTATTAATTAAGTCTACTTTTACTCTTAATCCTCTGAAAATAGAGGCATATTCACAACCAATGACACCAGCACCATAAATAATGACATGGTGAGGCTCATGCTCTAAATCGAGAATAGTGTCACTGTTATAAATACGAGAATGAGAGAAATCGACATCTGGCGGGCAATAAGGACGTGAGCCTGTTGCAATAATAAAACTATCAGCTGAAAGAATATCGCAAGTACCATCAGGATAACGCACGCTGATCCTGTGCTCGTCAATAAATGCAGCTTCACCCGAATACATCGTACAATTATTACGCTCGTAAAAGCCTTGACGCATTTTAGTCTGCTGACTAATTACGGTACTGGCTTGACGAAGTATTTGAGAGAAAGAGGAGTTAATAAGGCGAGATTGGTCACTGTAAAGCGGGTTTTGATTAAATTCTATGATACGACTTACTGCGTGGCGTAGGGCTTTTGAAGGAATGGTTCCCCAGTGAGTACAGCCCCCACCGACTTTGTTATAACGTTCTATAACTGCGACGCGCTTTCCTTGTTTAACAAGCCCCATGGCCGCGCCTTCACCACCAGGACCTGAACCGATCACAATAGCATCGAAATGAGAATGTTGCATAGGAAAAGACCTGTTTTATACAAACCGACAACGCTATATTAACATTAGAATGAATAATAGCCCAACTGACATTAAGGGCATTAGTCACACTTTGTTGAGTTTTTATGAGAATGTGTCTTGAGAGATGATTGTACACACTGCTTTTTTAACAAAGTTTGATATATTGGGTATAAACCAAATTAGGATTATCAGGATTTCTGTGAGTAATAATATTGGCATCAGAGCTAAACAAAAAGAAAAAACCCGTCGCTCTTTAATTGAAGCTGCTTTTAGCCAACTCAGTGCCGAGCGTAGCTTTACAAGTCTAAGTTTACGAGAAGTGGCTAGAGAAGCTGGTATTGCACCCACCTCATTTTATCGTCATTTTAAAGATGTGGATGAACTTGGGCTAACCATGGTTGATGAAAGTGGATTGATGTTACGTCAATTAATGCGCCAAGCACGTCAACGCATTGCGAAAGGTGGCAGTGTTATTAGAACATCAGTAGCAACTTTTATGGAATTCATTGGTAATAATCCTAATGCGTTTCGATTATTACTTCGTGAACGTTCTGGGACTTCAGCTGAGTTTCGTGCGGCTGTCGCACGAGAGATCCAACATTTTATTGCAGAACTGGCAGACTATCTTGAGCAAGAAAGCCATATGCCACGTTATTTTACAGAAATGCAATCTGAAGCAATGGTCACTATTGTATTTAGTGCAGGCGCAGAAGCACTGGATATCGATATTGAAAAGCGTCAACAATTAGAAGAAAGATTAGTTATACAACTGCGAATGATTGCTAAAGGTGCCTATTATTGGTATCGACGTGAGCAAGAAACGCAAATACCTCTACAAGATAACCCAGAGATAAAGAAAAAAACGCATCAGAAAGGAGACAAATGATGGAACAAAATCGCTGTGAAAAAAGCACGCTATTACTTGCCACAGTCATTGGTGTCGCTTTACATGGTACTTATTCAAGCCTTTTTAACCCGTTTATTGAGACGTGGTCAGTTTTCCCACTCGTTAGTTTAATTTTGGCAGTTTACTGTTTATATCAGCGCTACTTAAATCAACCCATGACCGATGGTATGCCTAAGCTGATTTTTTCATTCTTTTTATTAGGTTTATTCGGTTATAACGCTTACACCAGAACCGTTAACCCTGAATGGGGTTCAAATTTCTTCTCTTCAGTTTGTATCGTTATCGTTGCATTGTGGATTTATCGTCAATTCAAACAGCGTCAACGCTTACGTATACAGGCAGAAGAAGCTGAAAAAGCATCACGAGCAGAACAGTACTAGCCTGTACACCTCTCTTTGTTGTAAACACAGCGAAATTTTGACACCAGCAAGTTATCTTGCTGGTGTTTTTGTTTTTATTGGCGTTATTGAAAGATTTTCTATTCTAACGTGAGAAATAAGTTGTTATCTTTTTTCTAATAATACGCCACATTCCATATGGTGGGTGTAGGGGAATTGATCAAATAATGCTAACTTAATGATTTTATGTGTTTTAATTAGAGTTTCTAGATTTTCGCACAGTGTTTCTGGATTACAAGAAATGTATAAAATGCTAGGGTAAGTTTTAACCAATTCTACAGTTTTCTCATCTAAACCACTGCGAGGAGGGTCAACAAAAATGGTTTCACATTGGTAATCTTTTAAATTAATCCCTTCTAAGCGTTTAAATTCTCTTACACCATTCATTGCTTGCGTAAAATCTTCTGCGGACATGCGAATAATTTTCACATTATCAATGTGATTCATTGCAATATTGTATTGGGCTGCATGAACAGACGGTTTTGCAATTTCTGTTGCCAGTACTCGCTCAAAATTACGCGCAAGCGCTAATGAAAAGTTACCGTTGCCACAATACAGTTCAAGCAGATCGCCTTTTGCATTTTCTGTTGCCTTTAATGCCCATTCCAACATCTTAATATTGACCTGTGCATTAGGTTGCGTGAAGCTATTTTCAACTTGGCGATAAATCATCTCTTTACCTGCCACTGGTAACACTTCATCAATAAAATCATTATCGAGCATAATTTTTGTTTTATAAGCTCGACCAATTAATTGAACATCAAAGCCTTGAGCAATTAATGATTGGCGTAATGCTATTGCTTCTTGCTGCCAAGTTTCATCAATTTTCTTGTGATAAAGCAGGGAAACAATAATTTTATTACTCAACGTAGAAAGATAATCAATCTGAAACAGTTTCTTTCTGAGTGTTGGTTTATCTTTTATTTCTGCCAACAAGGCAACCATCATTTTATTAATAAGCTGGCTGGCAACTGGAAATTGGTCAACACGAATACGCTGCTTAGTCTCTTGGTCAAACATAATATGATAGAGAGAATCTTCTTCATGCCAGATACGGAATTCCGCACGCATACGATAATGCTGTTCTGGTGATGAAAAAACCTCTGCTTCAGGCGCATTAAAAGGAGCCATCATTGTTTGTAGACGTTGTGTTTTTTCATTCAGTTGAGACTGATATGTTTGCGTTGGTAATGAATTCTGCATGGTATCTCGCCTTTTTTTGGCAGTAATAAAGTTAAGCGAGCGAAATTGTAGAGATCCTCATGAAGATGTCCAGTATTCTTCATGTTCAATTTCTGGACTCAGTGGATTTGAAATCGTAGCATAGTTATTCGGTCTCCTAATAGGAGTTAAAAGGGAATCTGGTGCAAAGCCAGAACTGACGCGCAGCGGTAATAGGATCAAGGATAATAAAAGACACTGCAAAGCACTTATATAAGTGCAGTGGGAAGTCATTATCTTAAAGACATAAATTTGTTTCTTTAACCTAAAGTCCGAAGACCTGCCGAAGACCTGTCGCATCTTAAATTAAATACGCGTTTTATTTAATTTTGGCGGCATCCTGCTACTTATTCTGTTGGATGCAGATTTTCATGAATAATAAAAAAGTTTTTTTCATTTCTAGTGTGGCTTTGAGTGTTATGGCGGGCAGTTTTGGTGCGTTTGCAAATAACAGTGATACGTTAAGCGTGACAGCAAACCGCTTTCAAGAGCCTAACTCTTCTATTTTAGCGCCGATAACAGTTGTTGAACGTGAACAAATCGAACGTTGGCAGAGTAATAGTGTTATTGATGTATTACGCAGAATGCCTGGGATTGATGTGGGGCAAAACGGCGGAATAGGGCAGATGAGCTCTATTTATGTACGTGGAGCTGAATCTCGTCATGTTCTTATTTTAGTGGATGGTGTGCGTTTAAATCAGGCGAATGTGTCTGGTAGTTCTGATATCAGCCAAATTCCTCTTTCTCTTGTTCAACGTATTGAATATATAAGAGGGCCTCGTTCTTCTGTTTATGGTTCTGATGCGATTGGTGGCGTGATTAATATCCTCACAGAAAGAAAAACGGAAGGAGGAACACTTAATGCCACAATGGGTTCTCATGGTTATCAAGAATATGATGGCTCGATAAAACAAAAAGTCGGTGATAAAACCACATTAACAGCTGCTGGCAGTTATCTCTATACCAAAGGTTATGATGTCGAAGCGAATGGAAATACTGGTGGACATCCACAACCTGATCGTGATGGTTTTATGAACAAGTCATTATGGCTAGGGGTTAATCACGATATTAACGATGATGTTTCTTTATATGCACGCGCTTATGGTTTTGATAATCGCACGGCTTATGATGCTTATTATGACAGTTATAACGATATGTTAACGGATACAAGAGCATTATTTAGTCGTACTTATGATGGTGGTGTGAAATTTAATCGTGATAACTACTCTTCTTCTTTAAATACCAGCTATAACTACACCAAAGATTATGACTATGATCCTCGTTATGGTCGCTATGGTAAAGGAAGCCGTTTTACTAACTCTGAACAATATAATGTGCAGTGGGGAAATCACCTTTTATTAGGGAATGGCAGTATCGGTGGTGGTGTCGATTGGCAACGTCAATCTATTAAAGCTGGTTCTAGTGGATTTCCTAATAAAGAACACTTCGACAATACAGGTTTGTACCTAACTGGACAGCAAAAGTTAGGCGATATTATTGCTGAAGCATCAGTACGCTCGGACAAACACTCTGAATATGGCTGGCATACGACTTGGCAAACTAACCTAGGTTGGGAATTTGTTGAGGGTTATCGTGTGATTGGTGGTTATGGTACGGCATTTAAAGCACCGACACTGATGCAACTTTATAGTGAGTGGGGAAGTAATCCAGACTTACAACCTGAAAAGAGTAAACAGTGGGAAGGGGGTTTTGAAGGATTAACGGGGCCTTTAGCGTGGCGATTAACTGCGTATCGTAATGATGTAAATTCTTTGATCCAAGGCGAATCGAGTTATCCATACCGTAACTACAATGTTGGTAAGGCCTTAATTAAAGGTGTGGAATTTACGGGTGAAATGGATACGTGGATTTTTCATCACACCTTTAATCTTCAATATATAGATGCAAGAAATAAAGAAACGCATCAACGTCTTGATCGTCGCGCTCGTCAACAACTGAAATATCAGCTTGATTGGCAAGTCGAGAAACTCGATATGGGGGTGACTTACCAATATATCGGTCAACGGACAGATAAAGATTATGGGACTTATGAGAATGTTTCTTTAGGTGGTGTGAGTATTTGGGATTTAACTGCTTCATATCCTATTACATCACATCTCTCAATTCGTGGTAGAATAGCCAACCTGTTTGATAAAGATTATGAGACAGCTTATGGCTATCGCACGCCAGGACGTGAATACTTCCTCACAGGAAGCTACAACTTCTGATGCACAACTTACCGCTAACCCTACTGTATTGGTTTTTGATTCAGGGGTTGGCGGTTTATCTGTTTATCGTGAGATCCGTGAAAAATTACCGGATGCTCACTATATCTATGTTTTCGATAATGAAGCTTTCCCTTATGGTGAGAAATCACAAGACTTCATTATTGACCGTGTTGTTCGAATAGTTAGCGCGGTTGCTGAAAAACATGATCTCGCGACCATTGTTATTGCTTGTAATACAGCAAGCACAGTGAGCCTCCCTGCTTTACGTGCCAAGTTTACTGATATTCCTATTGTGGGCGTTGTACCTGCTATTAAACCGGCAGCTAAATTAACATGTAATGGCGTGGTTGGATTATTAGCAACAAGAGCAACAGTTAAACGTCCTTATACCCATGAACTTATTGAACGCTTTGCGACTGATTGCAAAGTTCACTCTTTAGGTTCGGCTGAGCTGGTGGAATTGGCTGAGAGAAAACTTCATGGTGAAGCCGTTTCTTTAGACGAGCTACGTAAAATCCTTACACCTTGGCTAAAAATGAAAGAGCCACCGGATACTGTGGTATTAGGTTGTACTCATTTCCCTTTATTAGCTGATGAACTTCTTTCTGTTTTACCTGATGGTACCCGAATTATCGATTCTGGCGCTGCAATTGCACGAAGAACTGCGTGGTTGGTCGTAAATCAAGCGAAAATAAAGGGCTCAAATGAAATTAACTTCGCTTATTGCTTAAAAGAAGATGAGAATAGTGAATTATTAAAACCTGTTTTAGCGGGTTTTGGCTTTGAATCGCTCAGAAAACTGGCGCTTTAAGTGCAATTTGATTGAAAATTCAACGGTCAGTAAAAAAACTCAAAAAAAGTGTTGCCAGCTTCACAAAACTCCCTATAATGCGCCCTCGTTGTCACGGCAAACCACGCTAAGTGAGTTAGCCGAGAGAACGAAGAAAAAAGTGAAAAGCCTTGAAAATAAACGCTTGACACTGAATGAGGAAGATGTAGAATGCACCTCCTCGCAACAGCGCAGAAGACCGGAAACGGCAGCGAATGTTGCACTGCTCTTTAACAAATTATCAGACAATCTGTGTGGGCACTCGCAGAGACGATATCTTCTAAAATATTAGATGTATCAAGTCTTGAAGAGTGAACAACAAAAGTAAATTCATTTATGAATAGCTAAGTTTTCGATTTCTTTGAGCATCAAACACTTTTAATTGAAGAGTTTGATCATGGCTCAGATTGAACGCTGGCGGCAGGCCTAACACATGCAAGTCGAGCGGTAACAGGAGAAAGCTTGCTTTCTTGCTGACGAGCGGCGGACGGGTGAGTAATGTATGGGGATCTGCCCGATAGAGGGGGATAACTACTGGAAACGGTAGCTAATACCGCATGACGTCTACGGACCAAAGCAGGGGCTCTTCGGACCTTGCGCTATCGGATGAACCCATATGGGATTAGCTAGTAGGTGAGGTAATGGCTCACCTAGGCGACGATCTCTAGCTGGTCTGAGAGGATGATCAGCCACACTGGGACTGAGACACGGCCCAGACTCCTACGGGAGGCAGCAGTGGGGAATATTGCACAATGGGCGCAAGCCTGATGCAGCCATGCCGCGTGTATGAAGAAGGCCTTAGGGTTGTAAAGTACTTTCAGTTGGGAGGAAGGCGTTGATGCTAATATCATCAGCGATTGACGTTACCAACAGAAGAAGCACCGGCTAACTCCGTGCCAGCAGCCGCGGTAATACGGAGGGTGCAAGCGTTAATCGGAATTACTGGGCGTAAAGCGCACGCAGGCGGTTGATTAAGTTAGATGTGAAATCCCCGGGCTTAACCTGGGAATGGCATCTAAGACTGGTCAGCTAGAGTCTTGTAGAGGGGGGTAGAATTCCATGTGTAGCGGTGAAATGCGTAGAGATGTGGAGGAATACCGGTGGCGAAGGCGGCCCCCTGGACAAAGACTGACGCTCAGGTGCGAAAGCGTGGGGAGCAAACAGGATTAGATACCCTGGTAGTCCACGCTGTAAACGATGTCGATTTGGAGGTTGTTCCCTTGAGGAGTGGCTTCCGGAGCTAACGCGTTAAATCGACCGCCTGGGGAGTACGGCCGCAAGGTTAAAACTCAAATGAATTGACGGGGGCCCGCACAAGCGGTGGAGCATGTGGTTTAATTCGATGCAACGCGAAGAACCTTACCTACTCTTGACATCCAGCGAATCCTTTAGAGATAGAGGAGTGCCTTCGGGAACGCTGAGACAGGTGCTGCATGGCTGTCGTCAGCTCGTGTTGTGAAATGTTGGGTTAAGTCCCGCAACGAGCGCAACCCTTATCCTTTGTTGCCAGCGCGTGATGGCGGGAACTCAAAGGAGACTGCCGGTGATAAACCGGAGGAAGGTGGGGATGACGTCAAGTCATCATGGCCCTTACGAGTAGGGCTACACACGTGCTACAATGGCAGATACAAAGAGAAGCGACCTCGCGAGAGCAAGCGGAACTCATAAAGTCTGTCGTAGTCCGGATTGGAGTCTGCAACTCGACTCCATGAAGTCGGAATCGCTAGTAATCGTAGATCAGAATGCTACGGTGAATACGTTCCCGGGCCTTGTACACACCGCCCGTCACACCATGGGAGTGGGTTGCAAAAGAAGTAGGTAGCTTAACCTTCGGGAGGGCGCTTACCACTTTGTGATTCATGACTGGGGTGAAGTCGTAACAAGGTAACCGTAGGGGAACCTGCGGTTGGATCACCTCCTTACCTAAGAGATACGTGTTATGTGCAGTGCTCACACAGATTGTCTGATGAAGAACGAGCAAAAGCGCGTCTGCGAAGCTGACTGAAGTCCCCTTCGTCTAGAGGCCTAGGACACCGCCCTTTCACGGCGGTAACAGGGGTTCGAATCCCCTAGGGGACGCCAATTGCGCGGTATGAGTGAAAGGCGTACCACACTATAGTCTGATGAGAATCAGAGAATAGTTAAGATAATTCGCATGAGTTATTTTACCTATTATGCTCTTTAACAATCTGGAACAAGCTGAAAAATTGAAAACAAATCAATATATCACCGAGGTATATTGATGAGTCTCTCAAAATCTCAGACCTTGAATGTGTGATACTCCAAGGCGAGTGTCATGAGCGAGCAACAGCAATTCTAGGCGGACAGCGCGCAGTAAGCGCAGCATACATAAGTATGTGAGCATTACGAGCACTGCCCAACAACGAATTGATGCTTGTGTAGCCATGACCTTTAAAGTCGTCTTCGAGAGAAACACCTTCGGGTTGTGAGGTTAAGCGAATAAGCGTACACGGTGGATGCCTAGGCAATCAGAGGCGATGAAGGACGTGCTAATCTGCGATAAGCGTCGGTAAGGTGATATGAACCGTTATACCCGACGATTTCCGAATGGGGAAACCCAATATCCAATGGATATTATCATTAACTGAATACATAGGTTAATGAAGCGAACCGGGAGAACTGAAACATCTCAGTACCCCGAGGAAAAGAAATCAACCGAGATTCCCCTAGTAGCGGCGAGCGAACGGGGAACAGCCCAGAGTCTTAATCAATAGCAGCATCAGGAGAACGGTCTGGAAAGTCCGGCAGTAAAGGGTGATAGCCCCGTATCTGAAGATGCTGTTATTGTGAACTCGACGAGTAGGGCGGGACACGTGTTATCCTGTCTGAATATGGGGGGACCATCCTCCAAGGCTAAATACTCCTGATTGACCGATAGTGAACCAGTACCGTGAGGGAAAGGCGAAAAGAACCCCGGCGAGGGGAGTGAAAAAGAACCTGAAACCGTGTACGTACAAGCAGTAGGAGCCTCTTCGTGAGGTGACTGCGTACCTTTTGTATAATGGGTCAGCGACTTATATTCTGTAGCAAGGTTAACCGAATAGGGGAGCCGTAGGGAAACCGAGTCTTAACTGGGCGAATGAGTTGCAGGGTATAGACCCGAAACCCGGTGATCTATCCATGGGCAGGTTGAAGGTTGGGTAACACTAACTGGAGGACCGAACCGACTAATGTTGAAAAATTAGCGGATGACTTGTGGATGGGGGTGAAAGGCCAATCAAACCGGGAGATAGCTGGTTCTCCCCGAAAGCTATTTAGGTAGCGCCTCGTGAACTCATCTTCGGGGGTAGAGCACTGTTTCGACTAGGGGGTCATCCCGACTTACCAACTCGATGCAAACTACGAATACCGAAGAATGTTATCACGGGAGACACACGGCGGGTGCTAACGTTCGTCGTGAAGAGGGAAACAACCCAGACCGCCAGCTAAGGTCCCAAAGTCATAGTTAAGTGGGAAACGAAGTGGGAAGGCTCAGACAGCCAGGATGTTGGCTTAGAAGCAGCCATCATTTAAAGAAAGCGTAATAGCTCACTGGTCGAGTCGGCCTGCGCGGAAGATGTAACGGGGCTAAACTATGCACCGAAGCTGCGGCAGCGATATGTAAATATTGTTGGGTAGGGGAGCGTTCTGTAAGCCTGTGAAGGTGTGCTGTGAGGCATGCTGGAGGTATCAGAAGTGCGAATGCTGACATAAGTAACGATAATGCGGGTGAAAAACCCGCACGCCGGAAGACCAAGGGTTCCTGTCCAACGTTAATCGGGGCAGGGTGAGTCGACCCCTAAGGCGAGGCTGAAAAGCGTAGTCGATGGGAAACGGGTTAATATTCCCGTACTGGTGGTAACTGCGATGGGGGAACGGAGAAGGCTAGGTTGTCCGGGCGACGGTCGTCCCGGTTCAAGCATGTAGGCAGAGTGATTAGGCAAATCCGGTCACTTAATGCTGAGGTGTGATGACGAGCCACTAAGGTGGTGAAGCAATTGATGCCCTGCTTCCAGGAAAAGCCTCTAAGCTTCAGGTTACCAACAATCGTACCCCAAACCGACACAGGTGGTCAGGTAGAGAATACTCAGGCGCTTGAGAGAACTCGGGTGAAGGAACTAGGCAAAATGGTGCCGTAACTTCGGGAGAAGGCACGCTGGCGGTAAGTGAAGTCCCTTGCGGACGGAGCCGAAGCCAGTCGAAGATACCAGCTGGCTGCAACTGTTTATTAAAAACACAGCACTGTGCAAACACGAAAGTGGACGTATACGGTGTGACGCCTGCCCGGTGCTGGAAGGTTAATTGATGGGGTTATCCGTAAGGAGAAGCTCTTGATCGAAGCCCCAGTAAACGGCGGCCGTAACTATAACGGTCCTAAGGTAGCGAAATTCCTTGTCGGGTAAGTTCCGACCTGCACGAATGGCGTAATGATGGCCAGGCTGTCTCCACCCGAGACTCAGTGAAATTGAACTCGCTGTGAAGATGCAGTGTACCCGCGGCAAGACGGAAAGACCCCGTGAACCTTTACTATAGCTTGACACTGAACATTGAGCCTTGATGTGTAGGATAGGTGGGAGACTTAGAAGTGTGGACGCCAGTCTGCATGGAGTCAACCTTGAAATACCACCCTTTAACGTTTGATGTTCTAACCTAGGCCCATAATCTGGGTCGGGGACCGTGTCTGGTGGGTAGTTTGACTGGGGCGGTCTCCTCCTAAAGAGTAACGGAGGAGCACGAAGGTTGGCTAAGCATGGTCGGACATCATGCGGTTAGTGCAAAGGCATAAGCCAGCTTGACTGTGAGAGTGACGGCTCGAGCAGGTACGAAAGTAGGTCTTAGTGATCCGGTGGTTCTGAATGGAAGGGCCATCGCTCAACGGATAAAAGGTACTCCGGGGATAACAGGCTGATACCGCCCAAGAGTTCATATCGACGGCGGTGTTTGGCACCTCGATGTCGGCTCATCACATCCTGGGGCTGAAGTAGGTCCCAAGGGTATGGCTGTTCGCCATTTAAAGTGGTACGCGAGCTGGGTTTAGAACGTCGTGAGACAGTTCGGTCCCTATCTGCCGTGGGCGTTGGAAGATTGAGAGGGGTTGCTCCTAGTACGAGAGGACCGGAGTGAACGCACCACTGGTGTTCGGGTTGTCATGCCAATGGCATTGCCCGGTAGCTAAGTGCGGAAGAGATAACCGCTGAAAGCATCTAAGCGGGAAACTTGCCTCGAGATGAGTCTTCCCTGTCACCTAGAGTGACCTAAAGGAACGTTTAAGACTAAGACGTTGATAGGCTGGGTGTGTAAGCGTAGCGATACGTTGAGCTAACCAGTACTAATGAACCGTGAGGCTTAACCTGACAACACCGAAGGTGTTTTGTCTGAGAGACGAACATCGATGAAGTAAGCTTGTTTAAGATTGAGATTGCTGGTTACTGAGAAAGAAACAACAGTAACGGGTAATGATACCGAATTTGCTTGGCGGCCATAGCGCAGCGGACCCACCTGAATCCATGCCGAACTCAGAAGTGAAACGTTGTAGCGCCGATGGTAGTGTGGGGTCTCCCCATGTGAGAGTAGGGAACTGCCAGGCATCAAATTTAGGCTGTGTCAGCCGGTGACAATAAGCCACTAGTGCTGATATGGCTCAGTTGGTAGAGCACACCCTTGGTAAGGGTGAGGTCCCCAGTTCGAATCTGGGTATCAGCACCATAAAAAATTATTATAACTGCATAAACAGACGGTTATAAATACAGAATTTGCTTGGCGGCCATAGCGCAACGGTCCCACCTGATCCCATGCCGAACTCAGAAGTGAAACGTTGTAGCGCCGATGGTAGTGTGGGGTCTCCCCATGTGAGAGTAGGGAACTGCCAGGCATTAAATAAGACGAGAAAGCCAACCCAATGGGTTGGCTTTTTTGCATTCTAAGACATCTGAAATGCAGATGTAATATCTCCAAACTAATCACCTATCACTTTGCTATCCTCGACGATGCTTGGCTGTTAAACTAAGTCATC
Organism: Proteus columbae; assembly: GCF_009914335.1. NCBI lineage: Bacteria > Pseudomonadati > Pseudomonadota > Gammaproteobacteria > Enterobacterales > Morganellaceae > Proteus > Proteus columbae. The sequence continues at coordinate 130,766 of NZ_CP043925.1, forward strand.
AGCTAAATGAGGTAGACTTTCATGAAAGAATCGGTTTCATTGCAAGCATTTAATACATTTGGTTTGAGAGCAAAAGCTCACCAAATAAAAACTGCAAATAATAAAGATGAGCTTTGTACATATTGGCAAAATGCCCATGAGCAGAAATTACCAACTCTTATTTTAGGTGGCGGTAGCAACGTATTATTTACAGAAGATTTTAATGGTATTGTTATTCGCAACTGTATTGCTGGTATTGAAATTACTGAGGATGAACAATATTGGTCTGTTTATGTTGGTGCAGGCGAAAACTGGCATGCACTTATTGAATACCTGTTAGAAAAGAATATCTATGGACTGGAAAATTTAGCGCTGATCCCAGGAAATGTGGGCTCAGCACCAATACAAAATATCGGCGCTTATGGCAAAGAATTAAAAGATGTTTGTGCTTATGTGGATATTATTGAATTAAGTACTGGGCATGTTAGTCGATTGACAAATGAAGCGTGCCAATTTGGTTATCGTGATAGTATTTTTAAACATCATTACCAGCAAGGCTTTGCGATTATTGCTGTTGGCTTACAGCTTAGTAAAAAATGGGAGCCTATCCTTACCTATGGTGATCTATCAAAATTATCATTAGAAACGGTAACGCCAAAAGATGTGTTTGGATCTGTGTGCTCTATGAGAACGAGTAAACTACCCGATCCTACCCTTACAGGTAATGCAGGCAGCTTTTTCAAGAATCCAATTGTTGATATTCGTATTGCACAACATTTAAAAGCAGAATATCCCTTCTGTCCTCAATATGTTCAACAAGATGGTGTAAAACTTGCTGCGGGTTGGCTAATTGATCAATGTGGCCTTAAAGGCCATCAGATTGGTGGTGCGGCTGTTCATATGAAACAAGCACTTGTTCTCATCAACAAAGACGGGTTAGCTACAGGCAAAGACATTGTTAATTTAGCGGCATATATACGCCAAAAAGTCTTCGAGCGCTTCGGCGTACAATTAGAGCCAGAAGTTCGCTTTATTGGTCAACATGGCGAAATCAATGCAGTGGATGCTATTTCATGAAAGAAACACCTACTCCTTTATTATTAATTGAGCTCCTTGCTGACGGAAATATCCATTCAGGGGAGCAACTAGGCGAAAGCTTAGGAATGACACGCGCAGGCATTAATAAACATATTCAGACATTACGCAGTTGGGGTATTGATGTTCAAACTGTCGCAGGAAAAGGCTATCAACTAGATGCCCCTATGAATTTGTTAAATGTGGATAGTGTAAACAAGAACATCAAAGGTGAACCTGCAAGCGTTATTCCTGTTATAGATTCTACAAACCAATACTTAATCCAACGTATTAGCGAATTAAAATCGGGTGATGTCTGTATTGCGGAATATCAGTCTGCTGGACGAGGTAGAAGAGGGCGTCAATGGATCTCGCCTTTTGGTCGAAATTTATACTTGAGTATGTATTGGAAACTCGATCAAGGACCTGCTGCTGCAATAGGATTGAGTTTAGTTGTCGGTGTTATTATGGCTGAAGTATTACAAAAACTTGGCGCAGATGGCGTTAAAGTTAAATGGCCTAACGATCTCTATTTAAATGATAAAAAGCTTTCAGGCATTCTTGTTGAGCTAACAGGAAAAACAGGTGATGTTGCTCATATTGTCACAGGTATTGGTATCAATATCGCGATGAGTAAAAATCAAAATGAAGCCATTAACCAACAATGGATTAATTTAGAGCAAGTTGGTATTAAAATTGACAGAAATGAACTTGCTTGTGAAATTACAAATGCATTAAGAGATGCATTTGTTCAATTTGAAAAACAAGGGTTATCTGTGTTTATCGAGCGTTGGAAACGTTTAGATAATTTTATGGATCGCCGAGTGAAGCTTATTATTGGTGAAAAAGAGATCTTTGGTATTGCCAAAGGTATCAATGATCAAGGTGCTCTACTTTTAGAACAAGATGGGAAAATCATACCTTATATAGGTGGTGAGATTTCACTGAGAAGTGCGTCGTAATACCTTAAATTGCATCGAACATCTAAAACTAAAAAAGCTTTCCTAAACTGGAAAGCTTTTTATTTATCAATACTATTTTTTAATAACTAAAGCATAATAATACGTAGATAAAACACTGATAATTGTTTAGATTTATTTACGTAATCTAACATTAGTGATCGTATGATTTTGGCCTTTGGTTAGAATAAGACTCGCTCTTTCTTTCGTAGGCAGAATGTTTTGTTTCAAATTCAAACCATTAATTTCTTGCCAAATTGAAGACGCTATTTCAATAGACTCTTCTCTGCTTAATTTAGAGTAATTATTAAAATACGATTCAGGATCAGTAAACGCACCTTCTCTAAATTTTAAAAAGCGACTGATATACCAGTGTTTTAGTAATTCTTCTTCAGCATCAACATAAATGGAGAAATCTACATAATCTGATACGAAAACATTATGTGGGTCATGAGGATAATCTTGATTGCTCTGTAATACATTCAATCCTTCAAGGATCAAAATATCAGGTTGTTCAATAACCTGTTTTTTATCTGGAATGATGTCATACACTAAATGAGAATAGACAGGGGCTGTTACTTGTTTCTTGCCTGATTTTATATCAGAAACGAAGGAGACAAGGTTATGCATATCATAGGATTCAGGAAATCCTTTTTTTTTCATTATTCCGCGTTTCTTTAACTCTGCATTAGGTAAAAGAAAGCCGTCAGTAGTAATTAAATCAACTTTACGATGTTCTGGCCAACGGGTTAAAAGTGCTTGTAGCAAACGAGCTGTGGTACTTTTGCCAACAGCAACGCTACCCGCTATACCAATAATGTAGGGGATTTTGGCGCTTCTTGTTCCAAGAAACTGCTCTAAGACGGCTTGACGACGTAAGTTAGAACTTATGTAAAAATTGAGCAATCTTGAAAGAGGAAGATAAATCTCAATTACATCATCAATAGAAATTTCTTCGTTAATCCCTTTTAAATCAGCAATCTCTTTTTCGGTTAACGTTAAAGGAACGGAATCTCTTAACGTTGCCCAGTGCTTTCTGTCAAATTCTAAATAAGGGGTTATAAAGCGTTCTTTGTTATTCATAAGCCAACATCTGCCTAATATTCGCAGGTTGGACAGGCTGTTTAAAACACCCGTATCCGATAAAAAATAAACAGCATCATAACGAGTGATGACTCTTAGGCGTAGATATTTTTTAAATTTTTTCTACTTTTTTTGACACGAACTGAATAAATCTGTAAAAAAAGTATAAAAAATAGTCATGAAAATAATTTTTTAGCGTAGACTAATAAGGGTGTAATCAATCTTTTTTCTAAAAATTTATTGATGATTAATAATTTGGGGACTGGATCGATAAATTAGCTTGCTAATCTATCATGAATTTTTGTTGGCATTTTGGTCGTTTTTTTCCTAAAAAATCAACAATTCAATCAAAAATGAACAAAATCTAAGCAAAAGAACAAATATCGCAATTTTTTTGTTGCATCATGATGAAAGTCCTCCTAGAATGCGCACCACTTAGCCGGCATAGCTCAGTTGGTAGAGCAACTGACTTGTAATCAGTAGGTCCCGAGTTCGACTCTTGGTGCCGGCACCATTAAAAATTAGGTTTGGTGGGATACCCAAGCGGCCAAAGGGAGCAGACTGTAAATCTGCCGTCACAGACTTCGAAGGTTCGAATCCTTCTCCCACCACCATTAATTCCTAACTTAAGTGTTTTCAAATAGTAAACACTTAAGTAGAATACAAAGCTGATTTTAAGTCAGGTAGCCGAGTTCTGCGGGCATCGTATAATGGCTATTACCTCAGCCTTCCAAGCTGATGATGCGGGTTCGATTCCCGCTGCCCGCTCCAGATGTGCTGATATAGCTCAGTTGGTAGAGCGCACCCTTGGTAAGGGTGAGGTCGGCAGTTCGAATCTGCCTATCAGCACCACTCCTTCATGTTCTTGCCTCCCTGATTAAAATCTTAACAAGCACTAGCAAATCGCTAATTTACTTACTGCTTGGTTGATGTGGTGTAACCACCGATTCCGTGTCTTAGAGGGACAATTTAAATGTCTAAAGAAAAATTTGAACGTTCAAAACCGCACGTTAACGTTGGTACTATCGGCCACGTTGACCACGGTAAAACAACTCTGACTGCTGCAATCACTACAGTTTTAGCTAAAACTTACGGTGGTTCTGCTCGTGCATTCGATCAAATCGATAACGCACCAGAAGAAAAAGCTCGTGGTATCACCATCTCTACTTCACACGTAGAATATGACACTCCAAGCCGTCACTACGCACACGTAGACTGCCCAGGTCACGCCGACTATGTTAAAAACATGATCACAGGTGCTGCGCAAATGGACGGAGCTATCCTGGTTGTTGCTGCGACTGATGGCCCAATGCCACAAACTCGTGAGCACATCCTGTTAGGTCGTCAGGTTGGTGTTCCTTACATCATCGTATTCCTGAACAAATGTGACATGGTAGATGATGAAGAGTTACTGGAATTAGTAGAAATGGAAGTTCGTGAACTTCTGTCTCAGTACGATTTCCCAGGTGACGACACTCCAGTAATCCGTGGTTCAGCGCTGAAAGCACTGGAAGGCGAAGCTGAGTGGGAAGCGAAAATTGTTGAATTAGCAGAAGCACTGGATTCATACATCCCAGAACCAGAGCGTGCAATTGACAAACCATTCCTGTTACCAATCGAAGACGTATTCTCAATCTCAGGCCGTGGTACAGTAGTAACAGGTCGTGTTGAGCGTGGTGTTATCAAAGTTGGTGAAGAAGTTGAAATCGTTGGTATCAAACCAACAACTAAAACAACTTGTACTGGCGTTGAAATGTTCCGTAAATTACTTGACGAAGGTCGTGCAGGTGAGAACGTTGGTGTTCTTCTGCGTGGTACTAAACGTGAAGAAATCGAACGTGGACAAGTTCTGGCTAAACCAGGTTCAATCAAGCCACACACTAAATTCGAATCAGAAGTTTATATTCTGAGCAAAGATGAAGGTGGTCGTCACACTCCATTCTTCAAAGGCTACCGTCCACAGTTCTACTTCCGTACAACTGACGTAACTGGTACTATCGAATTACCAGAAGGCGTAGAAATGGTAATGCCAGGTGACAACATCAACATGATCGTTGAACTGATTCACCCAATCGCGATGGACGACGGTTTACGTTTCGCTATCCGTGAAGGTGGCCGTACAGTAGGTGCGGGCGTTGTTGCTAAAGTATTAGGTTAATACCTGATAGATTTATGCATGAAGAGGGCATCATTAGATGCCCTTTTTTGTATCTGTTATTTAGTGAATTTAAATTAAGTCAAACAATTCACGTTCTGTTGCTATATCGCTTTAGGTTTATATAAACCAAGTAAATACACTTAAGCCAAATAAATAGAAATTGAAATCATAATAATTATCATTTACTATTCACTGCGTGAGTCGTTAATGAGGTTGTTATTATGTATGTCTGTCTTTGCCATGGTGTGAGTGATAAAAAAATTATCTCTACTGTCCATAAACATCAAATCCACACTATTAATGAATTACGTCAGATCCTGCCTGTTGGTAGCTGCTGTGGTAAATGTGTACGCCAAGCTCGTCAACTGATCGAAAATGAACAGTCTGCTCTTTACCCTCAAATTTCTGAAGTTGCATAACAAATTTTAAATTTCCTTTCTCTCCTCTTTGTATAAAAGGTCTACACTGAAAAGACTGGAAGCAAAGGAGCATAAAAATGAAAGGTGATAAAAAAATGATAGCCCACCTTAATAAGTTATTAGGTGGAGAGCTAGTTGCAATTAATCAGTATTTCCTGCATGCCCGAATGTTCAAAAACTGGGGACTTACTCGCCTCAATGAAATGGAATATCATGAATCCATAGACGAAATGAAACACGCAGATAAATATATTGAGCGTATTTTGTTTCTTGAAGGAATTCCAAATTTACAAGACTTAGGCAAACTGAATATCGGTGAAGATGTTGAGGAAATGCTACGTTCTGATCTTGAATTAGAATTAGGTGGTGCCAAAGATTTACGTGAAGCAATTGCTTACGCAGATTCTATTCATGACTATGTCAGTCGTGATCTTATGCTAGAAATCTTAACTGATGAAGAAGGGCATATTGATTGGCTTGAAACCCAGCTCGAACTTATCGAACGCTTGGGGCTTCAAAATTATTTACAAGCCCAAATTATCGAAGAGTAACTCACTCACAATAAAAGAATGATTTACTTTCTTCTATAAATTATTGAATGCTTTTTGAAGCAAAGGTAATGAAGGTTGCCTTTGCTTTTTTTATTTTAAAAAGGTAAAACGAATTTTTATCGCTGATTTTTTATTCTTGGCTTGATTTCATCACTCAGGCAAGTATAATGCGCAGGCTCACTGATTTAGTGGGGCTGATTAATCAGCTAATGCAGATTTTATATTGCATTAATATAATACTCCCAATTGGGGAGTTATATGCAGAACGATTACACTCTCTCATCAATCGAAATGGGTACGAGTAGTGATCATTTACGTTTATAAAAAATAGTTGGAGCTCTGGTCTCATGCAGAACCAAAGAATCCGTATCCGCCTGAAAGCTTTTGATCATCGTCTGATTGATCAATCAACTGCGGAAATCGTAGAGACTGCTAAGCGCACTGGTGCGCAAGTTCGTGGTCCAATCCCACTGCCGACTCGCAAAGAGCGTTTCACAGTGTTGATTTCTCCGCACGTTAATAAAGATGCGCGTGATCAGTATGAAATTCGCACTCACAAACGTCTGGTTGACATCGTTGAGCCAACCGAGAAAACCGTTGATGCTCTGATGCGTCTGGATCTGGCTGCCGGCGTAGACGTGCAGATCAGCCTAGGTTAATCAGGTCATCAAGCGATTGAGAGGTTGAAACAATGATTGGTTTAGTCGGTAAGAAAGTAGGAATGACTCGTATCTTCACTGAAGATGGCGTTTCAATCCCTGTAACCGTTATCGAAATTGAAAACAACCGTGTTACTCAGATCAGAGATCTTGAGAAAGACGGTTATCGTGCCGTTCAGGTGACTACTGGTAGCAAAAAAGCTAACCGTGTACTGAAGCCTGAAGCAGGTCATTTTGCTAAAGCTGGTGTTGAAGCTGGCCGCTTACTACGTGAATTCCGTCTGAATGAAGGCGAAGAATACACTGTAGGTCAAAGCATTAGCGTAGAAATTTTCGCTGACGTTAAAAAAGTCGACGTTACTGGAACATCTAAAGGTAAAGGTTTTGCTGGTACTGTAAAGCGCTGGAACTTCCGTACTCAAGATGCTACCCACGGTAACTCCTTGTCTCACCGTGTTCCGGGTTCTATCGGTCAGAACCAGACTCCGGGTAAGGTGTTCAAAGGCAAGAAAATGGCAGGTCAACTGGGTAACGAACAAGTTACCGTTCAGAGCCTGGAAGTAGTACGTGTTGACGCTGAGCGCAACCTGCTGCTGGTCAAAGGTGCTGTTCCAGGTGCAACTGGCAGTGACCTGATCGTTAAACCAGCTGTCAAGGCGTAACGTCGAGGAGATAGGAATGGAATTGGTAATGAAAGACGCGCAAGGCGCGCTGACTGTTTCCGAAACTACCTTCGGGCGTGACTTTAACGAAGCGCTTGTGCATCAAGTAGTCGTTGCATACGCTGCTGGTGCTCGTCAAGGTACTCGTGCTCAGAAAACCCGTGCTGAAGTTTCTGGTTCAGGCAAAAAGCCTTGGAGACAGAAAGGTACAGGTCGTGCACGTTCAGGTTCAATCAAGAGCCCAATTTGGCGCTCTGGTGGTGTTAGCTTCGCAGCTAAACCACAGGACCACAGTCAAAAAGTAAACAAAAAGATGTACCGTGGTGCTCTGAAGAGCATTCTGTCTGAACTGGTACGTCAAGATCGTCTGATCGTCGTAGAGAAGTTCTCTGTTGAAGCTCCTAAAACTAAGCTTTTAGCACAGAAACTGAAAGATATGGCTCTGGAAGATGTTCTGATCATCACTGCTGATGTAGATGAGAATCTGTATTTAGCAGCACGCAACTTATATAAAGTTGACGTACGTGATGCAGCAACAATCGACCCTGTTAGCTTAATCGCCTTCGACAAAGTCGTCATGACTGCTGACGCTGTGAAGCAAGTTGAGGAGATGCTGGCATGATCCGTGAAGAACGTCTGCTGAAAGTACTGCGCGCGCCGCATGTATCTGAAAAAGCTTCTATCGCGATGGAAAAATCAAACACCATCGTTCTCAAAGTTGCTAAAGACGCGACCAAAGCAGAGATTAAAGCAGCTGTACAAAAACTGTTTGAAGTCGAAGTTGAAAGTGTTAACACTCTGCTGATGAAAGGCAAAGTGAAACGTCACGGTCAGCGTATTGGTCGTCGTAGCGACTGGAAAAAAGCTTACGTCACCCTGAAGGAAGGCCAGAATCTGGACTTCGTCGGCGGCGCTGAGTAAGTCGGAGGAGTAAAGAACAATGGCAATTGTTAAATGTAAACCTACGTCTCCGGGCCGTCGCCACGTAGTTAAAGTGGTAAACCCTGAGCTGCATAAAGGGAAACCTTATGCGCCATTGCTGGAAAAGAACAGCAAGTCCGGTGGTCGTAACAACAATGGTCGTATCACTACCCGTCATATCGGTGGTGGTCACAAACAGGCTTACCGTATTGTTGACTTTAAACGCAACAAAGATGGTATCCCTGCGACAGTAGAACGTCTGGAATATGATCCAAACCGTTCAGCTAACATCGCTTTAGTGCTGTATGCTGATGGTGAACGTCGCTACATTCTGGCTCCAAAAGGCCTGAAAGCGGGTGATAAAGTTCAGTCTGGCGTTGATGCTGCTATCAAAGCGGGTAACACCTTACCAATGCGTAATATCCCGGTTGGTTCTACAGTTCATAACGTAGAAATGAAACCAGGTAAAGGTGGTCAGTTAGCTCGTTCAGCTGGTACTTACGTTCAGATCGTTGCTCGTGATGGTGCTTATGTCACTATTCGTCTGCGTTCTGGTGAAATGCGTAAAGTTCCTTCTGATTGCCGTGCAACTATCGGTGAAGTTGGCAACTCTGAGCACATGTTACGCGTTCTGGGTAAAGCTGGTGCAAGTCGCTGGCGTGGTATTCGTCCTACCGTTCGCGGTACTGCGATGAACCCAGTCGATCACCCACATGGTGGTGGTGAAGGTCGTAACTTTGGTAAACACCCAGTAACACCTTGGGGCGTTCAAACCAAAGGTAAGAAGACTCGTAAAAACAAACGCACTGAACATTTCATCGTTCATCGTCGTACTAAGAAATAATTAGAGGATAAGCCATGCCACGTTCTCTCAAGAAAGGTCCTTTCATTGACCTGCACTTGCTGAAGAAGGTAGAGAAAGCGGTGGAAAGCGGTGACAAAAAGCCTGTTAAGACTTGGTCCCGTCGTTCAACGATCTTTCCTAACATGATCGGTTTGACCATCGCTGTCCATAATGGTCGTCAGCATGTTCCAGTTTACGTTTCCGACGAAATGGTTGGTCACAAACTGGGTGAATTCGCGCCGACCCGTACTTATCGCGGTCATGCAGCCGATAAAAAGGCTAAGAAAAAATAAGGTAGGAGGAAGAGATGGAAACTATCGCTATGCATCGCCACGCTCGTTCTTCTGCTCAGAAGGTTCGCTTAGTAGCTGACCTGATTCGCGGTAAGAAAGTGTCGCAAGCTCTGGAAATTTTAACCTTTACCAACAAGAAAGCTGCTGGTTTAGTGAAGAAAGTACTGGAGTCTGCTATTGCTAATGCAGAACACAACGATGGCGCTGACATTGATGATCTGAAAGTAGCTAAGATCTTTGTTGACGAAGGTCCTTCTATGAAGCGCATTATGCCTCGTGCAAAAGGCCGTGCAGATCGTATTCTGAAGCGCACCAGCCACATCACTGTGGTTGTGTCTGATCGCTGAGACTCTGGAGACTAGCAATGGGTCAAAAAGTACATCCTAATGGTATCCGCCTTGGCATTGTCAAGCCTTGGAATTCCACATGGTATGCGGGTACCAATGAATTCGCTGACAACCTAGACAGCGACTTTAAAGTACGTCAGTACTTAACTAAAGAACTGGCTAAAGCATCTGTATCTCGTATCGTTATCGAACGTCCTGCGAAAAGCATCCGTGTGACTATTCACACTGCTCGCCCAGGCATCGTTATCGGTAAAAAAGGTGAAGATGTTGAAAAACTGCGCAAAAACGTAGCGGATATCGCTGGCGTTCCTGCGCAAATTAATATCGCCGAAGTACGTAAACCTGAACTGGACGCAAAATTAGTTGCTGACAGCATCACTTCACAGCTGGAACGTCGTGTTATGTTCCGTCGTGCTATGAAGCGTGCGGTACAGAACGCTATGCGTTTAGGCGCTAAAGGTATTAAAGTGGAAGTAAGTGGTCGTTTAGGCGGCGCTGAAATCGCTCGTACTGAATGGTATCGTGAAGGTCGTGTACCTCTGCACACTCTGCGTGCAGATATCGACTACAATACCTCAGAAGCACAAACCACTTATGGTGTGCTCGGCGTTAAGGTATGGATCTTCAAAGGTGAGATCCTGGGTGGTATGGCTGCAGTTGAACAGGCGGAAAAACCGGCTGCTCAACCTAAAAAGCAGCAGCGTAAAGGCCGCAAGTAAGGAGAGTCGCTGATGTTACAACCAAAGCGTACAAAATTCCGTAAAGTGCACAAAGGCCGCAACCGTGGCTTAGCTGCTGGTGCGGATGTAAGCTTCGGGACTTACGGTCTTAAAGCTGTGGGCCGTGGTCGTCTGACTGCACGTCAGATCGAAGCGGCACGTCGTGCAATGACCCGTGCAGTTAAGCGTCAGGGTAAAATCTGGATCCGTGTGTTCCCAGACAAACCAATCACTGAAAAGCCGCTCGAAGTCCGTATGGGTAAAGGTAAAGGTAACGTTGAGTATTGGGTTGCCTTAATCCAGCCAGGTAAAGTCCTGTATGAAATGGATGGTGTGCCTGAAGAACTGGCCCGTGAAGCATTCAAGCTGGCGGCAGCAAAACTGCCTATCAAAACCACCTTTGTAACTAAGACGGTGATGTAATGAAAGCAAAAGAGCTGCGCGAAAAGAGCGTTGAAGAGCTGAACACAGAACTGCTGAATTTACTGCGCGAGCAGTTTAACCTGCGTATGCAGGCAGCAAGTGGTCAGTTACAACAGTCTCATCTGTTGAAACAAGTGCGTCGTAATATCGCACGCGTTAAGACTTTACTGACTGAGAAGGCGGGTGCGTAATGACCGATAAAATCCGTACTCTGCAAGGTCGTGTAGTTAGTGACAAAATGGAGAAATCTATTGTCGTTGCTATCGATCGTATGGTTAAACACCCATTATATGGTAAGTTTATCCGTCGTACGACCAAACTGCATGTACATGACGAGAACAACGAATGTGGAATTGGTGACGTAGTAGAAATTCGTCAAACACGTCCACTGTCTAAGACTAAGTCTTGGGCGTTAGTTCGCGTTGTAGAAAAAGCTGTTCTGTAATAAAATAGCCTTTTCGTACGAAATAAACGGCTCAAAACTGAACGAGCCGTTTATTTTTTCTGTCCATATCGAGAATGTGGTGTTATAATGCCGCTCCCTCGTATTATGGGATATTGAACGGCCTCTTCTAATGTGGAAGTGGCTCAGTAGTAGTTGACATTTAGCGGAGCACTAAAATGATCCAAGAACAGACTATGCTGAACGTGGCCGACAACTCCGGTGCACGTCGCGTAATGTGTATCAAGGTTCTAGGTGGCTCGCACCGTCGCTACGCAGATGTAGGTGACATCATCAAAATTACCATTAAGGAAGCAATTCCACGTGGTAAAGTTAAGAAAGGTGATGTACTGAAAGCGGTAGTGGTGCGCACCAAGAAGGGTGTTCGTCGCCCTGACGGTTCTGTCATTCGCTTCGATAGCAACGCTTGTGTATTGTTAAACAACAACAGCGAGCAAGTTATTGGTACGCGTATTTTTGGGCCGGTTACTCGTGAACTTCGTAACGAGAAGTTTATGAAAATAATCTCTCTGGCACCTGAAGTACTCTAAGGAGCAGGCAATGGCAGCGAAAATCCGTCGTGAAGACGAAGTTATCGTGCTGACTGGTAAAGATAAAGGTAAGCGCGGTAAAGTAAAACAGGTTCTTTCTTCTGGTAAAGTTATCGTTGAAGGTATCAATCTGGTTAAAAAACATCAGAAGCCAGTTCCGGCTCTGAACCAACCAGGTGGCATCGTTGAAAAAGAAGCTTCTATCCAAGTTTCTAACGTTGCAATCTTCAATGCGGCAACCGGCAAGGCTGACCGTGTAGGTTTTAGATTCGAAGACGGCAAAAAAGTTCGTTTCTTCAAGTCTAATAAAGAAACTATCAAGTAATTTGGAGTATACGATGGCGAAACTGCATGATTACTACAAAGACGAGGTAGTCCAAAAACTGATGTCTCAGTTTGGTTACCATTCTGTCATGCAAGTCCCTCGGGTCGAGAAGATCACCCTGAATATGGGTGTTGGTGAAGCGATTGTTGATAAAAAACTGCTGGACAATGCAGCAGCTGATTTAGCAGCAATCTCAGGTCAAAAACCTTTGATCACCAAAGCACGCAAATCTGTTGCAGGCTTCAAAATCCGCCAGGGCTATCCGATCGGCTGTAAAGTGACCCTGCGTGGCGAACGCATGTGGGAGTTCTTTGAACGCCTGATCTCTATTGCTGTACCACGTATCCGTGACTTCCGTGGTTTGTCCGCTAAATCATTTGATGGACGTGGTAACTACAGCATGGGCGTACGTGAGCAAATCATCTTCCCTGAAATCGATTACGATAAAGTGGATCGTGTTCGTGGTTTGGATATTACCATTACTACGACTGCGAAATCAGATGATGAAGGTCGCGCACTGTTAGCAGCGTTTAACTTCCCGTTCCGCAAGTAAGGCAGGGCATTCATGGCTAAGAAATCTATGAAAGCACGTGATGTAAAACGTGCGAATTTAGCTGAGAAATTCTTCGCAAAACGCGCAGAACTGAAAGCTATCGTTTCAGATGTGAACGTGTCTGACGAAGATCGTTGGAATGCTGTTCTGAAACTGCAAACTATGCCACGTGATTCAAGTCCTTCACGTCAGCGTAACCGCTGCCGTCAAACTGGACGTCCGCACGGTTTCCTGCGGAAATTTGGCCTCAGCCGTATTAAAGTCCGTGAAGCCGCTATGCGCGGTGAAATCCCGGGCCTTAGAAAGGCTAGCTGGTAATTACCATAATTGAATCACGGGAGTAAAGACAGATGAGCATGCAAGATCCCATCGCGGATATGCTGACCCGTATCCGTAACGGTCAGGCCGCGAACAAAGTTGCGGTCACAATGCCTTCCTCCAAGCTGAAAGTGGCGATTGCCAACGTGCTTAAGGAAGAAGGTTATATTGAAGATTTTAAAATTGAAGGCGACACTAAGCCAGAACTGGAAATCACTTTAAAATATTTCCAAGGTAAGGCTGTAGTAGAAAGCATTCAGCGCGTAAGCCGTCCAAGTCTGCGCATCTATAAAAGAAAAGATGAGCTGCCAAATGTTATGGCAGGACTGGGCATCGCTGTTGTTTCTACCTCAAAAGGTGTTATGACTGATCGTGCAGCTCGCCAAGCAGGTCTTGGTGGCGAGATTATCTGCTACGTAGCTTAATTCGGGAGGAAAGAATGTCTCGTGTGGCAAAAGCACCCGTCGTCATTCCTGCCGGCGTAGAGGTTAAACTCAACGGTCAGGTAATTACGATTAAGGGTAAAAACGGCGAGCTAACTCGTACTATCCATAATGCAGTTGAAATTCAACATGCTGACAACCACTTAACTTTCGCACCTCGCGATGGTTTTGCTGATGCATGGGCACAGGCGGGTACTACTCGTTCTCTGTTAAATGCAATGGTTGTAGGTGTTACCGAAGGCTTCACTAAGAAACTGCAACTGGTAGGTGTAGGTTATCGTGCGTCTATTAAAGGCAATGCGGTTAACTTATCAGTAGGTTTTTCACATCCAGTGGAACACCAACTGCCAGCAGGCATCACTGCTGAATGTCCAACACAAACTGAAATCGTACTGAAAGGTGCGGATAAGCAAGTGATTGGTCAAGTAGCAGCTGAACTGCGTGCTTACCGTCGCCCTGAACCTTATAAAGGTAAAGGTATTCGTTACGCCGACGAAGTTGTGCGTATCAAAGAGGCTAAGAAGAAGTAAGGTAACACTATGGATAAGAAAGCAGCTCGTATCCGTCGTGCGACCCGCGCACGCCGTAAGCTCCAGGAATTGGGTGCGACTCGCCTGGTGGTACACCGTACCCCTCGCCATATTTATGCGCAGGTTATTGCACCAAACGGTTCTGAAACTTTGGTGGCCGCTTCTACTACAGAAAAAGCTATCATTGAGCAACTGAAAAACACTGGAAACAAAGAAGCAGCAGCAGTAGTTGGTAAAATTGTTGCTGAACGCGCTCTGGAAAAAGGTATCAAAGTAGTATCATTTGACCGTTCCGGTTTCCAATATCATGGTCGAGTCCAGGCACTGGCAGATGCTGCCCGTGAAGCTGGCCTTCAGTTCTAAGGTAGGAGTGTAAGATGGCTCACATCGAGAAACAAGCTGGCGAACTGCAGGAAAAGCTGATCGCGGTAAACCGCGTATCTAAAACCGTTAAAGGTGGTCGTATCTTTAGCTTCACCGCTCTTACAGTAGTTGGTGATGGTAATGGCCGCGTTGGTTTTGGATATGGCAAAGCTCGCGAAGTTCCGGCAGCAATCCAGAAAGCGATGGAAAAAGCCCGTCGCAATATGAAAACCGTCGCTTTAAACAACGGTACTCTGTTCCACCCTGTTAAAGGTACTCACACAGGCTCACGCGTATTTATGCAGCCTGCTCATGAAGGTACCGGTATCATCGCAGGTGGTGCAATGCGTGCAGTTCTAGAAGTGGCTGGCGTTCGTAACGTACTGGCTAAAACCTATGGTTCCACTAACCCGATTAACGTGGTTCGTGCAACACTGGACGCTTTAGATAGCATGAAGTCTCCAGATATGGTCGCAGCTAAGCGTGGTAAATCCGTTGAAGAAATTCTGGGGTAATGACCATGGCTAAGACTATTAAAATTACTCAAACACGCAGCTTAATCGGCCGTCTGCCTAAACATAAGGCAACTATGACTGGTTTAGGCCTGCGTCGCATCGGTCACACTGTAGAACGCGAAGATACACCAGCAGTTCGCGGTATGATCAACTTGGTTTCCTATATGGTTAAAGTTGAGGAGTAAGAGATGCGTTTAAATACTCTGTCTCCGGCTGAAGGTGCCAAGCATGCGCCTAAACGTGTAGGTCGTGGTATCGGTTCTGGCTTAGGTAAAACTGGCGGCCGTGGTCACAAAGGTCAGAAATCTCGTTCTGGCGGTGGCGTACGTCGTGGTTTTGAAGGTGGCCAGATGCCTTTATATCGTCGTTTACCAAAATTTGGTTTTACTTCACGTAAATCATTCGTGACTGCGGAAATCCGTCTGTCTGATTTAGCTTACGTTGAAGGCGATGTAATCGATCTGAATGCACTGAAAGCCGCAAACGTTGTTGGCCCACAGATTGAATTTGCAAAATTAATTCTGTCTGGCGAGGTTAACCGTGCAGTGACTATTCGTGGTCTGCGTGTTACCAAAGGTGCCCGTGCAGCAATCGAATCAGCTGGCGGTAAAATTGAGGAATAAGTGACAGATGGCTAAACAACCAGGTTTAGATTTTCAGAGTGCTAAAGGTGGTGTTGGTGAACTAAAACGCAGACTTTTGTTTGTTCTTGGTGCACTTATTGTCTTTAGGATTGGCTCTTTTATTCCTATCCCTGGTATTGATGCCACTGTGCTTGCCAAATTGCTCGATCAGCAAAAAGGCACCATCATTGAAATGTTTAACATGTTCTCTGGTGGTGCTCTTAGCCGTGCTTCTATCTTTGCGCTGGGTATCATGCCTTATATTTCGGCATCGATTATTATCCAACTCTTATCAGTGGTTAACCCTCGGTTAGCAGAGATTAAGAAGGAAGGGGAGGCCGGTCGTCGTAAGATCAGCCAATATACCCGTTATGGTACTTTGGTGCTGGCGATATTCCAATCAATTGGTATCGCAACAGGCTTACCGAATATGCCAGGAATGCAAGGTCTGGTAATTAATCCAGGCTTACCATTCTATATTACGGCTGTTGTGAGCTTAGTCACTGGGACAATGTTCCTAATGTGGTTAGGTGAGCAAATCACTGAACGTGGTATTGGTAACGGTATCTCAATCATTATCTTTGCAGGTATCGTTGCAGGTCTTCCGCCTGCCATTGGTCAAACCATCGAGCAGGCGCGGCAAGGCGAACTGCACTTCCTCCTGTTATTGTTGGTTGCAGTATTAGTGTTCGCAGTTACTTTCTTTGTTGTTTTTGTAGAAAGAGGACAACGTCGTATCGTTGTTAACTATGCAAAACGTCAACAAGGGCGTAGAATATACGCGGCACAAAGTACACATCTACCACTTAAAGTAAATATGGCGGGTGTTATACCAGCAATTTTTGCTTCAAGTATTATCCTGTTTCCTGGTACAATAACCTCTTGGTTTGGCGATGGTACAGGGTGGGGTTGGCTGACGACGATTTCTTTAAATCTACAGCCTGGTCAACCTATTTATGTGTTACTATACGCTGCTGCAATCATATTCTTCTGTTTCTTCTATACGGCGTTGGTTTTCAACCCAAGAGAAACGGCAGATAACCTGAAGAAGTCCGGTGCATTTGTACCAGGAATTCGCCCGGGAGAGCAGACGGCTAAATATATAGATAAAGTAATGACACGTTTAACCTTAATCGGTGCCTTGTATATTACCTTTATCTGTCTCATCCCGGAGTTCATGCGTGACGCAATGAAAGTACCTTTCTATTTTGGTGGTACTTCCCTCTTAATCGTGGTTGTGGTCATCATGGATTTTATGGCTCAAGTGCAAACTCTCCTGATGTCAAGTCAGTATGAGTCTGCATTGAAAAAAGCAAATCTTAAAGGTTAATTACTGATAAGCGATTTGTTTTAGAAGTTACGGAGAGTAAAAATGAAAGTTCGTGCTTCCGTCAAGAAAATGTGCCGTAACTGCAAAATTGTTAGACGTCACGGTCACGTGCGTGTAATTTGCAGCGTCGAGCCTAAGCATAAACAGCGTCAAGGCTAATTTATTGCATTTTTTTCTTGCAAAGTTCGGTTGAGCTGGCTAAATTAGCCAGCCCAATCTTTTATAATATATACAGTATTGTTTGAGTATCCTGAAAACGGGCTTTTCAGAATGGTACTGTATAACTGCTAATTTAGGAGTGCATAGTGGCCCGTATAGCAGGCATTAACATTCCTGATCATAAACATACTGTAATCGCATTAACTTCGATTTACGGTATCGGTAAGACCCGCTCACAGGCTATCTGTGTAGCTGCTGGTATTGCTGAAAATGTTAAGATCAGTGAGCTGTCTGAAGAGCAAATCGACAAGCTGCGTGACGAAGTTGCCAAATACGTTGTAGAAGGTGATCTGCGTCGTGAAGTTACCCTGAGCATCAAACGTCTGATGGATCTTGGTACTTACCGTGGTTTACGTCATCGTCGTGGTCTACCAGTTCGCGGTCAGCGTACTAAGACTAACGCACGTACCCGTAAGGGTCCGCGTAAGCCGATCAAGAAATAATCGGGGTATTTGAACAATGGCAAAAGCACCTATTCGTGCACGTAAGCGTGTAAGAAAACAAGTCTCTGACGGTGTGGCTCATATCCATGCTTCTTTCAACAACACAATCGTTACTATTACCGATCGTCAAGGTAACGCATTGGGTTGGGCTACTGCCGGTGGTTCCGGTTTCCGTGGTTCTCGTAAATCTACTCCGTTCGCGGCTCAGGTTGCAGCAGAACGTTGCGCTGAAGCTGTTAAAGAGTACGGAATTAAGAACTTGGAAGTTATGGTTAAAGGACCTGGTCCTGGTCGTGAGTCAACTATCCGTGCATTAAACGCGGCTGGTTTCCGCATCACTAATATTACTGATGTGACTCCGATTCCTCATAACGGTTGTCGTCCACCGAAAAAACGTCGCGTTTAATAACGTTTTCGTTTTTAGGAAAGTTGGAGAAAGAAAATGGCAAGATATTTGGGTCCTAAGCTCAAGCTGAGCCGCCGTGAAGGTACAGATTTATTTCTAAAATCTGGCGTTCGGGCGATTGACACCAAGTGTAAACTGGAACAAGCACCAGGTCAGCACGGCGCACGTAAACCGCGTCTTTCTGATTACGGTGTTCAGTTACGTGAAAAACAAAAAGTACGTCGTATTTACGGTGTTCTAGAACGTCAATTCCGTAACTACTACAAAGAAGCAACTCGTCTGAAAGGCAACACAGGTGAAAACCTGCTGACTCTGCTGGAAGGTCGTCTGGATAACGTTGTTTATCGTATGGGCTTTGGCGCAACTCGCGCAGAAGCACGTCAGATGGTTAGCCATAAAGCAATCATGGTAAATGGTCGCGTGGTTAACATTGCTTCTTATCAGGTTTCCCCGAATGACGTAGTCAGCGTTCGTGAAAAATCGAAAAAACAGTCTCGTATTAAGGCTGCTTTAGAGCTGGCTGAACAGCGTGAAAAGCCAACATGGCTGGAAGTTGATGCTGCTAAGATGGAAGGTGTGTTCAAACGTATTCCTGAACGTACTGACTTGTCTGCTGACATTAACGAGCACCTGATCGTCGAGCTTTACTCCAAGTAAGGCTTAGCACCAAAGAGAGGACACAATGCAGGGTTCTGTGACAGAGTTTCTAAAACCGCGCCTGGTTGATATCGAGCAAGTCAGTTCGACGCACGCCAAGGTGACCCTTGAACCATTAGAGCGAGGCTTCGGCCATACTCTTGGTAACGCACTGCGCCGTATTCTGCTTTCGTCTATGCCGGGTTGTGCGGTAACAGAGGTTGAGATTGATGGTGTACTGCATGAGTACAGCACCAAAGAAGGTGTTCAGGAAGATATCCTAGAAATACTGCTCAACCTTAAAGGGTTGGCGGTAAAAGTTCATGGTAAAGATGAAGTTATTCTTACTTTGAGCAAATCTGGCATTGGCCCTGTTATTGCAGCCGATATCATCCATGACGGTGATGTCGAAATCGTCAAGCCGCAGCACGTTATCTGCCACCTTACAGACGAGAACGCATCTATTAATATGCGTATCAAAGTTCAGCGTGGTCGTGGTTATGTGCCGGCTTCTGCCCGAATTCATTCGGAAGAAGATGAGCGCCCTATCGGTCGCCTTTTAGTAGACGCGTGCTATAGCCCAGTTGAGCGTATTGCTTATAATGTGGAAGCAGCTCGTGTTGAACAGCGTACCGACTTGGATAAGCTGGTTATCGAGATGGAAACTAACGGTACTATCGATCCAGAAGAATCGATTCGCCGTGCAGCGACTATCCTGGCTGAACAGCTTGAAGCTTTTGTTGACTTACGTGATGTTCGTCAACCAGAAGTTAAAGAAGAGAAGCCAGAATTCGATCCTATCTTACTGCGCCCAGTAGACGATCTTGAATTGACTGTCCGCTCTGCTAACTGTCTGAAGGCAGAAGCAATCCACTACATCGGTGATCTGGTACAGCGTACTGAAGTTGAATTACTTAAGACGCCTAACCTTGGTAAGAAATCTCTTACTGAGATTAAAGACGTACTGGCGTCGCGTGGTCTATCTCTGGGTATGCGCCTTGAGAATTGGCCACCTGCAAGTATCGCTGATGAATAAGATCACAGGTTAAGGTTTTACTGAGAAGGATAAGGTCATGCGCCATCGTAAGAGTGGTCGTCAATTGAACCGCAACAGCAGCCATCGTCAGGCTATGTTTCGTAACATGGCAGGTTCTTTAGTTCGTCATGAGATCATCAAGACAACTTTGCCTAAAGCGAAAGAACTGCGTCGCGTCGTTGAGCCGCTGATTACTCTTGCCAAGACCGACAGCGTAGCTAATCGTCGTCTGGCATTCGCCCGTACTCGTGATAACGAAGTCGTGGCAAAACTGTTTACAGTATTAGGTCCGCGTTTTGCGAGCCGTGCAGGTGGTTACACTCGTATTCTGAAGTGTGGCTTCCGTGCTGGTGACAACGCTCCAATGGCTTACATTGAGCTTGTTGACCGTGCTGATTCTGAAACAGAAGCAGCAGCTGAATAATTTAATTATTATTTAGTGAAGCGAATAAAAAGACCGGATTTTTAATCCGGTTTTTTTATATCTATTGAAAATGATAGCTACTGAAACTAGTTTTATAAAAATAACTTATCAAGCCATACTCTAACCTTTCTATTTGTTATTCCATACTTTTTTACTTACTTTTGTGTTGCATCATATTTATTTTTTGTGATTTCAGCATACTGTTATTTGGGTAAGATAAGCTTCGCACTATATTTCAATTCTATTATTTTGATTATTTGCTATGCTTATTCATCATTTAGAGTGAGGGAATGATCCATGTATCGTATTGGGCAGGTTGCAAAATTAGCGAATGTGACAACAGATACAATCCGTTTTTATGAAAAACAAGGGTTGATGGATCATGACAGGCGAACAGAAGGTGGTTATCGCTTATATACAGAGCAAGATCTCCAACGTTTGCGTTTTATTCGTTATGCAAAAGAGTTGGGTTTTACATTAGATGCGATTACTGAGCTACTTTCTATTCGCGTTGATCCTGCTCATCACACTTGTGTTGAATCAAAACATATTGTTGATGCAAGGCTTGCTGAAGTTGAAATTCGCTTGAAAGAAATGGAAAGAATGCGAGATTCATTGAAGATGTTAAGTAATGCATGTTGTGGTAGTGCTCATGAAAGTACTTATTGCTCTATTCTTGAAATACTTGAATCTGGCGCCACAAAGCAATAATATCTGTACAGTATTACGTTTTATGTTCTTTAACAATTTAAGAGGTTTTTATGTCTAGCAAATATCAGCACCAGAAAGGGGCTATTAAAGATAATGCTTTAGCAGCACTTGTTCATGATCCATTATTTAGACAACGCGTGGAAAAGAATAAGAAAGGAAAAGGAAGTTATATGAGAAAAGCAAAACATGACAAAAAGGGTAACTGGGAGGCCAGTGATAACAAAAGATTTTTTCAATTGTTATCACTGGCCTTTTAGTTTTTATTTTTGCTGATTTTTTAATAAATCACGAATTTCTGTTAATAGAGTTTCTTCTGCGGAAGGAGCCGGTGGTGCTTTAGGTGCTTCTTCTGCTTGACGACGTGTCTTATTGATTAATTTGATTGCGCAGAATATAGCAAATGCAACAATGGCAAAGTCAAAAACAGTTTGAATGAACATACCATAATTTAGGACAACTGCAGGCACATCTCCAGTTGCATCTCTTAATACAAGGCTAAATTGTTTAAAATCAATACCACCGATTAATAATCCTAATGGTGGCATGATAATATCAGCAACTAGAGATGAAACAATCTTACCGAAAGCTGCACCGATGATGACACCGACTGCCATATCAACAACGTTGCCTTTCATGGCAAATTCACGAAACTCTTTGAAAAAAGACATAACCACCCCTTATTTATCTCAATATAGATTTATTATGTAAAAATATAGTATCTAACATGATAATAATAGACCATTATAAGTAACAATCACTATTATTCTTATTTCTACATAATCTTTATAAGAAAAATGGACTTGGCTGGAAAAGTTTTTCAACTTCAGGAACATATTTTTTATCAGTGATAAACATAATCACATGATCACCCTGTTCTATGGAGTGACTTGCGTTTGCAATAATAACATCTTGCTCTCTAACAATTGCACCTATGATGGTTCCCGGTGGTAGCTTTATATCTTGTATACGGCGGCCAACAACTTTTGATGTATTTTCATCACCATGTGCAACGGCTTCAATTGCCTCTGCAACTCCTCGTCGTAATGATGAAACGCTAACAATATCAGCTTTACGAACATGACCTAAAAGTGCAGAAATAGTTGCTTGTTGTGGTGATATTGCAATATCAATAACCCCACCTTGGACTAAATCAACATAAGCGCTACGCTGAATAAGTACCATTGCTTTTTTAGCACCCATTCTTTTTGCCAGCATCGCTGACATAATATTAGCTTCATCATCATTAGTCAGTGCGATAAAGACATCAATTTGTTCAATATGTTCTTCAGCAAGAAGTTCTTGATCTGATGCATCACCATAAAAAACGATAGTGTCATGGAGTAATTCAGCCAGTTCTGTGGCGCGTTGCTGATTATGTTCAATAAGTTTGACGCTATAATCTTTTTCTAATCTAGCAGCTAAACCTGCACCGACATTACCACCACCAACAATCATAATGCGTTTATAAGGTTTTTCTAATCGTTGTAACTCGCTCATTACTGCACGAATATGCTGAGATGCGACGACAAAGAAAACTTCATCTCCAGCTTCAATAATTGTGGAGCCTTGAGGTCTTATAGGTCTGTCTTGACGAAAAATTGCAGCAACTCGTGTATCGATATGTGGCATATGATCACGTAATGTTGATAACGCATTCCCAACGAGAGAACCACCGTAATACGCTTTTACTGCTACAATACTGACTTGACCATCGGCAAAGTTAACAACTTGTAAGGCACCTGGGTATTGGATCAATTTATAAATATAATCGATAACCAAATGCTCTGGTGAGATTAAATAATCAATGGGAATAGCTTCTGGGAGAAAGAGTTTATCTGCTTCACGAACAAATTCAGAGGCACGTATCCGAGCAACTTTATTAGGTGTATTGAACAGAGTGTAAGCAACTTGGCACGCTATCATATTGGTTTCGTCAGAGTTGGTGACGGCAACCAGCATATCTGCATCTTCAGCACCGGCTTCTCTTAAGATCCTTGGGTGAGATCCATGTCCATTGACTACTCGTAAATCGAATTTATCTTGAAGTTGGCGTAAGCGATCTGCATTAGTGTCAACGACAGTAATATCATTATTCTCCCCGACAAGATTTTCAGCGAGAGTACCACCTACTTGACCAGCGCCTAAGATAATAATTTTCATCGTAATTTCTCAGAGTATTCGATTAACAAATAGAAAAGAAACGCAAGATCTGGATGATCTTGCGTTGAAATAGTAGCGTTTTTTAGATCTGATATCATCTTTTATCACAAGATCATATTTTCTTGATCAATGCATAAAAGAAACCATCGCCACCTTCTGCTTCTGGTAAGCATTGGTGCTGATAATCGCATTGTGCATCTTTCGTTGATGCTAAAAATGCTTCAACTTGTTGTTTATTTTCTTCAGGTAAAATAGAGCAGGTTGCATATACCAACGTGCCACCAGATTTTAGGTATGGCCAAATAGCATGAAGGATCTCTTTTTGAATTTGAGCCAATTGCTCAATATCGTCATTACGACGAAGCCATTTTATATCTGGGTGACGACGGATAACACCTGTTGCTGAGCATGGTGCATCAAGAAGAACTCGGTCAAACTGCATGCCTGAACACCATTGTTCAGGATAACGACCATCACCACTTTTGACGACTGCATTAAGTTTTAAACGCGTAAGGTTCTCTTGTACACGTTTTAAACGTTGCTCATCTATGTCGATAGCTAATACGTGAGCCTGCGGAGCTATTTCTAAAATATGTGTTGTTTTACCACCAGGTGCTGCACATAAATCAAGGATCTGCTCTTTATTTTCTGGTGCTAATAATTCAGCACAACGTTGAGCAGAACGATCTTGAACTGTTACCCAACCATCAGCAAATCCAGGAAGAAGATTCACGTTGCATGGATTCTCTAAACGGATCGCGAAAGGGTGGCTATCATCAGCAATAGCGGGAATTTCTTCATTTCCAAGTAATGTTAAATATTCTTCTCGAGAATGATGACGTTGATTTACACGTAACCACATTGGTGGCTTCTGGTTATTGCCTTCAACAATACTCATCCACTGCTCAGGGTAAGCCTGTTTAATACGAGTAAGTAGCCATGATGGATGGAGAAAACGATTTTCGCTATTTTGAAAGCGTTCGTTCAGGATATCTTGTTGGCGTTGAAACTGACGTAACACACCGTTAATCAATCCTTTTAGCTGTGGTTTTTTTAGTGCAACAGCACCATTTACCGTCTCTGCTAGAGCTGCGTGAGCAGGAATACGTGTATAAAGCAGCTGATATAAACCAACCATAATGAGGTAGTGTAAAATACGCTGTTTGCCTTTTAATGGTTTATCCATGAGTTGCTGAATAATCCATTCTAATTGTGGCAATGTGCGTAATACGCCAAAGCAGATTTCTTGCAATAAGGCTTTATCTTTGTCTGAAATATTTTTCTGAAGTTCTGGTATGACAGTGCTTAGAGACAAGCCTTGATCTAATACTTGATTGATTGCTTTTGCTGCAATGCTACGTAAGTTGTATGACGTTTTCATAATGAGTTAACGTTTAATATTGAGCGCCAGAGATGTATTACATTGGCGTGAAATAAGGAAAACCCTGATAATAATGTTAGATATCAGGGCTTAGAATTATTATTGAATGATTTTTCCAGGAGTGAACCAATCTCGCTTGGAGTTTAAGAAATCAGCAGAAGCCATAGGTTTCTTACCTGATGGTTGTAATTCAGTGATATTTAGAATGCCGTTACCTGTCGCAATATAAATACCCGTTTTATCTGCTTTTAATAAGGTTCCTGCAGGTTTATCTGTATTATCCGCTATAGCTTGTGCTTTCCATACTTTTACAGGTTGCTCGTCTAACATGAAAAAGCTCATTGGCCATGGATTGAATGCTCTAATGCAACGTTCAATCTGCTCTGCTGATAATGACCAATCAATTTTTGCTTCTTCTTTAGATAATTTTTGTGCGTAATTCGCTAAATTGTCGTCTTGTTTCTCAGCTTTTATTTTACCTGAGGTAATGAGATCTAACGTAGTTGTTAGAGCCTTAGGTCCAAGTTCTGCAAGTTTTTCATAAAGTGATGCGCTGGTATCTTCATTTGTAATTGGACATGATGCTTTATACAGCATATCGCCTGTATCTAAACCAACATCCATTTGCATAATTGTGACGCCTGTTTCTTTATCTCCCGCCCACAAAGAGCGTTGAATTGGTGCAGCACCACGCCATTTAGGAAGGAGAGAACCATGCACATTAAGGCAACCTAAACGCGGTATTTCAAGAACGGCTTTAGGTAAAATCATGCCATAAGCAACAACAATCATAATATCTGCTCGTTGTGCTGCTATCCACTCATGGTTCTCTTCTGGTTTTAAAGAGGCTGGTTGATAAACAGGAATATCATGAGTTAATGCCAGTTCCTTAACAGGGCTAATAGTCAGTTTCTTACCTCTTCCTGCGGGTTTATCTGGAGGAGTAAGTACTCCCACCACACGATGTTGAGTTGATAACAATGTAGCTAAATGCCGAGCCGCAAAATCGGGTGTTCCCGCAAAAATAATACGTAATGAATCAGACACGTTTTCTTCCTGTTTCAATTTAACTGTTACTGTCCTATTTTAGCTCTTTTTTTATCTAGCTTATCGAGTTTTTCAACTTTTTGGCGGATGCGTTGGCGCTTTAATGGAGATAAATAATCTACAAATAGCTTGCCAACTAAATGATCCATTTCATGTTGAATGCAGATAGCTAATAAATCATCAGCTTCTAACTCAAAAGGTTGACCATTGTAATCAAGGGCTTTCACCTTTACGTGCTCTGCACGAGGAATAAAAGCACGCTGTTCTGGGATAGATAAACAGCCTTCTTCTATGCCTGTATCACCGTCGGCATCAAGAAGTTCTGGATTTATTAATACCAGTCTTTGATCTCTTGTTTCAGAGACATCAATGACGATAATGCGCTGGTGAATATTCACCTGTGTCGCGGCTAAACCGATACCTTCTTCCAAATACATCGTTTCAAACATATCATCGACAATTTTTTGAATTTCGGCATCAACTTTTTCGACTGGCTTTGCAATCGTGCGAAGGCGCTCGTCTGGATAATGTAATACGTGTAACACTGCCATAATTTATTCGGACTGTTTCTAAAATGTGAATAGGATTTAATGTCTATTCTAGACATTTATTGTCTAGATTGACAGTATTTGGTGTGTTTAGCGCTCACCCTGTTTGCTAAAAACAATATTAGGATAATGCATGGATGCTAGAGAAATATGGATAAGACTTAATGCTGTTTCAAGACTACCTATTAATAAAGCGATTCAAATTGCAAGGTATCTACAATCTTTGACTCAGTTAAATCAAAGACTATTAATAGGTTGTGGTCTGTCAGAACAGCAAAGTCATCAATTCTTAAGACTTCATGCAAATGCTGTCAACGATACATTAAAGTGGTTAGATAAAAACGAATCATCATTATTAACGATTATAGATTCAGATTACCCATCTTTATTAAAGCAAATTTCATCACCGCCACTTTTGCTTTTTGTTGCAGGAAATAGGCAGCATTTAAAAAGCACACAAATTGCATTAATTGGTAGCCGAGTTGCTACACCCTATGGTTCCAAATGGGCAACTTATTTTGCACAGGAATTAGTAAAGAAAGAACTCACTATTACAAGTGGGTTAGCTCAAGGTATCGATGGTATAGGGCATCGAAGTGCATTAAAGAATAATGGTATTACTATTGCTGTACTAGGAAGTGGCTTAGAGCAGATTTATCCGTCATTTCATCGCACTCTTGCAACACAAATAAAAGAGTCTGGTCTTATTATTTCTGAACATTTACCTATGACACCACCTTTAGCGCGCCATTTTCCTCAACGTAACCGGATTATTAGTGGGCTAAGTGCGGCACTGCTTATTGTTGAAGCAGGAATTAAAAGCGGTTCTTTAATAACAGCAAATTATGCTTTGCAACAAGGTAAAGAGTTGTTTGTGTTACCTGGATTATTAGGAGATGCTCATTTTGAAGGTAATCACCAGCTTATTAAGCAAGGTGCAAATTTAGCATCTTCACCTGAAGATATTCTGGAATATTTAAATAGCTCTTTGCAGTGGCTTACTTGTGATAATGAGTATCAACAAAAAATAATAACAGATGAATATACAACGTTTACCAATAATGAAAAACGAGAGGCGAAAACAGAGCAACTTACACCAGAACAACAACACGCAATGGATGTGATATTGCCTTTTCTACGTTTTAATAAAACAGTACCTATTGATATCATTGCTCAGGATAGTGGATTATCAACTTCTGAATTAGCTCCTCTTTTATTAGAACTTGAGCTTATTGAAAAAGTCGCTATTGTGGCTGGTGGCTATACTCGATTGGAATAAGTGTAATGAGGTAAAACAATGGCAAAGAATATGCCGTTTACACAGCAACCTGAACAGGGAAAATGCCCTGAATGTGGTAGCGCATTAGTGATGAAAAATGGAGGACATGGCCCTTTTTTAGGATGCTCTGCTTATCCTGATTGCCACTATATTAAAACACTGAAACCACAAGGTGATGGGCAAATTATCAAAGTCCTAGAAGGACAACCTTGTAAGTGCTGTGGTGCTGATTTAGTTTTACGTCAGGGTAAATTTGGGATGTTTATTGGTTGTAGCAATTATCCTGAGTGTGAACATATAGAGCAAATTGATAAACCTGATGAAACTGTTATACCTTGCCCTCAATGTGAAAAAGGGAGGCTATTACAACGTAAGTCTAGGTTTGGTAAGACATTTTATGCTTGTAACCAATATCCAGAATGCCAATTTGTATTAAATAACAAACCTGTTAATGGTGAATGCGAATATTGCCACTATCCATTATTGATGGAAAAAAGGTCTTCTCAAGGAGTAAGATTGGTGTGCGCCAGCAAATTATGTGGAAAGCAACAAACAAAAAGAGAAGAACATGAATAACGAAGCATCACCTGTAAGCAATACTATTATAGAAGCATTAAAAAATAATAAAGTTATCGCATATCCAACAGAAGCTGTATTTGGGGTAGGTTGTGATCCTGATAGCGAGCATGCTGTTATGGCACTATTAATGTTAAAACAACGTTCAATTGAAAAAGGGCTAATTTTAATTGCTGATAATTATGAGCAATTGAAACCTTATATTGATGATAGTGCATTAACACAAACTCAACGAGACAGAATGTTTGCATCTTGGCCAGGACCAATTACATGGGTTATTCCTGCTAAATCAACGACGCCAAAGTGGTTAACTGGAAAATTTGCTTCTTTAGCCGTGAGAGTAACAGACCACTCAGTTGTTAAAGAGTTATGTTTAGCTTATGGAAAACCTTTAGTTTCAACGAGTGCTAACTTAAGTGGATTGCCACCATGTCGTACAGTTGAAGAAGTAAGAAAACAATTTGAGGATACAATTCCGATCGTTGAAGGGAATGTTGGAGGTAGACAGAATCCTTCTGAAATCCGAGATGCCTTAACAGGTGAATTGTACCGACAAGGGTGATTGTGATGGAAAAATATTTAGTGATGGGAAACCCTATCGAGCATAGTCAGTCTCCTTTCATTCACCAATTTTTTTCAAAACAAACAGGAATAGAGTATGGCTATGGACGCTTACTTGTTCCTTTAGGTGAATTTAATAAAACCGCCTCACATTTTTTTTCTAATGGGGGGCGAGGTGCTAATGTTACTGTTCCTTTTAAAGAAGATGCATTCCGCTTTGTGGATAAATTAACAGATAGAGCAAAAGCATGTGGCGCAGTTAACTCTATAGTTAAATTAGACGATGGATCACTTCTTGGTGATAACACTGATGGGCAAGGACTTATTCTAGATTTAGCGAGGCTCGATTTTATCGTGCCTAATAAGGTTAAATCCGTCTTAGTTATTGGTGCTGGTGGCGCAACAAGAGGAATACTACTTCCACTACTTGATTATGATTGTGATATTACTTTAACCAATCGCACATTTGCTAAAGCCGAGCAATTAGTAAAAGAGTTTAGTCAATTTGGAACGATCAGAGCAATGGCTGCTGAAGATGTTGCTGATAAACATTACGATTTAATTATAAATGCATCTGCATCTAGTATGACTAATGATTTACCACCGATACCTAATGATGTTTATGGCTTTGAAACAGCGTGCTATGACCTTTATTATCAAACTGGAATGACTTCATTTCTATATAACGCGTTGAAACATGGAAGTACGCGTTTATCAGATGGATTAGGTATGTTAGTAGGGCAAGCGGCTTATGCATTTGAATTGTGGTATGAACTTGTACCAGATATTAACCCCGTCCTTAATGTATTAAGAGAAAGATTGAATAAATGAACCAATCCATTCAATTTCCAGATCGTGAAATATGGCTAGCTGAGAGTAGGAAAGTTCTTTTTCCTATAATGATCAACGGAATGCTTTTTGATTGTCAAATTACAGAGCAAGAGCTTATAGAGCGTTTTGGTAATGGTGAGGGAATTTTATTATTTAAACAAAATCGCTGGGATATTGAAGAAGAATTTGAAGAGTTGGTAACAGTGCATGAGTTATCAACTCTTCATCCGATCTATTCTTTATCAATGGCAGATTGATAAGTGGCTAGATAGTTATTTTTCCACCCAACATAATTATTCGCAGAATAGATAAAGTGCTCTATTTCTGCGGGTGAAAGTGGACGAACTTTTTTCACTGGACTTCCTAAGTAAAGAAAACCGCTTTCAAGCCGCTTTCCGGGTGGAACTAAACTACCTGCACCAATCATTACATCATCTTCAATAATTGCACCATCAAGTAAAATAGAACCCATTCCTACTAAAACACGATCTCCGATTGTGCACCCGTGTAGCATTGCTTTGTGCCCCACAGTAACGTTATCACCAATAATAAGAGGAAAACCTTCAGGATCATTGGATGAGATGTGAGTGACATGAAGAACCGAACCATCTTGAATATTTGATCTTTTCCCAATACTTACGTAATTCACATCACCACGAATAACAACCATAGGCCAAATACTGACATCTTCACTAATACGTACATCTCCAATCACAGTTGCTGTTTCATCAATAAAAACATCTTTATCAATAGAAGGTGAAAGGTGTAAGTAATTCCTGATTGTTGATTTCCCCATAATTTACCCTCGTACTTGGTTTCACTTTATAATAAGAAAAGCATAGCAGTGGATGAGGTGGGCTGGCGAGAGCAATGATTTTTATGATGCATGACTATAAAAAACGATAATAAAAGAGAAAGTAGAGCAATAGAGTGTGATTGATAGAATATACCGAATAGACAATAACAAGATAAAGCGTATATTTTTTACACACAAAAGATGTTTTCCGTATCAAAAATAGACGTAAAGTTCAAAAAGAGAACGAACAGAAAAAAAATTGAAATAAACACTTGCGCTAATCCGAGATCTCCCTATAATGCGCATCCACTGACCGGCGATGAGCAAACAACAAGCCACGCAGGACGGTGAAGAGAAAAGAAAAAAGTTTGAAAAAACTCTTGACTCTTCAGAGGAATAACGTAATATACGCCTCCTCGCAACAGCGCAGAAGACCGGAAACGGCAGCGAATGTTGCACTGCTCTTTAACAAATTATCAGACAATCTGTGTGGGCACTCGCAGAGGCGATATCTTCTAAAATATTAGATGTATCAAGTCTTGAAGAGTGAACAACAAAAGTAAATTCATTTATGAATAGCTAAGTTTTCGATTTCTTTGAGCATCAAACACTTTTAATTGAAGAGTTTGATCATGGCTCAGATTGAACGCTGGCGGCAGGCCTAACACATGCAAGTCGAGCGGTAACAGGAGAAAGCTTGCTTTCTTGCTGACGAGCGGCGGACGGGTGAGTAATGTATGGGGATCTGCCCGATAGAGGGGGATAACTACTGGAAACGGTAGCTAATACCGCATGACGTCTATGGACCAAAGCAGGGGCTCTTCGGACCTTGCGCTATCGGATGAACCCATATGGGATTAGCTAGTAGGTGAGGTAATGGCTCACCTAGGCGACGATCTCTAGCTGGTCTGAGAGGATGATCAGCCACACTGGGACTGAGACACGGCCCAGACTCCTACGGGAGGCAGCAGTGGGGAATATTGCACAATGGGCGCAAGCCTGATGCAGCCATGCCGCGTGTATGAAGAAGGCCTTAGGGTTGTAAAGTACTTTCAGTTGGGAGGAAGGCGTTGATGCTAATATCATCAGCGATTGACGTTACCAACAGAAGAAGCACCGGCTAACTCCGTGCCAGCAGCCGCGGTAATACGGAGGGTGCAAGCGTTAATCGGAATTACTGGGCGTAAAGCGCACGCAGGCGGTTGATTAAGTTAGATGTGAAATCCCCGGGCTTAACCTGGGAATGGCATCTAAGACTGGTCAGCTAGAGTCTTGTA
Source organism: Proteus columbae (assembly GCF_009914335.1). Lineage (NCBI taxonomy): Bacteria > Pseudomonadati > Pseudomonadota > Gammaproteobacteria > Enterobacterales > Morganellaceae > Proteus > Proteus columbae. Next base: position 162,181 of record NZ_CP043925.1, read on the forward strand.
GAGGGGGGTAGAATTCCATGTGTAGCGGTGAAATGCGTAGAGATGTGGAGGAATACCGGTGGCGAAGGCGGCCCCCTGGACAAAGACTGACGCTCAGGTGCGAAAGCGTGGGGAGCAAACAGGATTAGATACCCTGGTAGTCCACGCTGTAAACGATGTCGATTTGGAGGTTGTTCCCTTGAGGAGTGGCTTCCGGAGCTAACGCGTTAAATCGACCGCCTGGGGAGTACGGCCGCAAGGTTAAAACTCAAATGAATTGACGGGGGCCCGCACAAGCGGTGGAGCATGTGGTTTAATTCGATGCAACGCGAAGAACCTTACCTACTCTTGACATCCAGCGAATCCTTTAGAGATAGAGGAGTGCCTTCGGGAACGCTGAGACAGGTGCTGCATGGCTGTCGTCAGCTCGTGTTGTGAAATGTTGGGTTAAGTCCCGCAACGAGCGCAACCCTTATCCTTTGTTGCCAGCGCGTGATGGCGGGAACTCAAAGGAGACTGCCGGTGATAAACCGGAGGAAGGTGGGGATGACGTCAAGTCATCATGGCCCTTACGAGTAGGGCTACACACGTGCTACAATGGCAGATACAAAGAGAAGCGACCTCGCGAGAGCAAGCGGAACTCATAAAGTCTGTCGTAGTCCGGATTGGAGTCTGCAACTCGACTCCATGAAGTCGGAATCGCTAGTAATCGTAGATCAGAATGCTACGGTGAATACGTTCCCGGGCCTTGTACACACCGCCCGTCACACCATGGGAGTGGGTTGCAAAAGAAGTAGGTAGCTTAACCTTCGGGAGGGCGCTTACCACTTTGTGATTCATGACTGGGGTGAAGTCGTAACAAGGTAACCGTAGGGGAACCTGCGGTTGGATCACCTCCTTACCTAAGAGATACGTGTTATGTGCAGTGCTCACACAGATTGTCTGATGAAGAACGAGCAAAAGCGCGTCTGCGAAGCTGACTGAAGTCCCCTTCGTCTAGAGGCCTAGGACACCGCCCTTTCACGGCGGTAACAGGGGTTCGAATCCCCTAGGGGACGCCAATTGCGCGGTATGAGTGAAAGGCGTACCACACTATAGTCTGATGAGAATCAGAGAATAGTTAAGATAATTCGCATGAGTTATTTTACCTATTATGCTCTTTAACAATCTGGAACAAGCTGAAAAATTGAAAACAAATCAATATATCACCGAGGTATATTGATGAGTCTCTCAAAATCTCAGACCTTGAATGTGTGATACTCCAAGGCGAGTGTCATGAGCGAGCAACAGCAATTCTAGGCGGACAGCGCGCAGTAAGCGCAGCATACATAAGTATGTGAGCATTACGAGCACTGCCCAACAACGAATTGATGCTTGTGTAGCCATGACCTTTAAAGTCGTCTTCGAGAGAAACACCTTCGGGTTGTGAGGTTAAGCGAATAAGCGTACACGGTGGATGCCTAGGCAATCAGAGGCGATGAAGGACGTGCTAATCTGCGATAAGCGTCGGTAAGGTGATATGAACCGTTATACCCGACGATTTCCGAATGGGGAAACCCAATATCCAATGGATATTATCATTAACTGAATACATAGGTTAATGAAGCGAACCGGGAGAACTGAAACATCTCAGTACCCCGAGGAAAAGAAATCAACCGAGATTCCCCTAGTAGCGGCGAGCGAACGGGGAACAGCCCAGAGTCTTAATCAATAGCAGCATCAGGAGAACGGTCTGGAAAGTCCGGCAGTAAAGGGTGATAGCCCCGTATCTGAAGATGCTGTTATTGTGAACTCGACGAGTAGGGCGGGACACGTGTTATCCTGTCTGAATATGGGGGGACCATCCTCCAAGGCTAAATACTCCTGATTGACCGATAGTGAACCAGTACCGTGAGGGAAAGGCGAAAAGAACCCCGGCGAGGGGAGTGAAAAAGAACCTGAAACCGTGTACGTACAAGCAGTAGGAGCCTCTTCGTGAGGTGACTGCGTACCTTTTGTATAATGGGTCAGCGACTTATATTCTGTAGCAAGGTTAACCGAATAGGGGAGCCGTAGGGAAACCGAGTCTTAACTGGGCGAATGAGTTGCAGGGTATAGACCCGAAACCCGGTGATCTATCCATGGGCAGGTTGAAGGTTGGGTAACACTAACTGGAGGACCGAACCGACTAATGTTGAAAAATTAGCGGATGACTTGTGGATGGGGGTGAAAGGCCAATCAAACCGGGAGATAGCTGGTTCTCCCCGAAAGCTATTTAGGTAGCGCCTCGTGAACTCATCTTCGGGGGTAGAGCACTGTTTCGACTAGGGGGTCATCCCGACTTACCAACTCGATGCAAACTACGAATACCGAAGAATGTTATCACGGGAGACACACGGCGGGTGCTAACGTTCGTCGTGAAGAGGGAAACAACCCAGACCGCCAGCTAAGGTCCCAAAGTCATAGTTAAGTGGGAAACGAAGTGGGAAGGCTCAGACAGCCAGGATGTTGGCTTAGAAGCAGCCATCATTTAAAGAAAGCGTAATAGCTCACTGGTCGAGTCGGCCTGCGCGGAAGATGTAACGGGGCTAAACTATGCACCGAAGCTGCGGCAGCGATATGTAAATATTGTTGGGTAGGGGAGCGTTCTGTAAGCCTGTGAAGGTGTGCTGTGAGGCATGCTGGAGGTATCAGAAGTGCGAATGCTGACATAAGTAACGATAATGCGGGTGAAAAACCCGCACGCCGGAAGACCAAGGGTTCCTGTCCAACGTTAATCGGGGCAGGGTGAGTCGACCCCTAAGGCGAGGCTGAAAAGCGTAGTCGATGGGAAACGGGTTAATATTCCCGTACTGGTGGTAACTGCGATGGGGGAACGGAGAAGGCTAGGTTGTCCGGGCGACGGTCGTCCCGGTTCAAGCATGTAGGCAGAGTGATTAGGCAAATCCGGTCACTTAATGCTGAGGTGTGATGACGAGCCACTAAGGTGGTGAAGCAATTGATGCCCTGCTTCCAGGAAAAGCCTCTAAGCTTCAGGTTACCAACAATCGTACCCCAAACCGACACAGGTGGTCAGGTAGAGAATACTCAGGCGCTTGAGAGAACTCGGGTGAAGGAACTAGGCAAAATGGTGCCGTAACTTCGGGAGAAGGCACGCTGGCGGTAAGTGAAGTCCCTTGCGGACGGAGCCGAAGCCAGTCGAAGATACCAGCTGGCTGCAACTGTTTATTAAAAACACAGCACTGTGCAAACACGAAAGTGGACGTATACGGTGTGACGCCTGCCCGGTGCTGGAAGGTTAATTGATGGGGTTATCCGTAAGGAGAAGCTCTTGATCGAAGCCCCAGTAAACGGCGGCCGTAACTATAACGGTCCTAAGGTAGCGAAATTCCTTGTCGGGTAAGTTCCGACCTGCACGAATGGCGTAATGATGGCCAGGCTGTCTCCACCCGAGACTCAGTGAAATTGAACTCGCTGTGAAGATGCAGTGTACCCGCGGCAAGACGGAAAGACCCCGTGAACCTTTACTATAGCTTGACACTGAACATTGAGCCTTGATGTGTAGGATAGGTGGGAGACTTAGAAGTGTGGACGCCAGTCTGCATGGAGTCAACCTTGAAATACCACCCTTTAACGTTTGATGTTCTAACCTAGGCCCATAATCTGGGTCGGGGACCGTGTCTGGTGGGTAGTTTGACTGGGGCGGTCTCCTCCTAAAGAGTAACGGAGGAGCACGAAGGTTGGCTAAGCATGGTCGGACATCATGCGGTTAGTGCAAAGGCATAAGCCAGCTTGACTGTGAGAGTGACGGCTCGAGCAGGTACGAAAGTAGGTCTTAGTGATCCGGTGGTTCTGAATGGAAGGGCCATCGCTCAACGGATAAAAGGTACTCCGGGGATAACAGGCTGATACCGCCCAAGAGTTCATATCGACGGCGGTGTTTGGCACCTCGATGTCGGCTCATCACATCCTGGGGCTGAAGTAGGTCCCAAGGGTATGGCTGTTCGCCATTTAAAGTGGTACGCGAGCTGGGTTTAGAACGTCGTGAGACAGTTCGGTCCCTATCTGCCGTGGGCGTTGGAAGATTGAGAGGGGTTGCTCCTAGTACGAGAGGACCGGAGTGAACGCACCACTGGTGTTCGGGTTGTCATGCCAATGGCATTGCCCGGTAGCTAAGTGCGGAAGAGATAACCGCTGAAAGCATCTAAGCGGGAAACTTGCCTCGAGATGAGTCTTCCCTGTCACCTAGAGTGACCTAAAGGAACGTTTAAGACTAAGACGTTGATAGGCTGGGTGTGTAAGCGTAGCGATACGTTGAGCTAACCAGTACTAATGAACCGTGAGGCTTAACCTGACAACACCGAAGGTGTTTTGTCTGAGAGACGAACATCGATGAAGTAAGCTTGTTTAAGATTGAGATTGCTGGTTACTGAGAAAGAAACAACAGTAACGGGTAATGATACCGAATTTGCTTGGCGGCCATAGCGCAGCGGACCCACCTGAATCCATGCCGAACTCAGAAGTGAAACGTTGTAGCGCCGATGGTAGTGTGGGGTCTCCCCATGTGAGAGTAGGGAACTGCCAGGCATTAATTAAAGCGTTAGTGTTAAATAACATTAATCGCGCAAAGAATACGCGGAGCGGTAGTTCAGTTGGTTAGAATACCTGCCTGTCACGCAGGGGGTCGCGGGTTCGAGTCCCGTCCGTTCCGCCAACTATTTAGGGGCGTAGTTCAATTGGTAGAGCACCGGTCTCCAAAACCGGGTGTTGGGAGTTCGAGCCTCTCCGCCCCTGCCAGTTACCAATTAAGTAATAACAAAATTTATACTTCTTTGTAGCCCAGTTAATTAACTGGGCTTTTTGTTATCTGTATATTTTCAATATTTACTGCACTAAATTCCCACCGACTAGCCTACCAATGAGCCTCTTTTACCAATATCTATCAGTAATATTCCCTGTTATATGTAATAAAAATTCTAGAGATGAAGCTTAAACCCAAGAGTGATTCGTTAATATCATGAATAACTATAGCGTGGATTTAAGCTTTATTGATGATTTATCGGCTGTTTTAATAGCTGTTGTATCAATACTTGTTGATCACTCGTATTTAGCCAAACCGCGAATAAAGGTTTTTGAATAATTTCTGTTGAGGCAGGGGCTAGATCTGAATAGAGATCTAGCCAATGCGTAGGTAAAAATGCAACTGCTTGCGTTGTTTTCATTAACTGATAAGCGATCATTGCAGAGTTAGTGGTTAAAATAGGATCAATTTTTTGCACTGCACCATTAGAAAGAAAAGGCTGAAAATCAGCACTCCATTCAATTTTGATAAATTGTGCTATTTCTTCGTTTTTATTTGATGCTATTTTCATCAACTGAAAAGTAATATCGCCAATAATTTTACTTTCTAATTCATCCATTTTTGGTGCTTCAGTCGTAAAAAGAAGATCGAGCTCTCTTGCATGAAGTTGTTTTACAAGAGATTGCCTTGTAGAGACTCTAGATTCGATTCTGAGCTCTTCTCTTTCTAGATAAGATTCCTGCAACCAAGATGTCAGATATGCTTCCCAGAGTGATGCTGTGGCGCCAATTGATAGCTCTGAATGTTGAGAAGCATGGCTAATCTCTTTTTTAGCGAGAAGCCATGTATTCATTAACGATTCAGCATAAGGGATCAGCCTTTCACCAGCGACAGTTAGACGAATATTATTACGATGGCGAGTAAATAGATTTGTGCCTAATTGTGTTTCCAGTTGTCGTATTCTAAAACTAACCGCAGACTGAGTTAAATAAAGAGATTCAGCGGCTCGCCCAAAGTGTCTAGTCTTACTGACTTCCAAAAAGGTTTTCAGTAATTCGGTATCCACATATATCTCCAAAAAAATTTGTCGTTACGATTTAAATATTTTGTTTTACAGAACCGCATGACTATCTAATACTCCGCGCCATAAGTATGATGATAGAGAATTAGGAGTGTGTCAGATGGCAGAAAGTTTTATCACGACTAATCGTTTTTTTGACAATAAACATTATCCGCGTGGTTTTTCTCGTCATGGCGATTTCACTATCAAGGAATCCCAGATATTGGAACGTCATGGTCAAGCCTTTAACGAGCTTGATTTAGGTAAACGAGAGCCTACAACTGAAGCGGAAAAATTATTTGTTGCCATGTGTCGTGGCGAACGAGAAGCAGCAACGGTTGAAGAAAAAATTTGGAAGAAATATACGAGTCGTATAAGTCGTCCAAAACGTTTTCATACATTATCGGGTGGAAAGCCGCAGCTCGATCCATCTGATGACTATACCGACTCTGATGATTAATATCATTAGTTTTAGTCAAAAGGAGCGTTTTTTCGCTCCTTTTTATTACCCATCTAGTTGTTTTTGTAAATAGATCATTAATCTATCCATTGCACGAAAGCTTAATGCTTCAATTAAATGATTTCGCTGTATTTTCTCTTCATTTGCAAGATCTGCAATAGTCCTCGATACTCTTAAAATTTTATGCCAAGCTCGTATCGATAATCCTAATTTATTAAGTGTATCTTCAAGAAAAGTTGCATCACTGGTATTCAATGAGCAATAGCATTCGATCTCTTTTCCAGTTAAATAAGTATTCACTTTTCCACATCGTGCAAATTGTCTTTCTCTTGCCTTTAGAACACGTTCTCTAATTGTCGTACTATTTTCTGTGGTAAATGTAGGATGAATAAGCGCGCCTTGGGGAAGAAGTGGCATTTCGACAGATAAATCAAACCTATCTAAAAAAGGTCCAGAAACCTTGCTTAAATAGCGTAGGATTTGCTTTATTGGTACTCGATTGTGATTACCTTGATAATGTCCTGTTGGGCTTGGATTTAATGCACCGACCAATAATACATTGGCAGGGTAGCTTATTTTGGCTTTTGCGCGTGAAATAGTAATTTCCCTAGCATCTAGAGGTTCACGTAATGCATCGAGTACTCGGCGCTCGAATTCTGGTAATTCATCTAAAAATAAAATACCGTGATGTGCTAATGTAATTTCTCCAGGTTTAGGAAGAGAGCCTCCTCCCGTTAAAGCAACAGCAGAGGAAGTATGATGTGGAGCTCTAAATGGTCTTGTAGGCCACTTTTTTTCATCAAATGTCACTCCTCTTAAGCTACTAATGATTAATACATCAAGTGCTTCTTTAGCAGTTAAAGGCGGAAGAAGCGTACTTATTCTTTGTGCTAACATTGTTTTGCCTGTTCCTGGTGGCCCAAGAAATAAAATGTTGTGATTTCCTGCGGCTGTGATTTCCGCTGCCCTTTTTGCATTATTTTGACCAATTATATCGCTCATATCTTTATTATTTTGATTTTCAATTTCATCATTAATAATAAAACTTTCTGTTTCAATTAATGGCGTATTATTTTCTAGATGATGACAAATCTCTAAAAGATGAGAGGCTAATAAAGCCGATTTATTGGGTAATAATGAAACTTCAGTTTGATGTTCTGTTGATACAATACATATTCGATGATCTTTTGATGCACTAAGAATTGATGGAATAACTGCATTAACTCGTTGTAATTTTCCAGAAAGTGCAAGTTCTCCAATAAATTCATAACACTCTAATTTATTTGATATTAATTGTTCTGATGCAATGAGTATTGCTAGTGCAATAGGTAAATCATAACGGGCACCTTCTTTAGGTAAATCGGCAGGTGAAAGATTAATCGTTATTCTTTTTGCAGGATAAGTATATCCGCTATTAATTAATGCACTCCTTACTCTATCTTTTGCTTCTTTTACGACAGTTTCAGGTAATCCAACTAATGTTAATCCAGGTAATCCCTGACTAATATGAGCCTCGATAGTAATAAGCGGAGCTGATATTCCTAAAGAGGCACGCGTATATATTATTGCTAATGCCATTTTTTATTCTCCATTATTTTTTTCTTTTTAAATTATTTTTTCTTTTGTGTTAAATGAAGAGTTAAATAAATGCGAGATATTTCGAAAATAATATAACATTTTGAAATATAATGATTAATTTTTTAAATGATTAATTTAATAAATTAATATAAATATAATGAAAAGTATCATTGTTTTTTAACTTGGAATAATAAAATGCAATAGCAGAAAAAACAAAATAACGCGTTCTTTCTTGGTATTAATAACTGAAAAATAAATATTTTATAGATGAATGTTCTAATTGGTGTTTGTGGTATAAAAAAACATATAAAATTCATCATGTTATAATTATTTTTAAAATAAACATTGTCAATTCTAAAATATCATGATAACTCTAAAAGGACAGAGTGAAAGAAAACACAACACAACATTACAAACATACATTTTAAATAAGAAAAGAAGTTATAAAACTATGAATACTATCGTCCTAGTGATTAGCCTAATTATTGTCAGCGTGGTGGTGATTATTAACCCACCGTGCGGGGCTGCACTAGGACGAAGAAAGGCTAACTAAACTAGCCGGATCTCTTAAAAACCCCCGCACCGAAAGGCGCGGGGGTTTTTTTTGAGCCTAAGTTTGAAAAAAGATTAAATAGAAAATAAATTCAAATTAAACAAGAAGTTAAGACGGCAGGGTGAAAGAATGAATGGAGCACAGTGGTTAGTACAGGCATTACGAAAACATCAAGTCGAAACAGTCTTTGGTTATCCTGGCGGTGCTATCATGCCTGTTTACGATGCCCTTTATGATGGTGGTGTTGAACATGTTTTATGTCGCCATGAACAAGGTGCTGCAATTGCTGCTATTGGTTTTGCTCGCTCTACGGGTACGACAGGTATTTGTATCGCGACATCAGGCCCAGGCGCTACTAATGTCATCACTGGACTTGCTGATGCATTGTTAGATTCTGTGCCTGTTGTTGCTATCACTGGGCAAGTTGCTTCCAATTTAATTGGTACTGATGCATTCCAAGAAATTGACGTTTTAGGTCTTTCATTGGCGTGTACGAAACATAGCTTTTTAGTTTCGACGGTTGATGAATTACCAAGAGTGTTATCAGAGGCATTCTCTATCGCATCTCAAGGTCGCCCTGGCCCTGTTTTAATTGATATTCCTAAAGATGTTCAATTGGCGGATGCTTCCCATTTATCAAACTATGAATTACCAGAAGAGCAAGAATTTTCTTATCCAACACAAGAGTTAACTCAAGCTAAGCAGATGTTAGCGAAGGCACAAAAACCGATTTTGTATGTAGGTGGTGGTGTTGCCATGAGCAATGCAGTGGAAACGTTAAGAGCATTTGTGAAGCAAACAGAAATGCCCGTTGTTTCCACTTTAAAAGGGTTAGGCTGTGCCGATGCATTAGATGCTAACTATTTAGGCATGTTAGGTATGCATGGCACTAAAGCGGCAAATTATGCTGTTCAGCGTAGTGATTTATTAATCGCTGTTGGTGCACGTTTTGATGATCGCGTTACTGGGCGATTAAATACTTTTGCACCTAATGCCAAGGTTATCCATATCGATATCGACTATGCAGAATTAAATAAATTGAAACAAGCGCATGTGGCGTTATTAGGTGATGCGAAAGTGTTGTTACCTGCTTTGTCTCAGCCATTATCTATCGCTGCTTGGCAACAAGAAGTACAAGAATTAAAAGCCGAACACGCGTGGCGTTACGATCATCCAGGCTCCGCAATTTATGCCCCATTATTATTAAAACAATTATCAGATGCGAAACCTGAAAATACGATTGTGACAACAGATGTAGGCCAACATCAAATGTGGTCGGCACAACATATGACATTTGATGCACCTGAAAACTTTATCACCTCAAGTGGTTTAGGCACCATGGGATTTGGTATCCCAGCAGCAGTGGGCGCTCAAATTGCTAGACCTGATGCATGTGTTATCTGTGTGTCTGGTGATGGCTCTTTTATGATGAATGTGCAGGAATTGGGCACAATTAAGCGTAAGCAATTACCTATCAAATTGGTGCTATTAGATAACCAACGTCTTGGTATGGTTCGTCAATGGCAAGAGTTGTTTTTTGAACAACGTTATAGCGAAACGATTTTAACAGATAATCCAGACTTTGTTGCCTTAGCAAAAGCTTTTGATATCCCTGGGCAACGCATCACAGAAAAAGCACAGGTTGCTGATGCAATAAAATGTTTATTAGAGAGCGATGGCCCTTACTTATTACAGGTATCTATCGATGATGCAGAAAATGTCTGGCCTTTAGTCCCGCCGGGCGCAAGTAATGATGAGATGATGGAGAAATCAAAATGAACCAACACAATATCACAATTGAAGCCCGTTTTTGTCCAGAGATCTTAGAACGTATCCTGAGAGTTATTCGTCATCGTGGTTTTCATATCTGCTCAATGAATATGAATATCACTGAAAGTAATAATATCAATTTAAGCCTGACAGTGAGTAGTCAGCGACCATTAGAACTTCTGTGCAGCCAGTTAAAAAAATTAGCTGATGTTGCAGGTATTCAAGTATCACATCAACAGAAAGAAAAATTACGATTCATGAATGCACTAAGTGCCATGTAAGGATAAAAGAATGACAAAGCAAGCTGATTATATTTGGTTTAACGGTGAAATGGTTCCTTGGGCTGAGGCAAAAGTTCATGTTATGTCTCATGCATTACATTATGGAACCTCTGTGTTTGAAGGTGTGCGTTGTTATGATTCTCATAAAGGACCTGTGGTCTTTCGCCATCGTGAACACATGCAACGTTTACATGATTCAGCAAAAATTTATCGTATGCCTGTTGAGCAAAGTGTTGATGAGTTAATGGAAGCCTGTCGTGAAACCTTACGTAAAAACAAATTAGTCAGTGCTTATATTCGCCCATTAGTTTTTATTGGTGATGTCGGTATGGGTGTTAATCCGCCAGCAGGTTATAAAACAGATGTGATCATTGCCGCATTTCCATGGGGAGCTTACCTCGGTGAAGAAGCGTTAGATAAAGGTATTGATGCAATGGTTTCTTCTTGGCATCGTGCTGCACCAAATACTATTCCAACAGCAGCAAAAGCGGGTGGCAACTATTTATCTTCACTATTAGTGGGAAGCGAAGCTCGCCGTCATGGTTATCAAGAAGGGATTGCATTAGATGTGCATGGTTATTTATCAGAAGGGGCAGGTGAAAACCTATTTGAAGTAAAAGACGGTGTTATTTTTACACCCCCATTTACTTCATCAGCACTACCGGGGATCACGCGTGATGCCATTATCAAATTAGCAAAAGATCTCGGTTATGAAGTGCGTGAACAAGTCCTTTCCCGTGAATCACTTTATCTTGCAGATGAAGTCTTTATGTCAGGTACAGCCGCAGAGATAACCCCAGTACGTAGTGTTGATGGTATTCAAGTCGGTATCGGACGTTGTGGCCCTGTGACCAAAGCAATTCAAAAGGCGTTCTTTGGTCTGTTCACAGGTGAGACAGAAGATAAATACGGCTGGTTAGATCCAATCAATTCATAAACATAATCAAATAAATTTGTTTAGCGGGTAGCTCGTTCCCTACTCGCTTTCTTTATCGCAGGAGTGTGAAAAATGCCTAAATACCGTTCAGCGACAACGACACACGGTCGTAATATGGCGGGAGCCCGTGCCTTATGGCGCGCAACGGGAATGACTGATGCTGATTTTGGTAAACCCATTATCGCTGTTGTGAACTCATTTACGCAATTTGTACCGGGTCATGTGCATCTGCGGGATTTAGGAAAACTGGTTGCTGAGCAAATTGAAGCTGCTGGTGGTGTCGCTAAAGAATTTAATACTATTGCTGTTGATGACGGTATCGCAATGGGGCACGGTGGCATGCTTTATTCTTTGCCATCGCGTGAACTTATCGCAGACTCTGTTGAATATATGGTTAATGCGCACTGTGCTGATGCGATGGTGTGTATCTCAAACTGCGACAAGATCACCCCAGGAATGTTAATGGCGTCTTTACGCTTAAATATTCCTGTTATTTTTGTTTCGGGTGGCCCTATGGAAGCAGGTAAAACGAAGCTTTCAGATCAACTGATCAAATTGGATCTGGTTGATGCCATGATCCAAGGGGCGAATCCAAATGTTAGCGATGCGGATAGTGAGCAAATTGAACGATCTGCTTGTCCGACTTGCGGATCGTGTTCAGGTATGTTTACCGCAAACTCCATGAACTGTTTAACCGAAGCTCTGGGATTATCTCAACCCGGAAATGGCTCATTATTAGCAACACACGCAGATCGTGAAACGCTGTTTATCAACGCAGGTAAGCGAATTGTTGAATTAACCAAGCGTTATTATGAAAAAGATGATGAGTCCGCATTACCGCGCAATATCGCTAAAAAAGAAGCCTTTGAAAATGCGATGATATTAGATATTGCAATGGGTGGCTCGACAAATACGGTTCTGCATTTATTAGCTGCTGCACAAGAAGGTGAGGTTGACTTCACCATGGAAGATATCGACAGACTTTCTCGCCAAGTCCCTCATTTATGTAAAGTGGCACCAAGTACACAAAAATATCATATGGAAGATGTTCACCGTGCAGGTGGAGTTATGGGTATTTTAGGTGAATTAGACAGAGCCGGATTACTTAACCGTAATGTGGATAATATCTTAGGGCTAAGCTTGCCAGAAACATTAGCGCAATATGACGTGATGTTAACGCAAGATGAGCAAGTAAAATCGATGTTCCAAGCAGGTCCTGCGGGTATTCGTACCACGAAGGCATTCTCTCAAAATTGCCGTTGGCCAACCTTAGATACCGATCGTGAAAACGGGTGTATCCGCAGTAAAGAACATGCTTATAGCCAAGATGGTGGATTGGCCGTGTTATCAGGTAACTTAGCAGAAGATGGCTGTATTGTTAAAACTGCGGGTGTTGATGAAGATAACTTGATTTTTAGCGGTCCTGCAAAAGTATATGAAAGCCAAGATGATGCTGTTGAGGCCATCTTAGGTGGAAAAGTAGTGGCAGGCGATGTGGTCATTATTCGCTATGAAGGTCCTAAAGGTGGGCCAGGTATGCAAGAGATGCTGTATCCAACCTCATATTTAAAATCAATGGGATTAGGTAAAGCTTGCGCACTTATCACTGACGGACGTTTCTCTGGGGGAACATCTGGCTTATCTATCGGTCATGTTTCACCTGAAGCAGCAAGTGGTGGTGTAATTGGTTTAGTAGAAGAAGGTGATATTGTCTCTATCAATATTCCAACTCGTGAGATCTCATTAAAGGTAGATGATAAAACGTTATCTGCACGTCGTGATGCACAAAATGCTCGTGGTGATAAAGCGTGGACACCACAAGATAGACAGCGCCAAGTCTCTTTTGCTTTACGTGCTTATGCCTCTTTAGCAACCAGTGCTGATAAAGGTGCTGTGCGCGATAAATCTAAATTAGGGGGCTAAGAAATGGCTGCCTTTAGACCTTTAAATTCAGCGCCAAGTAGCGCTGAATATTTAAAAGCGACGCTGAGCGCACCTGTTTATGAAGCGGCAATTGTCACGCCACTTCAAGAGATGACAAAAATCTCTGAACGCTTAGAAAATACGATTTTAGTTAAGCGTGAAGATAGACAACCTGTTCATAGTTTTAAATTACGTGGTGCTTACACCATGATTGCAGGGTTGACTCCTGAACAAAAAGCGAAAGGCGTTGTAACTGCTTCGGCGGGTAACCACGCTCAAGGCGTTGCGTTGTCAGCGAATCGAATGGGTGTAAAGGCATTAATCGTGATGCCAGTGGCAACAGCGGATATCAAAGTCGATGCGGTTCGCCAATTTGGTGGAGAAGCATTGCTTTATGGTGCCAACTTTGATGAAGCAAAAGCGAAAGCTATCGCACTATCTGAAGAGATGGGATACACCTTTGTTCCGCCTTTTGATCACCCCGCTGTGATTGCAGGGCAGGCAACATTAGCAATGGAATTATTGCAACAAGATGTTCATCTTGATCGTATTTTCGTACCTGTAGGTGGTGGAGGTTTAATTGCTGGAGTGGCTGTATTAATCAAACAGCTTATGCCAGAAATTAAAATTATCGGCGTTGAAGCAGAAGATGCAGCATGTTTAAAAGCAGCATTAAAGGCAGGACACCCTGTTGAATTAGCTCGCGTAGGCTTATTTGCAGAAGGTGTTGCCGTTAAGCGTATTGGTGATGAAACTTTTCGTTTATGCCAGAAGTATGTCGATGATGTGATTACTGTTGATAGTGATGAAATTTGCGCTGCTGTAAAAGATTTATTTGAAGATGTGCGTGCGATTGCAGAGCCTTCGGGCGCATTGGCATTAGCAGGGCTTAAAAAATACGTAGAAGAGCACCAGATCAAAGGAGAGCGTCTAGCGCATGTACTTTCTGGTGCAAATGTGAATTTTCATGGCTTACGTTATGTTTCTGAACGCTGTGAACTAGGCGAAAAACGTGAAGCGCTATTCGCTGTGACTATTCCTGAGCAAAAAGGCAGTTTTTTACGTTTTTGCCAAATCCTAGGTCAACGTGTGGTCACTGAATTTAATTATCGTTATAGCGATGCTGATCCTGAAAATGCACGTATTTTCGTGGGCGTACGTTTAAGTCAAGGGCTGCAAGAGCGTAAAGAAATTTTACGTGAGCTGACGGTTGCAGGTTATCAAGTCGCTGATTTATCTGATGATGAAATGGCAAAACTGCATGTGCGTTATATGGTCGGTGGTCGTCCTAATAAGCCGCTTAAAGAGCGTCTATTTAGTTTCGAGTTTCCAGAATCATCGGGTGCTTTAATGAAGTTTTTAAAAACGTTAGGCACTTATTGGAATATCACACTATTCCATTATCGCAGTCATGGTACTGATTATGGTCGAGTGCTGGTGGCATTTGAATTGCCCGAAACAGAAGGGCGTTTCGAGCGACATTTAGATGCATTAGGCTATGAATATCATGATGAGACAGGAAATCCTTCTTTTCAGCTATTTCTGTCACCACAAACGACAAGCTTAGTCGTGGAGTAATCGCCAAAAAGCACTGATCACAGGCTCTTGAAGGCGTTTGTGTGATCCGCAAACGCCTAATTCGAAAGGTTCTACCATTGAAATATTATCCAATAAAGAGATGCGATTACGCACAGGCTCGGGACAATTATCAACGACGACCTGTGGAATAAGCGCGATACCACAACCTAACGCAACCATTGAGACAATCGCTTCATGCCCTGAAACAGTCGCATAAATTAAGGGATTATGGATACGATGGCGTTTAAACCATAATGCAATTCGTTGTCGAGATGGGCCATGTTCAGGAATGATAAATGGAATATTGAGCCAATCGGGTTTCTCTTGTGTTGCAAGATGACGAACATTACAAGGCAGAGCGGGCGCAATCAGTACTAATGGAATTTCGCCTATTTTTTCAAAGCAGATATTTTCAGGAAGCTTTTCAGGTTTTCCTGCAATACCTAAATCGGCCTCATCAGATTGCACTTTATCGACTGCATCAGCTGCATCTCCTGTGGTGAGTTTTATTTCAACTAATGGGTGTTCAGCACGAAAGCGATCAAGAATAGGGGGTAAATGGCTGTAAGCCGCTGTTACAGAACAAAATAGGCGTAATTCGCCAGAAAGGCTTGGGCTATTTTGATTTAATGTGTGCTTAAGTTGCTTATATTGCAATAAGGTTTGTTGAGCATAGCGTTTTAACTGCTCGCCAGCATCGGTGAGAGTCACTTGTCTGTTATCACGTAAAAACAGAGGATGACCTAAGCTTTCTTCAAGGCGTTGAATTTGACGAGAGAGCGTTGAAGGGCTGACGTGCATTGCCTGCGCTGTCTTGGTGAAGTGGCAACTTTCAGCTAAATGCAGGAAGAGTTTGAGATCACGAATATCCATTGTCAGCCACCCATTGTGATAAAAAAGTACGTTGCATTTTTTGCAACACTATCTTGTAAATATATCAATTTAAGCAATGGCTTTCATCCCATATAGTAAAGTCATGCAACACCTCACTGAGAGTGAGGATAATAACAGCAAACACATACACAACGATTTTGGAGTCTTCTATGGCAAATTATTTTAATACATTGAATCTGCGTCAGCAGTTGTCGCAATTAGGTAAATGTCGCTTTATGTCACGCGAAGAATTTGCTGATGAAGCAAATTACCTGAAAGGCAAAAAAGTCGTTATCGTTGGTTGTGGCGCTCAAGGTCTTAACCAAGGTTTAAATATGCGTGATTCAGGTTTGAATATTGCGTATGCCTTACGCCAAGAAGCGATTGATGAGAAACGTGCATCATGGCGTCGCGCGACCGAAAACGGCTTTGAAGTTGGCACCTATGAAGCGTTGATCCCTCAGGCAGATTTAGTGGTTAACTTAACGCCAGACAAACAGCACTCTGCTGTTGTTCAAGCTGTTCAACCACTGATGAAATCAGGTGCAGCATTAGGCTATTCTCATGGTTTTAATATCGTTGAAGTTGGCGAAAAAATTCGTGATGACATCACTGTTGTGATGGTTGCACCAAAATGCCCAGGTACAGAAGTTCGCGAAGAATATAAGCGTGGTTTTGGTGTTCCAACACTGATTGCTGTTCACCCTGAAAATGATGCGAAAGGCGAAGGAATGGCTATTGCTAAAGCATGGGCAGCGGCAACAGGTGGTCATCGCGCTGGTGTTTTAGAATCTTCTTTCGTTGCTGAAGTAAAATCTGACTTAATGGGTGAGCAAACCATTCTGTGCGGTATGTTACAAGCAGGCTCATTGTTATGTTATGACAAAATGGTTGCCGATGGTGTTGAACCAGGCTATGCAGGTAAGTTGATTCAGTTTGGTTGGGAAACCATTACAGAAGCACTGAAACAAGGTGGTATCACCTTAATGATGGACAGATTATCTAACCCTGCGAAAATGCGTGCATATGCATTATCCGAGCAACTGAAAGAGATCATGGCTCCACTGTTTGCGAAACATATGGATGATATCATTTCAGGTAAATTCTCTGAAACTATGATGGCAGATTGGGCAAATGATGATAAAAATTTGCTGACATGGCGTGAAGAGACTGGAGCAAGCGCATTTGAAAATTACCCTGAATATGAGGGTAAAATCAGTGAGCAAGAGTACTTTGATCACGGTGTATTAATGGTTGCAATGGTTAAAGCTGGAGTTGAATTAGCGTTTGATACCATGATTGAAGCAGGGATCTTTGCAGAGTCAGCTTATTATGAATCACTGCATGAGTTACCATTAATCGCTAATACCATCGCTCGTAAGCGTTTGTATGAAATGAATGTGGTTATCTCTGATACTGCAGAATATGGCAACTATCTGTTCTCATTTGCGGTTGTGCCGATGTTGAAAGAGTTTATGACAACATTGCAAAGTGGCGATTTAGCGAAGAAAGTTCAAGATAATGGAACAGATAATGCGCAATTGCGTGATATCAATGAAGCAATTCGTCAGCACCCAATTGAAGCCGTAGGTAAAACCTTGCGCGGGTATATGACGGATATGAAGAAGATTGCTGTCGGTAACTAATTTTCCGATTTTTCATCGCTCTTTACGTGATAATTGCGTTGGCTATGCTCGGTTACTTAAGTCACATACTTATTTTTTCGTCGCCCTTTACGCGATAAGTGCGTTGGCTACACTCGGTTACCCAAGCCACATACTAATGTGTGCTCCTTGGGATAACCTCCTTTGCCGCCTTCTTCTCTCGCAAATAGCTTAGAAAAATAAGTACTAAATATTTTTAAAAAGATAAAAACCACATATCTATCAATTTGATATGCGGTTTTTATTTAAATAAATCAGAATGTGAACCAGTTCTTTCAAAATGGACTGTATCATCTTCTATTTTATAAATAAGTAGCCAATCAGGTTCAATATGAAGATCTCGACGAGGTTTCCAATTCCCGGTTAATGGATGGTCTTTCAATTGAATTGGTAGTCGCCCTCCTTGCATTAATAGCAGCATAATATCTTTTAGTTTATTGATATCCTTCCCACGTTTTTCTGCGAGTTTTAAATCTTTTTTGAATTGCCCTGAATAGCTAATTTTTCGCATTTAGATATCCAATTTTTTGAATAAATCATTGGCATCTTTGGCATAAAAAACATCATCACCTTTATCTGTTTTTGCAAAAGTTTTTAATGTTTTTTCATTTGGTTGGGTTTGATTACTTTCCACATAAACTCGAATGAGATCTCTTAAAATTTGAGAGGCAGGTCTGTGTTTATTTCGAGCTATTGCAACAAAAGCCTCTTTGAGTTCAACATCAATTTTAGTGGCTATTAATTCGCTTTTTATACTCATAATATACCTCCTTATTTGTTTAAATATCATACAGAGTAAAACTTTATTAAACAAGGTTAAACTTCGTTTTACTTAGATAAAATGAAGTTCAAAAAACCGAACCATCTTTCTATGCACTTTCTGCTACAATTATCCCCCGTTATGTTCTTGGTTAATGAAGTTTGGAAAAAGTATGCGATTAAATCCCGGTCAGCAAAAAGCAGTAGAATATGTGTCAGGCCCTTGTTTGGTCTTGGCTGGTGCGGGATCGGGTAAGACACGGGTTATTACCAATAAAATTGCACATCTTATTCGTCAATGCCAATACCCAGCAAAGCAGATTGCGGCGGTAACTTTTACTAATAAAGCCGCACGTGAAATGAAAGAGCGTGTTGCTCAAACCTTAGGTCGCCAAGAAGCGAAAGGATTAATGATCTCAACGTTTCATACCTTGGGATTAGAAATTATTAAACGTGAATATAAAGAACTAGGTATTAAAGCTAAATTTTCATTGTTTGATGATCAAGACCAATCTGCATTACTTAAAGAATTAACGGCTGATTTATTAGAAGAAGATAAAGATTTGCTGTCTCAGTTAAAGAGCCAAATCTCTAACTGGAAAAATGACATGCTCACGCCAGAGCAAGCAATAGGAATAGCGAAATCGCAACAAGATCATACTTTTGCCGAATGTTTTCGACGTTATGAACAACATCTGCGTAGTTGTAATGTGCTCGATTTTGATGACTTAATTAGTCGACCAACTATGTTATTGCGCACGAATGAAGAAGTGAGAGAGCGCTGGCAAAGACGCATCCGTTATTTGCTGGTGGATGAATATCAAGACACCAATACCAGCCAATATGAATTAGTGAAATGGTTGGTGGGTGAACGAGCGCGTTTTACCGTTGTGGGTGATGATGACCAATCCATTTATTCATGGCGTGGGGCTCGTCCTCAAAATTTAGTGTTGTTACAAAAAGATTTCCCTCAACTTAATGTCATTAAACTCGAGCAAAATTATCGATCTTCGGGGCGTATTTTAAAATCTGCCAATATCTTGATTGAAAATAATCCCCATGTTTTCGAAAAACGCTTATTTTCAGAGTTAGGTTATGGTGATGAACTTCGTGTTTTAACGGCAAATAATGAAGAGCACGAAGCGGAGCGTGTCGCGGGTGAATTAATTGCGCATCACTTTATTAATAAAACCAATTATAAGGATTACGCGATACTTTATCGTGGTAATCACCAGTCTCGTATTTTTGAAAAATACTTGATGCAAAATCGCATTCCTTATCGTATTTCGGGTGAAACCTCCTTTTTTTCACGAGAAGAGATAAAAGATATCCTTGCCTATTTACGAGTCATTACTAATCCTGATGATGATGCGGCATTTTTACGTATTGTGAATAAGCCTCGTCGTGAAATCGGCCCTATGACAATTCAAAAATTAGGTGAGTGGGCAAAAGTTCGAGATAAAAGCTTATACAATGCCTGTTTTGATTTGGGGCTAAGCCAAACATTAACAGGTCGAGGTTTGAATTCATTACAAGCATTTTCGCAATGGATGTCGCGTATAGTACAAAAATCAGAGCGCGAACCACTGTTAGCTGTACGTGATTTATTGCATGAAATGGATTATGAAAGTTGGTTATATGAAACCTCAAGTAGCGCAAAAGCGGCTGAAATGAGGATGAAAAATATTAATCAGCTATTTTTATGGATGAGTGAAATGCTTGAAGGTGATGAATTGCATGAACCGATGACGCTTTCTCAAGTCGTTAATCGTTTTACCTTGCGCGATATGATGGAGCGAGGAGAAACAGAAGAAGAGTTAGATCAAGTTCAGTTAATGACATTACATGCCTCTAAAGGTCTTGAGTTCCCTCATGTGTTTTTAGTGGGGATGGAAGAGGGCATATTGCCACACCAAAGCAGTATTGATGAAGATAATGTAGACGAAGAAAGACGTCTTGCTTATGTGGGCATTACTCGAGCACAAAAAACCCTCACGTTTACGTTATGTAAGGAAAGGCGCCAATACGGTGAATTAATCAAACCTGAACCGAGCCGTTTTCTTTATGAATTACCTCAAGATGATTTGAATTGGGATACCAATAAAAAGAAAGTGTTAAGTGCTGAGGAAAAACAAGAGAAAGGGCAAAAAGGTGTTGCAGGATTAAGAGCTATGTTGGCAAGGCATAAACCTGAATAGCATAGAGAGTTGTCGATAAAACTAACCCCTTGGCATATTGATGTCCAAGGGGTTTTATTTTTGTATAAATAAAAAAGTTAACTTATACGAGAGCTATTTTGTTCTTCAATCATTAAAGACCAATGGACATAACTCTGAAGTTGGATCTCTTCTTGGAGATTTTCAGCACGTAACGGATGCTCATTAAGCCATTGATATGGCAGTGTAATAATGAGCTTTTCATCTTCAGTGCGTAATCGTAATGCAGGAAGCGTATCATCACGGCGACGGCTAGCAAAAATGATGGCTAATCGCAGTAAACGCACCAGTCGATTGGCTTGAGTTATCGGTAGGGCATTTTGATGATTAAGAGGTGCAAGATCGATGATCCCTGTTTGGTTTTTTAGCAAAGAAGCTAATAAACGTCGTTGCGCCGGTGTATATCCTGGTAAATCAAGATGAGAGATCAGATAGCTTGCATGTGAAGGTGCTTGGCGGAAATCAACACTTAGGCCAATTTCATGTAATGCACTAGCGCTATTAAGCAACTCACGGCAACGATTATCTAACTGCCAACTCTTGCTGACTTGGATAAAAAAGTGTTCTGCAAGTTGTTGAACTCGGTGTGCTTGCTCAATATCAATCTGAAACCGACGTTGGACATTACGAAGAGTACGTTGGCGAATGTCTTGCTCAATAGGAAGATGCAACATTCCATAGACTAAGCCTTCTCGTAATGCACCACCTGCTAAGATCATATTGTCGATATGCAGTGTTTCAAATATGGCGATTAAGATAGCAAGCCCACTCGGAAACACTAAGGCTCGTTCAAAAGTAAGCCCTTCAATTTCCAATTCTTCCAGTTTTCCACATTCAATGGCTTTGTGTTTGAGCCGCTCAAGCTTAGGTAAGGTGATTAATTCATCCATACCTTGAGCAATCATGATCTCTTGCAACGCCTGTACAGTACCAGAGGCGCCCACACACACTTGCCAGCCTTGCTCAATTAATTTATCCGCCACTGGGGCGAGTATCGCTTTGGCTGCGTCTTGTGCTTTAGCAAAATTTTCTTGAGTTAAAGAGCGATCAGTAAAATAGCGCTCTAACCAAGTTACACAGCCCATACTTAAGCTCATTAATTGTGTCGTTTTAGCGCCAGTACCTGTAACCAACTCTGTGCTGCCACCACCAATATCGACAACTAAACGTTGCTCTGCACCACCAGTGGTATGTGCAACGCCACGATAGATAAGGCGTGCTTCTTCCTCACCACTAATAACATGAACAGTATTGCCCAATATTTCAGATGCTTTTGCGACAAAAATATCTGCATTTTTAGCAATACGTAATGTGGCTGTTGCTACGACTCTGATTTGTTCAGTCGGAATATCACGTAGATATTCAGAAAAAAGTCGTAAACATTGCCAACCGCGTTCCATTGCCTGCTCTGACAATTCATTTTCACTGTTTAGGCCAGCAGCGAGTCGAACTTTACGTTTCACGCGGGAAAGAACTTGTATAGAGCCCGCGATTTCTCGAACGACTAACATATGAAAACTGTTAGAACCTAAATCAATAGCAGCATAAAGTGATGAGGATTTCAGCATAATTTATGGATGACTCGGGCGTTTATTTCGGTTGTTACGTTGAGTATTATTTCCTCTATTATTTCGCACTGGCGCATTATTGCGACGAGGCTGACC
Organism: Proteus columbae; assembly: GCF_009914335.1. Classification (NCBI taxonomy): domain Bacteria; kingdom Pseudomonadati; phylum Pseudomonadota; class Gammaproteobacteria; order Enterobacterales; family Morganellaceae; genus Proteus; species Proteus columbae. Next base: position 184,256 of record NZ_CP043925.1, read on the forward strand.
TTGGCGAGGACGGTGACGGCGTTTAGGCTCAGGAAGATCAGCTAATAACGCATCACTATTATATTTACTCACAGGAATAGCATGTTGAATATAAGTCTCAATTGCTGGTAAATTCAGTGCATATTCTTCACATGCAAGGCTGATTGAGTTACCACTATTTCCAGCACGCCCTGTTCTACCAATACGATGAACATAATCTTCACAATCATCAGGTAAATCATAGTTAAAAACATGCGTTACTGATGGAATATGAAGACCTCTAGCAGCAACGTCAGTGGCAACCAGAATATCAATATTACCTTGGGTAAAATCTTCTAAAATGCGTAGACGCTTTTTCTGAGGAACATCACCTGTTAATAAACCCACGCGGTGTCCATCTGCGGCAAGGTGTGCCCAAATGTCATCACAACGATGTTTTGTATTGGCGAAAATGATACAGCGATCTGGCCATTCTTCTTCAATTAATGTTTGAAGAAGACGCATTTTCTCTTCATTTGAAGGATAAAAGAGTTCTTCTTTTATGCTAAAACCTGTTTTTTGTTCAGGTTCAACTTCAACATATTCAGGGTTATTCATCTGCTCAAAAGCCAGTTCTCTGACGCGGTAAGAAAGCGTTGCAGAAAACAGCATATTCATACGCTCAGCCGCAACTGGCATACGACGGAAAATCCAACGAATATCTTTAATAAAGCCGAGATCGTACATTCTGTCAGCTTCATCAAGTACCACAACTTGGATTGCGCTAAGGTTAATATGGCCTTGTTTAACGTAATCAATTAAACGACCTGTTGTGCCAATAACAATATCGACACCATTACTTAATACTTTGAGTTGTTCGTCATAGCCATCGCCACCATAGGCGAGACCCATTTTAATCCCTGTATTTTGCGCAAGCTCTTTAGCATCAGAATAAATCTGCACGGCTAATTCACGTGTTGGCGCCATAATAAGTGCACGAGGTTGATTGGTTTCATGCCCTTCTTTAGCAGGGTGTGTTAAAAGATAATGAAACGTTGAGGTTAAAAACGCCAACGTTTTGCCTGTTCCTGTTTGGGCTTGCCCGGCAATGTCTTGACCTTTCACAGTGATAGGTAACGTCAATGCCTGAATTTGTGTACAATTAGAGAACCCTTTTTTCTCAAGGGCTTCTATCACTTTTGGATGCAAGGCGAAGTCGGAAAACTTCTTTTCTGTCAAATATGTTTTGCTCATAATGTAATAGAATATCAGTTATGGGTTGCATTACAAAAGTTTATCCGCTGAAATGCAGACAGACTTTTGTTATTTAATGTTACACTGGTACGGTCAATATTATTCTTTGGAGTAGAACAATGAGCGATAAAATCCTTCACTTATCTGACAGCAAATTCGATGCTGATGTATTAAATGCAACCGGCCCTGTGCTCGTTGATTTCTGGGCTGAATGGTGTGGCCCATGTAAAATGATTGCTCCTATTCTAGATGAAGTTGCAACAGAATACGCTGGTAAATTAACAGTTGCTAAGCTAAACATCGATCAAAACCCGCTGACAGCACCAAAATACGGTATTCGCGGTATTCCTACACTGATTTTATTCAAAAACGGTGCAGTTGCTGCGACTAAAGTAGGCGCATTGTCAAAAACTCAACTGAAAGAGTTTTTAGACGAAAATATCTAATTTGATTTAGATATCAAAAATAAAAGTAGGACGTTTAGACCTTGTCAGTATTTCTGTTATTGACAGCTAGACGTCCGCTTCGAAGCATGATAAGTTAGCGCCACTTACTTACATAATATATCGGATCTACTTGTCAATATGATTAGACATGATTAAATAAGTCTGAGATATTGAATATCAAGCGTGCAAAGTAATAGAATTGAATAACATGATATGATATTTAATCTAATATGATATTTAATATAAGTAATCTGAATTCATCTAACCAGTCAAGTTGCCTTAGAATAATCTATAGTATTCAGGGAATATAAATTTTTCCAAAGTATGTTCCTAACCCATAAGTTGAAAGTACACTCATACATCGCGAAAATGAATGTCACTTTTCTGGGATAAAGCAGACTGGTCTAATAGTATTAACACTCTCTAACATTATCATTTTAGTTATACCCTTATGTTAGAAAGTTATAATCTGTAATTTTACACATGACGAAACTGACAGCGATTCGCTGTTATACTATTCACGTTCATAGTTCGAGAGTTACCCCGAGTTATTAAGAACCCACCATTATGAATCTTACCGAATTAAAAAATACGCCGGTATCAGAACTGATAGCACTTGGCGAAAATATGGGGCTAGAGAATCTGGCTCGAATGAGAAAGCAAGACATTATTTTCTCTATCTTGAAGCAACACGCGAAAAGTGGAGAAGATATTTTCGGTGACGGTGTGCTGGAAATATTGCAGGATGGCTTCGGCTTCCTACGTTCCGCAGACAGTTCCTACCTTGCTGGTCCCGATGATATCTACGTTTCTCCAAGTCAAATTCGCCGTTTTAACCTTCGCACTGGTGACACCATCGCAGGGAAAATTCGTCCTCCTAAAGAAGGTGAACGCTATTTTGCCCTCCTAAAAGTTAATGAAGTTAACTTTGATAAACCAGAAAATGCCCGCAGTAAAATCCTCTTTGAAAACTTAACACCTTTACATGCTAATAATCGTTTACGCATGGAACGTGGTAATGGTTCAACAGAAGACTTAACCGCGCGTGTTCTTGACTTAGCGGCACCAATTGGCCGTGGTCAACGTGGTCTTATCGTTGCTCCACCAAAAGCAGGTAAAACCATGTTGCTGCAAAACATTGCAGCAAATATTGCTCATAACTACCCAGATTGCGTATTAATGGTACTTCTGATTGATGAACGTCCAGAAGAAGTGACAGAAATGCAACGCTTAGTAAAAGGGGAAGTTATTGCTTCAACCTTTGACGAGCCAGCTTCTCGCCACGTACAAGTTGCAGAAATGGTGATTGAAAAAGCGAAGCGTTTAGTTGAGCATAAAAAAGACGTTATCATCCTGTTAGACTCCATCACACGTTTAGCGCGTGCTTATAACACAGTTGTTCCTTCATCAGGTAAAGTGTTAACAGGTGGTGTGGATGCAAACGCATTACATCGTCCTAAACGTTTCTTCGGTGCAGCTCGTAATGTTGAAGAAGGTGGTAGCTTGACTATCATTGCAACAGCATTAGTCGATACGGGTTCTAAGATGGACGAAGTTATCTACGAAGAATTTAAGGGTACAGGTAATATGGAATTACACCTGTCTCGTAAAATTGCTGAGAAACGTGTTTTCCCTGCGATTGATTACAATCGTTCTGGTACACGTAAAGAAGAGTTACTGACGTCTCAAGATGAGCTACAAAAAATGTGGATCCTGCGTAAAATTATTCATCCAATGGGTGAAATTGACGCAATGGAATTCCTCATTAACAAGTTAGCAATGACTAAGACAAATGAAGAATTCTTCGACTTTATGAAACGTTCATAAAGGGTATTAGCAAAGTGATTGAGCTGAGAATAGGATATAAAATATTAAAATAGTGTGCTCTGTTACAGAATAAGTAATATCACCTCAATTTATATGCTGTTAAGCTCATTTACTTTGTAAGAATGACGATATGATGAAAACGCCACAATAGTTGTGGCGTTTTTTTGTTTTTTATGAATGTAATTCAATTTTAGATTGCAATATTTTAGCGAGATGTTGGTATATATATTGCATGTTTTGGTAATTGATAAAAATAGCGATGGCATCAATAAAAATAGTTAAGGAAAACTTATAATTGATGAAGGGTGGTGGGTTTTGAATGAACTCGTCGTGGTGAAGCTGGAAAAAAGAATAAAAACACATGGAAGCGTAAAATAACCAGCTATATTTATTATAGAGAACAAGTACTGTGGATATACTAAAAATGAGCACAAGCGTTTTTTATGTGTTCTTATTTTCTTTCGCTTTTTTATTTTTGGCTCGTAAAATTGCAAAGAAAATTGGACTCGTGGATAAACCGAATTATCGTAAAAAACATCATGGATTGATCCCCTTAGTTGGCGGAATATCAGTCTATTTTGGTATTGTTTTCGCATTTTATATTGCAGATATCTATATTCCTCATAAGGAATTGTATCTGGCTTGTGCGGGACTTCTTGTTTTTATTGGCGCTTTAGATGATCGCTTTGATATTAGTGTCAAAATTAGAGCTACAATTCAAGCTTTTGTTGGGATCGTGATGATGGTGGGTGCAGGGTTAAAACTCGACACACTGGGTCATGCTTTTGGTCCTTGGGAAATGCATTTAGGGCCTTTCGGCTATATTGTTACACTTTTCGCTGTTTGGGCAGCAATCAATGCCTTTAATATGGTTGATGGTATTGATGGGTTATTAGGTGGTCTTTCTTGTGTCTCTTTTGGCGCGCTTGGTATTTTATTATATCAAAGTGGCAATTCAGCTCTTGCATTCTGGTGCTTCTCATTTATCGCGGCAATTTTACCTTATATCCTTTTAAACTTAGGGTTTTGCGGTAAAAAATTCAAAGTCTTTATGGGAGATGCGGGAAGTACATTGATTGGATTTACCATTATTTGGTTATTGGTCGCATCAACACAAGCTCAACCTCGCCCTGTTAAAGCGGTAACCGCACTATGGATAATTGCTATTCCTCTTATGGATATGGTGGCAATTATGTACCGTCGTTTACGCAAAGGGATGAGCCCTTTCTCACCAGACCGTCAACATATCCACCACTTGATTATGCGTGCAGGGTTTACCTCTCGCCAAGCCTTTATTTTAATTACGTTGGCTGCAGCTTTATTAGCCGCGATTGGTATTATCGGTCAAAACCTATCATTTGTACCTGAATGGTTTATGTTGGCATTATTCTTGCTTGCATTTGTTATGTATGGTTATTGTATTAAACGCGCGTGGCGAGTCGCTCGTTTTATTAAACGACATAAGCGCCGCTTACGTAGAGCAACACAACAGCATTAATATAAGCAGAGGTTTTTTAACGTGATGAACTCGGAAAATAACGCCTCCCGACAGGGTGAACAGCCAGATAATGAACTCGATATTCGAGGTCTTTTTTGTGCACTTTGGTCAGGAAAAAGCTGGATTATAGGGTTCGCTCTGCTTTTTGCAGTGATTGCACTCGGTGCATCTTATTTGATGCAACCTAAATGGAGTGCAATTGCAATGACAGAGAAACCAACGATTAATAACTTAGGCAGTTATTATTCGCAATCTCAGTTTTTGCGCAATCTTGATACACAGATTAATCCTGCTGCACAAACCTCAGCTTTAACTATTTCAGATGAAGCTTATCAAGAGTTTATTACTCAAATCGCGGCGTTTGATACACGTCGTGAATTTTGGTTGCAAACGGATTATTTCAAACAGCGCAAAGAGAGTGATGAACAGGCTAATGCTGCGTTATTGGATGAGTTAATTAACAATATTCAATTTACGCCTGCCGATGAGAAAAAATTAGTCAATGATCAACTAAAACTTATTGCGGAAACATCAAAAGAAGCGAGCCAATTATTAAATGAGTATATTGCTTTTGCTAATAAGAGAGCAGCTACCCATCTTAATGATGAAGTGATAACAGCTTGGGCAACTAGAACTCAATCAATGAAAGCGCTAGTTAAACGTCAAGAAATGGCGGCTCAATCTGCGTATCAACGCCAAATTAACTTATTAGAGCAATCAATCAAAGTGGCTGAGAAACAAGGCATTTCTCAAAAACAAACCTCGATTGCGATTGATGAGTTACCAGATTCTAAACTGTTTTTGTTGGGTGTCCCTCTGTTGCAATCACAGCTAGAAACTTTAGTAGCAACAGGTGCTGATTTTGATAGTGATTATGATCAAAATACGGCAATGTTAGCGACCCTTGCTGTGGGCGCCAAATTACAAGATAGTTTCCAAACTTACCGTTTTCTACGTACCCCTGAAGATCCTGTGAAACGTGATAGTCCTCGCCGTGCCTTTATGATGGTACTTTGGGGCGCTATTGGTATTTTAGCGGGTGCAGGTGTTGCATTAGTAAGACGCAGTTCATTAAAAAAATAATAATTAAATTTTGTCATTGATGACAATAACGAGACATCAGGTGTTTCGGCACTTGATGTATTGAGAATAAGGGCATATTGCTTTCCCAAAAATAAGCGATATAACAATGAAAAAAAAGAGAGCCACTGTGAAAGTGTTGACTGTTTTTGGCACACGCCCTGAAGCGATAAAAATGGCACCTTTAGTGCACGCTTTAGCAAATGATGATTCGTTTGAAGCGAAGGTATGTGTTACGGCCCAACATCGAGAAATGCTTGATCAGGTATTAAATCTTTTTGAGATCAAACCAGATTACGATCTCAATATTATGAAACCAGGACAAGATTTAACGGATATTACCTGTCGTATTTTAGAAGGGTTAAAACCGGTATTAGCGTCATTTCAACCTGATGTTGTTTTGGTACATGGTGATACAACAACGACCATGGCAGCAAGTTTAGCCGCATTTTATCAACGAATTCCCGTTGGTCATGTGGAGGCTGGGCTACGTACTGGCAATCTTTACTCCCCTTGGCCTGAAGAGGCAAACCGTACTATTGCAGGTCATCTTGCAATGTATCATTTCGCACCAACAGAAACTGCAAAATTAAATTTGGTACGAGAAGCGGTTGCGGATAAAAATATTTTTGTCACAGGGAATACGGTAATTGATGCGTTGTTTTGGGTAAGTGACAGAGTGATGGGCAATCAAACACTCTTAAATGAGCTTGCTGTAAACTATCCATTTATTCAGCCTGATAAGAAAATGATCTTGGTAACAGGACATCGTCGAGAAAGCTTTGGTGGTGGTTTTGAACGTATCTGCCAAGCTTTAGCTGAAATTGCATTAGCACACCCTGATGTAGAAGTTGTTTATCCTGTTCACTTAAATCCTAATGTGAGTGAGCCTGTTCAACGGATCCTTCATGGTATTGATAATATTAAGCTGATCCAGCCACAAGATTATCTCCCATTCGTTTATTTAATGAACCATGCTTACCTTATTTTGACCGACTCTGGTGGAATTCAAGAAGAAGCTCCTTCATTAGGTAAGCCTGTTCTTGTAATGCGAGACACAACAGAACGCCCAGAAGCTGTTGAAGCGGGCTCTGTTCGTTTAGTCGGAACAGATACTAAACGTATTGTTAGCGAAGTAACCTCTTTATTGACAGACGAAAACGCGTATCACCAAATGAGTAAGGCGACAAACCCTTACGGTGATGGTCATGCCTGCCAACGTATTCTTGAAGCATTGAAAAAAAATCAGGTGACATTATGAGTTTTGAAACTATTTCTGTTATCGGCCTCGGCTACATTGGTTTACCTACAGCGGCAGCTTTTGCCTCTCGTAAAAAAAGCGTCATCGGTGTTGATGTTAATCAGCATGCAGTTGATACGATTAATAAAGGTCAAATTCACATTGTTGAGCCTGATCTTGATAAAGTCGTTAAACAAGCGGTTGAAGAAGGTCATTTAAAAGCCTATACCACGCCACAGCCAGCAGATGCTTACCTTATTGCTGTACCTACACCATTTAAAGGTGAGCATGAGCCTGATTTGGCTTATGTTGAAGCAGCTGCCCGCTCTATCGCACCTGTACTGAAGAAAGGTGATCTTATTATTCTAGAATCAACCTCACCAGTTGGTTCTACTGAAAAAATGGCAGAGTGGTTAGCAGAAGCTCGCCCAGATTTAACTTTCCCTCATCAACAAGGTGAAGATGCTGATATCGATGTTGCTTACTGCCCTGAGCGTGTATTACCGGGTCAAGTGATGATTGAACTTATCCGCAATGACCGTGTTGTCGGTGGGATGAACCGTAAATCTTCAGAACGTGCGAGTGAATTGTACAAAATTTTCCTTGAAGGTGAATGTGTTATCACCAATGCACGTACCGCAGAAATGTGTAAGCTGACTGAAAATAGCTTCCGTGATGTTAATATTGCGTTTGCTAATGAATTATCACTGATCTGCGCTGACCAAGATATTAATGTGTGGGAGCTAATTAGCTTGGCGAACCGCCATCCTCGCGTCAATATTTTACAACCAGGTCCAGGCGTTGGCGGACACTGTATCGCTGTTGACCCTTGGTTTATCGTGTCACAAAATCCAAAACAATCCCGTTTAATTCACACTGCGCGTTTAGTCAATGATGGCAAACCTGTGTGGGTTATCGACCAAGTTAAAGCCGCTGTTGCAGATTGCCTTACTGAAACAGGTAAACGTGCAAACGAAATTAAAATTGCCTGCTTTGGTTTAGCCTTTAAGCCTAATATCGATGACTTACGTGAAAGCCCAGCGATGAATATCACTAAACAAGTTGCTGATTGGCACAGTGGTACTACGTTGGCGGTTGAACCTAATATTCATGAATTACCAACAAAACTGAAAGGGATCACAGAGTTAGTATCAACAGAACAAGCTCTGAAAGACGCTGATATTGTCTTAATGTTAGTTGATCACCAACAATTTAAGGCGATCCCTGGTAGTAAAATCACTCAAAAATGGATTGTAGATACTAAAGGAGTATGGCGTTGAAACGCATTCTAGTGACAGGCGGAGCCGGTTTTATTGGCTCTGCTGTTGTTCGACATATTATTGAAAACACCAATGACAGTGTTGTTGTGGTGGATAAACTAACTTATGCCGGTAATTTAGAGTCATTAGCAACTGTAGCCGACAGTGAACGTTATGCTTTTGAGCAAGTCGATATCTGTGATAGAGCCGAGCTTGACCGCTTATTTGCTCAATATCAGCCAGATGTTGTGATGCACTTGGCGGCAGAAAGCCATGTTGACCGCTCTATTGATGGTCCTGCTGCGTTTATTGAAACCAATATTGTTGGCACTTACACCTTATTGGAAGCAGCTCGCCACTTTTGGCAAGTTTTACCACAAGAAAAGAAAACGGCATTTCGTTTCCACCATATCTCAACCGATGAAGTGTATGGCGATTTAGAAGGCACAGACGACTTCTTCACTGAAACAACGCCTTATGCACCAAGTAGCCCATATTCTGCTTCTAAGGCCTCAAGTGACCACTTAGTGCGTGCTTGGTTACGAACTTATGGCTTACCAACTGTAATTACCAATTGCTCAAATAACTATGGTCCTTACCATTTTCCTGAAAAATTAATCCCATTAATTATCTTAAATGCGATTTCAGGAAAACCATTACCTGTTTATGGTAAAGGTGAACAGATCCGTGATTGGCTCTATGTTGAAGATCATGCTCGTGCGCTCTATTTAGTCGCAACAACGGCAACACCGGGTAAAACCTACAATATTGGCGGTCATAATGAGCGTCGTAATATTGATGTTGTGAAAACAATTTGTGCATTACTTGAAGAGCTATACCCGAACAAACCCGCAGGCGTTGCTCAATATGTTGATTTAATCACGTATGTGAAAGACAGACCGGGTCATGATCTGCGCTACGCCATTGATGCAGCGAAAATTGAAGCTGAATTAGGTTGGAAACCAGAAGAGACATTTGAATCAGGCATTCGTAAAACCGTGTTGTGGTATTTAAATAACGAAACTTGGTGGAAACGTGTGCTTGATGGCTCTTATGCAGGTGAACGTCTAGGGCTTGGGAACTGATTAAGTAAAGAAGGATAAATGATGAAAGGTATTATTTTAGCGGGTGGTTCTGGTACACGACTGCATCCGATAACCAAAGGGGTATCGAAGCAGTTATTGCCTATCTATGATAAGCCCATGATCTATTATCCGCTTTCAGTTCTGATGCTTGCTGGCATTCGAGATATTTTGATCATCACAACACCAGATGATATGACCTCATTTCAGCGCTTATTGGGTGATGGTTCTGCATTTGGTGTTCGTCTTCAATATAAAATTCAGCCATCTCCTGATGGCTTGGCCCAAGCCTTTATTTTGGGCGAGGAATTTATTGGTGATGACCATTGCTGTTTAGTTTTAGGCGATAATATCTATTTTGGTCAAGGGTTTAGTCCAAAATTGAAACAAGTTGCACAACGTGAACGTGGCGCAACCGTGTTTGGTTATCAAGTGATGGATCCTGAGCGATTTGGTGTCGTTGAATTTGACGATGATTTCAAAGTGTTATCCATTGAAGAGAAGCCAGAACAACCTAAGTCTAATTGGGCGGTGACAGGGCTTTATTTCTACGATAACCGTGTGGTTGATTTTGCCAAACGAGTCAAACCTTCGATTCGTGGTGAATTAGAAATTACGTCGATTAATCAGATGTATCTTGAATGTGGTGAGCTTAACGTTGAACTACTGGGACGTGGTTTTGCGTGGTTAGATACCGGAACTCACGATAGTTTAATTGAAGCCAGTACTTTTGTTCAAACCGTTGAAAAACGTCAAGGATTTAAAGTGGCGTGTCTTGAAGAGATTGCTTGGCGCAATGGTTGGCTCAGTGATGACCAAGTAAGAGAAAGCGCAAAATCACTGTCTAAAACAGGTTATGGCCGCTATCTATTGGATTTATTACATGTCCGTCCTCGCCAATATTAATTATCTTGAGTGGGAAAGCGAGTATTTCTCCCTCAAAACAGGGCGCCTTGAGTTTGATACACAAGCGCCCGTGTTAACAGACGAACAACTTGACGCTTTTGCTGTGGTTCAAGCTAAAGTCGCATCTCATGAGCTTTCTCTCATCGATAAACTCAGCCAATTAGGTTTTCAATTTGCGGAAGGTGAAATTGATTTTAAGCTTTCAATTGGCACAGAAAATGCTTGTAAGAAAGCGACGGAATATTGTTTTAGAAAAGCCAATGAAGATGATATCGATTTATTGATGGCAACGGCTTCAGAAGCTTTTGTACAAAGTCGTTTTAGAACACCTTGGTATCAAGAAGGCGATAGCAGTCGTTTTTATGCATTATGGGTTAAAAAAGCAGTGTTAGGTACGTTCGATGATATCTGTTTACTGACTTATGATGCTGAAAATAACGTGAGTGGTTTTGTCACTTTACGTCAAATATCTGAAAGTGAAGCAAGAGTGGGATTACTCGCAGTAATGCCCAACAGAATAGGGCAAGGCATTGGTAAACAACTGATGTCGGTCGCGAAGTTTTGGTGTCAACAACAAAGTATTTCAACCTTATATGTTGCAACACAGATCAGCAATATTGCAGCTTCGCGTTTATACACACACAGTGGGGGCTTAATAGAGAGCACCACTTATTGGTTATACAGGGGATAATATGATTCCGTTTAATAAACCACCCGTTGTCGGCACAGAATTAGAATATATGAAACAGGCTATGGAAAGTGGCAAGCTCTGTGGTGATGGCAATTTCACAAAGAAATGTGAAAAGTGGTTAGAAGAACAATTTCATTGTCATAAAACGCTGTTAACGCCTTCTTGTACAGCATCGCTTGAAATGGCTGCCATCTTATTAGATATCAAGCCTGGCGATGAAGTCATCATGCCAAGTTTTACCTTTGTTTCGACCTCTAATGCGTTTGTATTACGTGGCGCAACGATTGTTTTCGTTGATATTCGTCCAGATACTATGAATATTGATGAAACAAAAATTGAAGCAGCAATCACAAATAAAACGCGCGCGATAGTGCCCGTTCATTACGCAGGTGTTGCGTGTGAAATGGATACCATTATGGCGATTGCGAAAAGACATAATCTATTCGTGATTGAAGATGCTGCACAAGGTGTCATGTCAACTTACAAGGGCAAAGCGCTTGGCACGATTGGTCATATTGGTTGTTATAGTTTCCATGAGACTAAAAACTACTCATCAGGTGGTGAGGGTGGTGCAACGTTAATTAACGATCCTGAGTTAATCAATCGCGCAGAAGTTATCCGTGAAAAAGGCACTAACCGCAGCCAATTTTTCCGTGGTCAGGTAGATAAATATACTTGGCGAGATATTGGTTCTAGCTATTTAATGTCAGACTTACAAGCAGCTTATCTGTGGGCTCAACTTGAAGAAGCTGAAAAAATTAATGAGCGTCGTTTAGCATTTTGGCAGATTTACTATGATGCATTGACACCATTAGCAGAAAAAGGCTTATTGGCGCTTCCAATCGTTCCTGAAGGGTTAGAACACAATGCACATATGTTCTATATCAAACTGAAAGATATCGAGCAACGTACCGCGTTTAATGACTACATGAAAGAGCATGGTGTCTTAACGGTATTCCACTATGTATCATTACATACCAGCCCAGCAGGTATGAAGTTTGGTCGCTTTGACGGTGAAGATATTTTCACAACGCAAGAAAGTGAGCGTTTAGTGCGTTTACCTATGTTCTACAACATGACAGAAGAAGAGCAACAGACTGTTATTGGTCATATTCGCGACTTTTTTGCTTAATTATGTCATTAGCCAAAGCATCAATTTGGACAGCCGGATCAACCCTGATAAAAATCGGGGCTGGTCTGCTTGTCGTTAAGTTACTTGCTGTCTCTTTTGGTCCAACAGGAGTCGGATTAGCGGGTAACTTTCGTCAATTAATCACCGTACTAGGCGTCTTGTCTGGTGCGGGTATTTTTAATGGTGTGACGAAATTAATCGCACAATATCAAGATGATGATATTCAACGCAAAAAAGTGTTGGGTACTTCATCATCCATGATTTTGCTGTTTTCCACACTATTAGCTATTTTATTTCTTCTTTTTTCTGCTCCCATTAGCCAAGTGTTATTTGGTGATGATTATCATCAATATCAGGATATTGTAAGAGCTGTTGCTTTTATTCAAATGGGAATTGCATATAGCAACTATTTTCTTGCCATATTAAAAGGTTATCGTGATGCGCCAGGTAATGCCTTATCAGTGATTGCAGGTAGCATTATTGGTGTTTTTGCTTATTATTTATGCTATTTATTTGCGGGTTATCACGGTGCATTAATTGGGCTAGCATTAGTGCCTGCACTTATTTTATTTCCTGCTACATTTTTAGTAGTAAAGCGTAAACGCTTCGCGTTGAGTGAGCTGAAACCTCACTGGGATAAAGCGATTGCCAGCCATCTTGGCAAATTTACTATTATGGCTATTTTGACCTCTATTACGCTCCCAGTCGCTTATATCATGATGCGTAATCTATTGGCTAAATATTATAGCTGGGATGAGGTTGGGATTTGGCAAGGCGTGAGTAGCATTTCAGATGCTTACTTACAATTTATTACGGCATCTTTCTCAGTTTATTTACTGCCAACACTCTCTCGATTAACACAAAAGAGTGATATCACTAAAGAGATAGTAAAGTCGCTGAAGTTTGTATTACCTGCGGTTGCTGTTGCCAGCTTTATGGTGTGGTTATTACGTGATTTTGCGATTTGGTTACTGTTTTCAGATAAATTTGTCGCTATGCGTGATTTATTTGCATGGCAACTTGTCGGTGATGTTTTAAAAGTAGGCGCCTATGTCTTTGGCTATCTTGTCATTGCAAAAGCGGCACTACGTTTTTATATCCTTACAGAAGTAAGCCAGTTTGCCTTATTAACGCTATTTTCGCGTTGGCTTATTCCTGAGCATGGCGCACTGGGTGCAGCTCAAGCCTATATGGCAACGTATATTATTTACTTCCTTCTCTGTAGTTCTGTTTTCGTGATTTATTGCAGGCGCAAATGACAACTTTGATTTACGTACTAGGTTCAGACATTGTGCATCATAACAACACAATGTTACGGTTTTTTAACGACCACCTCGTGACTGAGGCGGGGTTAACGTATAAACCTCGTTTTATCGTTGCCAGTAAAAATACTTCACTGCAAGAAAGCTATCCAGCTTTAGATATTGAGTGTTTAGCTGATAAAAAGCAGGTTGCACAGAGAGTGGTTACATTGGCAAAAGCCGATACTCACCAACGATTCCTTTTTTTAGGTCAGTTTAATGCGCCTATTTGGTTGGCATTATTGACTGGCAAGATTAAACGTCATCAATTTTGGTGGCATATTTGGGGTGCTGATTTATATCAGGATTCTAAACAGCTAAAATTTAGACTCTTTTATCTTCTTCGTAAACTTGCTCAAAAGCGTGTGGGGCGAGTATTTGGTACACGAGGTGATCTAAATTACTTCGCGCAATTTAACGTTAATATTCCAGCCAGTTTGCTCTATTTCCCAACAAGAATGGATCCTGCGCTGACGGTAACAGAAAAAGCGCCTATTGATGAAAAAAAAATCACCATTATTGTGGGTAATTCAGGGGATAGATCGAATCGTCATATTGAAGCTTTACAGGCGATTGCAGAGCAATATGGAACACGCGCAAAAGTGATTATTCCAATGGGATATCCTGAAAATAATCACGTTTATATTGATGAAGTAACCCAAGCAGCTAGCCAGTTGCTTCCATATAATCAGGTTGAAATATTACGTGATAAATTGGCATTTGATGATTATCTTACGTTATTGAAAACATGTGATTTAGGCTATTTTATTTTCCATCGTCAACAAGGTATCGGCACGCTTTGTCTGCTTATTCAATTTGCGATCCCTTTTGTTATTAGTCGTCAAAACCCATTTTGGCAGGATTTAACTGAGCAAAATGTTCCTGTTTTTTTCTCGGGTGATAAATTAGATGTTGCGCTAATTGAAGAGGCTAAACGTCAATTGCTGATGCTTGATCGCCAAAATATTGCCTTCTTTGCACCTAATTTTACGGACGGATGGAAAGAGCTAATTGAGATGAGTACAGGAGAGCCGCAATGACATTGGCGGAACTGGGTGGCTTAGCACTTGTTTATTTTATCTCTTTAAGTTTTATTTTATTGCTGACTTATCAAGAGTTTCGTCGAGTTCGCTTTAATTTTAATGTTTTTTTCTCAATGCTCTATCTGCTGACCTTTTATTTTGGTTTTCCACTGACTTGTATGTTGGTATTCCAATTTGATGTCGCAGTTGTATCGGTTGATTCATTATTATACGCGCTATTAGCTTCTACCTGCTTCTATGCCATTTATTATGTCACTTATAAGGTAAGGTTGAGAAAACCGGCTAGCGGCCCTTCTAGGTCGTTATTTACCATGAATAGAGTAGAAACCAACCTCACTTGGATTTTATTGGCATTAATCGCATTTGTAACCGTCGGAATTTTCTTTCTGCAAAATGGCTTTTTACTCTTTAAGCTCAAAACGTATAGCCAAATTTTTTCAAGCCAAGTGTCAGGTGTCGCGCTTAAGCGCTTTTTCTATTTCTTTATTCCCGCAATGCTGGTGGTTTATTTCTTAAAACCCACGCAACAACGCTGGATTTTCTTCCTTTGTGCGACGGTAGGTTTTGGGATCTTAACTTACATTATCGTGGGTGGAACGCGCGCGAATATCATCATCGCTTTTGCGCTGTTTTTGTTTATCGGTATTGTTCGTGGCTGGATAACCTTGTGGATGCTGGTTGCAGCAGGGGTTATGAGTATCGTTGGAATGTTCTGGTTGGCATTAAAACGCTATGGTCTTGATGTGAGTGGTGCCGAGGCATTCTATACTTTCTTGTACCTTACTCGTGATACGTTCTCTCCTTGGGAAAACTTAGCGTTGTTACTTGATAACTATGACAAGATTGAGTTCCAAGGACTTGCTCCGATAATTCGTGATTTTTATGTTTTTATTCCTTCTTGGGTTTGGCCTGAACGCCCAGATGTTGTACTGAACTCTGCAAATTACTTTACGTGGGAAGTGCTTAATTACCATGCGGGTCTTGCTATTTCGCCAACCTTAATTGGCTCGTTGGTTGTGATGGGTGGCGTTGTCTTTATCCCATTAGGTGCCATCGTAGTCGGGTTGATTATTAAATGGTTTGATTGGCTATACCAGCAAGGGTTGAGTGAGAGCAATCGCTATAAGTCCGCTATCTTACAAGCTTTTTGCTTTGGGGCGATTTTTAATATGATTGTTTTAGCACGAGAAGGGGTCGATTCGTTCGTCTCTCGTGTTGTGTTCTTCTGTTTAATTTTTGGTTTATGTTTAGTGGTTGCAAAACTGCTTTATTGGTTATTTGAAAGTGCGGGATTGGTACGCAATTACGTGACTCGTCAACTACAAAGTGAACCTCGTTTAGAGAAAAAGGAAAAGTAATGGGATCCAATTCAATTCCGAAGTATTCAATCCGTGGACATAATATCTGGGGATTTCGCGATATGGCTCATTTTCTGGATTATCTCTATGAAGGAGCACAAATAAAAAGTGGCTCTCTGATTGCCATTAACGCAGAAAAAATTCTCACAGCAGAAACAGACTCAGCACTCAATGAGCTACTCAATGAAGCTGATTATCTTTATGCAGATGGTATCAGTGTTGTGCGAGGTATTCGTCGTAAATATCCTGATGCAAATGTTTCTCGTATTGCTGGTGCGGATTTATGGGAAGCGTTAATGGAAAGAGCAGGTAAAGAGGGAACACCTGTCTTTCTTGTCGGTGGTAAACCTGAAATTCTTTCGCAAACCGAAGATAAGCTTAAAGCACAGTGGAACGTAAACATTGTGGGTAGCCAGAACGGTTACTTCACACCACAAGATAGAGAGGCGTTATTTGAGCGTATAAAGGCCTCTGGTGCGAAGATAGTGACTATAGCCATGGGATCACCTAAGCAAGAGTTGTTTATTCGTGCATGTCGTGAAATTTATCCTGATGCATTATATATGGGTGTTGGTGGGACTTATGACGTGTTTACGGGTCATGTTAAGAGAGCACCAAAAGCATGGCAAAATCTTGGATTAGAGTGGTTATATCGTTTGTTATCACAACCAAGTCGAATTAAGCGTCAATTTAAGCTGCTAAAATTCGTTGGGTATTATTATTCCAATAAATTGTAATAGTAATAGCGTCTTTTTTGTTAGGTGGGGCTGATTAAACGATTTATTCATGCTTTTATCTAGCATCTTACTTGTTTAATTATTATACTGATGGGGCGTTTAGCGTGTAAAAACGCTCCATTTATCGACGAAATGCACAAACTATCGTCAAACAAACTTTTTTTTTCAAAAAGCACTAGACAGACAGAGCGTAAATCCGTACTATCCTCTCCCGCAACGGCGTGAAGCGCCCGTAGCTCAGCTGGATAGAGCGCTGCCCTCCGGAGGCAGAGGTCTCAGGTTCGAATCCTGTCGGGCGCGCCATTAAAGCGTGCTAAGAGTTACGGTGAAGAGCGTTGTTGTAAGAAGTAATAAGATAGCTGTTATGGTGGCTATAGCTCAGTTGGTAGAGCCCTGGATTGTGATTCCAGTTGTCGTGGGTTCGAGTCCCATTAGCCACCCCATCTTATCTTAGTTATTGTTTATGCGAGGGTGGCGGAATTGGTAGACGCGCTAGCTTCAGGTGTTAGTGTTCTAACGGACGTGGGGGTTCAAGTCCCCCCCTTCGCACCAATAAACAAGATAAGAGCAGTGATGCAGACGGCGAGTAGCGCAGCCTGGTAGCGCAACTGGTTTGGGACCAGTGGGTCGGAGGTTCGAATCCTCTCTCGCCGACCAATAAGAAAAAGCCTCGATTATATCGAGGCTTTTTCGTATCTACGATTTACTTTTTAAAAACCGCTATACCATATCTACTTCTACTTCTACTTCTACTTCTACTTCTACTTCTACTTCTACTTCTACTTCTACTTCTATAAGTCGTTACTCTTATCCATATTTTTTATTTCTTGTTATGTGTTCCAGATAAGAAAACCAAAATGATGTTTTTAACGGAAATGCCATCCTTGTCACTTAAGGGTTATTAATAATTTAATTTATTACCGAATTTTAATCTTCATAAAAAGATGAGTTAAATATGTAAAATAATTGATTTTAACTATATGAAATATAAGTCTTTTGTTTTATTTGTCGGTAAATGCCAACACTCGCTATTTTTGGTGTCTCCAATAGGAGACGTTTAACGTATTGATTTTAAATAATTAAATAATCAGTGTGTTTTTCTTGTCGTGAAAAAGAGACGTATATCAGACCTTATATTTTCTTTTCTATTTAGCAATAGCATGGTGAAAGCACAAACCATAGCGTCTTTATCATTGAAAATGAGTAAAGCTAGAAAGAAAAACCAAAATTCAATAAGTTATCTTATACTTTTCAGCGATAGGGGATATTTTTAATAAAAAATGAAAAATTGGCACGCTAAATGCAATATGTATATTGTAGATGCTCATTCCACTCCTTATGACAGCATATGGCTTCATAAACCTAGGAATGATGCAGAGCCGATTATTCGGTGCCTACGTCCACGTTAACGATGAACATCATTCATCATCAACAGGACGAAACGTTGAGTGAGGCACCATCCGTCTGTAGACCTGATTGTATATTTATACGCCTGTATAGTTTTATACAGGCGTTTTTTTATATATCAACCACTCATCCATTTTGTATTCACCGCATTATCACGCTATTATCCAGCGCAAGGGTAGATTGGAGATAGCATCAATATGATAAATAAACAAAAAGCATATCTTGCACAAGAAAAACTCTTTCTTATAGAGAAGTTTGGCCCATTATTGTTTTTTTTGATCCCTCTTATCATGCTTATTATTGGTGGAAAATCATGGGCTAAATATGTGGCTTTTCTTTGTCAGGGGATCGCACTGATTTATATCGTCGTGTTTTATCAAGCGAGAAAACATTATCTGTCATTTAAGCAAGAAAATGAGAAGGGAATACCCACTCGCTTTTATCGTATTGCTTGGGTGTATGTGTTTTTGACTTTATGTGTGGAAGTGGTGTTGTTATTTCAACGTGTCTTTTAAATCACATAAAAAAACCCTCAATAATTAATATAAAGAGGGTTTTTAGATCAGGCGATTAAACGATTTATGATCACGTTCTTATCGAATAAGCTTATTTACTTTTTTTAGGCTCTTCAAAAATGACAGAATCCTTTTTCAGAGTCATTAATAAAGCATCTTTACGCACTTTCGCCGACTCTTCAGATTTTTTCTGTTTATCTAGTGCATCAGCAAGCCATGCAAAGTCATGAACATCAGGGCGTTGCTTTAACGCATTACGAAAAGCCTCTTCAGCTTGAGCCCATTTTCCTTGTTGCATCGCTATCTGACCTAATGTGCTATTGAGTAATGGCGTTGGCCCATGTTGTTTAATTAATGTATTAAGCACTTTCATAATAACATTGGCATCTGTATTTTTTAAACGAGGCAATAGTAAGATCAAGCGTTCATCATATTGGCGTTTAATACCGTCTAAGATGATCGTTTGAGCGGTATCAGGATCGTTACACTCAATAAGGTGTTCAGCCAAAACGACACGCAATGCATTATCATGATGTACTTTACGCGGTTGTGCATTCCACCAATTTTTCAGTCCATCACAGCCATTTTCGGACATCTTCTGTCCCATAATACCGATATAGGCTTTTTGGCGTAATTGCTCTAGTTCATCATCTGTGTGTAATGCAATTTTTTGCATGGAAGGAATGATATCAAGCAGTGCTTGCCAAGCTGCTGTTCGTGTATAAGCGACTTCCGCAAGACGTAACACTTCTGGGTGACGTGGCACTTGATTTAATAACTCATCAACCCCAGTACGCGCAGCGTGATTTTCGTTTTGTGCTAATAAAATACGCACTCGAGTGATATCAACAGGAAGTTGATTGGTATCGGCCAGCTCAGCTGCACGTTCAAGGTGTTGTTGAACTCGGAATTCATCACCACGTTGTTGTGCGGCTTCAGCGGCTAACAGGTAGTTTACAACAGGCTGCTCTGCATAATCTGCATTACGGCTCATTAGTTTTTCAACTTCTTTAAAATCACCTTCCGCTAATTTCATTAATGCCATGCTGGTTTGTTTGCGTGCGCGATTACGTTTACGGAAAGAAAACCAACTATATGCTTTTGAGCCTGTACCAATGAAACGGCGATAACTCCAACCAATCAGTAACAATGCTAATTGTAGTAAAACAAACATAATGACAAGGCTGGTTACACTGGTTTCAATATCCCAATCATCAGTTTGTATAAGTACATAACCTTGATGGCCTGCCAATAGTGGGCCAAAAATGATGCCCGCAATAAGCACCACAAAAAGGAGCAGTATTTTTAACATAAGCTTATTCTCCTTGTTGTGTTACTGGTGCATCAACAGTTGTACTATCAGCTGCAGCATCTTGTACGCTTTCTGATGCATTATGTTCAGCTTCTACAGCTTGGGCATCTTGGGCTTCAACAGCTTGTGCTTCAGCAACTTGTGGTTCTGCATACTCATTTTGTGCCAGTAAATTGCGAATTTGTTTTTCTACACGTTTTTCTAGCAATGTCGGGCTCTTCAATTCTGATGGTATTGCAAGCGTAATAGGTTGTTTCTCTAATTCAGAAACCGTATCTAAAAATGCAGTTGTACTTGGATCAGAGGTATCAAAATAAGCACGTACCCAAGTGGATACCGCTTCCAGTGATTGCTGATAAGTTTCAGTTTGGTGACGAGGCACGGCTTGAGAAGCAATTAATAAACGTGAACGGATATTCTCACGTAAATAGATATCTTGATTCGGTGCTAATAAAGGAACGGCTGCGGTATCACGGCGACGAATGGTAATAAAATCATCCATAAAGCTTTTCCAGCTTTTGCTTAGATTCTGTTTCCAATCAGAAAGTGAACCTGAAATGGTTTCATCGTTTTTATCCATTGGTGAGCCATTACGCTCAAGACCAGCTAAACGGAGATTATCAACCTGATTCGCTAACTGGTTTAATTGTAAGATGATGCCATCATTATCAATTTTGGTGAGAGCAGCTAAATTGCTGATATCTTCATTAATAGCACGACGGATCTCAAGTAAACTCGGATCGTTCATTTCCGCTAAGCTACTATCAGCACCTTTTAGTAAACTCACGGCTGTCACAACATCTTGATCATTCCATAACTTACGACCTGCCATTTTTACCATAAAATCAGCTTGTGCTAATAGCCAACTTTTGACGTCTGCACTCGAAATAGCGGCAAAGCGTGTTTGTAGATCTTGAATTTGGCGCTCTGTTGTTTGGCGTTCGTTTTGTAATTTATCGATAGTCTGTTTTTGTGAGTTAAACATACTATCAATATTATCAAAGCGTTGTTGATACGTATTTTGGAGTTGTTGTAATTGGGTAAGCTCAGATTTGAGTGATTGATTTTCTACACTCAGCTTTGATGCTTGTTGATTGGTGTAATAGTAAAGGCTACCACCGATTGCCAAAATAACAAGGATAGCAACAGCACTTCCAATTAGACCTGAGCGCTTGTTATTAACAGGTTTGACTTCCTGATAGCGGACATTCTCATCAGCTTTAGCTGCATCTTTTGGCAAGTCATTATCATTTGTATTTTTCTGTTCCGTCATATCGGCGTCTCATTTAGGTTCTATATTAATGCATGAAATAAAGCATCATTATTGGCACTTTCAGCAACGGTGACAGTTTCCCACCCTAATGTTTTTGCTATTGTTGCTAATCGTTCACTGACCACAAGTAAATGGCAGTTTAACAGCCATGCTTTTTTAGATTCAGCGACCAGATCAAAGAGTTGTTGTAACATTTCACCACTAGTGACAACAAGCGTATCAACCTGTGCTTTTTCCCATTGAAGCGCAAAGTCTTCAGGGGAATAATGAATAAATAGGCGTTGGTAACATTCGCATTCATCAACGATTGCGCCTCGTTGGCTCAATGTTGTTGCGAGTAAGTCACGACCACCGTTACCTCTAAGCAGTAATATTCGCTTGTTTTTCACCTGATTAAGCTCAGGAAGGTCAAGAAGATCTTCGCTGGTTTCTCCTTGCTCAGGGTAGCAAATTGGAAGACTGCTTAAATGTTGGAAATCTTTCGCTGTGTTTTGACCTATTCCATAATAGGATAGCGTATCTGGCCATGATTGTTGTAATTGATTTAGCTGCCAGTTTGCGTATGACACCGCATTTTTAGAAAGTAAAAATACACAATCACCCGCCCTTAATCCTTTTAGTTTAGCATCTAATAAAGGGAGCTCACGACCTGCGGTGATCTCTATTAAAGGTGCTTGAAAGGCTGTTTTTCCCGCATCAATTAAACGCTGGGTTAATGCCTTTCCTGCTGGGTTGGGGCGAGTAACTAAAATACTCATGCAGGTGTGCTGCCTTGATACACTGCCGTTAAAATGGCTCGTGCACCTTTATTTAAAAGCTCTTCAGCCAATGAGATACCAGCAGTTTCAGCGTCTTCTGGAGACACTAAGCGCTCACCACGCAAAATAGTTTCTCCATCAGGAGAACCGACTAAAGCACGTAACCAAATTTTGTCATTTTGCCAAATGGCATAGCTTCCAATCGGAACTTGGCAACCGCCTTCAAGACGAGTATTCATTGCACGCTCTGCTTTAACGCAAATTGCAGTGCGAGAATGGTTTAGTGCATCTAATAACTGACGCGTTTCATTATCATCTAAGCGACACTCAATTCCCACCGCACCTTGCCCAACCGCGGGTAAAGATTGCTCAGCAGATAATGGTGTGCGAATACGTTCGTTAAGACCTAGGCGCTTTAAGCCAGCAACGGCAAGAATAATGGCATCATAATCACCATTATCTAATTTCCCTAAGCGAGTACCGACATTACCCCGTAAATCACGAATAATCAGGTCAGGGCGCTGTGCTTTTAATTGGCATTGGCGGCGTAAACTGGATGTGCCTACAATACTACCCGCAGGAAGTTCTGCTAAAGAATCATAATGATTAGAGACAAAGGCATCACGAGGATCTTCGCGTTCACAGATAGTTACTAACCCTAAACCTTCAGGGAACTCAATAGGAACATCTTTCATAGAGTGAACGGCAATATCTGCGCGTGATCCAAGTAGGGCAAGTTCTAACTCTTTTACAAATAGCCCTTTGCCACCTACTTTAGCTAAAGGTGTATCTAAAATGATGTCACCTTTAGTGACCATCGGTATTAATTCGACGACTAAACCTGGATGAGCAAGTTGTAGTTGTTCTTTCACATAGAGCGCCTGCCACATAGCAAGAGGGCTTTGGCGGGTAGCAATACGGATGGTACTTTTTGACATAATAGTATTATCTCTTCCGAGCGATTAACGATATTTTTGTTTAGAAATAAGGCATTGTTTTAACACTTTAAAGCTCAATTTTCCAGTTAAGGCGCTTTGAGTCGTAATAACAATGAAAGAAATGAGGCCATCTTCGAAAAAGAAAAAAAGAAAGAGGAAATAAAAAATAAGTAAATTATTAATAGATACTATCGGGTTTGGTTATTTTTAGAATTTTATTCTTTTTATATCTATATAAAAAGTGTGGTTATTTACAAAATCAAAATATTGAGTTAATTTTGTTAACATTTGATAAGTAAGAAGTGAGGCAAATATTATGTTTAATCTGAACACATTGATAAAACAACTATTATTTTAAATTTACTTATTTTTCTTATTATTTTTCAATATATAAAAACACGATAAATTTTAACAAAATTATTATTAAATAAAAGAAAGAGAAATAATGAGAATAGAGAAAATAATTTATTCTTAAATTAAATAAATAATTAATAAAAATTAAATATTATTTAAAATATTATTATCGCAATATTAAAAATAGAATTCTTATTTTAAGTGTAAAAATAAAAAATAATCAAAAATTAAAAATAATTCATGATTATCAATTAGTTGCTTTTATTTTTACTTTTTTATCTATTTTTTACGTTTTGTCAAAATTTATTTTCAGTTTCATCATTAAGTAAACAGGGGTTTTTGTGGGGTAAAGGGAGGATTGAGATATTTTTTTATCATTTTTTCTATAAATAAAAACAATTTATCTTCATGATTATAAAGATATTTATTTGGTGGCTTTACACGATTAAGCGCTTAAATATCACTTTTAGATCTTGGTGCTATATTTTGAGTTCCTCTTTACGCCTTGCGCTCAAGGTGTTAAATTGATCACGTTTCCGAGATTTTGTTAGTAAAGTTTTATCTATTAATATTCCCT
The DNA here is from genome assembly GCF_009914335.1 of Proteus columbae. NCBI lineage: Bacteria > Pseudomonadati > Pseudomonadota > Gammaproteobacteria > Enterobacterales > Morganellaceae > Proteus > Proteus columbae. The sequence continues at coordinate 208,202 of NZ_CP043925.1, forward strand.
AACTCAACCTTGGTCACTTATAAACTCAGATTCTACTATCTTCTTAGTATTGTTCAGGCGAAACTCTTGTATCTTTATATTGAAACACTGAAGCAACGGCTGGATGCGATTAATCAACTCAGACTGGAACGAGCATTTGCATCGATGTGTGATGTTTTTAAACAGGTCTATGGTTTAATTCCTGTTTTATTGCATTACCACCATCCTGAGTTGCCCGGCTATATACAAGGAAATGTTCCTCACGGCACATGTTTCTTTGAACCCGATGACATGCAACGTCAGTGGGCGAATAAGCTGGTTAACGCATTATGTGATGATCCGATGGATGGATACGCCAATGGAGAGCTGCCAATTACTGGCATCTATTCAATGGGGAGTACCTCTTCTATTGGTCAAAGTCACTGCTCCGATATTGATATTTGGGTCTGCCATCAATCATGGCTGGATCAAGATGAACGTGCACTTTTACAACGCAAATGCCAATTGATTGAACAATGGGCTGGCGAACTAGGTATTGATGTTACGTTTTTCTTAATTGATGAAAATAGATTTCGTCACCATGCAAGTGGTAGCTTAGGTGGAGAAGATTGCGGCTCTACCCAACATATTCTTTTACTTGATGAATTTTATCGCACAGCAGTACGCCTAGCAGGTAAACGCTTGCTATGGGCGATGGTGCCTATTGAAGAAGAACATCATTATGATGAATATGTTAACTCCCTTTATGCTCAAGGTGTATTAACGCCAAATGAGTGGTTAGATCTAGGGGGATTAGGTGAACTTTCTGCTGAAGAGTACTTTGGCGCAAGTTTATGGCAACTCTATAAAAGTGTCGATTCACCTTATAAAGCCGTACTAAAAAGTATTTTATTAGAAGCCTATTCAGCGGACTATCCTAATGGGAAGTTGCTGGCATTAGAAATGAAACAACATCTACACCGTGGCGAAATCGTTAATTACGGTTTAGATGCTTATTGTATGATGCTTGAGCGTGTCACTCGCTATTTGGTTTCTATTAATGATTTAACTCGCCTTGATCTTATCCGTCGCTGTTTCTACCTGAAAGTGTGTGAAAAATTATCTAACGAAAAAACACAAAACGAACCTGAAGGTTGGAGACGACAAGTCTTATCGCAATTGGTCACTCAATGGCAATGGGATAATGAGCGCTTAACAGTACTCGATACACGTGATAGCTGGAAAATCGAGCGTGTGCGTGATGCACACAATGAGTTATTAGATACGATGATGCAAAGCTATCGTAATCTTATTCGTTTTGCGCGTCGTAATAATTTAAGTGTCAGTGCAAGCCCACAAGATATCGGTGTCTTAACACGTAAGCTTTACGCTGCGTTTGAAGCATTACCTGGTAAAGTCACACTGGTTAATCCACAAATATCACCTGATTTATCAGAGTCACATCTAACCTTTATTTATGTACCACAAGGTCGAGCAAATCGTAGCGGATGGTATTTATATAATCGTGCCCCTGATTTTGAAAATATCGTTGGACACCAACCATTAGAATATAACCGCTATTTAAATAAATTAGTGGCATGGTCTTATTTTAATGGGCTGTTAACAAAAGAGTCTCGAGTTTATATTCATCAAGGAGAATCTTCTTGTGATGAAATTAAACTGCATGAATTAGTTAGGGATATGTCGAGCCATTTCCCAATTCGTTTACCTGCACCAACGCCGAAAGCACTGTATAGCCCTTGTGAAATTAGGCATCTCGCGATTATTGTCAATTTAGAAACTGATCCAACAGAAAGTTTTTCTGATCAAGTGGTTCACTTTGATTTTAGAAAACTTGATGTCTTTAGTTTCGGTGAAAAAGAGCAGTGTCTTATTGGTAGCATTGATTTGTTGTACCGTAACTCTTGGAATGAAGTTAGAACCCTTCATTTCAGTGGCACACAATCTATGTTGGAATCGTTAAAAACGATATTGGGTAAAATGCACCAAGATGCGGCTCCGCCTGCCTCTGTGGAAGTATTTTGTTATAGCCAACATTTGCGTGGTTTAATCCGCACTCGTGTTCAGCAGTTAGTTTCAGAATGTATTGAATTGCGATTATCAACGAATCGTTTAGAGCCAGGTCGTTTTAAAGCTTTACGCATTGCTGGGCAAACGTGGGGATTGTTCTTTGAACGCCTCAACGTGTCGGTACAAAAATTAGAAAATGCTATCGAATTTTATGGCGCAATTTCGTATAACAAGCTTCATGGGTTGCCAGTTAAATTAGATAAGGACGCCCGCTATTTACCTGCGGTGATTGATGGTTTTGCTTGTGAAGGGATTATTCAATTCTTCTTCGAAACCACAGAAGATAGTAATGTCTTTAATATCTATATATTAGATGAAGCAAATCGCGTTGAAATCTATTCTCATTGTGAAGGAAGTAAAGAAGAGTTAGTGAAAGATGTTAGCCGTTTCTACTCTTCATCTCATGATCGATTCACATACGGATCAAGCTTTATTAATTTTAATCTGCCGCAGTTTTATCAAATTGTGAAAGTGGAAGGATCAACTCAAGTGTTACCTTTTGCAGGTGGATCCTTTGGTAAATTATCCGATCTGGGTAGTAAAGAAACGCAACCTGAAATGAATGTTGTTACCCACGGATTTACAGATTATAAAGCGGTACAGCACTCTTAATTAAGCACAAGCCAATAAACACAAATGGGAGCTTTGATAGCTCCCATTATTGTTGTTAATTGTGCTTATTAGAAAGAAAACGCTTCCCCACTTTGTTCTGTTATTGCTTGTGCCAGCATGACTAAAAATTCACCACCACTTCTATCACAAATCCATTGTTCATCTTTCCAATCAAAGTGATAGCCACCAGAGCGTGTCGCTAACCAAACTTGATGAAACGCTTCTTGGCGATTAATAATAATTTTACTATTATTTTCAAAGGTTAATGTCATTACACCGCCATTGATTTCACAATCAATATCTGCGTCACCTTCATAATTATCAATAGTTTGTTCTATTTCTGACAAGAGTTCATCAGCTAATTGGTGAAATTCACTGTCGTTCATCTTCATTTCCTATTTGCTTTTCGAGATCTAACTGCGATTATAGAGGATATTAACCAAATAAATGACAGGCAGATTTCGAATGAAAACGTATTTACGTTGCACTCTTGCTATAATAACACTGATTTCTCTTTCTGGTTGTGGCTTGAAAGGCCCTCTTTATTTCCCTCCTGAAGATACTCAGGCAAAAATGACACAGTCATCCCAGCCAACCCAGCAAGTTGAGAGCGACTCAACTCAGACCAATTAGTCAATCTTAGAAACGGTAATTTCGTTTCAGGCAGGGGCAAGATGCAATTTTCAAAAATGCATGGTCTTGGCAACGACTTTATGGTGGTCGATGCTGTGACTCAAAATGTTTATTTTTCACCAGAGCTAATATGTCGATTAGCGAATCGCCATACTGGTGTTGGGTTTGATCAATTATTGGTGGTTGAAGCACCTTATGATCCTGAACTCGATTTCCATTATCGCATTTTTAATGCTGATGGAAGTGAGGTTGCACAGTGTGGTAATGGTGCTCGTTGCTTTGCTCGATTTGTGAGATTAAAAGGACTTACAAACAAAAGAGAGATAAAAGTCAGCACGCAGTCTGGCAGAATGACCTTGCATGTTATGGACAATGACGATGTGTGCGTCAATATGGGTGAGCCTGAATTTGAACCTCAAAAAGTCCCTTTCCGTGCACAAAAGGCAGAAAAGACCTATATTATCAGGGCAATGGAACGCACTGTATTATGTGGTGTAGTTTCAATGGGAAATCCTCATTGCGTTATTCAGGTTGAAGACATTAAAACAGCAGAAGTTGAGTTGTTAGGACCGGTGTTAGAGCAACATGAACGTTTTCCTGAACGTGCTAATATTGGCTTTATGCAAATCGTAGACAGAAGTAATCTTCATTTGCGGGTATTTGAACGTGGTGCAGGTGAAACAAATGCCTGTGGTAGCGGGGCTTGTGCAGCTGTCGCAATTGGTATTTCACAAGGCTTATTAGATAAACGTGTGAAAGTCAATTTACCGGGTGGATCATTGCTAATTGAATGGAAAGGAGAGGGTAACTCTCTTTATATGACTGGGCCTGCGACACATATTTATGATGGGATCATTCAGCTATAATATTATTTTTTGAGAGGTTATCTGTATGACGGATAAAAATGAGCAGTTCTGTTGCCCTGAAACAAACGAGCTTAATGATCAACAAGTGATCCGTTACCTCAGGGAACATCCTGGTTTTTTTATCCGTAATGCAAGCTATATTGAGCAAATGCAAGTTCCTCATCCCGTCAGAGGAACCGTTTCTTTAGTCGAATGGATAATGTCACGTCAACGTAACCGCATCCATTATCTTGAAGAAGATATGCGTTTGTTGATAGAACAAGCCTCTGAAAATGAAGCACTGTTTAGCCAACTTTTATTATTAATTTCTGAACTATCCAACAGTGCCTCTCTTCACGAAATGCTAGAACGTTTAAACCTTTGGGCAAAGGGGTTAGGGCTTTATTCAGTTCAATTACGTCTATTTACCGATCGCTGGCAATTACAGCCACCTTTAGATGCACAAGATCTCCCATTATCTCGCCAAGCATTTGAACATTTTCGTATTCAACGTATGGGTGATGATAATCACTATTTAGGTACACTAAATGGGCAAGAGATAATGCTATTAATGCCTAATGTACGACGCTCTGGTTCCGTTGCACTTTCATTGTTAGGGCATTATGGGGATTTGGGCGTGATTATTTTTAATAGCCGAGATAACCAACATTTTCAGGAAGGGATGGGAACAGTCATGCTGGATAAGCTTGCCCATATTTTACCAGAATTGTTACTTCGTTGGATTGCAAGGCAATGAATCAACCAATAGATATTCCAGAAACACTCTCTACCGCTATTGAACAATTCCTGCGTTATATTCAAGTTGAACGCCGATTAAGCCCTGTCACAGTAGAAAATTATCATCGCCAACTGACTGCATTAGCGCAAATGATGGTGGCAATGAATATCTGCGAATGGAAATCACTGGAAAGTCAACATGTGCGCATGTTATTGGCGAAAAGTCACCGTAGTGGGTTACAACCCACCAGCCTTGCTTTGCGCTTTTCGGCGTTACGTAGCTTTCTTGATTGGCAAGTGGCACAAGGAATGTTAGACGTTAATCCAGCAAAAGGCATTCGCACGCCTAAATCCGGTCGTCACCTTCCTAAAAATATGGATGTCGATGAAGTTAGCCAATTAATGAATATCGACTTAAAAGATCCTCTTTCTGTTAGAGATAGAACCATGCTAGAAGTGATGTATGGTGCAGGATTACGTCTATCAGAATTGACTAACTTAAATATTAGCGATATTGACATGAATGAAGGTGAAGTTCGTGTATTAGGTAAAGGAAGTAAAGAGCGAAAAGTTCCGCTAGGAAGAAAAGCGCTAGAGTGGTTACAAAATTGGTTTCCGATGCGAGAGCTCTATGCACCTGAGGATAAAGCTGTCTTTATTTCAACCCAAAGTGGTAAGCGTTTATCGGTACGTAGCGTGCAAAAACGTTTTGAACTTTGGGGTATTAAACAAGGACTAAGTAGCCATGTGAATCCTCATAAATTACGCCACTCGTTTGCCACTCATTTATTGGAATCCAGTGGTGATTTACGTGCTGTACAAGAGTTATTAGGGCACGCTAATTTATCGACCACACAAGTTTATACCCACTTAGATTTTCAACATTTAGCGAAAGTCTATGATGCTGCTCATCCGAGAGCTAAGAGAGAAAAATCATAATGCGCTTTTATAGAACTCTGACGCAAATTGCAGCGATGACTTTTGATTTAGATGACACGCTGTATGATAATGTGCCAGTAATGGATAAAACTGAAAAAGAGACGCTGGCCTTTATTCGTCAATATGATGAGCGTTTTAACCAATTCACAGAAAAAGATGTGAATGCCTATAAAAAGCCACTTCTAGAAAACAATCCTGATATTTTTCATGATATTACACAATGGCGTTGGCTTGCGGCTAGAAATATGTTGTTAGATTATGGTTACAGTGAAGCCAAAGCACAGCAAGGTGCTGATGAAATTATGGCGCACTTTGCTTATTGGCGTAGCCACATTAATGTACCTAAAAATACTCATCAAGTTCTCACCGAATTGGCACAGAAAATTCCATTAATTGCGATCACAAATGGTAATGCAAACCCATTAAGTTGTGGTTTGGGGCAGTATTTTTCACATATTTTAAAAGCCGGTCCCGATGGTCGCTCTAAGCCTTATCCTGATATGTTTGATAAAGCCTCCTCACTGTTAAATCTTCCACATGAGAAAATCCTACATGTGGGTGATCACCTTGTAACAGATGTTGAGGGTGCCGTTAATAGTGGATTACAAGCGTGCTGGATTAACCTTGATAACCGTAGCTTGTTTGAAGAAGGTGAAACCAGAGTAATGCCACATATTGAAATTACAGATTTAAGCAAACTGATAGAATTGGTTTAATGTGATGTTCGGTAAGAATGGCACAGATAAACGAGGCTAAAAAAGGCTTTATTTTGCATAGTGCGTAAATTCCTGTTAGTTTGTTGCTTACTCTCTATTTCTGTATATATCCACAGTATTTTCTTCACTAAATGATTGGTAATTATGGACGTCTCATATCTGCTAGAAGGCCTTAACGATAAACAGCGCGAAGCTGTAGCCGCACCTCGTATTAATATGCTGGTGTTAGCTGGCGCAGGCAGTGGTAAAACACGGGTACTGGTACATCGTATCGCTTGGTTATTATCTGTTGAACAAGCTTCACCTTTTTCGATTATGGCAGTGACGTTTACCAATAAAGCCGCCGCAGAGATGCGCCATCGTATTGAAGACTTAATTGGTACAAGCCAAGGTGGCATGTGGATTGGTACTTTCCATAGCTTGGCTCATCGTTTATTGCGAGCGCATTATCTTGATGCGAATTTGCCACAAGACTTCCAAATTATTGACAGTGATGATCAATATCGCCTTATTCGTCGTATTGTTAAGTCAATGAATCTTGATGATAAACAGTGGCCTGCGCGTCAAGGTATGTGGTATATCAATGGTAAAAAAGATGAAGGTTTACGTCCTCAACATATTCAAACCTATGGCAATCCAGTTGAAACCACTTGGCTGAAAGTATACCAAGCTTATCAAGAAGCATGCGATCGCGCAGGGCTTGTGGATTTTGCAGAGCTTTTATTACGTGCTCATGAACTTTGGTTAAACAAACCGCAAATTTTGGAGCACTACCAAAACCGCTTTACCAATATTTTAGTGGATGAGTTCCAAGATACTAACCGCATTCAATATGCGTGGATAAGAATGTTGGCAGGTCAATCTGGTAAAGTCATGATTGTGGGTGATGATGACCAATCCATCTATGGTTGGCGCGGTGCGCAAGTTGAGAATATTCAAAATTTCTTAAATGAATTTCCTGGTGCAGAAACCATTCGATTAGAGCAAAACTATCGTTCGACAAGCAATATTTTAAAAGCGGCGAATGCGTTAATTGCAAATAATAGTGACAGATTAGGTAAAAATCTGTGGACTGAAGGTGCCGAAGGTGAGCCTATCTCGCTTTATTGCGCCTTTAATGATTTGGATGAAGCCCGCTATGTGGTTGGGCGGATCAAGCGTTGGCAAGAAGAAGGCGGCGCGCTAACAGATTGTGCCATTCTTTATCGTAGTAATGCGCAATCTCGTGTGATGGAAGAGGCGTTATTACAAGCCGCAATGCCATACCGTATTTATGGTGGTCAACGATTCTTTGAACGCCAAGAAATCAAAGATGCACTTTCTTATATGCGATTAACCGCTAATCGCCATGATGATGCTTCTTTTGAGCGTGTTGTGAATACACCAACGCGAGGTATTGGTGATAGAACCTTAGATATTGTTCGCCAAGTCGCAAGAGATAACCAAATTACCTTATGGGAAAGTGCATTGCAGGTTATCGAGCATAAAATGTTGGCAGGACGTGCAACCGCGGCAATTCAGCGGTTCTTAGAATTAATTGAGACGTTAGCTTCTGAAACGGCTGATATGCCACTACATGTGCAAACAGACCGAATTATTCGTGATTCAGGCTTAAAAGCGATGTATGAGCAAGAAAAAGGTGAAAAAGCTCAAGCTCGTATTGAAAACTTGGAAGAGTTGGTCACGGCAACTCGCCAATTTAGTTATCAAGATGAAGACGAAGATTTAATGCCACTGCAAGCGTTTCTTTCACATGCCGCATTAGAATCAGGCGAAAGCCAAGCTGATGCATATCAAGATGCTGTGCAGTTAATGACACTTCACTCCGCTAAAGGACTTGAATTTTCACAAGTCTTTATTGTGGGTGTAGAAGAGGGTATGTTCCCAAGTCAAATGTCGTTGGATGAAGGTGGTCGCTTGGAAGAAGAGCGTCGCTTGGCGTATGTTGGCGTTACCCGAGCAATGAAAAAGTTAACGCTCACTTACGCTGAAAACCGACGTTTATATGGAAAAGAAGTCAGTCATCGTCCTTCTCGTTTTATTGGAGAATTACCGAAAGAGTGTGTTGAAGAGGTGCGTTTACGCGCCACGGTTTCCCGCCCTGTGAATCATAGCCGTTTAGGAACTCCAATTATCAGCAATGATACGGGCTATTCGCTAGGACAACGTGTGAAACACCCCAAATTTGGTGATGGCACCATTATCAATATTGAAGGTAGCGGTGAACATTGCCGATTACAAATCGCCTTTAATGGTGAAGGTATTAAATGGCTGGTGGCAGCATTTGCCCGGCTAGAATAATCCTCGATTAGAATGAATTGGCAAAAAAAAGCCAGAAACCCTCGCCCAATGTGGGCGGGGAGCCGTCACCACTGCTTCGATATAAAAAAACACCCTTATTTATTTGATAGATAAGCTACGGTGTTTTTTTTAAGGGATGTTCAAGTTGGTTACTTAATAATCTCGTTATCTATTCTTATTAACGGGATTAATTGATGAAACTCTCTAGCATATTCTTTCATACCGACTCTTTTGTCGCATCTAGCACACGAATTTCTCCTGTTCCTTTTTCTAGTAATGAATTACTGATCGAAAATACGGAGGAAGTCTTTTGTGATACTTATCATCCCAGTGAACTTATCAATGAATTTGAAGAAGATTTTTATTGTAAGTTATTGAGACATCAGCGTGATTTTGTTCCTCGAATTAATCTCTATCCTTGGATTGTGATTAACCGTATTCAAGTGATTAATAACTCAATATCAGCACTGTCTAGGCGCTCGTGTCGGTATGTGGAAGATATAGCGAAGAATGCACATCTATTAAAGAAAAATCAGAAGAAAAAATGCTCTTCCGCTTTTACTCAAATTGGTAATTTAGCGGAAGAGTGAGTATGTACTAACTACGTCTTAAACGGCGTTGAGTATAGAGCGCATCAAGTGTAAAGAGGATCAACGCAACCCAAATAAAGCCAAAGGTCACTAATCGTTCTGCATCAATTTGTTCACCATATACCATTGTGGCAAGAATAAACATCAAGGTTGGACCAATATATTGGAAAAAGCCCAAGGTTGATAAACGCAGATGATGCGCCGCTTCTGTAAAGAGCAATAATGGTACGGTTGTAATGATACCAGCTGCGATTAACAGAGTATTTAACGACCAACTATTTTCAAGCATATTGCTCGTCGGTGAATGTGTGAAAAATAAGATATAAACTAATGCAACAGGGAATAGCCATAATGTTTCTACCAACATACCTGTTTGTGCATCGACACCCAATTTTTTGCGCAGTAAGCCATAAAGACCAAAAGTCACGGCGAGGCTTAATCCAATCACGGGGACTGAACCAAAGTGCCAGAGTTGAATAAATACACCAGTAAATGCTAACCCTACTGCGACCCATTGCATACGGCGGAAGCGCTCGCTCAAGAAAAGCATGCCAAACAGTACATTAACCAGTGGGTTAATAAAGTAACCAAGGCTGGCTTCTAGCATATAGCCGTGGTTAACCGCCCATATATAGGTAAGCCAGTTAGTTGCGATAATGACGGCAGTCAGTGCTAAAAGAAGAATTTTTTTAGGTTGACGTATTAATTGGCGCAAATAAGGCCAATGACGACTGATAGTCATTAAAATCAACATAAAAAAGAACGACCATAAAATACGGTGCGTTAAGATCTCTTCTGCGGGCACTTCTTGAATGCTTTTAAAATAGACAGGGGCAATACCCCAGATCAAATAGGCGCCTAAGGCACATAAAACGCCTTTCATCGTGTTTTTCTGGCTCATGCTATCTCTGGAATTGATGGAAAGGAAAAGTGTGACGGGGTTCATACCCAATGACATTATCTAATGTGTCATTAGGCATGTATTTTTACAAGTAATTAATATCAATCTAAGCATCATAGAGTGCAATGAATCTTAACAAAGGCTTAACCTACGATATAGGTTGCTGTCCCACTCGCAATATGAACTTGTTTTTCATTATGTAATTCAACACGAGCAACAGACACTTTATTACCACTGCGTAAAATATGGCTACTTGCAGTAAAACATTCTCCACGTCCTGGTCTTAAATAATCAACACGTAAATCAATTGTGCCCATGTTAGCAAGTTTCTGTTCGAGTTGCTCTTGGGATATTGGTGCTAAACGTGTTAATGCATTACCGACACAAACTAATCCCGCACTAACATCAAGTACAGAAGCAATAAGTCCACCATGTAAGATACGTTGAGCAATATTACCAACAAGTTTATCTTGATACCGAAATTGAATTTCAGCGTAGTCTTGTTCAAAGCGAACTAGCTCTAAGCCGATTAATTGATTAAAGGGCATCTTATAAACAAAAACATGACCAATAAGTGCTTGAGCCTCTTCTAATGTTAACTGTTTTTCCATTTTTAGAACCCCTGACATCACGTTATTAAGTTAATACTATGTTAATAATACATGACAAAATCGTAATTGCACATTTGTGCTATAAATATAATGGTATAAAAATATACGAGATTTAATGGCAATTACGTGTAAAATATGGGCGCTAAAGTGTAATAAAGCACATATATAAGAACTAATTCTAAAGTAAGTACTAACTTTTTATATTATTCAATAATGAGACAGGATAATTAACTATGCGTTACATCCGTTCTTTACTCGCGGTGGCTTTATTCTATCCAGCATGGGGATTTGCATCCAAAATACCAGCATCATCATCTCCTGCACCGCTTGTTCAGGGCAGTATTATTTCTGGTTTATTACAAGAATACGATTCACCTTTTGTTCTTTATCCTTATGAATCCAATTATATTATTTATACGAAAACCTCTGATATGAATAAAGAGGCTATTCAAAGTTATGATTGGGGGAATAAGGCTAAAAAAGATGAGGTGAAATTTCAACTCAGTCTTGCCTTCCCTTTATGGCGCGGTATTGCAGGTGAAAACTCTGTTTTAGCAGCATCTTATACCCAACGCTCTTGGTGGCAATTAAGCAATAAGAAAGAATCTGCCCCTTTCCGTGAGACAAACTATGAACCTCAACTCTTTTTAGGTTGGGCAACAGACTATAAATTTGCGGGTTGGACACTACGTGAAATAGAAACGGGTTTTAACCACGAATCGAATGGGCGCTCTGATCCCACATCTCGTAGTTGGAACCGTGCTTATGCACGTTTTATGGCACAAAAAGGCAATTTGCAGCTTGATTTAAAACCTTGGTATCGCTTTAGTGAAAGTGCTCAACGTGATGATAATCCAGAAATTAATCGCTATATGGGCTATTACCGTTTAAAAGCAGGCTATCGCTTAGGCGATAGTGTGATCACTGCGACAGGGCGTTATAACTGGAACAGTGGCTATGGGGCGGCTGAATTAGGCTGGAGCTACCCAATTACTAAGCATGTACGCTTTTATACTCAAGTATTTAGTGGCTATGGCGAATCAATGATTGATTATAATTTCCGTCAGACACGGGTCGGTGTTGGCGTGATGCTTAATGATATGCTGTAATTTTCCCCGTTCTGGGTTAGCATAGCGCTATAAATGATGATGGCACCTTCACATTGGTGCCTTTTCTTTTACTCCTCATCATAGTTTTTATCAGCAGCTTTTCAGAGGAACGGCGTGTCCACAGCAGAAGTTCTTAATTCAATGCCATCAGCACAGGCTATTTTGCGAGAAACCTTTGGTTATCAGCAATTTCGCCCTGGTCAGCAAGAAATCATCCATACCATTACAACTGGCAGAGATTGTCTAGTTGTGATGCCGACAGGGGGTGGTAAATCCCTTTGTTATCAAATTCCCGCGTTATTGCTCGATGGGCTGACTGTGGTTGTTTCGCCACTCATCTCACTGATGAAAGATCAGGTTGATCAACTTTGCCTTCATGGTATTGAAGCTGCTTATTTAAATTCAACCCAAACGCGTGAAGAGCAGTTTGATGTTCAAATACGTTGTCAAAAAGGTGAAATAAAACTGCTGTATATTGCCCCTGAACGTTTAATGATGGAGAGTTTTCTTCATCAATTAGTGCAATGGAAACCTGCATTATTAGCGGTTGATGAAGCGCATTGTATTTCACAATGGGGTCATGATTTTCGTCCTGAATATCGCGGTATAGGATTATTAAGACAATATCTTCCAGATGTGCCGATTATTGCACTGACGGCAACGGCGGATAATACAACACGTTACGATATTATTAATCAGCTAGTGTTACGTGACCCCCTGATTCATATCAGCAGTTTCGATAGACCGAATATCCGCTACACTTTAGTAGAGAAATACAAACCGCTTGATCAACTTTGGCTATTTATTCGCGGTCAGAAAGGAAAATCCGGCATTATTTATTGTAACAGTCGCAGTAAAGTCGAAGAAACCGCCGAGCGCCTGAGTAAACGAGGATTAAGCATTGCGGGTTATCATGCAGGAATGGAAATAGCACAGCGTGCTAAAGTACAAGAAGCTTTCCAGCGAGATGATTTGCAAATTGTGGTTGCCACTGTTGCATTTGGTATGGGTATCAATAAACCCAATGTACGTTTTGTGGTTCACTTTGATATTCCTCGTAATATTGAATCCTATTACCAAGAAACAGGGCGTGCAGGGCGAGATGGATTGCCTGCTGAAGCGGTATTATTTTACGATCCTGCCGATATGGCGTGGTTGCGTCGTTGTTTAGATGAAAAGCCAGAAAGTGACCAAAAAGCGATTGAAATGCATAAGCTTAATGCGATGGGTGCATTCGCAGAAGCACAAACGTGCCGACGCTTAGTGTTACTTAATTACTTCGATGAACATCGACAAAATGCCTGCGGTAACTGTGATATTTGCCTTGATCCCCCTAAACAATATGATGGTTTAGTGGATGCCCAAAAAGCCTTATCCTGTATTTATCGCACAGGTCAGCACTTTGGTATCGGTTATATTGTTGAAATATTAAGGGGGGCGAATAATCAGCGTATTCGAGATTCTGGACACGATACATTACCTGTTTATGGTATTGGTAAAGCGCAAAGCCATGAACATTGGGTGAGTGTGATCCGCCAGCTTATTCATTTAGGTATGGTGACACAAAATATTGTCCATCGCTCTGCATTACAACTGACAGAGATGGCTAGACCAATCTTACGTGGTGAAGTGCCATTACAATTAGCCGTACCTAGATTATTAAGCCCGACAAAAAGCCGTAATCAACAAACAAAAAATACCCATAGACAGTACGATAGAAAATTGTTTGCGAAACTACGTAAATTACGTAAGTCTATTGCTGATGAAGAAAACATTCCGCCATTTGTCGTTTTTAATGATGTCACATTGATAGAAATGGCAGAGCAGTGCCCCGTTTACCCTGATGAATTGTTATTAATAAACGGTGTTGGGCAACGAAAATTAGAACGATTTGGACCCGCGTTTATGACACTCATTCGTGACCATATTGAGGGCTTCGAATAACGCCAATAAGGAGAGCCAATGACAACCACCCTATTTAAATATTCGTGGTTATCTCGTGAAAAGCAGTTTTCTGCTTTTACGAACGGCGTCTTATTGGATTTTTGGAGTCAACGTGAAGAAGGTGAGTTTATTGGTGTTGATGGCGCCAAAATTCGTTATGTTCATTGGCGCTCACCATCGCACAATAAAGCACTGGTTATTGCTTCAGGTCGGAGTGAAAGCTATGTAAAGTATCCTGAAGTTGCGTTTGATTTCTTTCACTCAGGCTATGATGTTTTTCTTCTTGATCATCGAGGTCAAGGGCTTTCTGACAGACTTCTGGATGATACTCAAAAAGGGCATGTCGAAAAATTTAGTGATTATATTGATGATTTCTCAACTTTCGTTGATACGATTGTTTTGCCTTATCAATATAAACATTATTTTGCTTTAGCCCATTCAATGGGTGGCGCAATTTTAGCAGGCTATCTACTTCGGCAGCCTGATGTGTTTAAAGCGGCAGCGCTATGTGCGCCGATGTTTGGCATTAAATTACCTATACCTCGCTGGGTGGCTAATTTTTTAGTTAACCGAGCAGAACAAAGTCAATCTGAAAGAAATAACTACGCGGTATCAACAGGTAAATGGTTTCCACTGCCATTTATCCTTAATGTGTTAACACATAGCCATGAGCGATATCGCCGGTATTTACGTTATTATGCTGATTTTCCAGAACTACGATTAGGCGGACCGACTTATCATTGGATGGGAGAAAGTCTAAAAATGGGAGATTGGTTAATTGAACATGCGGGAGAGATTAATACCCCTCTATTAGTGCTCGAAGCAGAGCAAGATAAGGTGGTAGATAATCAAGAGCTAAGGGCTTTCTGTGAACGTTATAGTCAGTCCAGAACAAGAGAAGAAAAGCAAAAATTGCCACTGGTGATTGAGGGTGCGCATCATGAAATCTTGTTCGAAATAGATAAGCTACGCTCACAAGCATTAAATGAAATCTGTGAGTTTTATGATAAGCATTTATTTTAATCAGGAATGTGTATGTATTCGATAGTCGCTTCAGATCTTGATGGCACACTGTTATCACCTAATCATGTATTAACTCCCTATACGCAAGAAACCCTGCATCTACTTATTAATAAAGGCGTGCATTTTGTATTCGCAACAGGTCGTCATCATGTTGATGTTGCTCAAATTCGTGATGGATTAGGCATTAACGCTTATATGATAACCTCTAATGGCGCACGAGTGCATAACACTCATGGCGACCTTATTTTTAGCCAAGATCTTGAGCCTGAAATTGCTTATGACTTGTCTTTGTGTGTTTTTGATCACCCCGAAATTGAAACGAATATTTACGCTGGCGACTATTGGTATGTCAATAAAGAAATGCCAGGAGCTTGTGAGTTCTTCCGGGAATCGGATTTTAATTATGAACTGTTTTGTAAAACAGGGTTTCCGACCACCAATGTCTGTAAGGTCTTCTTCACCTCTGATGATCATGAACTATTGTTGACACTGGAAAGTGAAATTAATCAGCGCTGGGGTGATAAGGTCAATGTGAGTTTCTCACTGCGTAATTGCTTAGAAGTGATGGCGGGTGGTGTATCTAAAGGTGAAGCTCTCGAGAAAGTGGCTAAATTGATGCAACACACTGCCAAAGATGCAGTTGCGTTTGGTGATGGTATGAATGACAAAGAGATGCTACAGATAGCTGGTAAAGGTTGCATTATGGAAAATGCGCATCAGACATTAAAAGATTTACTCCCAAATATGGAAGTGATCGGAACTAATGCTGATGAAGCTGTGCCTCATTATTTACGTAAATTATACCAAGTGTGATCCTCCCTAAAAGAAAAGGCGAACAACGTGATATTGTTCGCCTTTTTTATATTCCAATGGAATAGATTAATTACAATCCACCGACTTCTCTTGGTGTTGCACGCATAGAGCTGCGGATTGTATTGCCCATCATATCCACTCTGGCTTGGAATGGTGGGAACGGTAATGGGATGCCGTGCTCTGCAAAGGCTAAGAGAATATTTTGGTGGATCTCGTGTCTTGCTGGCATTCTGTGCCCCATCTCTGCGGCATAAACACGTAATTCAAAAATCTGAATACCTTGCTGTAAATCGACCAGATAAACCTCTGGTGCTGGGTTTTCTAAAATCATCGTAGAGCGTTTTGAGGCTTCTAATAACACATTTGTTACTTGCTCACTGTTACAGTCTGCTGGAGCAGGGATGGTCATTACGATACGAGTGACTGAATCTGAGAGTGACCAGTTAATAAATTGCTCTGTAATAAACGCTTTGTTCGGTACGATAATTTCTTTTCTATCCCAATCGGTTAACGTGGTTGCCCGTGTGTTGATCTTAGAAATATTTCCGGTCAAATTCCGAATAGTGACGGTATCGCCAATACGGATTGGTTTTTCAAATAAGATCATCAAACCTGAAATGATGTTGGCAAAAATTTCTTGTAAGCCAAAACCTAACCCAACACCCATTGCCGCCACTAGCCACTGTAATTTTGACCACTCAATCCCTAATAAAGAGAAACCCACAATACTCCCAATTAAGGTGATGGTGTATTTGGTCATCGTGGTAATGGCGTAACCTGTACCCGGTGTTAAATCAAGATGCTGTAAAATGGCCAACTCAAGTAAAGCAGGGAGATTTCGTACTAATTGGGTTGTAATAATAATGACAAGGATTGCCACTAAAATAGAACCCATCGTAATAGGTTGCACCGTGTTAACACCATTTATCGATGAGGTGACGTCCCAAAGTCGGATATTATCAACGAAAGAGAACGCAGTATTTAATTCAGACCATAATAAGATCATCGAGACTAATGCAATCATCGTTAGAATAGAGCGAACTAAACCAATAGATTGCGCACTGATAGCATCAAGGTCTATTTCTTGAGCTTCAATTTCAAGCCCTACTGTGCTCTCACCACTGCTCCCAACAATCGTATTTTCATCTTCACCTTTTGCACGCTGAGCCAGAATTTCTGCACGCTTTTGTTTAGCTCGTTCAAAGGCTAATTTTCGGCGCTGAATAAGCATCCATCGCTGAATAATGTGGTAGATAATCAGTAGAGCAAACCAAATGGCGACAGACATTTCTAAACGACCGAGTAAGACAATCGATGTAGAAAGGTAACCTAAGACGGCGGCTAAACCTGCAATAACCGGAGCAAGCAGTAAGAACCACCATAAAATGGTATTGATAAGGTTATCGCCAGATCCATGTTTATCAAGATAAAGTGGGACGTGAGCTTTTTTAAGGCTAGAGGTAATAAAGCTTAGGGCGATACAGAGCAGTAAGAAACAGAAACGACCAACCGTCGGTGCAAATTCTCTATCACTATAATATTCAAAGGTAATTAATGACATCATCAGCGGCACGATGACAAAAATAGAAAGCTGGTAAAAGCGCATCGCTTTTTTAACACGGCTCTCTTTCCATTTAAATTGAGCAATAAATAGACCGTTATGACGTGCAAAGGTTGCACTTATCATAAATAACCATAGCACAGGTGCTGCTGCTGTGACCCCATATCCAATCGCTCCCGCCATTGGATAACGCCATTCAACACTTTGTAAGCCATAACCTACGGCAGACCATAACAGAGGTAATGGCAACGCAATTAAAATAGACCAAAAGACAGTGCGTATCGTCAGTGAAAAGTGATCCTGTGTGACTTTACCAATACGGTTGCTGACTCTTTCAAGAAAGGCGTTGTAATGTTTTCGAGTGCGCAGGCTAAAGCCCACAATTGATAAAGTGACGAATAGAAATAGGAATGTATCCTGATTTTTAAGCATGCTGACAGCAGCATGACCTAATTGTGAGAAGGTATCTAGCGAAAGCAATCGAGTGATATCTTTGACTAATAAAACCGGATAATTAAATTTGATGGGGCTGATATCAGCAACCCAGAACATATAACGGTTTGTGGCGTCTTTTGTCTCTTTTAATGCATCCGCTAATTGTGTTGTTGCCACTTTTAGTTTTGTTAACTCAAGAATTTGAGAGTCATAACCGGATAACAACGAATTCAATAATTCATGACGTGCTTGGATAAGAGAATCAAAAATATATTGCTGAGCTTCAGGCAATTTAGAGCCATCTGCGGTTTCTGGCGGCTGGATCTTACTTAAGTTTTCCAGCATATCCTCATAGCCTAAACGCTCGACACGTAACTGAATAATATCTCTATCAAGTTCTTGTGAACGAGGCATTTCAGGTAAGCGGGAAAGCTGTGTTCTTAATGCTTCGCCTAATGCTGTTGAGCCACTTAACCACTGTGCTTGTTCTCGAATAGTGGTAAGCGTTTGACGAACTTGTTGTGTCTGCTGGGTGGTAATGCGTTGTTTTTCTGATAACTCACTCATTTCCTGTGTTTGTTTATTCAGGATCTGAGAAAGTTCACGGTTAGTTTGGATCTGTTTTGTCAGAAACTCAGGGAGCTCACCACCTTTCTCCGCTAACATCTCTGTTTTTTCTAATGCCAGATCAGCCACTTCTTGGCGCTTTATATTTAATAAGCTGCGCAATTGTTGTAGTTGCACATCAAGACGCTGATAGCGTTTTTTAAATAATTCTAAGCGAAGGCGAGCAATTTCTTGGCGGTTATTAGCCGAAAGTTGTGCCATTTCAAGCTCATTAACCATCGCTTTACGTGCGGTGACTTCAGCTTGTGTTAGCTTATTTTGTGCCTCTGTTAACGGCGTTGTTGACGCACTGGCAGCTGCGAGTCTTGCTGTTGCATCGCTGAGTAAACGGCGCGCTTCAGAAAGCTGTTGGGGTAATAAGTTTAAAGATT
This sequence comes from Proteus columbae, assembly GCF_009914335.1. Lineage (NCBI taxonomy): Bacteria > Pseudomonadati > Pseudomonadota > Gammaproteobacteria > Enterobacterales > Morganellaceae > Proteus > Proteus columbae. The sequence goes on from NZ_CP043925.1 coordinate 227,020, forward strand.
CGCTAATTTCTCGGCTTTTATCTTGCTCTTGTTGCTGAAGCCTTGCTTGTTCCATTAATTGGCTACTGATTTGAATAATTTTCTGTTCTAAATCAGGGATGCTAATTTTTTCTGGAATAGTAGGAACAGCATGGCTTTCTTCTAGAAGCTTAGTTCTTAGCTCTTGCGTGATTTGAGGGTAATCATCAATGGTTTTTTGATAATTATCTGCATTCGTTTGCGCTTTTTCACCATCATTAATCCAATTGATAGTGCCTTGTAGCGCCTGGACTGCCTCAATATCTTGAGGATTGGTACTTCCTTCAAGTTGTTTAATATCTTGACGTAATTTCTCCACATCCGCTGATATTGCAGATGTGCTTAACGAAAGCGTCAAAAAGAGCGAGAAGAAAAGACTGATTATCAGGCGCACAAAGGTTACTCCGAATTACGTGTTATTCACTGATGGCATTATTGTCATTACCAGCGACATTGATGATGGAACCCAATTGTTCCCCCATTAATGTAACGGAGCCATTCATAAGATCTTTATTCAGTTGAACGGTATTTTCTGGGAAAAGGTTGATGACAGTTGAGCCTAACTTAAATCGGCCCATTTCTTCACCTTTTTTCAAGAATATCGCTCCTGCTTTATCCGCTTGAGGATATGTCCAACGTTTAATAATACCTTCACGAGGTGGCGTTACCATGCCACACCAAGCCGTTTCAATACTACCAACAATTGTTGCACCCACTAGAATTTGTATCATTGAACCAAATTGAGTTTCAAAGAGGCAAATAATACGTTCATTACGTGCAAATAAGTTAGGGACATTAGCCGCTGTTAATGGATTAACAGAGAAGAGATCGCCTGGAACATAAATCATCTCTTTTAATAAACCATCGCAAGGCATGTGAACGCGGTGGTAATCACGAGGTGAAAGATAAGTCGTAATAAACTGACCATTACGGAATTTATCTGCTAGCATAAAATTACCTGCAAGTAACGCTTTAAGGGTGTAATGATGTCCTTTGGCTTGCAGAATTTGATCGTCTTGAATAAGACCGAGTTGGCTTACTGTGCCGTCAGCAGGCAGTGCGAGTTTGTCATCACCTTCAACGATAGGGCGAACACCATCTTTTAAAGTACGAATAAAGAAATCGTTGAATGTTGAATAAGCTTGGAATTGGCTTTCTTTCGCTTCATTCATATCGACTTTATAGGCTTTCGCAAAAGCTTTGATAACAAACTGGGTAATTGCACCCGCTTTTTTGTTGGCAAACCAACCTGCTAATTGTGTGAGCCATAATTTAGGCAATAAATACTGTAGTTTAATTTTTAGCTTGTCCAAAATGGCAACCTCTGGGATTGAACGATAAAAAATAGACAAAAGGGGTCTATTGTACCCACCCTTAATCGGGTTGTCAGTGAATCAATTATTAAGTGTCTAAATTAATATTCTTACGAACTTTCACCTGACTCATACTTTCTAAAATACGATGGTAATTTTCAAAGCGCGTTTCTGAGATCTCACCGTTATTTACGGCTTCACTAATTAGGCAACCTGGATCGTCTAAGTGCTTACAATCGCGGAATTTACAACCACCAAGGTACGGTCTGAATTCAATAAACCCTTTTGTTACTTGCTCTGGCGTTAAGTGCCATAAACCAAATTCACGTACACCCGGAGAGTCAATGACATCTCCTCCTTGTGGGAAATGGTAAAGGCGTGATGCTGTTGTGGTATGCTGGCCTAAACCTGAGTTATCAGACACCTGATTAACTAGAATACTTTCTTCCATTGGTGGTAATAAGGTATTGAGTAAGCTTGATTTTCCGACCCCAGATTGCCCCGCAAAAATGGAGATACGACCAATCAACTCTTGTGTCAATGCATCAAGACCTTCTTTGGTGTAGCTAGAGACTTCAAGAACACGATAACCAATATCTTTATAAGTTTGCATCCATTCACTGACAGTCTTACGGCTTTTCTCGTCTAACATATCGATTTTATTGAGTACAATCAGAGGCTCAACGTTTAAAGTCTCACATGCGACAAGGTAACGGTCGATAATATTTAAAGAAAGTTCAGGCAAAATAGCCGAAACGATAATAATTTGATCAATATTAGCTGCAATAGGCTTAATGCCATCATAATAGTCAGGACGAGTAAGTACTGAAGTTCGTTCGTGTACAGCTTCTACAATACCATTTACGCGGACATTTTCTTGTGTTTGTAGCGCAGGACGCCAAACAACTTTATCACCCGTTACCAGTGATGAAATTGTGCGTCGAATATTGCATCGTGTAATAGTGCCGTCAGCAGCTTCGATATCTGCATGTTGACCAAAACGGCTGATCACTAAGCCTTCGGTCGCTTCGCCTAATTGCGTATCGTCTAATTCAACGTGGTTTTTTTTCTCTTTGCTCTGCAAACGCTTTTTATGATTTTCTTGTACTCGGCGTTGCTGGCCTTTAGATAATTTACGTTTTGTCACCGATCCTCACTTGTATTATTCGGTTAGATGTTCTTCTGTCGTGCTTATTGAGTAAACGCGCTATGATAAACGCTAAAATATCATGTCTCACACTTAGAAACAGCTAGGATATATTATGTCAAAAAGCGAGAACAATCTGATCTGGATAGATCTGGAAATGACAGGTCTTGATCCTGAATGTGACCGTATCATCGAAATTGCCACTATCGTGACAGATCCTCAACTTAATATTTTAGCCGAAGGCCCTGTAATTGCAGTACACCAATCTGATGAACAATTAAGTTTAATGGATGAATGGAATACACGTACCCATACTGGTAGTGGCTTAGTTGAGCGCGTAAAAAACAGTTCATATGATGATAATTCAGCACAAAAAGCGACAATTGAATTCCTAGAAAAATGGGTACCAAAAGGCGTATCACCTATCTGTGGTAATAGTGTGGGGCAAGATAGACGTTTTCTATACCGTTACATGCCAGAGCTAGAGCAATATTTTCACTACCGTTATCTTGATGTGAGTACATTAAAAGAATTAGCACGTCGTTGGAAACCTGAAATTTTAGAAGGTTTTGAGAAAAAAAATACTCATCAGGCATTGGATGATATTCGTGAATCTATTGCAGAGCTAGCTTATTATCGTAAAACCTTTATTAAAGAGTAAAAAGCGTGCATTCATGATTGATATTGCATCATTATGATGATTTTATCGGCATGTAATCAAAAAAACGTATTTTTTTGTTGATAAGGGCTTGCGGTTAAGCATTTTTCTCGTATAATGCGCTTCCCGTACCGATGAAGAATTTCGTTTGTACGGGTGTAAGAAAGACGCGGGAATAGCTCAGTTGGTAGAGCACAACCTTGCCAAGGTTGGGGTCGCGAGTTCGAGTCTCGTTTCCCGCTCCAATCTTTCTTAGACAGTTATTAGTAGTGTTATGCGACGCGGGAATAGCTCAGTTGGTAGAGCACAACCTTGCCAAGGTTGGGGTCGCGAGTTCGAGTCTCGTTTCCCGCTCCAAATCTTTCATTTATAATTGTCAAAACTTACCAAATGCGGGAATAGCTCAGTTGGTAGAGCACAACCTTGCCAAGGTTGGGGTCGCGAGTTCGAGTCTCGTTTCCCGCTCCAAGTTTTTCTCTTCTAGTTTTATTCTTCTAATCAAAAATCAATACGTTATCCTAATAGTCTACGGCTAAGTAGCGCTTTCATATCTCGTCTACCATCAGTAATGACGTAAATAATAATTTGTTGTCCTAATACTCTGTAAATCACCCGATAGGGTTTAAATAGAATTTGTCGAAATTCACGAATACCTAACGTTTGTAATTCATTAGGAACAGTTCCCTTCTTTGGAAAATTAGTTAAATTGTCTGCTACTGCTAGTAACTCATCTAATACATAATCTGCATTTTCTGGGCAGTCATGTTCAGAAATATAGTTATGAATATTTTCTAAATCTGCCTCGGCATCTTTAGTAACTACGACCTTGTATGATGCCATTCTTTCTACTTCCTTTTATTTTTTAAACGCTGAACAACACTTTTTATATCACTGACTTCGCCTGATTCAACTTGTTGTTGACCTAATGCTAATATTTTCAGTAGAGCTAACATTTCCTGAGTTTCTTCATAAGATTCAATATCTTGAATGACTGCTTTAGCTTCGCCATTTTGAGTAATAATCATAGGGGAGCCAGATTCGGTAAGTTTTACCATTACTTCAGCCATATTGGCCTTTAAATAGCTAATTGGTTTAATTTGTTCTGAATAACGCATATTCACCTCCATAAATTAAGTCTTAATTTAGACCAAAAAAAGACTATGCTCGCTAGTCTAATAATGTGTAGCCTAAAATACAACCAAAAAAAATCTTCATTTATTCTCTCGCTTTTTTAAATATCGACTACACTGTTTTAGGGTGCAGATTAGGGAATTTTACTTAATACTCGTAAAGAGAGTGTGTTGGATTATTGTTCAAAAAAGAAAATGTCATTAATACATGTAAGATCAAGCTATTTTTTTGTGATCTATCTTTGATCTTTGCTTGCATTTCTATTTTGACAGCACTAGAATGTGCGCCTTTCCTCATTTCGAGGGGAAATTAGAGGCAAGATCATTTTTTAGGTTTCAGGCCTTTATTCTGTTAAACATGCATTGAATAGTATTTTAGAAAAAGAAAAGGGTTTCTCAGGCTTTTCTTTAAAAAAACGTGATATATATTCTACTATTCTTAAAATCTTCCCAAATCGATTTATCCACAGTGAGATGCTAATAACCACTGCATCTAAGCACTATTTATTTTTTTACTGCACAGAGTTATCCACAAGCACGTATCATTAAGTGATAAGGATATTATTCTCTTCAATAAATTGATTGGATTTTATATCTAATTGATAACTAAGTTTATTTTAATTTTTTAAATTTTGAGTCTTAGTTCGCTTGAATTTTTTTTTCATGTTGATAGGCAAGGGATTTTTATTTTATTCACAGAGGAAATTAATGGTTATTCGTAATGCGTTTATCCTGTTAAAAATTAAGCGTCACGAGGTAAGCCTTTAGTTATCGCCCTTACTAAGCGTTTTTGTTGTGAAGTCTGTATTTTTACTTCTTTTTCATTTCTCTTCGCTGTCTGCTGTGCAATCGCCCAGTTTAAATGTTCATCTAAAACATCACTCAATCCAAAGCGTTCTTGCAAGGCAAGTATAATTTTATCTTGATAAGGTGCATTTCCTAACGCCACGCTAATATTTCTAAGCCAACGTAAATAACCAATACGGCGGATCGGCGAACCTTCAGTGATACGCAGAAATTTATCTTCATTCCATTGAAAGAGATCGAGTAATTCTGGGGTATGAAGTGCTCTTCTTGGTGAAAAATCTTCTTCGTCAGTCAGTGATGAAAAACGATTCCAAGGACAGATAAGCTGGCAATCATCACAACCATAAATGCGATTACCCATTAGAGGGCGAAATTCTTCAGGAATAGCACCATCGAGTTCGATAGTGAGATAAGAAATACAGCGACGAGCATCAATAGTATAAGGTTCAACAATGGCACCTGTCGGACAGGTTGTCATACAGGCGACGCATTTACCGCATTGCTCTTCAACTGGGCTATCAATAGGTAACGGCAAATCAATCAGTAGTTCACCAAGGAAAAACCAAGAGCCTGCTTGATTATTAATAACAAGTGAGTGTTTACCAACCCAGCCAAGTCCTGCCTTAACAGCTAATGGGCGTTCCATAATAGGGGCTGAATCAACGAAAGGACGAAAGTTGACTACCCCTTGATATTCAAATTGCTGACAATATTGTGAAATTTTTTCGCCGAGTTTTTTAAGACGCTGCCTTAATACTTTGTGATAATCTCGACCAAGTGCATAACGGCTGATATAGCCTTGTTCTGGGTTATTTAAGGTTCGTGCAAAAGCCGCATCCGTGGGGAGATAATTCATTCTGACACTGATAACGCGTAATGTACCCGGAACCAGCTCATGAGGTCTGGCTCGTGTCATTCCATACTTTTCCATCCATGCCATTTCACCATGATATTGCTTATCTAACCAAGCTTGCAGGCGAGGTTCTTCAAGTGATAAGTCAGTATCACATATCCCTGTTTGTTGAAAACTTAGCTCAGAACCCCATAATTTAATGTTTTGAGCGAGAAGATTAAGATCGAGTGATGACATGAATAAACCGAATCAGTAGGTAAGAGGTGAGTCCTAAGAGCGCGCAGTGTATCATAGTGAGGCGGTAGGAAAAATCCTCGCAATAAATAGATTTATGGTATGGTTATTTGATAGTAATTTCGATAACTATTTGCCTTAAGAAAACATATAAAGCTTAGTATTTGATGTTCTCCAACGATCTCTCTTTATTAAGCCGTTATAACTTAACAATAGATTATATAAATATGAAAGAATGGGTTGTTACATTAGAAGATGAAGCGGCAACAGTTGAACTAGGGCGTACTGTTGCAATAGCGACGGATCATAGCGGATTGATCATTTATTTATATGGCGATCTTGGTGCTGGAAAAACAACCTTTAGCCGAGGCTTTTTACAAGCGCTTGGTCATCAAGGGCATGTTAAAAGCCCAACATATACATTAGTTGAGCCCTATATGCTTTCGCCAAATCCCGTTTATCATTTTGATCTCTATCGTTTAGCTTCCGCTGAAGAGCTGGAATTTATGGGAATACGCGACTATTTTGAACAAGATGCGTTATGTCTTATTGAATGGCCATCTCAAGGCGAAGGCTTTTTACCTAACGCAGATTTAGAACTTCATTTAAGCTACGAAGATGAAGGTCGAAAAGCGCGTTTTGTTGCCCTTTCACCAAGAGGGAACACTGTTTTATCCCGTATTCAGTCTGCATAAAGGAATATTGATTATGTCGAGTCTCATCACTACTGTGAGTCAAAGTCAGCGCTATGTTGTTGCCTTTCTGTTGGTTGTTTTGTCTTTATTTTTTGTGCAAATAGCACAAGCCGCTACTGTGACAGAAGTAAAAGCAGAAAACGGTATTTCAGCAACAACCCTTACATTTACTTTTAGTGATGGGAAGCCTAGTTATCGATATTACTCATTAAAAAGCCCTGACCGTTTGGTGATGGACTTTAAACAGAGCACAAAAGTCACGGGATTACCAGCAACATTAGGCAATGGGCAGTTAGTCCATAAAATTCGCTCAACGCAATCAAAAGATAGCCAATACCAAAGTATGGTTGTTGAGCTTGCTCAGCCGGTTGTGGTGACTGAAAGTTTGATGAATGTAAGTGGTGGCTATAAGTTAGTGCTTACTATCAAAGCTATGAATGCTCGACAAAATAGCAATGCCCAATCGACAGTAAGTGTTGTTGCGTTATCACCAACAGCAACGACATCACATTCAAGTGTAAATACAAATCGGGAAATGGCGCCTTTAATGACTAAGCCAGTAACCGAAGTTACGCCTGTTGTTCCCATTGCAAAACCACGCACCACACCTTCAAAACCGCAAGCAGGCTCTCGCCAAATTATTATTGCGATAGATGCTGGTCATGGTGGGCAAGATCCCGGTGCGATTGGCCAGAAAGGTAATCGTGAAAAAGACGTGACGTTAAGTGTGGCAAGAAAGTTGGAAGCTCGCTTACGTAATGATCCTATGTTTAAGCCTGTTCTAACACGCAGCGGCGATTATTTTATCTCAGTTGCGGGGCGTTCTGAAGTCGCCCGTAAGCAAAGTGCAAATATGTTAGTGTCTATTCATGCAGACTCAGCACCAAATCGTAGTGCAAGAGGCGCTTCTGTATGGGTGCTTTCTAATCGTCGTGCAAACAGTGAATTAGGTAAGTGGCTTGAGCAAAGCGAGAAACAATCTGAATTACTCGGTGGTGCTGGTGATGCATTAGATGGCGCTGATCCTTATCTAAGTCAAACCGTCCTTGATTTGCAATTTGGTAATTCACAGCGAGTAGGCTATGACGTTGCCGTTGCCGTATTGTCTGAACTAAGAAAAGTGGGGTCATTACATAAGAAAACACCAGAGCATGCGAGCTTAGGTGTTTTGCGTTCACCTGATATCCCTTCAATTTTAGTTGAAACAGGCTTTATCAGTCATGCGTCAGAAGAGCAATTACTGATTTCTGATGCTTATCAAGAGAAACTTGCGGCATCTATTCACGCTGGTTTAAGAAATTATTTTCTGGCTCACCCTTTACAAAACGCGCCTAATTGATTGAGTAGAATGGAATAAAGGTAATGGCGATAAATTTATTACCTCCTCAGCTTGCAAACCAAATTGCCGCAGGGGAAGTTGTTGAAAGACCCGCCTCTGTTGTTAAAGAGTTGCTGGAAAATAGTTTAGACGCAGGCGCGACCTCAATTGATATTGATATCGATAAAGGTGGCGCCAAGCTAATTCGCATTCGTGATAATGGATGCGGTATCAATCGTGATGATTTGAAGCTAGCACTTGCTCGCCATGCAACTAGCAAAATATCAAGTCTTGACGATCTCGAAGCCATAATGAGTATGGGTTTTCGTGGAGAAGCATTAGCGAGCATTAGCTCAGTTTCTCGGTTAACGCTGACATCGCGTACTCAAGATCAAGAAGAGGCATGGCAAGCTTACGCCGAAGGCCGAGATATGGCTGTGACGGTTAAGCCTGCGGCTCATCCCGTAGGAAGTACGGTTGAAGTCCTTGATCTGTTTTATAACACACCAGCAAGGCGTAAGTTTTTACGTACTGAAAAAACAGAGTTTGCACATATTGATGAAGTGGTGCGCCGCATTGCGTTATCGCGCTTTGATGTCTCCATCAATCTTACTCATAACGGTAAACGTGTTCGGCAATACCGTGCAGTGAAAGATGAAAGTCAGCAAAATCGCCGTTTGAGTGCGATTTGTGGTAATAATTTTGTCAACCAATCAATGCAGTTATCGTGGGAACATGGTGATTTAGCAATAAAAGGTTGGGTAGAACATCCTTTATCACCTGTGCAAAGTAGTGAAATTCAGTATTGTTATGTGAATGGACGAATGATGCGTGATAGATTGATTAATCATGCTATTCGTCAAGCCTATGATGGGTATTTGCAAGGAGAGCAGCAACCCTCTTACATCTTGTATTTAAGCGTTGATCCTCACCAAGTTGATGTTAACGTCCATCCTGCTAAACATGAAGTTCGCTTCCATGAATCTCGTTTGGTTCATGATTTTATCTATCAAGGTGTACTGAGTGTTTTACGACAAGCAACGCAAGAGTCTTTATCACTCACTTCAGATGATGAAGAAGAACACGAAACAGCGTTAAACTTTCCTGAAAATCGTCAAGTTGCGGGTGAAAACGTATTTTCTCAGCCTTATCAAGCACCAGTAGCTCAAACTCCGAAAAATACATCATCATCACACCAATACAGTGAACGAGAGCGCAACAATAATTCACCTCAAAAGCAAGCCTCTCAATTTGGAGATCGTCGTCAGTTTGGTGAGAGTTATCAACGGACACAAGGCGCGCTTTATCAAAAAATGATACAAGAAAGTGTATCTACATCAAAAGATAAAGAGAAAATACCACTATTTCCTGACCGTGCCCCATTGAATTTAGGTGAAATCGTTCATACAACTAATAATATCGAAGAAGATACTATTTCGGTGATGCCTCGTTCTGTCAATGCGAAAGATGGACGAACTGATTATACTTTTGGGCGAGTATTGGCAATTTATCAGCACAAATATGCGTTAATAGAATCTTCACAAGGTCTTGGGTTGTTATCATTGGAAGAAGCAGATTTTCTGTTAAAATGTGCGCAATTACTGCCTAAAGATGAAACATTGAAGCCACAACCTTTGCTAGTGCCTTTAAAGTTGGCATTGAGTAAAGAGGAGATTAGCGTATTCAATCAGTTTCAATCGCTAATCAGTCATTTTGGGATCGTTATCGAAATTTCTCACGGTAAAGCAACAATACATGCTGTGTCGTTACCTTTGCGCCAGCAAAATTTACCTGTGTTACTGACAGCATTATTAGCCTATTTGTCAGTAGAGCAATCTTGTACTGAGCAACAACTTGGACAGTGGTTTGCAAAACAATTAGGTGCAGAGCAAGCACAGTGGTCGCAAGCTCAAGCAGTAGGACTATTGGCTGATATTGAAAGACTTTGTCCGCAATATGTCAGACGGCCAGCAAAAAACTTATTACAATTAATAGAATTACAACCGGTGGTAGCGGCATTAAATAATGAGCGAAGTAAACACGCAAATAAAACCTAAAGCAATTTTCCTAATGGGGCCTACAGCGTCAGGTAAAACGGCATTAGCAATTGCACTAAGACAAAAGCTGCCTGTAGATATTATTAGTGTGGACTCTGCGCTTATCTATCGTGGTATGGATATTGGTACTGCAAAGCCAGATGCGACAGAGCAATCGCTTGCGCCACATCGATTAATTGATATTCTAGACCCCGCATTACCCTATTCCGCAGCTGATTTTCGACGTGATGCATTAAATGCCATGGAAGAAATTACCGCAGCTGGGCGAATTCCACTATTAGTGGGCGGGACTATGCTATATTTTAAAGCGTTACTTGAAGGTCTATCGCCTTTACCCAGTGCAAATCCTGATGTTCGTGCTGAAATAGAGAAAAAAGCAGTAGAACAAGGGTGGGAGGCAATACATAAAGAGTTAGCATTAGTTGATCCTGTTGCAGCACAACGGATCCATCCTAATGATCCTCAACGACTTTCTCGTGCACTAGAAGTTTACCTGATTTCAGGTAAGACAATGACGGAATTGACAAAAATATCAGGCGAGTCTTTGCCCTATGATGTTTATCAATTTGCGATTGCTCCGAAAGATAGAAATGTTCTTCACCAACGCATTGAAGCTCGTTTTAAACAGATGTTAACGTGTGGATTTGAAGATGAAGTAAAATCATTATATGAACGGGGCGATCTGCATGAAGATTTACCTTCTGTACGTTGTGTCGGTTATCGCCAGATGTGGTCATATTTATCTGGCGAAATAGATTATGATGAGATGGTTTATCGAGGGATCTGCGCTACCCGGCAATTAGCGAAGCGACAAATCACCTGGTTAAGAGGTTGGAATGACATTCACTGGCTTGATAGTGAAGATCCAAAACAATCTCTTGACACTGTTTTGCAGGTAGTTAGTGCATAGATGGTAGGTTTGTGTAAAATTGATAGTTGCCAAAGCGCAATTTTTGAGTAGTTCATTTTTCGAACCAATTGGGTTCTAATATAAAACAACAAAATAAGGAAAACATAGAATGGCTAAGGGGCAATCTTTGCAAGATCCTTTCTTGAACGCATTACGTCGTGAAAGGGTTCCCGTTTCTATCTATTTGGTAAACGGCATTAAATTGCAGGGTCAGATCGAATCTTTTGACCAATTTGTTATTTTGCTGAAAAACACAGTAAGTCAGATGGTATACAAACATGCTATCTCTACCGTGGTACCTTCGCGTCCTGTTTCTCATCATAGCAATACAGGTACGAACCAAACTGGTACAGGCTACAATGGTGGCGCTGCTCAGCAGGATGATGTTGCAGAGTAATAATTCAATATTATTCTTGATATAAGAAAAACATAGGTAGGGAGACTTTACCTATGTTTTTTCCTGTTTTTATAAAGTCCAAGAGGTTTCGCCTTTGTTTGATCGTTATGAAGGTGGCGAATTAGCCGTTTTAGTGCACGTCTTCTTTTCTCAAGAAAAGAACGTTGATGATTTGCAAGAATTTGAATCTTTGGTGACATCTGCGGGTGTTAAACCGGTTCAGATTATTACAGGAAATCGTAAAGCACCTCATCCTAAATATTATGTGGGTGAAGGTAAGGCAGAAGAAATTGCCGAGGCTGTAAAAGCAAGTGGTGCAGATGTTGTTTTATTTAATCATGCACTGACACCTGCACAAGAGCGAAATCTGGAAAGACTTTGTGAATGCCGTGTGGTTGATCGCACGGGAGTTATCCTTGATATCTTTGCTCAAAGAGCAAGAACTCATGAAGGAAAGCTACAGGTAGAACTCGCCCAGTTACGTCACTTATCAACCCGTTTAGTCAGAGGGTGGACTCACCTTGAAAGACAAAAAGGGGGGATCGGGTTACGAGGACCAGGCGAAACTCAGCTAGAAACAGACCGCCGCTTACTCCGAGGTAAAATTAGTCAAATTCTAATGCGATTGGGTAGGGTTGAGCGTCAGCGTGAACAAGGACGGCAAGCGCGGAGTAAAGCTGATATTCCAACATTATCCCTTGTTGGTTACACGAATGCAGGGAAATCGAGTTTATTTAATCACATTACCTGTTCTGATGTGTATGCAGCAGATCAGCTCTTTGCAACATTAGATCCGACACTAAGACGTATTCAAGTTGATGATGTGGGAACCGTTGTATTAGCCGATACTGTTGGATTTATTCGACATTTACCTCACGATCTTGTTGCTGCTTTTAAAGCGACTTTGCAAGAAACACGAGAAGCGACCTTACTTCTTCATGTTATTGATGCAGCAGATAGCCGTTTTGAGGAAAATATTCATGCCGTTGAAAGTGTATTAGAAGAGATTGATGCTCAAGAAATACCAACACTGCATGTTATGAACAAAATTGATCTTCTTGAAGACTTCACTCCAAGAATTGATCGAAATGAAGAAAACTTACCCGTTAGGGTTTGGGTTTCTGCACAAACAGGCGAAGGTATTCCTCTGTTGTATCAGGCGTTGACAGAACGTCTTTCAGGTGAGATCGCACACTTTGAATTACGTTTACCGCCAGAAAATACAGGGCGCTTACGTAGCCGTTTTTATCAATTACAGTCAATAGAACGTGAATGGATTGAAAAAGACGGTAAAGTTGGGCTAATCATACGTATGCCTATGGTAGACTGGCGCCGCCTTTGCAAGCAGGAACCAAATTTATTGGATTACGTGGTCTGAAACTCGGCCATAATAATGAACATTAACTGAGAGCTGGCGACGAAATCGGCTCTTAAGCCTGATAAATCTAATCATAATAATGGAGCTAGAACATGGCGTGGAATCAGCCCGGTAACAACGGACAAGACCGCGACCCGTGGGGTAACCGAAACAGCGGCAATAATAATGGCGATGGCAACGGTAACTCTAACGGCAATCAAGGAGGTCGGAATCGCGGAGCATCAGATCTCGATGATATGTTCCGTAAACTGAGTGAAAAGCTTGGTGGTTTCGGCGGTAAAAAAGGTGGAAACTCCTCTTCTGGGCAAAATGGCGGTCCTCGTAGCAATGCTGGAAATCTTTTGATTTCTCTTGCATTAGGTGCGGTAGTCGTGGTTTGGGCTGCAAGTGGTTTTTATACCATCAAAGAGGCAGAACAAGGCGTAGTGACTCGTTTTGGTAAATTTTACCAAATCGTTGAACCTGGTCTGAACTGGAAACCGACTTTTATTGATGAAGTTCAGCCTGTTAACGTAAAAACTATCCGTGATTTAACCACGGGTGGTATGATGTTAACGTCAGATGAAAACATGGTTCAAGTTGAGATAAACGTGCAGTATGTTGTCTCCGATCCAGAAACATTCCTGTTTAACCTGACAACACCAATTAACAGCTTAGGTCAGGCAACTGACAGCGCAGTACGTGGCGTTATTGGTCGTTCAGAAATGGAAAAAATTCTGACTTCTAACCGTTCAGAAATTCGTGACCAAACACGTCAAGAATTAGAAGAGACTATCCGTCCTTATAACATGGGTATCTCGATTGTGGACGTCAACTTCCAAGTTGCTCGCCCACCAGAAGCGGTAAAAGCGGCATTCGATGACGTAATCGCTGCCCGTGAAGAAGAGCAAAAAACAATTCGTCAAGCTGAAGCGTATAAAAACGAAGTGTTACCGTTAGCAAAAGGTAACGCGCAACGTATGATTGAAGAAGCGACTGCTTATAAAACCAGTGTGGTGATGAAAGCAGAAGGTGAGGTAGCAAGCTTTGCTAAAATCTTACCTGAATATCGTGCTGCTCCTGAAATTACTCGCGAGCGTCTTTACATTGAAACGATGGAAAAAGTGCTATCAAAAACACGTAAAGTTATCGCTAATGATAAAGGTAACAGCATGTTAGTGCTGCCTTTAGAGCAAATGTTACGTCAGCAACCTCAATCTGCACCATCGAATACGTTTGAGGCGCCAGCTCGTGTAACGGCACCTGCTCCAGCTGCAAATCCAGCACCGGCACAAAAACCAGCAACAACGACTTATGGTAATGGTGGATATGGTAGTAATAATGGCGGTTATGGTCAGCCTTACGGCAATAATCAAGGAGGACAATAATCATGCGTAAAGTTATCGCTGTTGTTGCAGTTATTATTTTAGCGTTGTTGTACTCTTCTGTATTTGTCGTTCAACAGTATGAGCGTGGTATTATTTTACGCTTTGCGAAAGTTGTACGTGATGCTGAAAATAAACCTGTTGTTTATGAACCTGGTCTTCATTTTAAAATTCCATTTATTGAGAATGTGAAAAAACTGGATGCGCGTATTCAAACTATGAATATCCAGCAAGACCGTTTCTTATCAGGTGAGAATAAAGACTTATTAGTCGACTCTTATCTGAAATGGCGTATCAGTGATTTCAGCACCTACTATCTGGCAACAGGTGGTGGTAATACAACGCAAGCGGAAACATTACTGCGTCGTAAATTCAGTGACCGCTTACGTTCTGAGATTGGTCGTATGAGCGTAAACCAAATTATTACGGATTCTCGTGGTCGTTTAACCATTGATGTTCGTAATGCACTGAATGAAGGTACTCCATCTCGTGATTCAAGTGCTGCTGATGATGCGATTGCCATTGCTGCGAAGAAAGTAGCTGAAGAAACCAAAGGTCAAGCGCCTGCTATCAATATGAACAGTATGGCGGCTTTAGGTATTGAAGTGATTGACGTTCGAATCAAGCAAATCAACTTACCTATGGAAGTTTCTGAGGCGATTTATCAGCGTATGCGTGCAGAGCGTGAAGCCGTTGCTCGTCGTCACCGCTCACAAGGTCAAGAGCAAGCTGTGAAAATTCGTGCAGCTGCGGATAAGACCGTAACAGAGACACTTGCTGAATCTGAGCGTGAATCATTACGTCTTCGCGGTGAAGGTGATGCCCAGGCGACTAAACTGTTTGCTGATGCGTTCAACCAAGATCCAGACTTCTATGCCTTCATTCGTAGCTTACGTGCTTATGAAAAGAGCTTTAACCAAGATGGTAATGACGTCATGGTGTTAAGCCCAGATAGCGATTTCTTACGCTATATGAAAGCACCAACAAAAGCGCGAGCGATTGAAGAGTAATTTCCAAACGTATTAAACCGTTTGAGTAAATAATAAAATCCTCCACCTTAAAAAGTGGGGGATTTTTTTTGATATCAATAAGATAAAGCGAGTAATCTAGCTAAGAAATAAATAATTGTGCATAAAAAGATGAAAATTTACGCTTAATGGTTTCCAAAATGGTTTTAGCTGGGATAGTATAAAGTGAAAATTGCATTTCAAGATAAACCTTCGGCAATTCCGAAGCGTCTTCTTCGCCATTTTCACTTTTATGTCACTCTGCTTCCTGTTTTTGCGATCAAAACTGTTGATAAAATTCACAATACGTTTGTGATGCGGATTTTTCAGGCAAAAATATTGACAATGGCAAGATAATCTATTGCTTAAAAGCGGGGATGACATAATTAGATAAAATCTACTGTAACTCTTGAATTGAGATGGTAGAATCCTTTTTTAAGCAACCGAGTGTATTTTGAAATGAGTAATAACGTTGTCGTATTGGGCACCCAGTGGGGTGACGAAGGCAAAGGCAAGATAGTCGATTTGCTGACAGAACGCGCTAAATATGTTGTTCGCTACCAAGGTGGCCATAACGCGGGTCACACTCTAGTCATCGACGGTGAAAAAACCGTTCTTCATTTAATCCCATCAGGCATTCTCCGTGAAAATGTTGTTAGTATCATAGCAAACGGTGTCGTTTTATCGCCAGAAGCCCTGATGAAGGAAATGACTCAACTTGAAGATCGTGGCATTCCTGTTCGTTCTCGTTTACTTCTGTCTGAAGCTTGCCCATTAATCCTTCCTTATCACATCGCATTAGACAATGCGCGTGAAAAAGCGCGTGGCGAAAAAGCTATCGGTACAACAGGTCGTGGTATCGGTCCTGCTTACGAAGATAAAGTTGCTCGTCGCGGTTTACGTGTTGGCGATCTGTTTGATAAAAAAGCGTTTGCACAAAAACTCAAAGAAATCATCGAATACCATAACTTCCAACTGGTGAACTACTACAAAGTTGAACCTGTTGATTACCAAAAAACCTTAGACGATATCATGGCAATCGCTGATATTCTGACAGGTATGGTTGTTGATGTTTCTGACTTACTGTACAAAGCAACACAAAACGGTGAGTTAGTGATGTTTGAAGGTGCACAAGGTACTTTATTAGACATCGACCATGGTACTTATCCGTATGTAACCTCTTCAAACACAACCGCTGGTGGTGTGGCAACAGGTTCAGGTTTAGGCCCTC
Source organism: Proteus columbae (assembly GCF_009914335.1). Taxonomy (NCBI): domain Bacteria; kingdom Pseudomonadati; phylum Pseudomonadota; class Gammaproteobacteria; order Enterobacterales; family Morganellaceae; genus Proteus; species Proteus columbae. The sequence goes on from NZ_CP043925.1 coordinate 243,537, forward strand.
GCTATGTTGGTTACGTATTAGGGATCATCAAAGCTTACTCTACTCGTGTAGGTGCAGGTCCATTCCCAACTGAATTGTTTGATGAAGTGGGTGACTTCTTACGTGAGAAAGGCCAAGAATTTGGTGCAACTACAGGCCGTAGCCGTCGTACTGGCTGGTTAGATATCATCGCTATTCGTCGCGCTGTTCAAATCAACTCACTGTCTGGTTTCTGCATGACTAAACTGGATGTGTTAGATGGTCTGAAAGAAGTGAAATTGTGTGTTGGTTATCGTTTACCAAATGGTGAAGTGATTGATACAACACCTTTAGCAGCCGATGATTGGGAAGGTATCGAGCCTATCTACGAATCAATGCCAGGTTGGAACGAAAGTACTTTTGGTGTGAAAGATCATGCTCAACTGCCACAAGCAGCGCTGAACTACATCAAACGTGTAGAAGAACTGACAGGTGTTCCTGTTGATATCGTTTCTACTGGTCCAGACCGTTCAGAAACCATCATTCTCCGTCATCCATTTGATGCATAATTTGCATTAAATTGGTTTGATGTGAACATCGTCCCTGAAAATGACAGGGGCGATTTTTTCGTATCTGTTTGTTGGTTAAATTGGGATAAAAATACGTGTTACATATAAGATAAGACAGCTTTACACTCGGTTTTGCTTCTGTTCTATCAGTAACGCGTAAAAAACAGTAAGACAATGTTATTGTTGTAATATCAGAAATAAGAAAGCGATCTGTTGAAAATCGACAGTATCGCTTTTTCTTTGTCTGTGATATCGCTATTATTTTGTTAATAGTCAAGTGAGAGACGGAAATAACTCACTTTTGAGCATATCTTTGCTAAATGTCCAAAAATTAAACATAATATTGCTTAATAAAATGATATTCTCATTAATAATTACTGATCCCTTAACGACTTTAATAGGGAAAACCACTTTTCAGAGGTCATTGTGCAATTAACCAGTTTTACAGATTATGGATTGCGAGCATTGATATATATGGCTTCACTGCCAGAAGGCAAAATGACGAGTATCACTGAAGTGACACAAGTCTATGGTGTCTCGCGTAACCATATGGTGAAAATTATTAATCAACTTAGCCATTTAGGTTTTGTTGAGGCTATTCGCGGTAAAAATGGAGGGATCCGTTTAGGCAAGCCTGCAACAAACATCATCGTGGGTGAGGTTGTTCGTGCTTTAGAGCCACTTTCATTAGTAAACTGTAGTGCTGAGTTTTGCCACATTACCCCAGCTTGTCGACTAAAACTGGTGTTAAATCAGGCAATTGAGCAGTTTTTGAAAGAGTTAGACCGTCACACACTCGCCGAGCTAGTTGAAAATAATAGCTCCTTATATAAATTGTTATTAGAAGATGTTTGAGTCTACTATTTCATCAAATCTGATAGCTTGGAGGTCATAATGTCAAAAGATCCTTTTCAGGATAGAGAAGCAGAGAAATACGCCTCTCCAATTGCTAGTCGTGAATATATTTTAGAAGAAATGAAAAAACGCACGGCACCAATGAGTCGTGAAGATTTAGCACAGGCGTTAAAAATTTCTGGTGAAGAAGACTTAGAAGCGTTGCGTCGCCGTTTAAGAGCAATGGAACGTGATGGTCAATTAGTTTTTACCCGTCGCCAATGCTACGCATTACCTGAACGCCTTGATTTGTGGAAAGGCAAGGTAATCGGTCACCGCGATGGTTATGGTTTTTTACGTGCAGAAGGTCAAAAAGATGACCTCTATCTTTCACAAGATGAAATGAAAAAAACTATGCATGGCGATGTGATCCTTGCTCAACCTTTAGGTATGGATAGAAAAGGTCGCCGTGAAGGTCGTGTTGTTCGTGTTATTGAACCTCGAAATAACCAAATTGTAGGTCGCTATTTTATTGAGTCAGGTATGGGATTTGTTGTACCTGATGATAGCCGTTTAAGCTTTGATATTCTTATTCCTAAAGAAGATATCATGGGCGCACGAATGGGAAATGTGGTTGTTGTTGAAATCACAACAAGACCTACTCGTCGCACTCAAGCAGTAGGACGTATCGTTGAGATCCTAGGCGAAACGATGGGAACAGGTATTGCAGTAGAAATTGCTCTGCGTACTCATGAGATCCCTTATACATGGCCTGAAAAAGTCACAAAAGAAGTTGCTGATTTAAAAGAAGAAGTACCAGAGTCAGCTAAGCAAGGACGTGTTGATTTACGCAAATTACCATTAATTACCATTGATGGTGAAGATGCACGAGATTTTGACGATGCGGTTTATTGTGAACGTAAGAAAGGCGGAGGCTGGCGTTTATGGGTCGCAATTGCGGATGTGAGCTATTATGTGCGTCCACAAACGGCATTAGATACAGAAGCGCGTAGCCGAGGAAACTCTGTTTATTTTCCTTCTCAAGTAGTGCCGATGTTGCCAGAAGTTCTGTCTAATGGATTGTGTTCATTAAATCCACAAGTTGACCGCTTATGTATGGTTTGCGAGATGACGGTTTCTGAACAAGGGCGTCTTTCTTCTTATAAATTCTATGAAGCAGTAATGAGTTCTCATGCACGAATGACTTACACCAAAGTGTGGAAAATCATTCAAGGCGATGAGGAACTGCGTGAACACTATAAACCTATCGTTCAAGATATTGAGCATTTATATGAATTGTATCAAGTGCTAGATAAGGCGCGTGAGCAACGTGGTGCGATTGGTTTTGAATCAGAAGAAGCGAAGTTTATCTTTAATGCAGAGCGTCGTATTGAGCGTATTGAGCCAGTGGTTCGTAATGATGCACACAAATTGATTGAAGAGTGCATGATCCTTGCTAATATCGCAGCCGCTCGCTTTGTTGAGAAAAACGAAGAACCTGCACTTTATCGTATTCATGATAAGCCTAAAGAAGAGAGTGTCCTGAATTTGCGTTCAGTCTTTAATGAATTAGGGTTAACGTTGCCAGGAGGCTTAACGCCAGAGCCAGCAGACTACGCGCGTGTTATGAAAGAGGTTGAAGAGCGCCCTGATCGTGAAATGCTGCAAACCATGATCTTACGTTCTATGAAGCAAGCGATTTACGATCCTGAAAATCGTGGACACTTTGGTTTAGCATTGAAATCTTATGCTCACTTTACCTCGCCAATTCGTCGTTACCCTGACTTAGCCTTGCATCGCGCAATTAAATATCAAATTGCGAAACAAGCAGGTCACGGTTCACAGCGTTGGACACCAACAGGTGGCTACCATAGTGATATGGACACCATGTTGCAATTAGGCGAGCACTGCTCTTTAACTGAGCGCCGTGCTGATGAAGCAACACGAGATGTCGCTGATTGGCTGAAATGTGACTTTATGCTGGATCAAATTGGTCAACAATTTACAGGTATTATCACCAGCGTAACGGGCTTTGGTTTCTTTGTCCGCTTAAACGATCTGTTTATCGATGGTTTGGTGCATGTTTCCACATTAAATAATGATTACTATCAATATGACAATGTTGGTCAGCGCTTGATTGGTGAGTCTTCAGGGCAAGTTTATCGCCTTGGTGATGAAGTGGAAGTGAAAGTGGAAGCAGTGAGTATGGATGAACGTACTATTGACTTCTCTTTAATTTCAACAACACGTACCGCGCGTAATCCGGGTAAAACAGCCCGTGTTCGTGGCCTCAAAGGTGAAAAAGACAAGAAAAACGCAAGTTCTAGTAAGTCTCGTCGTCGTGATGCAAGCAAAGACAAAAACTTTGAGCCAGATAGTGCTTTCAAAAAAGGCAAATCATCAGGTCGAGGTAATGCGAGCAAAGACAAAGCTGTAAAAGACCAAGTTGCGAAAGATAAAGCAAGTAGCAAACGTAAGAAAGCATCATCACAAACCAAAAAGATAGAGGCAAAACTTAAAGCTAAACGCGCAGCCAAACGCGATAACGCATAAAGTTTCGTTCTTCTGGTTCTTTTTAAAAGGCGGAGACTCCGCCTTTTATCTGTTTTGTGCCTTTTATTTTTTAATGAGTAAGCACCGCTATGAGCGAAGAAATTATTTATGGTATTCACGCAGTAACCGCATTACTTGAGCGTGATCCTGCACGTTTTAAAGAAGTTTATGTATTAAAAGGGCGTGAAGATCGCCGTTTAACACCTGTTATTCATGAATTAGAAGCTCAAGGCATTCTAGTTCAAGTGGCTAATCGCCAATGGTTAGATAGCCAAACAGAAGGTGCTGTTCACCAAGGTATTATTGCTAAAGTAAAACCAGGTCGTCAGTATCAAGAACAAGATTTACCAGACTTATTAGCTAAAGTTGATACACCTTTCTTATTAGTGCTAGATGGTGTTACTGATCCCCATAATTTAGGGGCTTGTTTACGTAGCGCAGATGCAGCTGGTGTGCATGCTGTTATCGTTCCAAAAGATCGTTCTGCACAATTAAACGCAACAGCCAAAAAAGTGGCTTGTGGTGCAGCAGAAAGTGTACCTTTAATTAAAGTGACTAACCTTGCTCGTACATTACGTTTCCTGCAAGAAGAGAACGTTTGGATTGTCGGCACAGCAGGCGAAGCAGATCATACTTTATATCAAAGCAAACTCACTGGCCCAATGGCATTAGTGATGGGCGCTGAAGGTGAAGGTATGCGTCGTTTAACTCGAGAGCATTGTGATGAGCTGATTAGTATCCCAATGGCGGGTACGGTGTCTTCACTCAACGTTTCTGTGGCAACCGGCGTTTGCTTATTTGAAGCGATGCGCCAGCGTATTATCGTGAAATAATTGCGTGAAATAATCGCTGATTTTATTTTATTCTCTATACTCCCTTGAGTTTTATTGACCGCGGGGGTATAGTTACGCGTCAATTTTTTCAGTCACAACTTAAACAAGTTCCTTGCCTCCATGGGTGGTGACTGACCCTGACAGGAGGCTGATAAATCCGTAAGGAGCAATATCAAATGCGTCATTACGAAATCGTTTTTATGGTTCATCCTGACCAGAGCGAACAAGTTCCGGGCATGATCGAGCGTTATAAAACCGCTATCACTAATGCAAATGGTCAGATCCACCGTCTAGAAGACTGGGGTCGTCGTCAATTAGCTTATCCAATCAACAAACTGCACAAAGCACACTACGTTCTGATGAACGTTGAAGCTCCGCAGGAAGTGATTGATGAACTGGAAACTACTTTCCGTTTCAACGATGCCGTTCTCCGCAACATGATTATGCGTACTAAACACGCAGTAACTGAAGCTTCTCCAATGGTTAAAGCAAAAGACGAACGCCGTCGTGATATCGCTGATGACCTCGATGATGAAGATGAAGTTGATGATGTAGCAGAGGATTCTGAAGAGTAATTAGTGCTGTGACGGCTAATAATCATTTGGTGCTAACTGGCACAGTGTGCAAAGCATTAATTCGAAAAGTTAGCCCCGCTGGGATCCCGCACTGTCAATTTGTTATTGAACATCGTTCAATACAAGAAGAGGCGGGATTAAAAAGACAATCATGGTGCCGAATGCCCATTATTGCTAGCGGGAAAGCGTTACAAGCAGTTACTCACAGTATAACGGTCGGCAGCCAAATCACCGTTTCTGGATTCATTAGTAGCCATCAGGCGCGAAATGGATTGTTTAAATTGGTGCTTCATGCCGAGCAGATTGAATTGATAGATTCTGGAGACTAGCCATATGGCACGTTATTTCCGTCGTCGTAAGTTCTGCCGTTTCACAGCAGAAGGCGTACAAGAGATCGATTATAAAGATATCGCTACGCTGAAAAACTATATCACTGAAAGTGGTAAAATTGTACCAAGTCGTATCACCGGTACTCGTGCAAAATACCAGCGTCAGCTGGCTCGTGCTATCAAGCGCGCACGCTACCTGTCTTTATTACCTTATACTGATCGTCATCAGTAATAGGTATATAGTCCATTAATGACTTGTAGAGGATAAGGTAATGCAAATTATTCTGCTTGATAAAGTAGCGAATCTGGGTAGCCTGGGTGATCAGGTTAACGTAAAATCGGGCTATGCTCGTAACTATTTAATCCCACAGGGTAAAGCTGTTTCTGCGACTAAGAAAAACATCGAGTTTTTCGAAGCGCGTCGTGCTGAGTTAGAAGCTAAATTAGCTGAAACTTTAGCAGCAGCTGAAGCTCGTGCAGCGAAGATCAATGCACTGGGTTCTGTCACTATCAGCTCTAAAGCGGGTGACGAAGGTAAACTGTTTGGTTCAATCGGTACTCGTGACATCGCTGATGCAGTAACTGCAGCTGGCGTTGAAATGTGTAAGAGCGAAGTTCGCCTGCCAAATGGCGTTCTGCGTACTACTGGTGACCACGAAGTTCACTTCCAAGTTCACAGTGACGTATTCGCTGAACTGAATGTTATCATTGTTGCTGAATAATCTCTGATTAAACAGTTAATGTTGATAAAGAAAAACGCCAGCTAAGCTGGCGTTTTTTTTGGGATAAATAAATGCTTTTTTTACTATGGTGTACGGTAATAACTTCCATCACTCAAACGAGTGTAAGTGATAACAGTACCGGCGCTATTTGTCACTTCTAGCATACTGACATCACCTTGTGGATTACGCTGTAAACGAATAGCTTGCCCTGAGCGTAATTGGCTTAATGATTTCTGTTGGTCTTCTGACTTCGCCATAGAAAATGCATCATTGACAGGAAGTTGATTGTCTCTAAAAAGCTGCGCTAAGGTTTGTCCCTCTTTAATGGTATAAGTCTGCCATGTTTGCGCTGGTGTTGATTGAGTGTCTTGTTGCGGTGTTGTTTGAGCAATATTTCCCTCATGATCATTTGTCGTTGGAGCCTCAATTGATGGAGAAATTCCAGGTTCGGCATTTGAGTTATTTTGTGCTTGAGGGATCGGTGTTTGATACGCCGGATCATTGGTAGATGATGCTATTGGCACCGGAAGATCATTCGTTGATGATGACGGTTGAGGTGGCTCACTAGTGTTTTCACTTGTCGGCCAAAAAAACACGACCAATAAAGCAATAGCAATAACCAGTATTGCTCGACGATGTAAGCCAGGGAATTTGCCCATATTCACCTCATTATTGATCTGTGAATCAGTATTATGAATTGCTGTAACATCTTTTTTATTCCTTGTAGCCATACTAGCACGAACCATGATCCTAACCTGCTCCCTGAATTCTTTTCAGAATTATCTATTCGCTCTAACCGTTAATGTTCTTTATTCCCTTGATGGTTAACTAAAAACAGTTTCATACGTTGATACACATTTTTATCAGTTTCTATGGTTAAAGCCTGCGTTAATTCACCATAAAGATCATGAGGCAATAATGTGTCAGACCATGTTGAAAGAACATTCAGCGCCATATTTCTATCACGCAATGTTGGACTGCGTAATTGCCTTTTGATAAGTGACCAGCCGATACCAGGAAAACCACCAAGATCTTGCATAATATATTCAACGGCATGATGAGACTGATATTCAGAGTCGGTAGTTATTAATGGATCATCTATGCTATCTAATGCTGTTAATTCAATTTGTTGTTCTGCAAGTTTAACTACTCTTTCTATTTTGTGAGAAGCATCTGTTTGCATTAATTGGTGCCACCAATCCGCATTGGGATTGTCTTTTTGTAGTGAAAAGAGTAATTCCCAAATATCAAGGCGAAGAGATTTAGCGACAAGGCTTGCTTGGTAATTTTTTGAGCGAGAAGGATTTTGTAATGCTTCGATAATGAGTGTCGACCATTCTGGTTTTTGAATAATATTTTGCGAAGCAGAGATAATTTGTTGTTGGCATTGATCGTTCCAGCCGAGAGACTCGAGTAATAACCAATCTTCACCACTATTTTGTACAAAGTCAGCGATTTCACAGACACAATAAAGGAGCTTTAATTCTTTTGGTGGCAAAGTATCGACTTGTGAAATAAAAGCATTACACGCTTGGGTGCCCTCTACATAATCATAGATATCTTTTGCAGGGCCTCCATTAAGCAGTGCGCGTAAAAGATCACTACAACCAAGTAGTAACTCATTATCTAAAGGATGTGTGTTTAACATCTCTAATAATGCCCCTTTTGTGACACAGTCATAGGCTACATATTCTGTCATCACATTATTTTTATACCCTTCAGTCAGCAGCCAATAGCGATTATTAACAGACAGTGTTGAAGGCAGATGTTCGATAAATTGAATACGTCCCCAGCCTTTAGTTCGTTGACCTAGGGAATATAAAAAAGGCTCAAATTCTTCACAGGAGAGGCGCTGTTTCAGCGATCGAATAGCATAAAGTGTAAATTCAGGGTGAAGGGCAAACAATAAAAGTAAACGTTGAGAAGGACTATCGCTAAACGTGCCTAATAGCCCTAATACGATTTTGATCGGATTTTTATCAGGGCTTGACTTCAAGATCCACAAGATGAATTGAAAATAGACCTCATGATTAATCAATGTTTCATCTTGTTCTATTTTCTTTATCAGATGAGGAAGATAGGTAATAGGCGCGAGTTTATCTTGGTAGGCCATTGAATAAAAAGAATCGACATGCTCTTTATCAGGCAAAAAAACGACATGTTTTATTGCATGATAGAGCGACAAGGCAAATTCTTCACATGCTTTTTGAGAAGGCTGTCGTTCAATCGCTCGACCTATTCGTTGGTGCAAAATAATACCTTCACGAGCGCCAGCTGACCAACTAAAAGGTATTGAATTGTCAGGTTTTACTTTTAGATGCGCGTCTGACAATAGATTTAATTCATCAGGTAATGGTGTATCACCTATTTCATAAGGTTTTAATTGTGAAAAAATTGAAGGGGCAGAAGACGAGCAAACGTTAGGAAAGTCTACTGTGAGATCGATAGACAGAGGTGACTTACTGAAAAGCTTATCGCGCCAATTAGTCATAATAGATCCTATTTGTTTTGCCGTCTTAGTATAACTTTAGCGGAAAATAGGAAAGCTGGACAAAAAAAGCCAGAAAATCCACTTATATCACTTAAAAAATCCCTACTCGAAACATACCTCCCTTCTTGAGATAAAAAACAAATCAAAAAAAACTGGTCAATAAAATTAAAAAGCGGTACATTAGCGCAATTCTAGATTTGTTATATTATAACATTACAAATAAATGGGGTTTATTATGAAACTAGGTATCCACCCTCAATATCGAACAGTGATTTTCCATGACACTAGTGCAGATGCTTATTTTAAAGTGGGTTCAACCATCCAAACGGAAAAGACAATAGAGTATGAGGGGCAAACATACCCTTATGTGACGTTAGATGTCTCCTCTCAATCACACCCATTTTATACCGGTAAGCAGAAGGCACATTCTCAAGAAGGTAATGTGGCACGCTTTAATAAACGTTTTGGTCAATTTATTAAGTAAGGAAGAAAAAATGCAGGTATTAAGTTCATTGAAAAGCGCTAAACAACGCCATCCAGATTGTAAAGTGGTGCGTCGCCGTGGTCGCCTTTATGTAATTTGTAAGTCAAATCCACGTTTTAAAGCTGTTCAGGGGTAAGATCATGCAAAAACCAATTCTTTCTTGTGTTTTGATTATGGGATTATTGGGTAGTGCAATGTCGGTTTTAGCACATGGTCACCATCATGAAAAAGTACAAACACAAGCACAGCGAGATGCAGCGAATGGGATTTTCGAGGACAAGGATGTTCTCGATCGTAAACTCAGCGATTGGGAAGGGGTATGGCAATCTGTAGAGCCTTATCTTCGCAGTGGCGAACTCGATGTTGTTTTACAGAAAAAAGCAGAGACGAAAAAAGATAAAACTGTTGAAGAGTATCGTGCCTACTACACACAAGGCTACAAAACAGACGTGGATATGATTGGTATTGAAAATAATATCATTGAATTTCATCAAGGTGAGAAAGTAGAGAGTTGCGAATATCACTATGATGGTTATCGTATTTTACATTATGAGTCTGGTAAAAAAGGGGTTCGTTATTTATTTAGATGTGACGATCCTACAAGCCAAGCACCTAAATTTATTCAATTTAGCGACCATATTATTGCACCAGAGAAAGCAGGGCATTTCCATTTATATATGGGCAATACATCGCAAGATGAATTACTTAAAGAGTTGAGTAATTGGCCAACTTACTATCCTTATTCTATGAAGGCAGATGATATTGTTCATGAAATGCTTTATCACTGATAACTAATTGATAAAAATATTGGGCTAACACCTTATACCCTTGGTTATTACCGAGGGTATTTTTTCTTAACAATAATGATAAAAAAGGAAAAAGCAGTAGCATCCATGCTGACTTACTTTTATAGGTTGGGTTAACAATTATTTATAACCCTTGGCAGAGGTATTTCATTTCCATATAGTCTTCAATACCGTGTTCAGAGCCTTCACGACCTAAACCTGATTGTTTAATTCCTCCAAATGGCGCAACTTCATTAGAAATTAAACCCGTATTAATGCCCACCATGCCGTATTCTAAATTTTCAGCAACACGCCAAATACGCTGTGGATTTTCACTATAAAAATAAGCCGCTAAACCATAAATGGTGTTATTGGCTAAATGCACCACTTCATCTTCATTTTCAAAGATAACTAAAGGTGCCACAGGGCCAAAGATCTCTTCTTCAAGAATATGACTATCTGCGGGAACATTACCTACAACAGTAGGTTGGAAGAAATTTTCACCCGCTTTATCACTTTCGCCACCACAAAGTAGTGTCGCACCACGTTTTAGCGTATCAGCCAGTAAAGATTGTGATTTTTCAACTGCTTTGCGATTAATAAGAGGCCCAATAGTGACACCTTCTGCAAAACCGTTACCCACTTTGAGTTTTTTAACAGCAGCAACAAAGCGTTCACTAAATTGCTGATAAACGTCTTTATGAATATAGAATCGGTTAGCGCAAACACAGGTTTGTCCTGCATTACGGAATTTAGCACCCATTGCCCCTTCAACAGCTTTATCTATATCAGCGTCGTTAAAAACAATAAACGGCGCATTGCCGCCCAATTCTAAAGAGACTTTTTTTACGCTATCAGAACATTGGCGCATTAATAAACGTCCAACACCTGTCGAACCCGTAAAACTTAATTTACGAATGCGATTATCAGAGGTAAAGACTTCGCCAATTTTAATGGCATCACCTGTAACAATATTAATAACACCCGCAGGAATACCTGCTTGAGTTGCTAATTCCGCTAAAGCCAATGCGGTATAAGGTGTTTCATTGGCAGGTTTAATCACCATGGTGCAACCTGCGGCTAATGCTGGTGCGGCTTTTCGGGTGATCATAGCTGCTGGGAAGTTCCAAGGCGTAATGGCAGCACAAACACCGATACCTTGTTTAATTACCATCAAACGTTTATCAGCAGAAGGTGAGGGAATAATTTCACCGTTGGTTCTTTTGCCCTGCTCTGCAAACCACTCAATAAAAGAAGCCGCATAAGTAATTTCACCCTCTGCTTCAGCAACAGGTTTACCCTGCTCAAAGGTCATTAGTTCAGCTAATTTTCTTTTATTTTCAGTGATTAATCTAAACCAGTTTTGCAATAACGCTCCGCGCTGATGTGCTGTAAGTGCGCGCCATTTTGGTAAGGCTTTTTGTGCAGCATCAACAGCCATTATTGCTTCTTGAGTTGCCATATTGGGTACAGTACCGAGTAAAGTACCCGTGGCAGGATCAATAACATCAACGGTTTCATTATTTTTAGCATTACACCAAAGACCATCAATATAGCCTTGTTCACGGAAATAGGGATTTGTCGTTATCTTCACTTAATACCTCTCTGAACACATTATATTGATATTTATAAGGCTAGGTAGTTCTATGCCTGTTTATAATTATATGCCTGTGTTGCGATGTTGTGAAAATAAGTATGACAAATGCCAATAAAAAAACGTCAAAACACGGTGGATAAGGTCAATTGCTTACGTTTTTAAGGAATAATCCCCATTACTCAAGACTGAAGGTTTACGCTGTACCTTACCACTGTTATTCTTGGGTTTAACTTTCATAAAAAACAGGTATTTTTCATGTCAAAACCATCATTTGATTCTATTGAATCACAGGCAAGTTACGGTATTGGTCTGCAAGTCGGTCAACAACTGACTGAGTCAGGTCTTCAAGGATTAGAGCCCGCAGCACTGTTAGCTGGCTTGACCGATGCATTAGAAGGTAATGCGCCTTCTGTACCTGTTGAAACATTACACAATGCCTTACGTACTATGCACGAGCGTGCTGAAGCTGTTCGTCAAGAACGCCAAGCAGAGCTGGCTGATGCTGGTAAAGTTTTCTTAGAAGAAAATGTGAAAAATGAAGGCGTTCAGGTTACAGAATCAGGTTTACAGTACAAAGTCCTGACAGCGGGTGAAGGTGCAATCCCTGCGCGTACTGATCATGTTCGTGTTCACTACACGGGGCGTTTAATTGATGGTACTGTGTTTGATAGCTCAGTTCAACGTGGCCAACCTGCTGAATTTCCAGTAAATGGCGTTATCGCAGGCTGGATTGAAGCATTAACATTAATGCCAGTAGGCTCAAAATGGGAATTATATATTCCTTACCAATTAGCTTATGGCGAACGTGGTGCGGGTGCGGCTATTCCTCCATTCGCGACATTAGTATTTGAAGTAGAATTATTAGAAATTTTATAATTTCTTATTCTGCGGTAAATCAGAGTAAAAAATAGCTGGTTTTTGCCAGCTATTTTTGTCTCTATACTAAAATAAAGAGATAGTAGGGTAATTAATTTTTATAAGGGGCGTTATCTGCTTATAAAAATAAGAGAGGTGCATGATGTTAGAACAAGTCAGCAAATTAGCCCGCCAAGCAGGTATGGCGATAATGCAAATCTACCAGCAATCAGAGCCTATCCAAGTACAGGAAAAAAGTGATAATTCACCTGTCACAGAGGCTGATTTGGCCGCTCACCAAATTATCAAACAAGGACTTGCTTCTATTGCCCCTGATATACCTCAATTATCTGAAGAAGATCCCCCTGAATGGGACGTTCGCCGTTATTGGGATCGCTATTGGTTGATTGATCCTCTAGATGGAACTAAAGAATTTATTAGCAAAAATGGTGAGTTTACGGTGAATATCGCCTTAATTGAAAAAGGTATTCCTGTTTTAGGCGTTGTTTATGCACCGGTTCAAAATGTGTTATATGCGGCTGCCAATAAACAAGCATGGAAAGAAATGTGTGGTCGGAAATTACCTATTCATGCTAGCCGTGCTGAACCTCCAGTGATTGTGATTAGTCGTTCTCATCAAGATGATGAATTAAAAGAGTATTTATCTCAACTTGGTGAACATCAAACGGTTGCCGTTGGCTCTTCTTTAAAATTTTGCCTTGTGGCGGAAGGTAAAGCGCAACTTTATCCTCGTTTTGGACCAACACATACATGGGATACTGCCGCAGGTCATGCTATTGCGATTGCAGCTGGTGCGCATGTCACCGATTGGAAAGGGATCACGTTAGATTATTCCCCTAAAGAATCGCTGATAAACCCAGGATTTAGAGTTTCTATTTTTTAAATAGACCAGATGAAGTTGGAGCCCTTGATGTGAAAGGGCTCTGACATGGTAAACTATTCTTTAATTAAATCGTTGATAAGGTTGATTGCCGTCGTAATCTCTGCACCGCTTAATACACCTTCTTTGACGAAACGAACCTTACCTTGCTTATCTAAAACAACAATAGCTGAACTCTCTTTTTCTAATCCCCAGCCTTTTAATGCTATGCCATCAGCATCAACAATAAACTGTGACCAAGGAAATTCTTTTTTACTGTCTTCAACACTACTACGAACAAATGGACCTGTGCCAAAGACTGCATCATCAGTATTAATAATCGTTGTAGTTTGATAACTGGTATGTGGGAATTTAGCCAGTTTTACGGCTTCAATAAATGGTGCATTCATCTCCTTAGCCTTGCTACGTCCTGCTATATGCTGAACAGTACGTACTTTTCCACTGAGCAGACCACTATTCCAATTTTGGTAGCTAAACTTATCTTTGGTTGTGTCATAAAGTAGCTCACCTTTGTCATTGATTGTGACAGCAGGAAGTACTGTATTTTCAGTGATGTTATGTGCAAACGCCCATGTGGATGTGCTGAGTAAAAGAGCAGCTAAGGTTATTTTGTGCATAGCCATTGTCCTATTATTGAAATCGACGTTAGATTCTATCTAAGCATAGAAGCTAGTGAAGAATAATACCTCATCACTGATACATTTATTTAACATTGAGTGGGTAAAATAACGCACACACTATCTTTATTTATATTTTTTACTGTCAATAAATGTAAAAACAGATAAGAAAATCAAATAAGTTGAACCTAGTACTTATAATTAGGTCTTTAAATTTGATATATAAAGATAAGTCTTTATGACTTATTTAACTCAACAACGAGCATGGGAGACTAACTGAAAGATGAAAATCTTCAATCGCTATAACCCTGAAAAAATTGCTCTCTACGTTAAGACATTATTTCGTGGACGGTTTTACATCAAAGGAATGGGTGCATTTGAATTCGATTATGGCAAAATACTACTGCCTAAAATAAAAGATAAGCTACATTTTAATGTGATGAGTGAAGTGAACCAGCAGGTGGTTTTACTGAAAGCAGAACTGGGCTAACTTTTATCTGATAGATAACTGAGTCTTTCTCGTGAAAACTTTCGATAAGACTCAGTTATTAATTTCAATTTGTTACTAGTTAACTTGTCGTTTTATTTTCATCTACTTTTATATCGACTTCGGTTGTTGTCTGTACAACAGGAACGTGTTCTTGCAAAACAGGTTTAACCGGTGGAATATCATCAACTTTAGTTACGAGTAATTGATCTATTTTGTAATTATCAATATCGACAACTTCAAATTTATACCCTGAGAACTTCACATAATCAGTACGTTTTGGAATTTTACGTAAACGGTACATCATAAAGCCCGCAATGGTTTCGTAGTTACTTGAATCGGGGAAATCATCAATATCAAGAACGCGCATTACATCATCAATTGGCGTACCGCCTTCAACTAGCCATGAGTGCTCATCACGGCTAACAATTTGTTCTTCTTGCCCTGGTCCAATTAAATCCCCCATCAAGGTTGTCATTACATCGTTTAACGTAATCACACCCATCACCATCGCGTATTCATTAAGGATGATGGCAAAGTCTTCACCAGATGTTTTAAAGCTTTCCAACATATCTGAAAGCGTTAATGTATCAGGAATAATCAGCGCTTTACGGATATGAACACCTTCATTGAGGTTTAAGCTTTGTCCGTTAATAACGCGATTAAGAAGCTCTTTAGAATCAACATAACCAATAATATGGTCGATATCGCCTTCACAAACCAAGAATTTAGAGTGAGGCTGTGTGGCAATTTTTTCTTTGATATCACTTTCTGTTTCTTCACGATCAAAATAGACCACATCTTCTCGTGGTGTCATGGCCGAAGGGACAGTGCGTGACTCTAACTCAAAGACGTTTTCAATCAGTTCATGTTCTTGTTTACGTAAAACACCGGCAACAGCGCCTGCTTCAACAATGGCAAAAATATCATCAGAAGTAATATCTTCATTTCTCACCATCGGGATTTTAAATAATTTGAAGATAAGATCAGCCATACCATTGAATAACCAAACCAGAGGGCGAAAGAAGGCAAGGCAGAAACGCATTGGGTTCACAATTCTTAATGCGATAGCTTCTGGTTTTATCATACCAATGCGTTTTGGCGTTAAGTCAGCCAGTAAAATAAACATTGATGTGACAATAATAAAAGAGCAAATCGATCCTAATTGTTGTGAGAGTTCTTCATCAAAAAATTGTAGGAAAAAGCTTTTTAATGAAGGCGAAAATGCAGATTCACCAACAATACCCGCTAAGATAGCGACAGCGTTTAATCCAATTTGCACGACGGTAAAAAACATGCCCGGCATTTCTTGCATTTTTAATACACGAGCAGCGTTGATATTGCCCTCATCAACAAGTTGTTTGAGCTTAATTCGACGAGAAGCAGCAAGAGAGATTTCAGACAGCGAAAAAAAGGCGCTGATAGCACAGAGCAAAAGCACAATGAGTAAACTATTAAGCATATAAGGCTCACACCACCCCAAGTATTTAGTCCAAAGGGTAATACTAGAGTGTTAAAAATAGAAGATAAATCAATATATTGTGATGAAATTATTCACAAAGAAAGATAAGAGGGCGCAATTATATCATCGCCCTGCTATTTTCTGCTAGTTTTACTTTTCAGGAGGATAACAGATACCTATCCCACCTAATCCACAATAACCTTGTGGGTTTTTATAGAGATATTGTTGGTGATAATCTTCAGCAAAATAAAAAGGGCCCGCTGGCTGAATTTCTGTGGTGATTACTTCAGTAGCACCTTGAGTATTCATAGCTTGTTGATAGTGTTTTTTGGACTCAATAGCTTGCGCATATTGATCTGCATTAACTGTGTAAATTGCCGAGCGATATTGGCTGCCAATATCGTTACCTTGACGCATACCTTGTGATGGATTGTGATTTTCCCAAAAAAGAGCCAAAAGTTGTGAATAGCTAATCACTGAGGGATCAAAAACCACTCTCACGACTTCACTATGACCTGTTAATCCTTGGCAAACTTGTTGATAGGTTGGGTTTTCTGTTACACCACCGCTATAACCCGCACTTGTTGAGTAAACGCCCTGTTGTTGCCAAAACAGACGTTCAACCCCCCAAAAACAGCCCATCGCAAAATAAGCGATACTCATCTTTTCAGGAATGTCATTAATAGAATGCCCATTTACTGCATGATTAGCAGATATTTCTAATGGTATCGAAGTACCCCTTAAGGCATTCTCTGGTTGGTAAGCTTTATGTTGCAAGGTAGACTCCAGTTTTTATATTTGTAAACGCTTTACTATGGTAAAGGCTTAATATTGTTATAAACTAAATCTACAATAAAGCTTAAAACAGTTTGTCGTCAATTCATCACATGGATTAAATTATATTGAGGAGAAAACGTGCCGAGATACTCCGTTATCTACGTTCTCTGTCTGTCTTTTATCGCACCTGTTGCCTATGGGGCAAATTTGCGTTTAAAAGTAGAAGGTTTAGAAGGGCAACTCGAAAAAAATGTGCGAGTCCAGCTATCAAACATTACAACAGAAGAAGTTGCACCTGACGGGCGTTTTCGTGCGCGTGTTGAAAAGGCAATTCAAGAAGGACTTCGCCCATTAGGCTATTATCAGCCTACGGTGACATTCTCTTATCAAGAAAATACACCGCCAGCACGTTCGATATTAACGGCAAAAGTAGAGCCGGGTATTCCTATTTTACTCAAAGGTGTGGATATTGTTCTTGAAGGTGGCGCTAAAACCGATGAGCAATATGCTAAGGTCATTAAAGAGAATACCCCGCCACTTGATAGCGTGTTAAATCATGGTGATTATGAAAAGCTCAAAGGTTCGCTAACTGGGCTTGCTGTTCGCCGTGGCTACTTTGATGCTGAAATGGAAAAAAGCCAGCTTGGTGTTTCTTTAGATAATCACGCCTCTTATTGGGATTTTGTCTTTAATAGTGGTGAACGTTACCGTTTTGGTAAGGTGAATTATACTGGCTCTCAAATTCGTGAAGACTATCTACAAAATATTGTTCCTTTTAAAGAAGGGCAATATTACTCCTCAGAAGAGCTTGCTGAATTTAATCGACGTTTAGCGGCAACAGGTTGGTTTAACTCAGCACTTGTGACGCCTGATATCGCAAAAGCACGCAGTGAACATTCTTATTTGCTACCTATGGATGCGGTTGTCACTCCTCGCTCTCGTAACTACGTTGAATTAGGGGGCGGTTATGCAACTGATGTAGGGCCTAGGTTGAATATGCAGTGGAATAAACCTTGGATGAATTCTCGTGGTCATAGCCTGACGTCAGATCTTAGTATTTCTCAACCCGAACAATCTATTGGTGCAAAATACAAAATCCCATTAAAAATTAATCCATTAGAGCAATATTATGCGGTAGACGGTGGTTTTAAGAGAACAGACTATAATGACACGCGTTCTGATACTACAACGCTGAATCTTTCTCGAAATTGGGATATGTCTACAGGTTGGCAATATAGCGTAAATACCCGCTGGAGCCTTAGCCACTTTACTCAAGGGCAAGACACTTATACCACCATGTTGTTATATCCAGGGGTTAATGCGAGTCGGGTTCGTCAACGCGGTGGCATGATGCCTTATTGGGGAGATAGCCAACGTTACTCTATAAATTACTCAAATAAAATTTGGGGTTCTGATGTTGAGTTCTTAGCTTTTAATGCTCAACAAGTGTGGATACGCACGCCTTGGGAAGGACATCGTTTTGTTGTCAGAGGTAATTTTGGTTGGATTGAAACCAATGCTTTTGGGCAAGTGCCACCTGAACTTCGTTTCTTTGCGGGTGGTGATAGAAGTGTTCGTGGTTTTAAATACCAAAGCATTTCACCTGAAGATAGCAAAGGTAACTTAACGGGTGCCTCAAGAATGTTAGTTGGTTCAGCCGAATACCAATATAACGTGACAGGAAACTGGTGGGGTGCAGTCTTTATTGATAGCGGTGAAGCAGTCAATGATTTTACTCGAAGTGATTTTAAAACAGGTGCAGGTGCAGGTGTACGTTGGGCATCACCTGTTGGTCCAGTTAAATTTGATTTAGCATTACCTGTTAGTGATGTAGATAAACGTAGACTCCAGTTTTATATCGGGTTAGGAGCAGAGTTATGAAGAAGTGGTTGAAATGGATTGCACTTACCCTCCTTATCCTTATTTTGCTTACTTTCGGTACTGTAGCTTGGGTTTTAGGAACTCAATCTGGTTTACATTTTGCCATTAACAGCGCAGCGCGTTGGGTTCCCGGCTTAGCCATTAAAGAGGTTAACGGAGGCTGGCAAGATCTACGTTTAACCGGTGTTGAATATCAAATGCCTGGTGTTGACGTTAATGTGGGTGAATTGTCATTAGGATTACGTTTAGCGTGCCTGACTGATAAACAAGTTTGTGTCGATACATTAGGCACACGAGATGTTGTTGTTAATATTGATACTAGCGCTTTCCCTCCTTCTGAAGAAACGCCACCTTCAGAGCCTTTAACTGAGCTTAATGCACCATTACCTATCTATTTAAATTCACTTTCATTGGAAAATACGCATGTGAAGATTGACGATATGGCGATCTCACTTGGTGAATTTAAAACAGGCGCACAGTGGGAAGGTCGTCAAGTTACATTAAATCCAACACTCATTAATGATTTGCTGGTGGCATTACCAAAGACACCAGAAGAAGGAAGTGTTGAAGCAACGGCTCAAGATGTAAAAGAAGTTGCTATGGCAAAACCTCAAGCTGAACCCACAACACCAGAAGAAAAAGAACAGGCATTAGCCGACACAATTAAAGCGATTTTTGCTAAACCTCTGTTAGCTGATTTACCCGAAATTATTATTCCTGTTGATGTGAATGTTGAAGGTATTGAAGGTAAGCAGTTACAAATAACAGGGGATACACCTGTTACGATTAACCAATTATCTTTTGAAGCCAATACGAAAGGTAAGCAAGTTAATCTCACTAAATTAACTGTTGATGCACCAGAAGGTGAAGTTAGTTTAAATGGGGGAATTACCCTAGATAAACAATGGCCTGTTAATTTAGATGTGAATGCGACTATTCGTGATGTTGCAGGGCTTGAAGATTTTAAAGATCAAAAAGCGACGCTTTCTTTGCAAGGCGCATTACTTGAAGAGCTTAAATTAGCACTCTCTTTAACAGGAACGGTTACAGCAACTTTAGACGCTCAAGCTGAACTGGCAAAACCACACCTTCCATTAAAATTAACCTTAGAGAGTCAAAAAGTCCGCTGGCCGTTAACGGGGGATGTGCAGTATCAACTCAATGATACTCGGTTGCGTTTAAATGGTCAGACAGATAACTACGATCTTTCATTACGCTCAGATATTGAAGGTCAGGAGATCCCACCTGCGAAATTAATGCTGGATGCAAAAGGTAATGAAGAAAAAATTGAATTAACACGTCTGCGTTTAGCTGCATTACAAGGCCATGCGGATATCACGGGGGTTGCCGATTGGAGTAAAGCAATTAGCTGGAATGCGTTATTAACCATTTCAGGTATTAATACCGTTAAACAATATCCAGATATGCCCGCGAAATTAGATGGGCGCATTGCTACAACGGGCAGTTTGTATGGTGGTAGTTGGCAATTACGTGTTCCTGAAATCACCTTAGATGGTAATTTCAAAAATAATTTGATTAAGGCGAGAGGGAACGCGTATGGCAACGATTCTGGTCAATGGAATATCCCGCAACTAAAGCTCATTCTAGGTAAAAATAATCTCGATATTGAAGGACATTTAGGTGACAAGTGGGCATTAGATGCCAATATCAATGCTCCCGGTTTAAATGGTTTAGTACCAGGATTAGCTGGTGTGATTAAGGGCAAAGTGAATATTCGAGGTGATATTAATACACCTAAGATTATTGCTGATATCAATGCTCATGGTATTAAATGGCAAGATCAAGTTAGTGTTGAATCCATCACTATTAAAGGTGATGTTCAATCGGACAAAGAAATTGGCGGTAAGCTAGCGATTACTGCTCGTCAGTTAAAACAAGCCGATTTAGTTATTCGTAATTTAACGCTGGATGCAGCTGGTACAGAAAAACAGCATAAACTGACGTTAAAAATGGAGGGGGAGCCTGTTTCTGGTGGACTGACATTAGCAGGTTCATTTGATAAAGAAAAACAGCAATGGAAAGGAACGCTGAATAATACAGCATTTGATACTCCTGTAGGGGAGTGGCGTTTAAATAAAGCTATTGCATTGAATTTATTGGCTGAGAAGCAAGAAGTCACCATTGGCGCTCATTGTTGGATAAATCCAAATGCACAAGTTTGTGTGCCAAAAGCGATAACGGTTGGCGAAAGTGGCAGTGCCGCTATCACGCTGACGCATTTTGATTTAGCGATGATCAAACCTTTCTTACCGCCTGAAACGTCAGTTAGAGGTGTATTTACGGGTGATGCAACTGCGACGTGGAATTCAAAAGGCGGATTACCGAAAGCATCTGTAAACCTTAAAGGGCAAGGTGTTGGCGTAAAACAGAATATTGATGGAACTGTTTTACCGATTGATTTTGATACAATTACTTTAAATGCTGGCGTAAATAATGGCAAAGCTACATTGCAATGGCTGATTAGTATTGCAGGCAATGGTGACTTCAAAGGTAATGTGCATGTTGCTGATCTTGAGAAAAAACGCCAACTGTCTGGTACGGTTGATATTAATAATCTGACATTAGATTTAATCAAACCGTTCTTAGGGAAAGGTGAAATAGCTCAAGGAAGCGTGGGTGCTCAATTACGTTTAGGGGGAAATGCGCAATCACCACTGCTATTTGGTCAATTCGGTATTAATCAATTAAAAGTGGTTGGACACTGGATCCCATTTGATATCACCAAAGGAAATGTTGATATTAGCTTTAATGGTGCAACCTCTGACTTAAGTGGCAGAATCGAAACGCCAGAAGGTTATTTAAATCTTACGGGTAATGCAGATTGGCGTAAATTAGATGAATGGCGCGCTGTTGTGGCTGCAAATGGTAATAAGTTACGAGTGGCACTACCGCCAATGGTGCGTATCGATGTCAATCCTGATTTGGTGTTTGAAGCAAGCCCGCATTTACTGAAATTAGACGGTCGCATTGATATTCCTTGGGCGCGTATTGTGGTGCAAGATTTACCAGAATCTGCGGTATCAGCGTCTTCTGATGAAGTGATGCTGGATAAAAACTTGCAACCTATTGCGCCAAAAGAGACATCCATTCCAATTCAAAGCAATTTAGCGATTAATATTGGCAATGATGTGACACTGGACGCATTTGGGCTTAAAGCAAGATTGACGGGCATGCTGAAAGTCAATCAGAATAAACAAGGGCTTGGTTTAAATGGTCAAATTGATATTCCTAAAGGGGAATTCAAAGCCTATGGACAAGACTTACAAGTGCGTAAAGGACAAATCTTGTTCTCTGGGCCTGTTGATCAGCCTTACTTAAATATTGAAGCGATCCGTAATCCTGAAAATACAGCAAATAATGTTATTGCGGGTGTACGAGTGACGGGGCTTGCAGATAAGCCGAAAGTCGAAATTTTCTCTGAGCCTGCATTTACTCAGCAAGAAGCGTTATCTTACTTGTTAAGAGGGGAAGGATTAGATAAAAGTGGTGATGCAGACTCATCACAAATGACGGCAATGCTGATAGGATTAGGTGTTGGTCAAAGTGGTCAGCTTGTAGGGCGTATTGGTGAAACCTTCGGTGTTTCAGATTTAGCATTGGATACGCAAGGTGTGGGTGATAGCTCACAAGTTGTGGTCAGTGGCAAGATAACCAACGATCTACAAGTAAAATATGGAGTGGGTATATTTGATTCGCTAGCGACGTTAACTTTACGTTATCGCTTGATGCCCAGGTTGTATTTACAAGCAGTGTCTGGTATGAATCAGGCAATAGATCTGCTTTATCAATTTGAGTTTTAAATTATATGCGAATTATTGTTTATGGTAGTTTACGGCAAAACCAAGGTAATCATCACTGGATGACCTATGCGCAGCTATTAGGCGAGCATAAATTAGTGGGATATAAACTTTATGATTTAGGGTTTTATCCTGCTGTGGTTGAAGGTGATGGCGAAATAGAGTGCGAAGTTTATCGGATAACGCCCTCTATTTTGACAGAGCTTGATGAATTGAAAAAGAACGATCAAGATTACAAGCGCCAACTGATTTCAACGCCTTATGGCAGTGCTTGGATCTATCTTTATCAAAAACCTGTTGATGGTTTACGTGAAATAAAAAGCGGTGACTGGCTAAAACGTCACGAAGAAGAGTAATTGGTCAGATCCACCTTTTACTGAAAGATGTCTGAAAACGGCTCGATAGTGATATCGAGCCGTTTTTATTGATGGAATAGGCAGTGTTTTTTTAATTAAATAATATTTTTAATTATATTTATTTTATAAAAACCATTCGTGATAATTACTTTCAAAAATTGAAATTAAAATAGATACTTTGTTTTTTATCTATATGAATATGAATTTTATTAATGGTGTGGCTAATTGACAATAAAAATAATTTAATGTTAAAACGTCAATTGAGTTTGGAGCAAAATAATGAAGGGTATTTCTATGGTATACGAATAATTAATCAAAATTTAATAAGGTAATTTTATGAATGAATCAAATGAGATTTATTGCCTTTATAAAACCCCTCCCAAAGAAGTAAAGCAAAATCAAAATATAGAAAATCATCACTTTACTGATATGATTTTACAAACAAAAGTAACTGCAAAAGATGCACTTGATAAATTGGCTTATCTTGCGGGCATTAAAAATGCACCCTCTGATGATAAATATTCAAAATTGAATACATCTAATCTGTATTCACTTCTAGAAAGCGCAAATTTATTAGGTTATGACATCGAAATAGTCAATGTTTAATAAAAATAAAGCAGCCAGAAGGCTGCTTTATTAACTTAAGGAAAAAATAATGAATAAGGATATTATTGAGCTAAATAAAAATATTAACATAGTAGGATTACATTGGGTTTCTCGGTGGCGAGTTAATAATGGAAAAAAGGATTCTTATGTTATTCCTTTCGCGACAACTTATCCGATTAATATTATTTATCATGGTGAAAATGAATTTAAATATGGACAATATGGTATTCATCTAGGGCAACAAGATACATTAACTTTTTTAGGTGATAAAAATAAAAAAATACTCGCTAAGTTTATCGATTGTCGTAAAAATTCACCAACTTTCAAATCAAGATTAAGTTTTTATATTACTCCCTCATCGGCAAGAACGTTGATTATTCCTCCTGGTGTTGCTCATACTTTTCATCACTTAGAAAATATATTTACTTTAAATAATTACACTTTATTTTTACCTACGATAGATAAATTAGCCAGTAAAGCACTGATGTGGTCACCAAATAATGATGTTATTAATCTTCCTGAAGATATTGATATTGACGATATTGATGGTTATGAACCTATGACAGAGGAAGCCTCTGATCTGGTCTACCATCGAATAGCAGATATACAACATGGGATATTGAGCCAACATGCTTTTTTGCATTCAGAAACACGAAAAATTCGTTTAGATGATGGCGATGAAGTTAATTTAAGATTCAGAGAAAAAATAACAGAAAATCAGAAACGGCAATTACCTATATCAACAATTTTAGGTGTGGCGTTTCGTGACATACCTACCATGCAAACAGGCAAAGAGAGTGGCATCGTTCCGTTAACACGAAAATCGCCTATGTATCTTGTTGAACATGGTAATGAAGATTACAACTTTGACTCTTATGGCTTACACCTAGGGCAAGAAGACCATTTAACTTTTTTAGGGGATGCTTCTAGTGAGATAACATTAAAACTTGTCGACATGCGAGAAGGCTCCGCCACTCTATTTTGTGAAGATGAAATAACGTTCAAGCCTTTACCTAATATGGAATTAGTGATCCCCTGTGGGGTAGCTCATGCGTTGTTTAATATGGCTAATATTATTACAGTTAATCGGCCTGTTATATATTTAGATGAAGAAAAAGAGTATATTCCGGGGCATGATGTTATCGACTGGGAAATTGCTAATAAAAATTATCAAGCATATTGCACTAATAAAATAGAGGCTGACTTAGGTTATTATCAATTTATTGTCTCTAAACAAAAAGAGATAATTAAACAGAAACCTACCCATCATACACCAAAATCAATTATTATATATGGCAAGAATAATAAACCGATTAAAGTCTTAATTAAAGAAAAGGTTTAGTTATTATTATGCGTATTATCTTTTTTTATATGCTTTTTTTTGTTTTAACAGCTGATGGATTAATGGTATTTCTTACACCCGTTATTGTTTATCAGTTAACAACAAGTATTGAATATTCAGGATTAACATACGCATTATGGTGGCTACCTCGACTTTTTTTAATACCACTTATTGGTAAATATATTGATGGTCTAGGTATTCGGCCTATCGCTGTTGTTTCTGATGCTTGTAAAATAGTAGGGTGTTTATTTTTATTACTTACTCATTTTACATCTGATTTGATGATAGCGATAAGTTTTGGTTTGATTGGTAGTTTAATTTCTATTGGAAATTCACAAACATTGATTTCTTATGAAAAAATTATTGCGTTGATAAGTCATCATAAAGAGCATCATATTAATCTAATGTCTAGAATGGATTTCTTAGGTATGGTCATTGGACCATTATTGGGGATTGTTCTTATTGATTTTGGCTACAAGTATTTACTTGTTATACCGTGTCTATTCTATTTTATTAATGCTATTTTCTTTTTATTCTTTTATGCAAGAAAAGAGATTAACACTGAAAATATAAATAACTCGGAAGAGAAAATCTTTTTTACTAAAAAATTTATTTATATTTTTTCCTCACCCATACTGTTATTTTCTGTTTTTATTGCTATTGGTAATAATATGTTTGATGGTTTAATTGAATCCAGTGGAACGGCGTTAATTGTTCAGGTTATGAATTTACCGATTAAATACTATGGTTTTATTGATATTGTTGCGGGTATCTTCGGTGTATTAGGAACATATTTATATAGTTATTTAAATCAGTACACAAGTAGAGTTTGGTTAACTATTATTTCAATTGCTACTATTACTATAAGTTCTTCTTTGCTTGTATTTTTTCAAAGCTCAATAATTATATTTATTATTTGCTATGCGGTTTCAATTATTGGAAAAGTCTTTTCAGGTAATGTATTGAGAATATTAAGAATGGAAATTATTCCCATAAATCAGCTCGCTAGCATTTCATCACTGATTATTTTATTAAATCAGATGATATTACCCATTGTTGGGGGGCTTTTATTTTTCTCTACAGGGGAGGTCACCACTATTTATACACTGATGGTTATTGCTATAGGAATAACATTGATAAGTGGTGGATTGCTTGTAATACGCTTAAAAAAGAGACGTCGTTATCATAAAAAAAGCCCTTCAATAAAATGAAGAGCTTATTTATCAGTAAATTATTAAGTCATAATTCACTTAGTTATTCTGAGTGGGTCAGAATTATTTTTTAGCGCGTTCGAAAGAAGACAGAATTTCAGCTTTAGCTGCTTCTACGCCTTCCCAACCGTCAACTTTAACCCATTTGCCCGCTTCTAAATCTTTGTAGTGTTCAAAGAAATGTTTGATCTGTGCTTTTAAAAGCTCTGGCAGATCAGTCACATCTTTAATGTGATCGTATTCTTTGCTCAGTTTAGTGTGAGGAACTGCAACCAGTTTCGCATCTTCACCTGATTCGTCAGTCATTTTCAGTACGCCAACAGGACGGCAACGAATAACTGAACCTGGTTGTAATGGATATGGAGTTGGAACCAGAACGTCTACTGGGTCACCATCTAAAGATAACGTGTTGTTGATGTAACCGTAGTTGCATGGGTAGAACATTGCAGTTGACATAAAACGGTCAACGAACAGTGCGCCACTTTCTTTATCAACTTCGTATTTGATAGGATCAGCGTTTGCTGGGATTTCAATAACAACATAGATATCTTCTGGTAGTTCTTTACCAGCAGGAACATGATTCAGGCTCATAAAAAATTTCCTATAAAAAAATTAATTTTACGTGGGCTTTAGTATAGCGAAAAGTTTTTAACAATACCCGTTTTTTGCCGAACATGTTGCGTTCTGACGTAAAAATAAGCAGCAAATAAAAGGAAGAGCTATTTTCAAAGATGAAAAAACCGGACGAATAAGAAGTCCGGTTTATCTATGTTAGTGCTAAACGAATGGATTATTCTTCGTCTGGATATTGCGCCATAAAGCTTTCAGCTTGTTCAACCATCGATTTAGTCCCTACAAAGAAAGGCATACGTTGGTGAAGTTCTTTTGGTTCGATATCAAGAATACGCTCTTTACCGTTACTTGCTTTACCGCCAGCTTGTTCGGCTAAGAACGCCATTGGATTGCATTCATAGAGTAAACGTAATTTACCAGTAGGGTGGCTTGCAGTACTTGGGTAAATATAAATACCGCCCTTCAGTAAGTTGCGGTGGAAATCAGCAACTAAAGAGCCAATATAACGTGTGGTATAAGGGCGATTTGTTGCTGCGTCTTGTTCTTGGCAATACTTAATGTATTTTTTTACACCTAATGGGAATTTGATGTAGTTACCTTCGTTGATTGAGTACATGTTTCCTGTTGGTGGGAAATGTACGCTTTCATGAGATAAACAGAATACACCTAAAGATGGATCGTAAGTAAAGGCATGAACACCACAACCTGTTGTATAAACTAACATGGTTGATGAGCCATAAACGACATAGCCCGCGGCTACTTGGCGATGACCTGGTTGTAAGAAGTCATCTAAAGTGACAGATTGGCCAATAGGCGTAATACGGTGGTAAATAGAGAAAATTGTTCCGACGGAAACGTTTACATCAATATTCGACGAACCGTCTAAAGGATCCATTAGTACAACATACTTAGCATTTTCAGCACGATCACCTTCAAAGATAACAATATCATCTTCTTCTTCTGATCCGATACCCGCAACTTCACCACGCGCTTTTAATGCAGCTTTTAGTTTCTCATTCGCGTAAAGATCCAGTTTCATCTGGGCTTCACCTTGAACATTAGAAACACCGTTAGTACCAAGAATATCGACTAACCCTGCTTTGTTAATATCACGGTGGATAATTTTAGCCCCAAGCTTAATCGCCGAAAGTAATGCAGTAAGTTCGCCAGTTGCATGGGGAAAATCTTGTTGTTTCTCGACGATAAATTCGCCTAATGTTTTCATGACGCAGGTCCTGAATGTGAGTGGGTAAAGTAAAAAAGGAGGAAAATCTCCTTGGTGGTGGCAAGTTTAGCCAAAGAATCGCACGATTCAAAGGTTAATCCGTTTCTTATCTGCTTTTTGATCGTTAGAATAGTGACCAACTTCATGCTATTGGACAGAAATTCATGCACATTCATATTCTTGGTATTTGTGGCACCTTTATGGGAAGTCTTGCCATTTTAGCTAGAGCGAAGGGACATAAAGTCACAGGCTCAGATGCTAATGTCTATCCACCCATGAGTACTTTATTAGAAAATCAGGGAATCGAACTGATTGAGGGATATGACCCAAAACAATTAGAACCTGCCCCTGACATGGTGATTATTGGTAATGCGATGACACGAGGAAATCCTTGTGTTGAAGCTGTACTTGAAAAAGGTTTACCTTATACCTCAGGCCCTCAGTGGTTACATGATTATATTTTACCTGAACGTTGGGTGTTAGCCGTTGCTGGAACCCACGGTAAAACCACAACAGCAGGTATGCTAGCTTGGGTTTTAGAAGACTGTGGTTATAAACCTGGTTTTTTAATTGGTGGTGTACCGGGTAATTTCCAAGTATCTGCACAGTTAGGCGAAAGCCCTTTCTTTGTGATTGAAGCTGATGAATATGATAGTGCTTTCTTTGATAAACGCTCTAAATTTGTTCATTATTCTCCACGCACACTGATTTTAAATAATCTTGAATTCGATCATGCCGATATTTTTGATGATTTGGCGGCAATTCAAAAACAATTCCATCATTTAGTTCGTATCGTCCCAGGCACAGGAAAAATCATCATGCCTGATAGCGATATGAATCTAAAACAGACCATTGGTATGGGATGCTGGAGTGAACAAGAATTCACAGGTGAAACAGGAGATTGGCAAGCTAAAAAACTCAGTAATGACAGTAGTCATTTTGAGGTATTTCACAAAGGTGAGCGAGTTGGTGAAGTGTGTTGGGGACTTTCTGGTGAACATAACATGCAAAATGGCTTAATGGCGATTGTTGCAGCGCATCATGTTGGTGTTTTACCTGCTGATGCTTGTGAAGCGTTAGATAAGTTTATTAATGCGCGTCGTCGCTTAGAGCTACGTGGTGAGGTTAACCAAATAAGTGTTTATGATGACTTTGCACATCATCCCACAGCGATTCTGGCAACGCTTGAAGCGTTACGCAGTAAAGTCGGTGGAACTGCTCGTATTATTGCGGTGTTAGAGCCTCGTTCAAATACCATGAAAATGGGAATTAGCAAGGATGATATCGCACCTGCATTAGGTCGTGCTGATGAAGTCTTTTTATTCCAGCCACCTAATATTCAGTGGTTAGTGAGTGACATTGCAGAGCATTGTGTACAACCTGCTCGTTGGAGTACGGATCTTGATACATTAGTCGATATGATTGCGAAAGAAGCTCAAGCGGGCGATCATATTTTGATTATGAGTAATGGCGGTTTTGGTGGTATTCACGAAAAACTGCTCGCAAAATTAGCACAGCCTAAAGATCTTGATAGCCAGTATTAAAAATAAATAAGCCACTGAAAATTCAGTGGCTTATTTTTTGAAGCTGTAGAAAGGCTAATTATAATTCCTGATCAAAAAGATTCAGAATAGCGTCTCGTAATTCTTCTGTGGAAAATCCTGGTGCTGGTGTTGAAAAAATGGTGTCATCACCCGCAATACTGCCAAGGATCCCTTCTGCTTTGCCTAATGAATCTAATAAACGTGCAATAAGTTGTGCCGCACCCGGACTTGTTCTTATCACCACAACAGAATGGTTATGATCGATATCGAGTACCAGATTTTTTAGTGGGCTGCTTGCTGTTGGTACGCCAAGCTCAGTAGGAAGACAATAAACCATTTCCATTTTGGCGTTACGGGTTCTTACTGCACCAAATTTTGTTAGCATACGAGAGATTTTGGACTGATTAATATTATCAAATCCAGCCTCTTGTAATGCAGTCACAATCTCGCCTTGTGAACTGAATTTTTCTTCTTTCAGCAGGGCTTTAAACGCTTTAACCAAGTCTTCTTGCTTAGAAGGAACGCGCATAGTTCACCTTTAGTGAGTTATCAATAACCTGTGCATTATGCAGAGAAGTGAATTTTTATGCAACAAAAGACGAAGAAAGGCGCGTGATAGCCTCCTCAAAATTGTAAAGTAGAATGTACTGCGAAAAAATTTTATTTACGGCGCATGAATGTGATAATTTAAGGAAAGTAAAACATTTGTTAAATAAATGATAAGTTTAAATGATTATCATAAGGATGATGGTGTACTTAACACTTTGTCATGTTTATTGAAATTATTTATCAAAAGAGTGTCCACTATCTCATTAACAGATAAGCAATTTGTTTAGAATAACCAAAGTATTATTTTTCACTGTAAATGCCTTATTATGCAATATTGCTGTTAAATAATTGTTTTTTACAAGGTGAATTGCGTAATAGTGAATATCTCTAAGGCGTTCCACTATCTTGTAAACTAAGGAGTATCAGAATGAAAGTAGCAGTTCTCGGTGCAGCAGGTGGTATTGGTCAGGCACTGGCACTTCTTCTTAAAAACCAGCTTCCTGCTGGTAGTGAACTCTCTTTATATGATATCGCTCCCGTCACGCCGGGTGTCGCAGCTGACTTAAGCCATATCCCGACTCAAGTTACTATAAAAGGTTTTGCGGGTGAAGATCCTTCCCCTGCACTAAAAGGCGCTGATGTTGTTCTGATTTCTGCGGGTGTTGCCCGTAAGCCAGGCATGGATCGTTCAGATCTTTTCAATGTTAACGCGGGTATTGTGCGTAACTTAATTGAAAAGGTTGCACAAAACTGCCCTAAAGCACTTATCGGTATCATTACTAATCCAGTGAATACAACGGTTGCTATTGCCGCTGAAGTACTCAAAAAAGCAGGCGTTTATGATAAAAAACGTCTCTTCGGAATTACTACACTCGACATTATTCGCGCCAATACCTTTGTCGCTGAACTAAAAGGTAAAGATCCACAAAAAACCAATGTTCCTGTAATCGGCGGACACTCTGGTGTGACTATCCTTCCTCTATTATCCCAAGTTGATGGCGTTTCATTTACTGATGATGAAATTGCTGCACTGACTAAACGCATTCAAAATGCAGGTACTGAGGTAGTAGAAGCAAAAGCCGGTGGCGGATCAGCTACATTATCAATGGGCCAAGCAGCGGCTCGTTTTGGTCTTTCATTAATTCGCGCTCTAAATGGCGAGAAAAATGTTATTGAATGTACCTATACAGAAGGTGACGGAGAATATGCCCGTTTCTTTGCACAACCTATTCTTTTAGGTAAAAACGGTGTAGAGGAATATTTATCTATTGGTAAATTAAGTGATTTTGAAAAGCAATCTCTTAATGGCATGTTAGATGTATTGAAAAAAGATATAATTCTTGGTGAAGAATTTATTAATAAATAAAGAAATACTTTTTTTGCTATAAAAATAATGCAAATTTAAATAAAAACCGCTGATACTATATCAGCGGTTTTTTTTATTAATTATAATGTCTGTAATTATTAGTTAATTATTAGTTTTGGTACGAATCTTTCGCTCAAGTAATTCTCCTGTTTCAGGATGAAAATAACGACTAGGCCAAATTTCAGAGGGGGAGACACCAAGATAATCAGCAATGATTTTTTCTCCTTTAGGCCAAGGGCGTGATAGCGCATTAGCGAGTGTTGAAGAGCTTAACCCTGCTTGGCGAGAGATGGCAGCAAGTGTTGTTCCTCGTTTTCTAAGTGCGGCAATAATATCGGCAGGATGCCAATCAGATTTCCTTGAAATCATTTTTAATCCTTTTTCTATAAAATTAATTGCTGTGTTAGTGGTATAAATAACAGTTTATTAGAAATGTCCTAAAGCATTTAAACTGATTATTTAGAAAATAAAATAACATTATTTTTCTAAAAAGATTTCTGATTTTTTTCTTAATAATTTCTTTTTTGAAGTTGATAACAATTTTAGAGAAACATAATGAAAAAAGAGTGGTATACGGCAAAGGAATTGACGGGTATAGGTGGATTACCTAAATCACCACAAGGTATAAATTCAAAAGCAAGACGCGAATCTTGGCAAAAACAGAATGTAAAAAATAAGCAAGGTAATGGTGTTGAATATCATTATTCTTGTTTACCAGAAGAAACTTTAATTGCTCTAGAACTTTATGAGCCATTAGCACATTACAAATTAAATAAAAAAGAGGAGCCACTCGTTATCTGGGTGAAAGCATTCCAACAACTAAATGATGGTGAACAAAAAACCTTAACAGAGCTGATATTGCGGGATGGTATTAGAAGTTTTTTAGAAAAAGTCGTCAATGATTAAGCGATTTTAAAGAATCTATTATTGCGTTATCCGCAACAGATATCTATCTGACTAACCTCTTAGTTGAATGTGAGATGAGATCATGAAAAAAGAATGGTATACAGCGAAAGAATTAGTGGGGCTTGCGGGGTTACCTAACTCACCGCAGGGAGTTAACTTGATGGCGCGTCGTGAAGGATGGGAAAACCGTCGTAAACGTGGCGTGCAGGGAAAAGCTGTTGAGTATTCTGTAAAAAGTCTGCCTGATGAGGTGATCAGTGTGCTCGCTGCACATGAACCTCCGGCTGAGTATTTATCGAAACGTCAGGATGCCTTTTTGATTTGGGTTGAAGCCTATTATCAACTGACTAAATCAGAACGAGAGAAAATTGTAAAATTTGTGCTCCGTGAAGGATTAGCAAAGCTCATTAGTTATATTGATGCAGATAATCAAGATGCTATTGAACGAGAAAACGAAGAAGTTCTCAATAAATTAAAAAGCCCACCAGAGTCGACGTAGTTGCTCTAGCGGGCTTCTTTACATAACTAATAGGGATTATATATCAAAGTTATGATTGACGTTGTACAGCGACGTGAGCAAGCCCAATAAGCGCATCTTTATACGGTGAGTCAGGTATAATTGATAAAGCTTCAATCGCTTTGTCTGCTTCTTCTTCTGCTTTTTGGCGGGTATATTCCAAAGAGCCACACTGTTTCATAGTATTTAAAACAGTATCCAATAAATGGCGGCCATTACCTTGTTCAATGGCTTGGCGAATTAATTGGGATTCTTCTTCATTGCCGTTATGCATAGCATGAAGTAATGGCAACGTTGGTTTACCTTCATCAAGATCATCACCAGTGTTTTTACCCAACTGGTTGTTATCTGCATCATAATCAAGTAAATCGTCAATGAGCTGGAAAGCAGTCCCAAGATAACGACCATAATCTTGGAATGCTTTTTCTTGCTCAGGCGTCGCACCTGAAAGGATCGCTGATGCATGAGAAGCAGCTTCAAAGAGACGAGCTGTTTTGCTGTAGATAACTTGCATATAGTCATCTTCAGAAATGTCGGGATCGTTACAATTCATTAATTGTAAAACTTCACCTTCAGCGATCACATTGGTGGCGCTAGACATTAATTTTAATACACGCATCGAATCAAGATCCGTCATCATCTGAAAGGATCGTGTATAAATAAAGTCGCCAACAAGTACACTGGCAGCATTTCCAAAGACAGCATTTGCCGTTTGTTTTCCTCTGCGCATATCAGATTCATCAACAACATCATCATGTAACAACGTTGCAGTATGAATAAATTCGATAAGTGCTGCGACCGAGATATGTTTGTCACCTTGATAGTCCAATGCTCGTCCAGTGAGCACTGCGATCATTGGTCGGATCCTTTTACCACCACCACTAATGATGTAGTAACCAAGTTGGTTTATCAAAGAAACATCTGAATTAAGCTGGTAAAGGATTGCCTCATTTACCGCAGTCATATCAGCGGATGTTAGTTTTATAATAGATTCTAAATTCATGTTTTTTCGACTTTGGCTCGCCAATGAGCGCGTTATTATTAATAAAAAATGATCATGCCATAGATTTTACTCTCTTATAATTTAGATTGTACTTTAAAAATGGCTGAAATAAATATCGTGTAAAAAACTCTTTTTTTTAACGCTAGTTTGCGATCTGTACTTGTCATCGGCACTAAATTTGCGTAGAATTCGCGCCCTATGTGAATATTTTAATTGTGCACTCAAATTATACATATTGGGAGTGTGCGGAAAGCGGAGTTTATATGTACGCGGTTTTCCAAAGTGGTGGTAAACAACACCGAGTCAGCGAAGGTCAAACTATTCGTTTAGAGAAGCTGGAAGTAGCTACTGGCGAAACAATCGAGTTTGATACTGTAATGATGGTCGCTAATGGCGATGACATTCAAATTGGCGCTCCAATCCTTGCGGGCGTTAAAGTTAAAGCGGAAGTGGTTGCTCACGGTCGCGGCGATAAAGTTAAGATTGTTAAGTTCCGTCGTCGTAAACACAGCCGTAAACAACAGGGCCACCGTCAGTGGTTTACTGATGTTAAAATCACTGGTATCGCTTAAGGTTTAGGAGAGTAGTTCAATGGCACATAAAAAGGCTGGCGGCTCGACTCGTAACGGTCGTGATTCCGAAGCAAAACGTCTGGGTGTTAAACGTTTCGGTGGTGAAGCTGTATTAGCAGGTAGCATCATCGTTCGTCAACGTGGTACTAAGTTCCATGCAGGTACTAACGTTGGTTGTGGTCGTGACCACACCCTGTTTGCATTAGCTGACGGAAAAATTAAGTTCGAAGTTAAAGGTCCAAACAACCGTAAATTTATCAGCATCGAAGCTGAATAATTACTGGTCCTTTAAGCACCGAGTCAAAAGCCCTGCAAATCTGTTGCGGGGCTTTTTATATTTAAAAAAGGCCATCTCTGGGTAATTTCGGCCATCCAGCACGTTAATGGCTACTATACGGAGTAAAATCATGAAATTTGTTGATGAGGCCAAGATCCTAATCGTCGCGGGCGATGGTGGTAACGGCTGTGTAAGCTTTCGTCGCGAAAAATATATCCCTAACGGGGGACCAGACGGTGGTGATGGTGGTGATGGTGGTGATGTCTACATGATTGCAGACGAAAACCTTAACACCTTAATTGATTACCGTTTTACTAAATCTTATCGTGCAGAACGTGGTGAAAATGGCCACAGTCGTGATTGCACCGGTAAGCGTGGTCAAGATATTACTATCAGTGTTCCTGTCGGAACGCGTGTCCGTGATTTAGCAACAAATGAAGTCATTGCTGACTTGACTGCTCACGGTCAAAAGCAAATGGTTGCTAAAGGTGGTTTCCACGGTTTAGGTAATACTCGTTTTAAATCGTCGGTGAACCGTGCTCCACGTCAACGTACAATGGGAACGCCAGGTGAATCTCGCGAAGTCCTATTAGAGCTAATGTTATTAGCTGATGTGGGTATGCTTGGTATGCCAAATGCGGGCAAATCTACATTTATTCGTGCAGTATCAGCAGCAAAACCTAAAGTTGCTGATTATCCATTTACAACATTAGTACCAAGCCTAGGTGTGGTGCGTATGGATAATCACCAAAGCTTTGTGGTTGCAGATATTCCCGGATTAATCGAAGGCGCTGCTGATGGTGCAGGTCTTGGGATCCAATTTTTAAAACACTTAGAACGCTGTCGTGTGTTATTACACTTGATCGACATTGATCCTATTGATGGATCGGATCCTGTGGAAAATGCAAAAATTATTATCTCCGAATTAGAGAAATACAGCGAAAAATTAGCACAAAAACCACGTTGGTTAGTGTTCAATAAAGTTGATCTTCTTGATGCTGAAGAAGCAAAAGAGAAGGCAAAAGCAATTGTTGAAGCGCTAGGTTGGGATGAAAACTATTACATGATAGCGGCAATCAACCAAGAAGGTGTGAAAAAACTTTGCTGGAATATCATGGAATTCCTGAATGTTACTCCGCGTGAGCAAGATATTGTTGCAACAAAAGCAGAGCCAGGAAAAGTTGACTTTATGTGGGATGATTACCATAAAGAACAACTAGAAAATCCTGATTTCGAAGAAGATGACGATGATGATTGGGATGAAGAGGATGACGACGGTATCGAGTTTATCTACCAACGTTAATCATTATTTTCATCGTGATAAAATAAAAACGCCTGATTAATCAGGCGTTTTTCATATACATTAACTACATTTACTGAGTGTAAATCTAGCGGTTGTTGTACATATCTTTATACAGATTAGTTTCAAAACGCACTAAATAAGCACGTCCAGCATTGCGATTCTGTGTAGGAGGTGAATACGCCGAAACGTATTGTACAAACGCAACTTTTTGCCCATTTGCCGTGGTCATAAAGCCCGCTAGATTATAAACCCCTTTTAATGATCCCGTTTTGGCAGAAACCTTGCCATCCACACCCGCTTCATGAAAACCGCCTCGATATTGTAATGTACCGTCATGTCCTGCAAGGGGAAGCATAGTGATAAAGTTTAATTCACTTTCATGTAGTCCAATATATTGAAGGATTTGCATCATGGTTGCAGGTGAAATGAGGTTATGGCGAGAAAGACCAGAGCCATCAACTATAACGGTATTTGCTAAATCAATTCCGGCTTTTTGTTTTAAAATAGCGCGGGTTGCTTCTGCGCCAGAGCGCCAAGTACCTGCAACGCCATAATACTCTCGACCAATAGTTCTAAATACGGTATCTGCAATCATATTGTCAGACTCTTTTAGCATGGTCGTCAGTAAGCTATGTAACGGTTTTGATTGTGTCTGTGCCAGTACAGTAACAGGCGCTTTTAATTGAGATCGACGTTTGATATATCCATCAAGTTCAATATTGGCGCGTTGTAACTCTTCTTTTAAAATTGTACCCGCCCAATGAGCACCATCTTGAATAGAAAACATTAAAGGTACTGCATCGTCACGTTTAGGAATACAACCTGTGATTACATAGGTATTTAAGTCACGAACTGTGACATCTAATTCACAAAAACGGGTACGAGTTGATCCTTTCTCATAGGTTTCAACTTCACTTAAAACAGTGACAGGATAGAAAGAAGCTTTACGTATTGTGGCAATATCACCTTCTTTTTTGCCACTTTGCAGTAAGACGGAAAAGCAGTTCTTATCAACAATTGCAGCACTAGGAGGGGCACTAAAGCATTGTGTCAGATCATTCCAAACCCAACCTGGGGCTTTGTCGTGGCTTGAAAAAGCAGAAGTATCAATAAGCAAATCACCATGCACTTTTGTAACACCTGATTGCTTTAATATGGCAACCATTGCTCTTAATTGCTGACGGGTTAATGTAGGATCGCCAGTAAAACGAAAGATCAAATCACCATGAAGCTGATTGTCTTTTATCTTGCCTTCTGTTTCCATTGTTGTGGTGAATTGATAATTTCCACCTAATTGAAGTAATGCAGTAAGTGCAGTCACCACTTTCTGAGTACTTGCTGGAAGTGCTAATTGCTCGGCATGATAGTTAAGATTAGGAGAAGCAGCGCCAACGGGTTGAGTTATTAAACCTACTTGTGTTCCTTCAGGAAGAAGGGATGTGTAGTTTTCAACAGGTATTGCTTGGGTTGAAAAACTAATGATACTTAATGTGTAAAGTATCCGTCGAAATGTTGATAGTAAGTGCATAATTTCTCTATCCGTGACTATAGCGTGTAACGTTACAGTATTGATTGCCAGAGGCTAATACTAAAGGGCAATGAGGGCAAAAGTAAACGGTAACAAGCAGGATTAGCTCATTATCGGAAAAAGTCCGTTTATCTCTTTATAAAGAGAGATAAGGCGTGAAGCAATGCGTCTGTTGTGTTAGATTTAGTTTTAAGTATGGGAGGTTTAGTTTACGTCCCAATAGCATGAGTTGGGAATATAATAGCGTCCCCTCATTTACCGAATATATGTAGAGACAGGCCCAATTTAAGGCTGCCTGTGTCTTTTTTTGTCTTGAGAAGAGTAAATAGATCCTTTTCTCTGTGTTGTTAGTATAAAAAATCAGGATGATACCTATTTTTTATTAGGAATAGTATTGAGGTATTAACACATGAATCAGATCCCTATGACAGTTCTAGGTGCAGAAAAATTACGCGAAGAGCTGGAATATTTAAAAGGTGTTCGTCGTCCCGAGATTATTGCTGCTATCGCTGAAGCTCGTGAACATGGAGACTTAAAAGAAAACGCGGAATATCATGCTGCAAGAGAGCAACAAGGTTTCTGTGAAGGACGCATACAAGAAATTGAAGCAAAATTATCAAATGCTCAAGTCATTGATATTACAAAGATGAATAACAATGGTCGTATTATTTTTGGTTCAACAGTGACACTATTAAATGTTGAGACTGAAGAAGAGCAAACTTACCGCATTGTGGGTGATGATGAAGCGAACATTAAAGAAAACTTAATCTCTGTTAACTCACCGATTGCGCGTGGGTTAATTGGTAAAGAGTTAGATGATGTCGTGGTTATCACAACACCTGGTGGACAAGTCGAGTATGAAATTTTAAACGTAGAATATATTTAATTTGTAATTTACGTTTCTATAGAAAACTAGACTGTTATCCTGTGGTAATATAAAAAAGGCCTTAAAAGGCCTTTTTTGCCATAGAGTTACTTATGGCATTTTTATATAAAGATACAAGTTTTATTTCGGTAAAATGATCTTACGTGCTTCTGAAGGACGATAAAGAACAAGAATTTTTCCGATAACTTGTACATTCTGTGCACCGCTTTCGCGTACAATCGCTGCTACGATCAAGTTTTTAACATCTCGATCTTCGCCTGCGATTTTGACTTTGATAAGCTCATGGTGTGCCAGAGCGAGTTCAATTTCTGCAAGAACGCCTTCAGTCAGCCCGTTGTTACCAATCATAACGACTGGATTCAGGTGATGAGCGAGCCCTTTCAGGTGTTGAATTTGTTTTTTGTTAAGAGTCATCATTAATTTTTGCTTTGTTGGGATTGAAAACGATCTATTCTAACGCCATCTCTCACTTATCACCATAAAATGTCGTTAAGACGAGGTTAAATGAGTGAAAGAGTAAAAATTTTGATAGCTAAGTGTATGATAGTTGGAAAACGCAATGGCCAATAAGAAACGTTCGGCAAGCTCTAGCCGCTGGTTACAAGAACATTTTAGTGATAAATATGTTCAGCAAGCAAAGAAAAAAGGGTTTCGCTCTCGTGCTTGGTTTAAACTGGAAGAAATTCAGCAAAGCGACAATATCTTTAAACCAGGTATGACCGTTGTCGATTTAGGAGCAGCCCCAGGTGGGTGGTCTCAATATGTTGTACAGCAGTTAGGAAACAAAGGTCGAATTATCGCATGTGACCTTTTACCTATGGATCCTATTGTTGGAGTCGATTTCCTTCAAGGCGATTTTCGTGATGAACTTGTGTTGAAGGCGTTGCTTGATAGAGTAGGTGAAAACAAAGTCCAGGTTGTCATGTCTGACATGGCTCCAAACATGAGCGGTACACCCGCGGTCGATATCCCTCGATCCATGTATTTAGTAGAGTTAGCGCTTGATATGTGTCGTGATGTACTGGCTCCCGGGGGAAGTTTTATTGTCAAAGTGTTTCAGGGAGAAGGCTTTGATGAATACCTGGGGCAAATACGCTCCCTGTTTACGAAAGTGAAAGTTCGTAAACCAGACGCTTCGCGGTCTCGTTCTCGTGAGGTATATATTGTAGCCACAGGGCGTAAACTTTAGTACCCTAAAGCTATTTGTTAACACAGTTGTAATATGAGGTTAATCCCTTGAGTGACATGGCGAAAAACCTGATCCTCTGGCTAGTTATTGCAGTCGTTTTGATGTCATTATTCCAGAGCTTCGGACCCAGCGATTCGAATAGTCGTAAGGTGGATTACTCTACCTTTATCAATGAGTTAACTAATAACCAATTACGCGAGGTCAGCATAAGTGGTTATGATATTAATGTAACTAAAACAGATAACTCAAAGTACAGCACGTATATGCCTATGCGTGATGATAACCTGCTGACCACTTTAATGAACCGTAATGTAAAAGTAACGGGCGAACCACTTGAAGGCCAAAGCCTTCTGACTCAAATTTTTGTGTCTTGGTTCCCAATGCTATTACTGATTGGTCTTTGGATTTTCTTTATGCGCCAAATGCAAGGTGGTGGCGGTAAAGGTGCGATGTCTTTCGGTAAAAGCAAGGCGCGCATGTTGACAGAAGACCAAATCAAAACAACCTTTGCTGATGTAGCGGGTTGTGATGAAGCGAAAGAAGAAGTAAGCGAATTAGTTGAGTATTTACGTGATCCAGGTCGTTTCCAGAAGTTAGGGGGTAAAATCCCTAAAGGTATTCTGATGGTAGGACCTCCAGGTACAGGTAAAACATTATTAGCAAAAGCCATCGCGGGTGAAGCTAAAGTCCCATTCTTTACCATTTCAGGTTCTGATTTCGTTGAAATGTTCGTGGGTGTGGGTGCTTCTCGTGTTCGTGATATGTTTGAACAAGCTAAAAAAGCAGCACCTTGTATCATCTTTATCGATGAAATCGATGCGGTTGGTCGTCAACGTGGTGCTGGTTTAGGCGGTGGTCATGATGAACGTGAACAAACACTGAACCAAATGCTAGTTGAAATGGATGGTTTCGAAGGTAATGAAGGAATTATCGTTATCGCGGCAACTAACCGTCCAGATGTGTTAGACCCAGCATTACTTCGCCCAGGTCGTTTTGACCGTCAAGTGGTTGTTGGTTTACCTGATGTGCGTGGACGTGAGCAAATACTTAAAGTCCATATGCGTCGCGTACCTTTATCACCAGATGTTGATCCAGCAATTTTAGCGCGTGGTACTCCAGGTTTCTCTGGTGCTGACTTAGCTAACTTAGTTAACGAAGCGGCTTTATTTGCTGCTCGTGGTAATAAACGTGTTGTCTCAATGGTCGAGTTTGAGAAAGCGAAAGATAAGATAATGATGGGCGCAGAGCGCCGTTCAATGGTGATGACTGAAGAACAAAAAGCATCAACCGCTTATCATGAAGCTGGTCACGCAATTATTGGTCGTTTAGTACCTGAACATGATCCTGTGCATAAAGTGACGATTATTCCTCGTGGACGTGCATTAGGTGTGACTTTCTTCTTACCTGAAGGCGACCAAATTAGTGCGAGCCGTCAGAAGTTAGAGAGCCAAATTTCAACACTTTACGGTGGCCGTTTAGCTGAAGAAATTATCTATGGTGTAGAGCATGTTTCTACGGGTGCTTCTAATGACATCAAAGTTGCAACCAATATTGCACGTAACATGGTGACACAGTGGGGCTTCTCTGAAAAATTAGGGCCATTGCTGTACGCAGAAGAAGAAGGTGAAGTGTTCTTAGGTCGTTCTGTTGCTAAAGCGCAACATATGTCTGATGAAACAGCTCGTACAATTGACGAAGAAATTAAAGCTATCGTTGATCGTAACTATGTTCGTGCTCGTCAGATCTTAATGGACAACCTTGATATTCTGCACTCAATGAAAGATGCACTGATGACTTATGAAACTATCGATGCGCCTCAAATTGATGATTTAATGAATCGTCGTGATGTTCGTCCACCTGCGGGTTGGGAAGGCAATAATGGCAATAGTGGTGCAACGACTACTGCTCAGCCAGCACAAACGAATGTAGCGAGTGAGCCAAAAGACAAGCCTGAGTCAGAAAGTGATACACCTTCTGATAACAATACTCATTAATCCTTATCGGGTTACGCATATTGAGTAAGCTATAAATACAAACCCCAGGCTTCTGGGGTTTTTTTATGAAGGTATCAATGAAATGAAATTAATGGCTAGAGGAACAGAACTTAACTTATCAACACCTCAAGTTATGGGGATTTTGAATGTCACTCCAGACTCTTTCTCTGATGGAGGCACTCATAATTCACTTAATGATGCAGTTGATCATGCAGCAAAATTAATCGCCGAAGGGGCTTCTATCATCGATATTGGTGGCGAGTCTACCAGACCTGGTGCAAGTGACGTCTCTATTGATGAAGAGTTACAGCGTGTTGTTCCTGTTGTTGAGGCTATTCGTCAGCGTTTTGATGTTTGGATCTCCGTTGATACATCTAAAGCTCAAGTTATTACTGAATCAGCAAATGTAGGTGCTTCAATTATCAATGATA
This sequence comes from Proteus columbae, assembly GCF_009914335.1. Taxonomy (NCBI): domain Bacteria; kingdom Pseudomonadati; phylum Pseudomonadota; class Gammaproteobacteria; order Enterobacterales; family Morganellaceae; genus Proteus; species Proteus columbae. The sequence continues at coordinate 285,443 of NZ_CP043925.1, forward strand.
TTCGCTCCTTACAAGAGCCGGGAGCACTTGAAGCAGCCGCTAAAACAGGTTTGCCAGTGTGTATTATGCATATGCAGGGTGACCCTAAAACCATGCAACAGTCACCACATTATGAGAATGTGATGATGGATGTTGAGCGTTTTTTACAAGAAAATATTCAACGCTGTGTTGATGCTGGGATCGAAAAAAATCAAATTATTCTTGATCCAGGATTCGGCTTTGGTAAAAATTTAGCGCATAATTACCAATTATTAGCACACCTAAGTGAACTTCATCACTTTGGTTTACCCATACTTGCCGGAATGTCACGCAAATCAATGGTTGGACAACTATTGAATGTACCACCACAAGAGCGTGTTGCTGGTAGCGTGGCATGCGCAGTTATTGCAGCGATGCAAGGCGCACAAATTATTCGTGTACACGATGTTAAAGAGACGGTTGATGCGATGAAAATCGTACAAGCGACTCTTTCTGCAAAGGAAAATAATGAATGAGCGAACGTAAATACTTTGGAACAGATGGTATCCGTGGAAAAGTAGGTGACAGTCCAATTACACCTGATTTTGTATTAAAGCTGGGTTGGGCTGCGGGCAAAGTATTAGCACGTCATGGCTCTCGTAAAATCATTATTGGTAAAGATACACGTATCTCAGGCTATATGCTGGAATCTGCATTAGAAGCTGGTTTAGCAGCGGCAGGTTTATCCGCCTCATTTACAGGGCCCATGCCAACACCTGCTGTTGCTTATTTAACGCGTACATTCCGTGCTGAAGCTGGGATTGTTATTTCAGCCTCTCATAACCCTTATTACGATAACGGGATCAAATTCTTCTCTATTGATGGTACAAAATTACCAGATGAAGTAGAAGAAGCCATTGAAGCTGAAATGGAAAAGCCAATTACCTGTGTTGAATCAGCAGAGCTTGGTCGTGCAAATCGTATCGTGGATGCGGCAGGTCGTTATATTGAATTCTGTAAAGGGACTTTCCCAAATGAAAACAATCTTAATGGTCTAAAAGTGGTTGTCGATTGTGCTCATGGTGCAACATACCATATTGCACCAAACGTATTTCGTGAATTAGGTGCTGAAGTGATCACTATTGGCTGTGATCCAACGGGTATCAATATCAACGAAGAGTGTGGCGCAACAGATGTTCGTATGTTGCAAAAACGCGTATTAGAAGAAGGCGCTGATGTTGGTTTAGCTTTTGATGGTGACGGCGACCGTATCATCATGGTTGACCATCAAGGCCTAAAAGTTGATGGTGACCAAATTCTCTACATTATTGCAAGAGAAGCGTTACGCCAAGGTCAATTACGCGGTGGTGCAGTTGGGACTCTAATGAGCAATATGGGATTAGAGATTGCACTTAAACAACTGGGTATTCCTTTTGTAAGAGCAAAAGTGGGCGACCGCTATGTGCTTGAAAAATTACAAGAGAAAGGCTGGCGTTTAGGTGCTGAAAACTCGGGCCACATTATTTTATTAGATAAAACGACTACAGGTGATGGTATTGTTGCAGGTTTACAAGTTTTAAGTGCAATGGTGCGTAACCATATGAGTCTGCATGATCTATGTAGTGGCATGAAACTATTACCACAAATTTTAGTGAATGTTCGCTTTACCGGTAGCCACGATCCGCTACAAACACCTGAAGTTCAGAAAGTCGCTAAAGCGGTTGAAGAAGAACTGGCTGGTAAAGGTCGTGTATTGCTGCGTAAATCAGGAACAGAACCTTTAATTCGTGTCATGGTTGAAGGTGAAAATGAAGAGCAAGTCACTGCGATGGCAAATCGTATTGCTGACGCTGTGAAGCACGTTGGTTAATTGATGCTTTTTTCTTCAATCAATCACTTTGTAGAAAAATAACCTTGCTTGTCAGTTCAGCTTTGGTTAGTATTCACACCCGCTTAGTAAGGTCTTGAACTAAAGCGGGTGAAGCAATCGAAGGTTATCGTTAAGACGATAAGTTCCATAGAAAAGGTAACGCAAATGTATACGGCACTCATTGTTATTCTTATCATTGTAGCAACAGGGCTAGTTGGTCTGATCCTGTTACAGCAGGGTAAAGGTGCTGATATGGGCGCTTCTTTTGGTGCAGGTGCTTCCGGTACAGTATTTGGTTCAAGCGGTTCAGCTAACTTTATGACCCGTATGACCGCTGTTTTAGCGACAGCTTTTATTGTACTTGCCCTTATTTTAGGTAATCTAAGTGCCAATAAAACTGTGCGTGAAGACAGCAAATGGATGTCTATCGAGCAGACTACAGAAGAAGCTAAAAAAGCTGAGCAATTAGCAGCGCCTGTAGCGCCAGCAAATACAGATATTCCGCAGTAAACTAAGTAAAGATTTAAATGAGATTGTTAATTTTTACGCAGTAACAGTCTCATTAAGTGCCGAGGTGGTGAAATTGGTATACACGCTACCTTGAGGTGGTAGTGCCTATAAAACGGGCGTACGGGTTCAAGTCCCGTTCTCGGCACCATTATTCCAGATAGCTTGCGTTTTGCTTGTTATCAGCGTAAAATTTGCCACGTTTTTCGAACGCGGGGTGGAGCAGCTTGGTAGCTCGTCGGGCTCATAACCCGAAGGTCGTCGGTTCAAATCCGGCCCCCGCAACCACTTCTAACAATACAGCACTTTTCTCATTAATCATCTTGTTGAACCGATTATGATCCTGAGTGGAATGTGCCGTAAGAAGAGGTTATTCTCGAATGGCAAGTTACAGGGTCCAGTTGCATAAAGCCCCGAATTTCGGGGTTTTTTGTTATCAGAGAATAGAATACTGGGCTATAGGCCCTTTTTTTATGCCTTGGGGGTGGGTTTGTCCACATTAGAGCAAAAATTAACAGCGATGGTTTCAGCACCAGTAGAAGCATTAGGCTTTGAATTTGTCGGTCTTGAGTTTATTCGTGGCCGAGAATCAACATTGCGCATCTATATTGATAGTGAAGACGGTATCACTGTTGATGATTGTGCTGATGTTAGCCACCAGGTCAGTGCTGTGCTGGATGTTGAAGATCCAATTCAAACAGTTTATAACCTTGAGATTTCTTCTCCTGGTTTAGAACGACCTTTATTCACTGCAACGCATTATGAGCAATTTATCGGCGAAGAAGCCGCTATCGTATTACGAATTGCAATGCAAAACCGCCGTAAATGGCAGGGCATTATTAAGTCTGTCGCTGGCGAAATGATCACGGTTACTGTGGATGGTAAAGACGAAGTGTTCGCACTGAGCAACATCCAGAAAGCTAACCTGGTACCCCACTTTTAAGTTTTGAAGAGGCAACTAGGATGAACAAAGAGATTCTGGCTGTTGTGGAAGCGGTCTCTAACGAAAAATCTCTTCCTCGTGAAAAGATTTTTGAAGCACTGGAAACCGCACTAGCGACAGCAACTAAGAAAAAATACGAGCAAGAAATTGACGTTCGTGTATGTATCGACCGTAAAACGGGTGACTTTGATACATTCCGTCGTTGGGTTGCCGTTGATGAAGTCACTCAACCTACTCGTGAAATTACACTTGAAGCTGCTCAATATGAAGATCCTAGTATTGAACTAGGTGGTTATATTGAAGATCAGATTGAATCTGTCACTTTCGACCGTATTACAACACAAACCGCTAAACAAGTTATCGTACAAAAAGTACGTGAAGCTGAAAGAGCAATGGTTGTTGATCAATTCCGCGAACAACTCGGCGAAATTATCACGGGTGTTGTGAAGAAAGTGAACCGTGAAAATATCACTTTAGACTTAGGCAACAACGCTGAAGCGGTTATTTTACGTGAAGATATGTTACCGCGTGAAAACTTCCGTCCAGGTGACCGTTTACGTGGTGTTTTATACGACGTACGTACAGAAACCCGTGGTGCACAACTTTTCGTGACACGCTCTCGCCCTGAAATGCTGGTTGAACTTTTCCGTATTGAAGTACCAGAAATTGGCGAAGAAATCATTGAAATTAAAGCTGCAGCGCGTGATCCAGGTTCTCGTGCCAAAATCGCAGTAAAAACTAACGACAAGCGTATTGACCCTGTGGGTGCTTGTGTTGGTATGCGTGGTGCGCGTGTACAAGCCGTTTCCAGCGAATTGGGCGGCGAGCGAATTGATATTGTTCTGTGGGATGATAATCCTGCACAATTCGTCATTAATGCAATGGCTCCGGCAGATGTTGCTTCTATTGTTGTCGATGAAGACAAATGTACAATGGATGTTGCAGTTGAAAGCAGTAACCTTGCACAGGCAATCGGCCGTAATGGTCAAAACGTTCGTCTGGCAGCACAGTTACTGAAAAAACATCGTGGTGATGACAAGTGGGAATTAAACGTCATGACTGCTGATGAACTGAATGCAAAACATCAGGCAGAAGCAAACGCAGCCATTGAAATATTTACTAAGCATCTCGACATTGATGAAGACTTCGCAACTGTTTTAGTTGAAGAAGGTTTCTCTACCCTTGAAGAGTTAGTTTATGTGCCAATCAGTGAACTGCTGGCTATTGACGGATTAGATGAAGATACCGTTGAAGCTCTACGTGAAAGAGCAAAAGCTGCACTAACAACGATTGAGTTGGCTCAAAAAGAAAGCCTAGGCGATAACCAGCCAGCCGAGGACTTATTAGCTCTCGAAGGATTGGAGCGCTCTTTAGCATTTGATCTAGCTGCCCGTGGTATCTGCACACTGGAAGATCTTGCCGAACAGGGTATCGACGACCTAACTGATATTGAAGGTTTAAATAGTGAGCGCGCAGGCGAACTCATTATGGCCGCACGTAATATCTGCTGGTTTGGGAATGATGCGTAACAACTGAGCAGGAAGGAACAGAATGACAGATGAAACAGTAAAATCACTGGCAGAAGAGATTCAGACACCGGTTGAACGTTTGGTACAGCAGTTTGCTGATGCCGGTATTAAGAAGACCGTCTCTGATTCTGTCTCCCAAAAAGAGAAAGAAACCTTACTGGCTTGGTTGAATCGTGATAAAGACGTATCAACCAACCAACCAGAAAAATTAACGTTACAACGCAAAGTGCGTAGTACGTTAAGTGTTCCTGGTACAGGTGGCAAAAGTAAATCAGTAGCCATCGAAGTCCGCAAAAAACGCACTTATGTGAACCGTGACGCCATTGAAAAAGCGCAAGCGGATGAGCAAGCTCAGCGTGAAGCGGAAGAAAAGGCGCATCGCGAAGCCGAAGAAAAAGCACAGCGCGAAGCACAAGAGAAAGCACAGCGCGAAGCTGAAGAAAAAGCAAAACGTGAAGCTGAAAAGGCAAAGAAAGACGCCGAAGAAAAAGCGAAACGTGAAGCTGAAGAAGCAAAACGTGAAGCAGCGGAATTAGCTAAGCGCGAAGCAGCGGAAAAAGATAAAGTGAAACAAAACGATAAACCAAAAGCTGATAAAGCAGCAGATCAGGAAAAAGCACGTCGCAATGCTGAACAGGCTGAACTGAAGCGTAAAACGGAAGAAACACAGCGCCGTAAAGCGGAAGAAGAAGCACGAGTTGCAGCAGAAAAAGCACGTCGTTTAGCTGAAGAAAATGCTGAAAAATGGACTGCTGAACCTAAAGCGCCAGAAACTGAAGGCTCAGACTATCATGTAACAACATCACGTTATGCTCGTGATGCAGAAGATGAAAGTGATGCTGAGGTTGAAGGTGGCCGCGGTCGTGGTCGCAACGCTAAGGCTCCTCGTCCTAAGAAAAACAACCGCCATTCTGAAAAAGCAGATCGTGAAGAAGCACGTGCTGCTGGCCGTACTAACAAGAAAGGTAAACGTAAAGGTAGCTCATTACAGCAAGGCTTCAATAAGCCAGCTGCTGTTGTAAACCGTGATGTTATCATCGGTGAGACTATTTCTGTTGCCGAACTTGCTAACAAAATGGCAGTAAAAGGATCTGAAGTTATCAAAACTATGATGAAAATGGGTGCTATGGCGACCATTAATCAGGTTTTAGACCAAGAAACTGCACAGCTTGTTGCTGAAGAAATGGGTCATAAAGTTATCTTACGTCGTGAAAACGAGTTAGAAGAACAAGTCATGAGCGATCGTGATACTGGCGAAGAAAGCGCAGTATCTCGTGCACCAGTTGTAACTATCATGGGTCACGTTGACCACGGTAAAACATCATTACTGGACTACATTCGTTCAACGAAAGTAGCATCAGGCGAAGCGGGTGGTATCACCCAGCATATCGGTGCTTACCACGTTAAGACTGACAAAGGTGAAATCACCTTCCTAGATACTCCAGGTCACGCCGCGTTTACTTCAATGCGTGCTCGTGGTGCTCAGGTAACGGATATCGTTGTTCTGGTTGTTGCGGCAGATGATGGTGTAATGCCACAAACTATCGAAGCAATCCAACACGCAAAAGCTGCAAACGTACCCGTTGTTGTTGCAGTGAACAAAATTGATAAACACGAAGCTGATCCAGATCGCGTTAAAACTGAACTGTCTCAATATGGCATCTTGCCAGAAGAGTGGGGCGGCGAAACTCAGTTTATGCACGTATCTGCAAAACAAGGTTTAGGTATTGACGAACTGCTGGATGCTATTCTTTTACAAGCTGAAGTTCTTGAACTGAAAGCAGTTAAAGAAGGTATGGCAAGCGGGGTTGTTATCGAATCTTACCTTGATAAAGGCCGTGGCCCAGTTGCAACTATTCTTGTCCGTGAAGGTACACTGAATAAGGGTGACATCGTTCTGTGTGGTTTCGAATACGGTCGTATTCGTGCGATGCGTAACGAATTAGGTCAAGACGTTCAATCTGCTGGTCCATCAATGCCAGTTGAGATCTTAGGTCTGTCTAACGTTCCTTCTGCGGGTGATGAAGCAACGGTTGTTCGTGACGAGAAGAAAGCGCGTGAAGTTGCATTATACCGTCAAGGTAAATTCCGCGATGTTAAACTGGCTCGTCAGCAGAAATCTAAACTGGAAAACATGTTCGCTAACATGGAAGAAGGTAAAACTTCTGAACTGAACATCGTTCTGAAAACAGACGTTCAAGGTACTTGTGAAGCGATTACTGATGCCTTGGTTAAACTGTCTACTAATGAAGTTAAACTGAAAATCATCGGTTCAGGCGTAGGTGGTATCACCGAAACTGACGCAACATTAGCAGCGGCTTCTAACGCAATCATTCTTGGCTTTAACGTTCGTGCTGATGCATCTGCTCGCCGTATCATTGAACAAGAAAGCGTTGATTTACGTTACTACTCCGTTATCTATAGCCTGATTGACGAAATCAAACTGGCAATGAGCGGTATGTTGGCACCTGAATATAAACAAGAAATCATGGGTCTTGCAGAAGTCCGTGATGTGTTTAAATCACCTAAATTTGGCGCGATTGCGGGCTGTATGGTGGTTGAAGGTAACATCAAACGTAATAACCCAATTCGTGTTCTACGTGATAACGTGGTTATCTATGAAGGCGAGCTGGAGTCACTGCGTCGCTTTAAAGATGACGTCAACGAAGTACGTAACGGCATGGAATGTGGTATCGGTGTGAAAAACTACAACGATGTTCGTGTTGGCGACATGATTGAAGTCTTCCAAGTTATCGAAATCAAACGTTCTATTGATTAATTTAGTCCGTCTTGTTTTAAAAGGGAGCTCAAGGGCTCCCTTCTTATTCCTTTCTTTGCTGTATTCTCCTTTTATTTCCTCTCCATTTTTCAACATAACCGAAATAGATTGCCTTTCAGTAATTTATGAAAGTGAAATAACAGGGTAAAATAGCACCAAAGAAACATTTTATTTCTAAAGAAAGAAATCAGAGAAAGCGGTTGTTAAATATCACTTCATGTATACTCTTTAGATATCATTGATTTTAGATTTGAATTAACAATGACAATCAGGGCGATACCCTATTGTCAGGGAGAGATAAAATGGCAAGAGATTTTAGCCGTAGTCAGCGTGTTTCTCAGGAAATGCAAAAAGAAATCGCCATCATTTTACAACGTGAAGTCAAAGATCCACGTATTGGAATGGCAACGGTTTCTGGCGTTGAAATTTCTCGTGATTTGGCTTATGCCAAAGTATTTGTCACCTTTTTAAACTTATCAGGTGGTGAAAAAAGCGAAGAAGAGATGGTTGCAGAGGGTTTAACTGCACTTAATGAAGCCGCTGGTTTTATTCGTTCTTTATTAGGTAAAGCGATGCGTTTACGTATTGTGCCTGAACTGACATTTGCTTATGACAACTCATTAGTTGAAGGTATGCGTATGTCTAACTTAGTTTCTAACGTCGTTAAAAGCGATGAAGAGCGTCGTCATAAAGAGGATAAATAATGGGGCGTCGTCGTAAGGGGCGTGAGATTAACGGCGTATTGCTACTCGATAAACCCCAAGATATTTCCTCTAACGATGCACTCCAAAAAGTCCGCCGTATGTTTAATGCCAGTAAGGCTGGACATACAGGGGCATTGGATCCTTTAGCAACAGGTATGCTCCCTATTTGTTTAGGTGAAGCAACAAAATTTTCACAGTTTCTATTGGATTCTGATAAGCGTTATCGTGTTATTGCACGTTTAGGGCAACGAACAGATACCTCCGATGCACATGGTGAGGTTATTCAAGAGCGCCCAGTACAATTTACACAGCAGGCTTTAGATGATGCCTTAGAGAGTTTTCGCGGCGAAACATTGCAAATCCCTTCAATGTACTCCGCTTTAAAACATCAAGGTAAACCGCTTTACGAATACGCTCGACAAGGTATTGAGGTTGAGCGTGAAGCAAGACCCATCACGGTTTATGAACTTCAGTTTATTCGCTGGGAAGGTGATGAGCTAGAGCTAGAAATTCATTGTTCTAAAGGTACTTACATTCGAACAATTATTGATGATCTTGGTGAGAAATTACAATGTGGTGCTCACGTTATTTTCTTACGTCGATTAGAAGTCGCAGATTATCCTAAAGAGCGAATGGTCACATTAGAGCAATTAAGAGCGATGATAGATAATGCACAAGCAGCTCAAGAAGATCCTTTCTTAGCACTTGATGCACTGTTATTACCTATGGATACCGCTGTTGCACATTTTCCTGTTGTGAATTTGACCACGATTATTGCGGGTTATCTCAAGCTGGGGCAGCCTGTTCGTGTTAATCATGACATTAATGAAGGCGAATGGGTAAGAGTAACTGAAGGCGATGAAAAAAAATTCATTGGCCTTGCTATCATTAAAGATGGCCTCGTTGCTCCGAAAAGAGTGGTTGTAGACTATAGCGCACAAGATAACACTTAATAGCAATCTTGCGCTAAAAGTGTTTGAAGCGTAGAATAATGCGGCTATCTGTTTAGGTGGCTGAGTTGGATAGCTGAATTAGAGATTGGCTATCTGAAAATTTTACTTAATTTGGAGTTTATTATGTCTCTAAGTACTGAAGCGAAAGCACAAATCGTTGCTGAATTTGGTCGTGATGCTAACGATACTGGCTCAAGCGAAGTTCAGATTGCACTGCTGACTGCAGAAATCAACCACCTGCAAGGTCACTTTTCAGAGCACAAAAAAGATCACCACAGCCGTCGTGGTCTGCTGCGTAAAGTTTCCAGCCGTCGTAATCTGCTGGACTACCTGAAACGTAAAGATGTTGCTCGTTACTCTGCACTGATTGAACGTTTAGGTCTGCGTCGCTAATCAAGCGAGTTTCAGTGGAAAGGGGCCTGTTGGCCCCTTTTCTACTAAAAAGTGCTATTTTTAATATTAGTCGTTATGTTTTAATGTGGTGATTGTTATTTAGTCTCTCTAGTTACGACAATTCGCGCGGCTAATGAAAGTATTTATCATTAAATGGTTAATATTTTCATTAGTCGCGAGGGGACGTAGCGGAGAAAAGATCATTCATCGTCGCTAAACATCTGGCGACAATAAGATAAAGGATATTATTTTGCTGAATCCTACAGTTCGTAAATTTCAATACGGTCAACATACTGTTTCGTTAGAAACAGGCATGATGGCTCGTCAAGCAACAGCCGCTGTTATGGTTGACATGGACGGCACTGCTGTTTTTGTCACCGTTGTTGCAAAGAAAAAAGTTAAAGCTGGACAAGATTTCTTCCCATTAACTGTTAACTACCAAGAGCGTTCATACGCTGCTGGTCGTATCCCTGGTAGCTTCTTCCGTCGTGAAGGTCGTCCTGGTGAAGGCGAAACGTTGATTGCACGTTTAATTGACCGCCCTTTACGCCCATTATTCCCAGAAGGTTTCTTAAACGAAATTCAAATCGTTGCTACCGTTGTTTCAGTTAACCCACAAGTTAACCCAGATATCGTTGCAATGATTGGTGCTTCTGCGGTATTAGCGCTGTCAGGTGTTCCGTTTAATGGTCCTATCGGTGGTGCGCGTGTTGGTTTTATCGATGGACAATATGTTCTAAACCCAACTGTTGATGAGCTGAAAGTTAGCAAATTAGACTTAGTGGTTGCAGGTACTGCGGGTGCGGTACTGATGGTAGAATCAGAAGCTGATTTATTATCAGAAGAAGAAATGTTAGGTGCAGTAGTATTTGGTCATGATCAACAACAAGTTGTGATCGAAAACATCAATGCATTAGTTGCAGAAGTGGGTAAAGAGAAATGGGATTGGGCGCCAGAAGCCATCAACCAAACTTTACATGACCGTATTGCACAATTAGCACAAGCTCGTATTGGGGATGCTTACCGTATCACTGAGAAACAAGAGCGTTATGAACAAATCGAAGCTATCCGTGATGAAGTTATTGCGACGTTAGTAGCTGAAGATGAAACTTTAGATGAAGCTGAAATCAGCGAAATCTTCTCTGGTCTTGAGAAAAACATCGTTCGTGCTCGCGTATTAGCTGGCGAACCACGTATTGATGGCCGTGAAAAAGACATGGTACGTGCATTAGACATTCGCACTGGCTTATTACCACGTACTCACGGTTCAGCACTGTTTACTCGTGGTGAAACTCAGGCTCTGGTAACTGCAACATTAGGTACTGCGCGTGATGCTCAAACTATTGATGACATCATGGGTGAGCACACTGATACATTCTTACTGCACTATAACTTCCCTCCATACTCTGTTGGTGAAACAGGCATGATGGGTTCACCAAAACGTCGCGAAATCGGTCATGGCCGTTTAGCAAAACGTGGTGTGTTAGCAGTAATGCCAACAATTGAAGAATTCCCATATACCGTTCGTGTGGTTTCTGAAATCACTGAATCAAATGGTTCATCTTCAATGGCATCTGTTTGTGGTGCTTCTTTAGCACTGATGGATGCAGGTGTACCAATTAAAGAATCTGTTGCAGGTATTGCAATGGGTCTAGTAAAAGAAGGCGACAACTTTGTTGTTCTTTCCGATATTCTGGGTGATGAAGACCATTTAGGCGATATGGACTTTAAAGTTGCGGGTAGCCGTAACGGTGTCAGCGCATTACAGATGGATATCAAAATCGAAGGTATCACTCGTGAAATCATGCAAGTTGCATTAAACCAAGCGAAAAGCGCACGTCTACACATTTTAGGCGTAATGGAAGATGCAATTAGCCAGCCTCGTGCTGATATTTCTGAATTCGCACCGCGCATTCACACTATCAAAATTAATCCAGACAAGATCAAAGACGTTATCGGTAAAGGCGGTTCTGTTATCCGTGCATTAACGGAAGAAACTGGCACAACTATCGAAATCGAAGATGATGGTACAGTGAAGATTGCTGCAACAAGTGGCGATCAAGCAAAACAAGCTATCGCTCGTATCGAAGAAATTACTGCTGAAGTTGAAGTGGGTCGTATCTACAACGGTAAAGTAACTCGTATTGTAGATTTCGGTGCATTCGTTGCTATCGGTGGCGGCAAAGAAGGTCTGGTTCATATTTCTCAAATCGCAGACAAACGCGTTGAGAAAGTGAGTGACTACTTGGAAATGGGTCAAGAAGTTCCAGTTAAAGTACTGGAAATTGACCGTCAAGGCCGTATTCGCTTAAGCATGAAAGAAGCTCAAGCTAATCAGCAGGAAGCAACAGAAACTTCTTCTGAAGATTCTGCGAATTAATGATATTCTACTACCGATATCTAGACATAAGTATCGGTAGAGACTTATTATGATTGACAAGTAGGACGTCTGGAACGCTTTTTGTTGAAAGGTCTGACTTTGGGAGTGAGAAATGAAAACATTTCTGCGCAGTTGTTCTATTGCTGTTTTCATCTTTATTTCCGGATGCAGCACTAGTCCAGAGTGGCGTCAGAATGCGATTTTTGCCACACCATTGCAGCCTTCTTTACAACAAGAAGTGATATTGGCTCGTATAGAACAAATCTTAGCGAGCCGCTCATTAACTGAAGATGAATACGCACAGCTTTTATATGAGCGTGGTGTGCTGTATGATAGTCTCGGTTTACGAGCTTTAGCGCGCAATGATTTTTCAATGGCGCTATCAATACGACCAGATATGCTAGAAATTTTTAATTTTCTAGGTATCTATTTTACGCAGGCAGCGAATTACGATGCTGCTTATGAAGCGTTTGATTCTGTTTTAGAGCTTGATCCAACTTACAATAATGCGCGTTTTAATCGTGGTATCGCTTCGTACTACGGTGGCCGATTGAAATTGGCGCAGGATGATCTGCAGGCGTTTTATCAGGTCGATCCAAATGATCCCATTCGTTCGCTTTGGTTATATCTTGTAGAAAAAGAGATAAACACTGATTTGGCTAAACAACAGCTAAAACAGCGATACCAGCAGGCGGATAAAACGGGGCAATGGGGATGGAATATAGTTGAGTTTTATTTAGGCGATATTAATGAGAAAACATTAATGTTGAAACTAAATGAGGCTTCAACCGATAACACTTCGCTCGCTGAGCATCTTAGTGAAACTAACTTCTATTTAGGTAAGTATTACCTAAGTCTGGGGGACATGGATAGCGCAGAAGCGTTATTCAAGCTGACGGTTGCCAACAACGCACATAACTTTGTTGAGCACCGCTACGCATTGTTGGAATTAGCACTGTTAGGCCAACAAGAAGACCTAGCGGAATCGGACCAGCAATAGCTGACGAACATTTCTCTGATCAGTTTGAAAGCCATCATCTACATAGGATGAGGGCTTGTTTGTTCGTTTAATAATATAATTTGAGCCAGTTCACATTTTAGATGATAAAGACCGACAAACCATGCGGTATGTTATGTCAACTGGCTGCCATAATGAATGAGGCACAGTGACATGACTACTGAAACCGATATGACTTTTGCTGATCTAGGTTTATCAGCACCTATTTTGACTGCACTGAATGACTTAGGCTACGAGAAGCCTTCTCCAATTCAGCAACAATGTATTCCTTTCCTTTTAAACGGCAATGATGTTTTAGGTATGGCACAGACAGGTAGTGGTAAAACTGCCGCATTTAGCCTGCCTTTATTACACAATCTTGATGAATCATTAAAAGCACCACAAATTTTAGTTTTAGCACCTACTCGTGAACTTGCGGTTCAGGTTGCTGAAGCAATTGAAGATTTTTCTAAACACTTACCAAAAGTAAATGTTGTTGCACTGTATGGTGGTCAGCGTTACGACGTGCAATTACGCGCGTTACGTCAAGGTCCACAAGTTGTTGTGGGTACACCAGGTCGTTTATTAGACCATTTAAACCGTGGCACATTAGATTTATCTAAACTGAAGGGCTTAGTATTAGATGAAGCTGATGAAATGTTACGTATGGGCTTTATTGAAGATGTTGAAAACATTTTAAGTAAGATCCCAGCAGAACACCAAACTGCACTGTTCTCTGCAACAATGCCAGAAGCAATTCGTCGTATTACACGTCGCTTTATGAATGATCCTAAAGAAGTGCGCATTCAAAGTAGCGTAACGACACGTCCAGACATTAGCCAAAGCTATTGGATGACATTCGGCGCACGTAAAAATGAAGCGTTAATTCGTTTCTTAGAAGCTGAAGATTTTGATGCGGCAATTATTTTCGTTCGTACTAAAAACGCAACATTAGAAGTTGCTGAAGCTTTAGAGCGTAACGGCTATAACAGCGCAGCGTTAAATGGTGATATGAACCAATCACTGCGTGAGCAAACATTAGAGCGTCTGAAAAATGGTCGTTTAGATATTTTAATTGCAACTGACGTTGCTGCTCGTGGTCTTGACGTTGACCGTATCAGCCTTGTTGTGAACTATGATATCCCAATGGATTCAGAATCTTATGTTCACCGTATTGGTCGTACTGGTCGTGCGGGTCGTGCTGGCCGTGCAATTTTATTCGTTGATAACCGTGAGCGTCGTTTACTGCGCAATATCGAACGTACAATGAAGATGACTATTCCTGAAGTAGAACTGCCAAATGCAGAGCTTATCAGCCAACGTCGTCAGGAAAAATTTGCACAGCAAATCGCACAACAATTAGAAACTAGCAACCTTGACCAATATCGCGCTCTGTTACCAAAACTTGCTCCACAAGGTGAAGAAGCGCTGGATATGGAAACACTGGCTGCGGTATTACTGAAAATGGCTCAAGGTGAGCGTGCGCTTATCCTGCCACCAGATCCAGTTCGTCGCCCTCGTCGCGAATTTAACGATCGTGACGATCGTCGTGGTGATGATCGCCGTCGCGGTGATAACGATCGCGAGCGTTCTCCTCGTCGTGAACGTCGTGATGCTGGCGAAATGGATTTATACCGTATCGAAGTGGGTCGTGATGATGGTGTTGAAGTGCGTCATATCGTTGGTGCGATTGCTAACGAAGGCGATATCAGCAGCCGTTACATTGGTAATATCAAACTGTATGGTTCTCACTCAACCATCGAATTACCAAAAGGTATGCCGACAGATTTATTAAGCCATTTCACACGTACGCGTATTATGAACAAACCACTGAATATGCAATTAGTGGGTGATGCTCAATCTCAGCCTTTCCGTGAGCGTCGTAATAACAGCCGTCGTGATGGTCAGCCACAAGGTGGTCGTCGTTTTAACAATGGTGATCAACCACAACGTCGTGGTAATAACGACCGTGGTGGTGAGCGTAGCAACGATCGTGGTGGCGAGCGCGGTAACTTCCGCAGTCGTAACAACGAAGGTACACCACGCCGCCGTAGCAGCTCTCATAACCAATAAGAATTGGTAATTAACTTAATTTTTAATTGGGTTGATGACAAAAAAATAAAACCAGTCAATGAAAGTTGGCTGGTTTTTTTTATCATTTGATTAGTAATATAAAATTTATTACGACACATTTCTGTCAATATAAATAATAGGAAAGCTTATTCAAGTAAATCGCTTAGATTTACGTGCAGATTTTAATTTATAATAAATTAGCTTAAGCCAATCGCTTCTTTTAATGGCTTTAAATATCGACGGCTGACAGGAATTTGGCTGTTATTGTGTAATATCAATTCTGCTTGCCCATTATCGCCAAAAACAATCTCATTAACATAATCCATATTCACTAAATATTGGCGATGACAACGGACCAGTTGTGTTCGTGTTTCTAATGTGCGTAGTGTTAATTCTGTAAAGCCTTCTTGACCTTGATTATTGGTTACATAAACCCCACTGAGCCTTGATGTTGCAAATACCGCTTCATCAATGGGCATTAACCAAATACGGCTATGACCTGTACAAGGTATACATTTTAAACGTTCTTCAGGGGGAGTTAAGAGATCAATATTCTGCTTATTACCTTGGCGTAAACGGTTTAATGTTTTTGTTAGGCGCTCTTGCTCTAAAGGTTTGAGTAGATAATCAAAGGCGTGCTCTTCAAAGGCTTGGATCGCATACTCTTCAAATGCGGTTAAAAAGACGATATACGGGCGATGTTCAGGATCAAGCATTGTGACCATTTCAAGCCCTGTAATGCGCGGCATTTGAATATCAAGAAAGACAACATCGGGCTTTTTACGGTGTATCTCTCCTATGGCTTCAATTGCATTACTGCATTCACCAACAATATGAATATCCTTTTCGACTTCAAGTAAACAACGTAAATTTTCACGAGCCAACGGCTCATCGTCAACGATTAATATATTCATTGTTATGCAACGTTATCCATGCTTTTTTCTAGAGGTAAGCAAATTTTCACCTTTGTATATTCATCAGCTTGGCATTCCACTAAAACACCATAAAGTTCGCCATAGCGTAATTTTAATCGCTTATCCACCAGCCTCATTCCTAAGCCTAATTCATGAGAAGGGCATTGGGGTTGATAAAGCCCCGCATTATCACAGATTTCAATAATAATTAAATGGTGCTCTTGGTGTGCTCTAATTGTAATCTTTCCTGTATCTAATAACTGTGACGTTCCATGTTTAATTGCATTTTCGACCATTGGTTGAAGCGAAAAAGCAGGCAAACGGGCATTAGCTAGGCTTTCAGGAATTTGAATATCAATCTGTAATCGTTCCTGAAAACGGGCTTTTTCGATTTGCAAATATGCATTCACATGTTCAATTTCATCACTTAATGTCACAACTGCTTCAGGCCTTTTTAAATTTTTACGAAAGAAAGCAGAGAGAAATTGCACTAATTGCTTTGCTTGTTCGCTATCACGTCGAATAACTGCTTGTAGTGTATTTAATGCATTAAAAAGAAAGTGGGGATTCACTTGCGCATGGAGAAGTTTAATCTCTGATTCTAAAAGAGATTGCTTATTTCGCTCATATTGTCCAGCCAGAATTTGTGCAGATAATAGACTTGCAATCCCTTCACCTAGGGTTCGGTTAATAGAACTAAATAGGCGATTTTTAGCTTCATAAAGTTTTATTGTGCCAATGACTTGGTTATTTTCGCCTCTCAATGGAATAACTAAGGTTGAGCCAAGTTTGCAATGGGGTGAAAGCGTGCAACGGTAAGGTGTTTCATTACCATCTGCATAAACAACTTCATTATTATTGATGGCTTGCTTGGATTGTTCTGATGAAATAGGTGTACCCGGTAAATGATGATCAGCGCCAATACCAATAAAGGCGAGGAGTTTTTCTCTATCTGTAATCGCAACGGCACTGACTCTTAGTTCTTGATAAATGACTTTTGCCACTCGAGTGCTATTATCTTGATTAAACCCTTTACGCAAAATACCTTCGGTGCAAACGGCAATTTTTAATGCTTGAGCTGAAAATGCACTGGTATATTTTTCAAATATTGCCCGTCTATCTTGTAATATTCGAATAAACATCGCAGCACCAACGGTATTTGCGACAATCATTGGGGCAGCAATATCTTTCACTAAGGCAAGCGCTTCATTAAATGGGCGAGCTAATAATAAGATAATGCTCATCTGTATTATTTCGGCAAAGAAAGTCACGGCTGCTGCGGTCCATGGATTAAATATGCGGTGCATTTGCCCGCGTTTGACGTAATAACGGTGAACTAATCCGCCAATTAATCCCTCGACAATGGTAGACACCATACAGCTAAATGCGGTCATACCGCCCAGAGAATAACGGTGTAAGCCTCCCGTAAAACCGACAAGGAAGCCGACATAAGGGCCGCCTAGTAATCCGCCTAATACCGAACCAATGGCGCGCGTATTGGCAATAGAATCATTAATATGTAGCCCAAAATAGGTGCCCATAATGCAGAAAATAGAGAAAATGACGTAGCACATCAACTTATGCGGAAGCTTTATCGTGACCTGTAGAAGTGGCGTAAATAAAGGTGTTTTGCTTAAAAACCAAGCAATGATTAAATAAACGCACATTTGCTGTAATAACAGCAAAATAAGATCAAATTCGTACATAAGTATTGAGTACCGTTCTCTTTTCTATCTGATAAATATAAAAATACCAGATAAAACAGGGCTATTAATGAGGCGATAAAGTTTGATATAAGAATAACTTAATCGCACTTTCAAAGAAAATATTCCTTTGCGTCAGTGATCTGGCGCACAAAATTCTTAAAGAAATTCTGAGTTATTGTGTAATATAACTCCGTCAGTGAGTGTTCTACTTCACTATTAAGGTCTAATCGTTATATGAAAAAAAGAGCCATCTATCTTATTTTATTAATGCTAATACTAATTGCATTAGCCATACTTTTCCGCGCGCATAATCAATATTTATTACTGCAAGGCGAAGTGGATGCACCGGAAGTGATTGTCGCCTCTAAAGCCAAAGGTCGTGTGATTGAGCGCTATATAGAGCGAGGTGATGATGTAAAAGCGGGGCAATTGATGATCACATTAGAAAGCCCTGAACTCAACGCACAAGTCGCCGCACTTGAAGCCGCTAAAGCACAAGCACAAGCTCAATTAGATTTGTCATTGCATGGCACAAGAGAAGAGAGTATTCGTAACCTAGAAGCCGTGTTATCTCAAGCAAAAGTGGAAGCTGCAAATTCAACAAGAGATTATCAGCGTATCAGTGCTGTGGCGAATAAAGGCTATGTATCAGCGACAGAACTTGATAATGCACGCCGTAGCCGTGATGTTGCTTCACAACGTGTAAGAGCCGCTCAAGCTGAGCTTGATGAAGCCCAAAATGGTGATCGTATTGAATTACGCCACAAATATACGGCAGCGGTGCAACAAGCAGAACAACAATTAATTGAGCTGAAAATTCAGCAAGATGACTTACAAGTGA
Organism: Proteus columbae; assembly: GCF_009914335.1. Lineage (NCBI taxonomy): Bacteria > Pseudomonadati > Pseudomonadota > Gammaproteobacteria > Enterobacterales > Morganellaceae > Proteus > Proteus columbae. The sequence continues at coordinate 303,990 of NZ_CP043925.1, forward strand.
AAGCTCCGGTTGATGGTGAAGTTGGTCCTATTCCTGCGGAAATTGGTGAGCTTTTTAACGCGAATAGCCCACTTGCTACACTGATCCGAATTCCTGATGCCTATTTTGTTTATAACCTCCGCGAAGATATCTTAGCGGATATTCGTAAAGGTGATCGCATTACTATCACGGTTCCCGCATTAGGCAATAAAGAAGTAGAAGCTGAAATTCGCTATATCGCCCCAATGGGCGACTACGCAACAAAAAGAGCAACAAGAGCAACAGGTGATTTCGATTTAAAAACATTTGAAATCCGACTGTATCCTGTTACGCCAATTGAAGGGCTACGTCCTGGTATGAGCGCATTATGGCGCTGGGATAAATAAGGGCGAATAATGAGAGTAAAGGCAGCTTGGCGTGGCTTTAGTAGCGCATTTTCACGAGAAACTCATATGGCAGTTCGTAGCCCCGTTTTTCACTGGCTAAGCTGGCTGTTTCCATTGATGTTGTTTACGTTAATTAGTGCTAACTTTTCTGAAGGCACATTGCTGAACTTGCCTGTTTCCGTGATCAATAATGACAATAGTCCATTATCAAGAACCCTGATTAGAGACCTAAATGCAGGCTCTCATGCGCAATTAAATACGCTAGATGGTAATCCACGCACTGCAATGGAGCGATTAGGTAGCGCAAAAGATTATGCGATATTGACCATTCCTCGACACTTTGAAAGTAAGGTATTAGCAGGAAAACAACCCACCACACGGATGTATTACAACGGGTTGTATTATGCTGCTGGGAGTTATGCAATACAGGATTTTAGTGGGCTTCTTGCAGAGCTTAATGCGCAATATCGCACTGTGTTAGCGCAAGAGATGAATAAACCTGTTCCTCCCTTGGCAAAAGTGACGCTCTCTTATGACAGTTTATTTAATGCCAGTGGCAGCTATATTTATTATCAGCAATTTGCCGCTACGATCCATATGCTCCAGCTATTTGTCGTGACCTGTACGATTTATTCGTTGTCGCGCGGTAATATGCTATTGAATATTAAGCCCTTCACATTTGCACTTATTGGAAAACTTACGCCTTACACACTGTTTTTCTTAACCTTATTAATTGTTGAATTAGCGGCATTAGTGCATTTTTCGGGGGCGAAAGTGAACGGTAATCCGCTATATATGGTATTAGTGGGGTTCTTCTATATCATTGCGGCTCAAAGTGTGGGATTGCTGCTCTTTGCGTTTACCAATAGTGCGATAACGGCATACAGTATGATAGGTATGTTGGTGAGTATTGCCTTGGCATTTTCAGGCATGGCTGTACCTGAACTTTCGATGATCTTACCTGCGCGGATTATTTCTAATTTAGAGCCATTAACGCACGCCTTAAATGCGATGTTTGATATTTTCTTAAGAGAAGTATCACTACAAGGCATTTTATATGTGTGTTCACTTTTGCTGATTTATCCTTTTGCTATCGCCTTCTTAGTTCGTAAACGTATTTTTAAACGATTGGAATTACAGGTAGGTGTTGCATGATGCAAATGTATTTCCAAACCTTTAAGCGTGTTCTATTGGGTATGTTAGAAAAACCCATGTGGATGTTACTTATTGTTTCTCTATGCATTATGAGTTTGGTTTATGCCAAGCCTGTACTGTGGGATCTTCCTGTGGCAGTGATTAATCAAGATCATAGCCCAGCAAGTTATTCACTTGTTCGGTCATTAAACTCGACACCTAAATTAAGCATTAAGAACTACGATAATTTAGATGAAGCTCGTCACGATATGATTATGCGAGAGTTATTTGCCATTATTATTGTTCCAACCGATTTTGAGAAAAAACTCCTCAATGGTAAAGATGTTACTGTGCCTGTATTTGGTGATGCGACAAACCGTCTGGCTAGCGGGCAAATTCAACAAGAGTTGATGTTGGCTTATCAGCAGTTATTAGATGCTTACAATGGACGTATTTTGAGAAATGCAGGCTTTAGTGTTGAACAATCAAAAATCCTATTAAAGCCTATTCAGGGTGAAACCATTGCGATGTATAACCCTGGGGTAAGTTTTGCTGCGATTATTTTCCCTGGCTTATTAGTGATGCTATTACAGCACTCACTTTTAATAGCTTGTGTCCGCGTCAGTATCGCGGTGAGAAGTACCCCGAAAGGAAAGCCACCTTTAGCGGTTTATCTAGGGGCATTATCTGCACTTATTCCGATTTGGTTATTTTTATCTGCGGTATTCTTTTCATTGTGGCCGTGGGTATTGGGTTACCGCCAAGAAGCGCCGCTTTACCAGATTTGGATGCTGACTTTCCCATTCTTATTGGCGGTCTTAGGGTTAGGTAAGTTAATTACAGAATGCTTACGCAGTGTTGAGATGATTTATCTGACACTAGCCTTTGTGACAACGCCGGTATTCTATATTTCTGGCACGATCTGGCCACTACAAGCAATGCCTGACTGGGTCTTTGCCATTTCATCCGCATTACCTTCTACATGGGCAGTAAACGCCATGGCGGGAATTAACCAAATGGGTCTGTCATTCCAAAGTATATTGGGTGATATCGTGATGATGCTCGTTTTAGGCGTGATTTATACGGTATTAGGTGTGCTGGTGGGTATGCTACGTAATGGTGAGTTAAGACATATTACGCATCAGTTTAAGCATTGGTTACATCATCGTGGAGAGTCAAAATAAAGAGCCCTTAAGGGCTTTTTATTTATCAATATGACCCGTCCTGAATAAGGTTGACACTTTTCCAATCTGAAATTGGAGAGTGTAATGAAACCAATCACTAAACGAACTCAACGCGATTATTCTCTCGCTTTTAAATTACAGCTTGTTGACCAAGTTGAAAAAGGCGAAATAACCTATAAACAAGCCCAAGATCGCTATGGTATACAAGGATGCTCTACTGTTTTAGTTTGGCTTCGTAAGCATGGTAGGTTAGATTGGTCAAACGGTACCCCTGATACTTTTTATAGAGGTTCAGCTATGACCCAATCTTCTGAACAACAAACGCCGGAACAACGCATTAAGATCCTTGAAAAGGAACTTGAAGAGGCTCGGCTTAAATCCGATTTCTTCGAAGCAGTGGTTAAAGTCATGGATAGAGACTTTGGAGTTCGTTTGTCAAAAAAGCGCAAAGCCGAGTTATTAAAGAAAAAACGGTTAAAAACCTCACCGTAACAATTGCTTGCCGTTTTATGCAGATCAGCCGACAGGCTTATTACAAGAGACTGGATAGAACTGAGGAACGAAAGAAAGCCGATTCGGCCATCATTGATGCTGTTAAATCTGAACGAGTCTTACAACCTCGACTGGGTGGGCGTAAATTACATTTTATTTTAAAGCAAAAACAGATGGTTATTGGTCGTGATCGGCTATTTTCTTTATTGAAGGAACATCAGTTACTGGTGCCTAATAAACGGGCTTATCATCGAACAACCTTAAGCCATCATCGTTTTTATCGGCATCCAAATTTAATTAAGTCAGGGTTTATCCCCACACAACCAGAACAGCTTTGGGTAGCAGATATTACCTATTTATCGACGCATGAAGGTGATACTTATTTAAGTTTAATTACGGATGCGTATTCACGAAAAATCGTGGGATATCATTTAGATAACAATATGAAAACAAGTTCAGTGAAGAAATCGTTGGTTCAGGCGTTAAAAAAACGGACTTCGACAACTTCGTTAATCCATCATTCAGATCGAGGGATACAGTATTGTTCTTCGGAATATCAGGAGATACATAAAGAGCATAATATTCAATGTTCTATGACTGATGGGTATGATTGTTATCAAAATGCCTTAGCAGAACGAATTAATGGAATATTAAAAATGGAGTATCTACTGATAAAACCGAGTAATCTGGAACAAGCAAGAAAATTAGTAGAAGAATCAATCCAACTCTATAATGAAAAACGGCCACACTTATCGTTAAACTATAAAACGCCCGATGAAGTACATCGAGCGTTTTATGCCTGAAAAGTTGTCAACCTATATCAGGACTAGTCAATATTGTAGATCTTATCTTTACTAATAATATTCACTATGTGGTGGCAACACTCCATTGATAATTTTCTTGGTTCCCATTTTGAAATATCTATTAATGAAAGACCGTGGTAACTCTAAGGAATAATACCGCTTACACCGCATCCATAATGATTTAATTTATCTATAAACATTTTTTTAAGTGTATCATATATCTTTACTCCACCAATTCTAATCCTGCCAACTTACGCCAATAACCATTACAGTCATGATGATGAATCGTTGTAAGAGGTTGTTGGCCTTGCTCATTTTGACGAAATTGTTGCAAGGTATCAAAAATAGCGTCAGATTCAGGTGAAAGGCGAATAATATCCACTAAACCTGCCATTGAAGCTTGATCGTTACCCAAGTTATAACAATAACCACTTTGTGTTTGAATGCCATTAAGCACAAATACTTGCTGATTTTCTTGTGATAATACTTCACGACCTTGAGGGTATTTTTGACAACAGGTTTCACAATCATCTTTAGAGCGATTTTCAGAACGCGCAGTAAAACAACGTGCTGAATAAGCGAGAGGAAGATGCCCATAAGCCAATACTTCAACTTCAAACTTATTGCGAATGCCTAATTTTTCACATTGATTTAAAAGATTATTTAACCACTCGCGAGAAAGCTCAACAGGCATACACCAACGCATCATGCCTTGTTTATGCAACAAACGTAGTGCATAAGCGTTGTAGCAGTTAAGCCCGTGGCCTGCAACAAAAGGAAGATTGCGCTCGAAAAGCATATTAATCACGCCAAAATCATGTGCTTCAACTAAAAACTCACCGTTATCAACCAGCTTAGCAATTTCTTTCAATTCAGAAGGTGCTTGTAATAACGCTAAGGTAGAAAGAACCACTTGTTTGCCACTTTTAGCGACCTCTTTGGCGAGGTTTATCCAATCTTGAGGTTTGGTTTCTCGGCGTTTACTGCAAACTGTTTCGCCTAAATAAATAATATCAGCGTCGCATTGTTTTGCTTTTTCGTAGAACGCTTCAAGTGTCTCTTTTTGCCAATAATAAAGTACAGATCCTAATGCATATTTCATTTTCGTATCCTTATTATTGCCATTTACGGTGATAAGCACCCAGTGTTGTTTGTGTTCCTTCTGAAATCTTTCCTAGCGCGTTCATCCAACGTGGATTAGTACTAAAACCTTGAGGATCTTTCTTACATTGATCAATGGCTGCACGCCAAACTCTCGCCACTTCTGTTACATAGGCAGGGCTACGTTGACGACCTTCAATTTTAACTGACGCAATATTCATCGCCATTAATTCAGGTAAGAGTGAAAGAGTATTGAGGCTCGTCGGCTCTTCTAATGCGTGATAACAGTGATCATCAACAAAATAGCGACCTTTACACAGTGTTGGGTAGCCTGCATTTTCATCAGGTGAATAGCGGTCTATCAAGACATCATTAAGGCGAGATTCCATCCCTTGTGGTGTTTGTTGCCAACGTACAAAACGTGCAGGAGAGCAAGCACCTACCGTATTTGGCGATTCACCTGTTAAATAAGAAGAGAGATAGCATCTACCTTCAGCCATAATACATAAACTGCCAAAGGCAAAAACTTCTAAAGGTACAGGGCTAGTTTGTGCTAATTGTTTGACTTGATGAATAGATAGAACACGAGGAAGAACAATACGAGCCACATCGAAGTTACGTTGATAAAACTCAATAGCTTGTGTATTGGTTGCTGAGGCTTGTACTGAAACATGACGTTCAATATGAGGATAACGCTCTGCAGCGTACTCTAACATGGCGATATCCGCCAATATAAGAGCATCAGCCCCTAAAGATGCCGCCATATCAACGGCTTTTTGCCAGCGTTCAAATCCATCAGGGTGAGCAAAGGTGTTTATTGCAATATGCAATTTTCGCTGGTGGCGATGAACATAATTAACCGCTTCTTGTAACTTCTTTTCTGTGAAATTTAAACCAGCAAAATGTCTTGCATTAGTATCATCTTTTAAGCCGATATAAACGGCATCCGCACCATTATCTATGGCCGCTTTTAAGGCAGGTAAATTACCCGCTGGGCACAGCAATTCCATCTTCACTTCCCTTTAGAAATTAAGAATGATCAGGAATTGTAATAAGCAGGATAAAAAAAGGTTTTGATTTAGGGCAGAGAACTTCGTTTTTTGCTTAAGTAAAATCAAAGAACACAAAATGTGAGCAACGGATTAACCGAATATTGATATAGGATCGCAGAATATCTGTCTATATCTGGCACAATAGCCCGTAATTTTATTTATAGGAGTCCGAACGTGTTTAACAAAATTCGTACCCATTTGGTTAAAGAGGGACCTCGTTTTTTACGTTACCCTTTACAAGTTACCCCATTTGCTCTGCAACGCGATATTTTAGAACAGTTTTTAAGCTGGCAATTTCGTGAATCGTTAGCGGAAGGCGATTTACACTTTCTAGAAAATAAATGGCTAAAAGTTGAGATAAGAGACTTACATTTACAGTGGTTTATCAGTGTTTGTGATGATAAATTAGTGGTCAGTCGCTTAGAAAAAGAAGATGTCAGCTTTAGTGGAAATGCAAATGATCTTATTTTAATTGCTGCGCGCAAAGAAGATCCTGACACCTTATTTTTCCAACGCCGTCTACAAATTGAGGGTGATACAGAACTCGGGTTATATGTTAAGAACCTGATGGACGCAATTGAATTAGACTCAATGCCATCTGTGTTGCGTTTTGGTTTATTACAACTGGCTGAGTTTGTAAAAAGTGGGCTTCAAGAAGAAACCGAAGACACTCTACACAGCCATGAACTGAGCTCAACTTCATGCTAATACGTGTTGAAATTCCCGTTGATATTCCAGCTATTGATAACCTTTTACGTCAAGCGTTTCCTACAGGTGCAGAAGCTGATTTAGTGGGACATTTACGAGAAGAGGGACTGCTGACATTAGGTATGGTCGCAGTCGATGATGAAGGCCACGTTATGGGTTACATTGGCTTTACACCAGTTGATGTTGATGGTGTCGATTGCCAATGGGTAGGGCTTGCGCCTCTTGCTGTTGCACCTGATTTCCAGCGCCAAGGTATTGGACGCCAACTGATTAATGAAGGATTAGATAGCCTAAATGAATTTGGTTATGGCGCTGTGGTGGTATTAGGTGAGCCAGAGTACTATCAAAAGTCAGGCTTTATTCCTGCAAAATCACAAGGGTTACATTGCAAATGGCCTGACACCGAAGAGGCATTTCAGTTCTATGCTCTCGATAATGGTAATGTTGAAAATATTCATGGTTTAGTGAATTTCTCGCCATTATTTGATGAGGTTTAATCGAACAGATTGTCTATCGTGTTAAATACAACGCAATGTCTGAAGGCTGGTCTTTGATCAGCTTTTCTTTTTGCGTTTTCTTCAATTGTTTTAATTGGTATTCAAGTTGAGAAGCACGTTGCCGAGAGCCTATTTGGCAATGAAACTCTAATAATAAAGGTCCTTTTCCTTTCAGTGCTTTAGCGCCGGTTCCATTCTGGTGTTGAGTAAAGCGTCGCTCAACGTTTGTCGTTATCCCTGTATAAAGATAGCCAAGACGATTTCTGACAATATAGAGTGACCACACTGTATCAGCCATCACTTTTTCCTTTTCGTGCTACTTTTTCTTTTGATAAATAATATTTCTCAATTTTTGAATTGAGTAATTTATCGCTTTATCAAAATGAAATCTATTAGATATATCAATATGTTGTGAAATATTTGTGACAGAAAGCTTTGTTATTTATAAAATAACATTCAATTTTTTTGAAAATGAACAGCAATTATTGCTAATTTTAAAGTTAAATTAAAGCGCATAGTATGATCCATATCACAGAGACACACTCCGCGATACCTAACAAAATTAGAATTTAATTGGAGTTTATTATGAAAAAATCTACATTAATCGCTGCAACATTAGCTTTAAGTGCTATTTCATTCGGTTCAATCGCATCTGATAGCGTATCAAAAAGCCCTTCTGTTAATGGTGAGTATATCACAATCACAGGTAGCGATACTTTAGATGGTTTAACCACTAAGATTGCCCAAATCGCAAAAGATGAAGGTGCAAAAGGTTTTAAAGTTGTTGGCGCAACAGGTGACGATTACCTCACTGTAAATGCTGAAATTTATCGTTAATTTTAATTATTTTCGATAAATAACCTGTAATAAGAGACACGCGGTAAGACGCTCGTTTTGATGATATAATTATCAGCTAAACAGCGTCTCTTTTTGTATCTATACAGGTGTATTATGTCTTCTTTAGACTCGATCAAAATAATTAAACAATACATCCGAAACAACCATGTGTTTACCTTATGTACAACTCGTTCATTAGGTGATGTTTGGTGTGCAAATTGTTTTTATTGGTTCGATGAAAGCCAGATGAGGCTTGTTTTTCTTTCTGAAAAGAAAACGCGTCATGCCCAAATGATGCAGGAAAATTTATTAGTTGCAGGAAGTATTAGTACGCAAGAAATTGCAGTATCCGATCTACAAGGTATTCAATTCACGGGTTCTGTTGCTTTACTGGCAGGTCAGGACGACATCAACGCAAGAAAACATTATTGTTTACGCTTTCCTGTCGCATTAGCCGCCATCCATGTGCCTTTATGGGAATTACAATTACAAGAAATTAAGATGGTCAATAATCAGTTAGGTTTTGGGACTAAGCTGTATTGGCAGCGTGATTAAGCTGGTTATTTTTTCTCAAATTCCTTTTATTCCCAAAAATAATGATTTTTCTGTTCCCACCCTTTTAAAGACATACATGAAGTATAGAAAGTTCTTCTGTCTTCTTGATTAATGTCCTCAACATAACTTTCTGTCATTGGTACGCGTTCAGTGTAGGTTTTTTTATCACCACAATGGTCTTTATCATCTTTACGACACGTCTTTTGCACATCACGATAAACAGTACGTTGTAGCACTTCTTTGCGGATAGGGTAACGAGTATTGGCATCGAGATCGCAAATTAGCTTTGCTTCTTGTAATGTGTAATCTGATGCACCTTTGGGTTCCCAAGTACTACTGCAACCTGAAAGTAAAATCATTGAAAATAAAGGGAAGAGTGCTAATTTCATATCAAATATCATCATAAAAAGAATAGTTAAGGGCGTTAATAATAAAACAAAACTAATCACTTTGACCATCTTTTTTGAAAATGATTCGTATTTGATAACAGGTGTGATTAAGTAAGAATGGTAAGAAAAAAGCCCATTATATAAATGGGCTTTTAGGGATCACTCAAATGATGAAAGATTTTTTTCTATCTCAGCATCTATTTCAGTATGCTGGAGATGTTTAGCACCGAGTTTCTTTTTCAATTCGGTGCCTAGCTTCACGAGTTGTTCTCGATTCGCTTTAGACTGCTTTTTACCCCATTTTTTTAAATGGTAGTTCAGTTCATGATCTTCAGAAAAGCTTACATATTTATTATCACTTAAAGGCATACATCCTCCAGTTAATTCAATGTGTATTACTTCAATTTATGGATCACCTGATTACTACTACCACGCCACAGTAATGCGGGATCATAAAGTTCTTGTACGAACTTCCCATCAATCAGTACGTTAATAAAGTTAACGACTTCTTGCTGCTCTGGGGTTAAGTCAGCCAGTAAGTAGCCAGTCCAAACCCAAATATCTTTCTCAGGGCATTCCGTTTTAACGCGTTTTACCAATTTTAATATAGCAGAAAGATTTTGAGGGTGTAGTGGATCGCCACCTGAAAGTGATAATCCTTGTCGTTTAATCCGACTGTCTTGGAGATCAGCAATGATCTGATCTTCCAATTCTTGTGTAAATAGCTTGCCGGACGTTAATGACCAGGTTGATTTGTTATAACAGCCGCGGCATTGGTGTATGCACCCTGCAACAAACAGGGTGCAACGAGTACCAGGACCATTTACCACATCAACAGGATAATATTGATGATAATTCACTCTGTTAGCCTAACTGACCATTTGCCAGATGTTTAACTCGACGTTTAACTTCTTCCTGTTTACCCGCATTAAATGGACGTGAATCGGGGCTACCTAAATATCCACACACACGGCGAATAACAGAGACTCTAGCAGGGTTGTGATTACCACAACGCGGGCAAGTAAAGCCTTTACTGGTGCAAGAGAATTCACCGGTATAACCACAGTCGTAACATTCGTCTATTGGAGTGTTTGTTCCATAGTAAGGAACTCGGGTATAGCTATAGTCCCACACATCCTCTAACGCTTTAAGGTTATGCTGTAAGTTTGGATATTCGCCATAGCAGATAAAACCGCCACTTGCTAATGGAGGATAAGGCGCTTCAAAATCCAGTTTATCGTATGGGTTTACTTTTTTCTCAACATCTAAGTGGAAGCTGTTGGTGTAATAACCTTTGTCGGTAACACCAGGAAGAATACCGAATTCTGCGGCATCTAAACGACAGAAACGGTCACATAAGTTTTCGCTTGGTGTGCTATAAAGGCTAAAGCCATAACCTGTTTCAGCTTTCCATTGATCTGTGGCTTCACGTAGACGATTAATAATCGCCACTGCTTTTTCTCTTAAGGTTTCGTCGTCAAAAACGTGTTTTTGAGTACCAAACAGTGCATTAATCGTTTCATGTACACCGATATAACCTAATGAAATCGAGGCTCTGCCATTTTTAAAGATTTCAGCCACATTATCATCTGCTTTCAAGCGAACACCGCAAGCACCTTCCATATAAAGGATAGGGGCAACACGCGCTTTGACGTTTTCTAAACGAGCAATACGTGTCATCAGTGCTTTTTTCGCTAATTCAAGGCGGTCATCAAGCAGTGACCAGAATGTCGCTTCATCACCTTGAGCTTCAATAGCAATACGCGGTAAGTTCAGGCTGATAACGCCTAAGTTATTACGACCCTCGTGGATCATTTCGCCATTTTCTTCGTAAACACCTAAGAAACTACGGCAACCCATTGGAGTTTTAAATGATCCCGTCACTTTCACAACTTGATCATAATTTAAGATATCGGGATACATGCGTTTACTTGCGCATTCAAGAGCAAGTTGTTTGATATCGTAATTAGGATCACCAAACTTATGGTTTAAGCCATCTTTAATGGCAAAAACGAGTTTAGGGAAAACAGCCGTTTTACGGTTTTTACCTAAACCTGCCATACGGTTTTCAAGAATAGAGCGTTGAATTAAACGCGCTTCTTTTGATGTACCAAGACCAAAGCCAAAAGTGACAAATGGGGTTTGTCCATTAGCCGTATGCAGCGTATTGACTTCATACTCTAAAGATTGGAATGCGTCATAACACTCTTTTTCAGTGCGTGCAGTGGCATAGGCTTCTTTGTCAGCAATCTGCCATTCTTCTGCCACTTTATAGTGTTTGTCATAACTTGATTTTACAAACGGCGCTAATACTTCATCGATACGGTTTATTGTTGTACCGCCATAAATATGGCTTGCCACTTGTGCGATAATTTGTGCAGTGACTGCTGTTGCTGTTGAAATAGATTTAGGGGGTTCTATTTCAGCATTTCCCATTTTAAAACCATTGTTTAACATGCCTTTAAGGTCAATTAGCATACAGTTAAACATAGGGAAAAACGGTGAATAATCGAGATCATGATAATGAATTTCACCACGCTCATGAGCGAGTACCACATCTCTTGGCAGGATATGCAATTTTGCGTAATGTTTAGCCACAATACCCGCAAGTAAATCACGCTGGGTAGGGATAACCTTACTGTCTTTATTCGCATTTTCATGAAGAATAGAGACATCACTTTGTTCGATAAGACCTCGGATTTCCTGAGTTAGTCTTCCACGTTGCTCACGAGCAACATCTCGGTCATGACGGTATTCAATGTAGGCTCTGGCGACATCTTTATGTTCGCCAGCCATCAGCTGATTTTCTACGGCGTCTTGGATCTCACGGATATCGACATTCGAACGTCCTGCGAGAGATTGTGAAACGGATTGCGCGACAGAATCGCAATAATCATCATCAGTGATCTCACAAGCTACGGCGGCTCTTTTGATAGCATCGCTGATGCGGGTTTGGTCAAAAGAGACTTTACATCCGTCTCGTTTTATCACTATGGTTTTCACAATCTTGCTCCTTAACTATTTATCCACAGGCTCAAATCCCATAAAAACAGGTGATGGCACAGCATTCAGGCTTATTGTGGATAAGATGTGTATAATTACTATATGTTGTAGGTCGGTATGTATTAAAGCACAATATATAGTTATTGGAAGGGAAATAATCTTCATTAAAACTGATCTATATCAAGGTATTTTTGCTACGTCAGGTATCAAGAGGGATTAGCCGAATTGTAAATATGTGCCAAAAACAGAAGTGATAAATTATTCATCAAAAAGTGAGAACATAAAAAAAGCAAAGTGCTCATTAAGAGACCTTTGCTTTTTTATGACTCATTATTGAGACGAAATTAACGGATAGCGATAACTTCGATTTCTACTTTTGCATCTTTTGGTAAACGTGCAACTTCAACACATGAGCGAGCTGGGAATGCGGCATTATGCTCTTTAAAGAACGCTTCATAAGCCGCATTGATTGTACCAAAATCATTTAAATCTTTTACGAAAACAGTAGTTTTGATGATGTTAGCAACGGTTAAACCCGCTTTTTCAATGATTGCTTTTACGTTTTCTAAAGATTGACGAGCTTGCTCTGCGGCATTATCAGAAACAAATTCACCGGTTGCAGGATCAACAGGTAATTGACCTGAAGTGATCACTAAGTTACCTAAATCAACACCTTGTACATAAGGGCCGATTGCTGCAGGGGCTTTATCGGTATTAATTTCGTAAGACATGTAGAACTCCTGTTTTTATAAGATTAACGCTAACATTCGATTAGTGTGGCGCTATTATAGCCAGTGCTTTAGGTTAGCAATATGACAGATGTCAGGCTTTATCATAAAGTTTGTCAGTGTAAAAAGAAAATGAATGTAGAGTTATACTGCATCTTGACGCTACTTTTAGTCCATAAAAATAGTGAGATTGTAGTAATATTTTTTATAAAAAAGAGGAAATAAACTATTTCTATTTTTAGTAAAAATAGTCTTGGGGCTTTTAAGAGATAATTATTCTTTTTTTATAAAAAAACTATCTGCCCTTTCGAGCAGATAGTTAAAAGAATTAACGAATAACCGCGTGGCGTTCGAACTCTTTTTCACAGTATTTGCAGGTTAATACAACATCTGAGGCCAGTTTTTTTACACGAAAACTACTTTGTACTGGCTCGTTATGGCTAATACAGTTGCTGTTCGGGCAAGGCACCACATCTTCAAGTAATTCAGGTAAGCTTAATGCCATCTTATTAATCACTTGATAATCATCGATAATATTTACTGTTGCTTGCGGTGCATACATTGCTAAACGGTTTGCTTGTTCTGGGGTTAAAAAGACATTCTCAATTTTAATTAAGTCTTTTTTACCTAAATTTTCTGAAGGTAAATTAAAACCTACTGTTATTCTTTCATCAGTTTCAGTTAAACGAAACAGTGAAAGAATTTTAAAGCCCACCTGCGCTGGAATATGATCAATAACAGTCCCACGTTTGATAGCTTCAACTTTTAGTTTGTGATCATGTGTCATGGTGTGCTCCTTATTAAAGAACTAAGTTTTTATTCAGAACTAAGGCAAGTAATGCCTGACGTGCGTAGATACCATTGCCCGCTTGTTGGAAATAGTAAGCGTAAGGTGTTTTATCTACATCAGTAGTGATTTCATCAATACGTGGCAGTGGGTGTAGGATCTTGAGGTTATCTTTCACATTCACAAGATCTGCACTGGTTAAGATAAATTGTGCTTTCACATTCGCATATTCAGATGGATCTAAACGCTCTTTCTGTACACGAGTCATATAGAGAATATCCAGCTCAGGCATGACTTCATCTACTGTTTCATGCTGGCTATATTCAACACCATTCTCTTCCAGTAAGTGAAGAATATGCTCTGGCATAGCGAGTACTTTAGGGGCGATAAAATAGAGATGATTACCTTTAAATTTCGCTAATGCTTGTGCTAGTGAGTGAACTGTTCTGCCATATTTTAAGTCACCGACCATCGCGATATTAAGATTATCTAAACGACCCTGTGTCTCTTGAATGGTAAACAAATCCAGTAAAGTTTGTGTTGGATGTTGGTTTGCGCCATCACCCGCATTAAGTACTGGAATATCGCCAGCAAACTCAGAAGCTAAACGCGCTGCACCTTCTTGAGGATGGCGAATAACAATGGCATCAGCATAAGTGCGAAGAACCGAAATGGTATCCGCTAAAGTTTCACCTTTTTTACCCAGCGAAGTGTTGCTTCCATCAGAAAAACCAACAACAGATGCGCCTAGGCGATGAATCGCAGTTTCAAATGATAGGCGAGTACGTGTTGATGCTTCAAAAAAGCAACTCGCAATCACTTTATCTTTTAACAATTCGTTATTAGGTTGCTGTTTTAGTTTATTAGCAACGTGAAGAACAGCTTCCAAATCTTCCCTGTCCAGATCATTGATGGAGATAATATGCTTTTGGTAGAGCGGATTAGTCATTTGAGTTCTCCTTTAGCGATGAATTGTGCGATAAGTGGTTTTTTACAGGCCAAAAAAAACCCCTCAATAAGAGGGGTTTTAAAAAATTGGGCTATTGGAAAAAAGAGAATGCGCTTGCGACCAGTTAAGGTGCTTGTTTTAGTAACAAATTGGAATAGGCGCTGTTTCATCTTTCCTCCTGACAAATTGTGGCGCATTATACGCATCTTAGATTTGCACGCAAGCGTTTGCTTTTGTTTTTTTCTAAAAATTTTTTTTTGATTTAAAAATCAATAAGCTTGGGATAAAACAAAGAAAACACCTATTTTTTGATAAATAAAAAATAGGTGTTTTGCATGATTATGTATTTTAGAAAGGATTTGCAAGGGTAGCGACCATCACTGCTTTTATTGTGTGAAGACGATTTTCTGCTTCATCAAACACAATGCTGTGTTTTGATTCAAAAACCTCATCAGTGACTTCAAAACCACCATATAGGTTAAATTCTTCAGCTAATGCTTTACCCATCGTTGTTTCTTCATCATGAAAAGCGGGTAAACAGTGAAGGAATTTAACATCTGTATTTCCAGTTAATTTTATAACATCCATATTGACCTGATAAGGCTTGAGTAAAGCAATACGCTCTTTCCAAACCTCTTTCGGTTCACCCATAGAAACCCACACGTCAGTGTAAAGAAAATCTGCGTTTTTAACGCCTTCAGCGACATTTTCAGTGAGTGTGATTTTTCCACCATTTTTCGTTGCAATTTCTTGGCATTGAGCAACTAAACCTGCTTCAGGCCAACATGCTTTAGGTGCAACTAAACGTAAATCCATACCTGTTAATGCTGCCGCTTCCAGCATGGTATTTCCCATGTTATTACGAGCGTCACCAAGGTAAGCAAACACAGTTTCTGATAACGGTTTAGTTTGATGTTCAGTGATAGTGAGTAAATCTGCTAGTAGCTGTGTTGGGTGAAATTCATTGGTTAAACCATTCCAAACAGGTACACCTGAATATTGTGCAAGTGCATCTACCGTTTTTTGTCCGTAACCCCGATACTGAATACCATCATACATACGACCTAATACTCGAGCGGTATCTTTTATCGATTCTTTATGCCCAATTTGGCTTCCTCCTCCTAAATAAGTCACTCTTGCGCCTTGATCAAATGCAGCAACTTCAAACGCACAACGGGTACGTGTTGAGTCTTTTTCAAAAATCAGTGCGATATTTTTTCCAGTAAGATATTGAGTTTCTTGACCTGATTTTTTGGCTTTTTTCAATTGCGTTGACAGTGTAAGCAGTTGCTGAATTTCCGCAGGTGAAAAATCAAGCAAACGTAAGAATGATTTTTGATAAAAAGGGTTCATAGAGTGATATCCTGTTATTGAATTTATATTCAATCTATATCAATAAATATTCATCATCAACCCCTAAGGTAAAACTTTTAATTTAAACAGTCTGCGATAAGGGCATCATATTAAGTATGGAGTGTTGATCCTGCCTGTGGGAGAATGAACGAGATACCTTTTCAGACTATTGCGGAGCATGATTATGGCGGACAGCAAAGAGTTAGCAGAACAACGTGAAGAAACACGTCTTATTATTGAAGAGTTACTGGAAGATGGCAGCGATCCTGATGCACTGTATGCCATTGAGCACCATATTTCTTGTGAAAACTTTGAAACACTAGAAAAAGCAGCAGTTGAAGTCTTTAAGTTAGGTTATGAAGTGACTGAGCCTGAGGAAATTGAAGTCGAATCAGGTGAGATCCTAGTTTGTTTTGATGCTGTGAGTGAAAGTGGTTTAAATGCTGAACTTATTGATGCCCAAGTTGAGCAATTAATGAATTTAGCTGAAAAAATGGGTGTCTATTACGATGGTTGGGGGACTTATTTTGAAGATCCTGACGCAGAGTATGATGATGAAGAAGGTGAAGACGAAGACGACGAAGAGTCTGATAAGTCATCTCGCTTACATTAATTTTTGCTAAATGTTGTCCTTTTATACCTGATTTATCAGTGCAAAATAATAGCACCAGCCACAAAATAATTACTTTGTGACTGGTGTTATTGGTTTTAAGATCGAGCGATTAGTTCATCACCCCAAATCTACCATTGTCATAATCATCAAAAGCTTGTTGTAACTCTTCTTGCGTATTCATCACAAAAGGTCCTTGTCCAGCAATCGGCTCATTAATCGGCTCACCTGTTAGAATTAAAACAAGGGTGTCACCCATTGATTCTAATGTCAGCGTATCGCCATGATTATCTAACACGACCATGTCGTGTTGGCGTGCAATTTCACTGTCATTGATATGTACCGCACCTTTTACTACAAACAGCATTGCATTATGGCCTTCGGGAATATTGTAATGTGAAACACCTGCACGATTTAAATGCAGATCCCACACATTCAGTGGTGAATAGGTCATCGCGGCACCTTGGGTATTGGCATAATCACCCGCAATGACTCTGACATAACCCTGGCCATCAGGTAATTCAACATGAGGGATATCCTCTGCTTTTAGCGCCTGATAACGAGGCTGTGTCATTTTGTACGCTGTCGGCAGATTCACCCAAAGTTGCACCATTTCTAATACACCGCCTTCTTTGGTCATTTTTTCAGAGTGATACTCTTTATGCAAAATGCCAGAGGCAGCGGTCATCCATTGCACGTCACCTGCGACGATAGTTCCAGCATGGCCTTTAGAGTCATGATGAGAAACTTCGCCTTGATAAGCGATTGTCACGGTTTCAAATCCACGATGAGGATGCGCTCCTACACCACGGGCATTAGTAACAGGCTTAAATAGTGTTGGCTCGGCATAATCCATCAGCAGAAACGGGCTATGTTTTTCACCATTTTCCTGATAGGAAAATAAGGTGCTGACTGGAAAGCCATTACCTACCCAGTGTGAATTTGGCGCCGAATAAATATGATTAATCTGTCTGATAGTCATGATTGTTCTCCGAGTTAAGGAAAGAAACCGCAATAACCAAGACACAGAAGGAGGTAATACAGATTATCGCGATTTCTTAATGACGATGATCATAAAGTGTTCGCACGATGAACAAAATAGGGGGAATTTGTTGATGGTGTTCAAAAAAAATGAATGATTTTATGACAGAAAAATACACTGAATTATTTACAGGACTTCACAATATCATGAGTTCGGTTGCAAACACTTTAAGTTTTCTCTTGTTCATAATCTGCCTATATTTTGATTGTTATTAAACACGCAAATATATAATTTATAGTACCACCTTAATTTTAATTATTTTTTATAAAATTTTTTTTTAAAAAATCGATTCGTAATTGAATGTCGGTGTAACCTAATTGATATGCTCTTGTATATAATTCTATCGCTTTCTTATAATTTTTAGGTACACCAAGCCCTTCTTCATACATCAGCCCAAGATTAACAAGCCCACCAATTCCATCTTTATTTGCCGCGTCTTGATAGAGTTTAACCGCTTTATTGATATCGCGTTTAAATCCAAAACCATGTTGATACAATAAACCTAGTGAATTCATTGCACTAGGATCACCTTTTTTGATTGCTTCCTGATAACATTTTATCGCTTCATCATATTTTTCTAATTCACCATACAGCATTCCTAATCGGGTAATGGCGAAATGGTTACCTGATTGTATTGATGCTTTATACCATTTTTCAGCTAATTCCATATTTTTTTCAACATCGTTACCATGACGATATAGATCTCCTAAACTCATCATGGCATTACTAGAATTATCATTTTTAATTGCTATTTCAAACATCTCTTTCGCTTTCGAATAGTTCTTATTATGTTTGTACAATAGACCTAAATTATAATTAGCGGAAGATGAACCTAATTCTATTGCTCTTTGGTAAAGTAAGATGGCTTCTTCTTGTTTTCCTTGTTCTTCTTTTAGTATTGCTAACTGATTAATCCCATCTGCATCATTTTTATCTGCTAAATGTTGATATATTTCCTCTGCTTTCTCTGTGTTTTTTTCAATTCCAGCACCTATTTCATAGAAATGCCCGAGGATTAATAATGCTTCATTATCTCCATGTTTTGCTAATATTTCACATGCAACAAAGTTCTTTTCTGCTGGAATACATTTAGCTTGAGATTTTGAATAAGCCAATATGGGGTTAGATAAACATAGAAATAACGTGACGATAAGAATCTTATTGTTTAACATCATGTAAAATCACCTATAAATGGACTTTATTAATGGCTAATTTAATCTATCTTACGTTAGAAGGGAAACAACAAGGCTTGATTTCTCGTGGCTGTGGAACATTGGATTCAATAGGAAATCGTTATCAAACAGGAAAAGAAGATGCAATATTTGTTACAGAACTGAATTTCTCAGTATCTAGATCCCAAAATTTAGCTCATCAGCCTATAGAGTTTACCAAGCTAATCGATAAATCTTCTCCTTTATTACTTATTGCAGTTTCAAATAATGAAATTCTTAGTTTAAATTTTGATTATTATCGTACTGCACAAAATGGTGGAATTGAGAAATATTTCACAGTGAAATTAAATGAGGCATCTATTATTGATTATTCACATCAATGCCCAAATAATATTTTACGCAATGATATAGATCCTGAAGAGCAATTAACTGTTAGATATCGTGATATTACCACCTCACAAATTATGGCTGGTACTTCTGGATATAGTATATCGGATGAGAGTGTATTCTAATTTTTATATTTATTAATTAAATGACGCACTTCAGAGATAAAAGCATCATCACTAGCTACGCTACTTGGGCTTGCTGCTAAAGTAATTAATGGTCCTATTTCTTCTTCAACAAAATAATAGGCCATAGTGATCTTGCTTTTATCCAACGCCTCAAAGACTGTTTTATTTTTGTTTTTTAATCTTTTTGCTGCTTCTGACATTTTTTCAATGGTTCCATAGCTGTATATCACAGTAGCTACGATAACTGCTCGATTAATCACTGTTTGTGTACTGACTGGTTTAAAGAAAGTTGGATATTTTAAAACAACAGAGGAAACAATTTGAGTAGTTATCGCAGTCACAATAAATTTTCGGATATTAGATTCAGTCATGACATCAACTCCAACACCGATTGCAAAATTTTTAACAGATACATTTACTTGATCGTCAATATCAAGCTTATTTTTAAAATTGATAGCATTATTTGAGCTAGAAATATTAGTTATTACTTGAATATGATCAGATAACTTCTGTTTTCTAGTTGGTGAAATTTGACTGATTATTGAACCAATAATAATATTGAGGGTTTCAGCAATATTTTCGTAAGGATCTATAATAAATCGTAATAAATAAACTGCCTCAATATTTTCTTGTATGATACGAGGATTTCTGGAGAGTCGAGATTTAAGAATAAAGTTCATGCCCATCATTTGGGGAGGAAAAACGCCCAAGTATACAGCGGTATCTTCTATTCTTTTAATACCTTTAGTTGATGTTATTCCAAAATCTTCAACTCTTTTTACCCAAGGATTATTTAGCGCGGTTTCAACTGAGGGGGTATCTCCTTCGCATCGATAATAAATCGACTCGTCTAATCCTGTAGGTGGTAAACATTCTTTTGAGCGATTATGTGCGTTTTTAAGCTCTCGACCTATTTTTCGATAAAGAGCTAATCGCTTTTCCATGGCTTCATTAGCATCCATGATTTCACCATCTTTGCAGTAAAACCATTGTAAATCACTACATTGCATATAACTTTCCTTTATATTTTAGTTAAATATAAATTATTCATAGAATAATAAATTTAATCAAATAGTTATCGATAACTTCTCATTAGTTTAAATAATAAGTTGATAGCTAAAGATCCCTATTAGATTCTGCTAAAAAGCCTTGAAATATATATAACCTGCTTTGAAATCTTATAATATTTTTGTGGTATATAAGTATATTTTCATCTGCTTTTTTCAATTTAAAAATATAATTAAAATTGAGAAATACTAAAATTTTACAAGATAATAGAGTGCAAAAAAGAAATAAAAATACAAAAACAAGACGTATAATAAGGAAATAGCTTAACCATACTATAAATAAGGCTATTTCTAGTTAGAATATTGATAAAGTCTATACTGAAAAAATTGATGCTACTTATACAAGGTTATAGAGAAAAGTGGTGAAAAAAATAAAAAAACTACATTCTTTCTTAGCAACAATAAGTCAGAATGCAGTTTATTAATACATTTATTTCTTAAATCTTATTTGTTTGTGTCGCCACAACCGCCAATGATTTTAGAAATAGAAACAGCTGGGTGCAGTAAGTAGTCGTAGTTACAGTCTTTTTCTTTATTGTATACGCTACCAGTACAACCAGTCATAACGGTAATTACAGAAGCAATAAGTGCAATTTTAACAAAGCTTTTCATAAAAAATTCCTTTTAAATTTTAGAGTTATAAAAGCCATCACATGACTTTATCTGCATAAAGATATTAAATTAGCGATAAATAGCAATATAAAAAAGAAGGAGAATTAAAATAAAATAGAAGCTAAGAGATATTTAATTTAAGAAGTTAAATAGAGTTATCTAGAGTGAAATGAATAATAAATTAAACTTGTGTATTTTAATAAAATTTAAGATAAGAATTTCATTAATAATACTTTGATAATAATTATTTAAGAAATTAATTGTGAGAATAAGTATAAAATATACTGTATTTATATCATTTTGATAAACAGAATTTGTGTTAATGGGTGCTATTATTTGACAATAAAAACCCGTATCAGAAATACGGGTAAAGTAAAACTTATTTTATTTATTGTATTACGTAGGGAACAGCAAGAACGCTTAAAGTGGCTTCACCATGCGGATCTCACAATCACTATGTCCAGTGTTGCCTAATGCTTCATCAATAAATTCGAATCCTAGTTTTTCGTATAAACCGACAGCCGCTTTTAAGATATCTGTGGTTTCTAAATAGCAACGGCTAAAGCCTTGCTCTTTACCAAATTCAAGAGATTGTAGAACGATTTTTTTCGCAATACCTTTGCCTCGTAGTTTGGATGAAAGGTACATTTTTTGTAATTCACAAGTATTGCCATCGCCTCCCGCAAGTGGCGCGACACCGCCGCCGCCAACAACTTCTCCATCCA
This sequence comes from Proteus columbae, assembly GCF_009914335.1. Taxonomy (NCBI): domain Bacteria; kingdom Pseudomonadati; phylum Pseudomonadota; class Gammaproteobacteria; order Enterobacterales; family Morganellaceae; genus Proteus; species Proteus columbae. Next base: position 325,667 of record NZ_CP043925.1, read on the forward strand.
TCTCAACAATCCAGTAAGCACTGCGTGGCTGATGATAAACTTCATAAAGGGTATCTAAAATTGGATCGGCAACCGCAAAGCCTTTATCGGCAGTTAAACCGTGCTCTGCTGAGACTTCACGGATAACGCGTGCAATACCTGCGTTGTCTTTTTCTTCAATTGCTCGGATAACAATATTTGAGGTTATAGCTTGGGTTGCAGTCATAGTTGCACTCATCGTTTTCACTTATTAGTAGAATACTTTTTGATTATTTATTGAGAGAGCACCGGAAAGGGACTTCTTCATTGAAAGTAGCGCGGATGGCTACAAAAACTATCTTAATTGATTAAGCGTGTTTGTAAACCGTTAACCCTTTTTCTTTGCTTACTTATCCCATTTATTTCTAGCGTTATATTTTAGTGAGTGATTAAATTTAAGCAAAAATAAGGGGGGAGAAAGGCGGATTGACGAGAATAGAACCGAGAATAACAAGAAATGAAGTGAAAAATGGTTTTATTTTTTGAATGAAAGAAGCTAAGTAAAAACCCGCGATAAACGCGGGTTTTTACTATTAATCTCAGTGTCTTTAAAGCGACTGTGCTTATAAAGAGGCGATAGAGATTTTTTGTGCGATTAGTTTTTCTTTTGCACTTAAGCATGTTGCTAAGCGTTCACGCTCTTTAGCAACAACTGCTTCTGGCGCACGGCTAACAAAGCCATCGTTAGATAATTTGCTGTCTAAAGTTGTGATGTCTTTTTCTACTTTTTCAAGCTCTTTATCTAAACGTGCAAGCTCCGCATCTTTATCGATAAAGCCCGCCATTGGGATCAGCAATTCTGCACCGTTAACCAGTTTATTAACTGATAATGGCGCTTCTTCGCCTTCTGCTAATGGACGAATATCCGCTAAACGACCCATTGCTTTTAAGAAACCAATATTGTCACTAACGCGACGTTTAGCATTGTCGTCGGCACCACGTAAGATAACTTCAAGTGGTTTACCTGGGGCAATATTCATTTCAGCACGGATATTACGTACAGCAACGATAACTTCTTTGATCCACTCGAGATCGTTAAGTGCAGCTTCATCAACAAGTGATGCATCGAATTCAGGGAAAGCTTGTAGCATGATGGTTTCACCTTCGATGCCTTTCACTTCCTTCACACGTTGCCAGATTGTCTCTGTGATAAATGGAATAATTGGATGAGCAAGGCGCAGTAAGCCTTCTAACACTTCAATCAGTGTATGACGCGCTGCGCGTTTTTGTGCATCATTACCTTTGTGTACCGCAGGTTTTGATAGCTCAAGATACCAGTCACAGAATTGGTTCCAAGTGAACTCATATAAAATACCAGCAGCGATATCGAAACGATAGTTGTCTAACGCTTCACGATAGGCTTTAACGGTATTGTTAAATTCAGCTAAGATCCAACGGTCAGCCAGTGAGAATGTCATCTCACCACCTTGGTAGCCACAATCTTGATCTTCTGTATTCATCAGCACAAAGCGGCTTGCATTCCACAGCTTGTTACAGAAGTTACGGTAACCAGATAGACGTTTCATATCCCAGTTAATATCGCGACCCGTTGAGGCTAACGCGGCTAAGGTAAAGCGCAGGGCATCTGTACCGTGTGCTTCAATACCTTCTGGGAACTCTTTGCTAGTACGTTTAGCAATTTTTTCAGCCATTTGTGGCTGCATCATATTACCAGTACGTTTTTCTAACAGGTTTTCTAATGAAATACCGTCGATCATATCCAGAGGATCAAGTACGTTACCTTTAGATTTTGACATCTTCTGGCCTTCTTCATCACGAATAAGACCTGTCATGTAAACCGTATTAAATGGCACTTGCGGTTTACCGTCTTCGTCTTTGATAAAGTGCATGGTCATCATGATCATGCGAGCGATCCAGAAGAATATAATATCGAATCCACTGACTAAAACATTCGTTGGATGGAATGTCTTCAGTGCTTCAGTATTTTCAGGCCAGCCTAATGTTGAGAATGTCCATAGTGCAGACGAGAACCACGTATCCAGTACGTCATCATCTTGGCGTAATGCAACATCAGCTGCGATATTGTTTTCACGACGAACTTCTTCTTCGTCACGACCAACATAAACGTTGCCTTCATTATCATACCAAGCTGGGATACGGTGACCCCACCACAGTTGACGAGAAATACACCAATCTTGGATATCATTCATCCATGAGAAGTACATATTTTCATACTGTTTTGGTACAAATTGGATATCGCCGTTTTTAACAGCTTCAACGGCTGGTTTTGCTAAAGGCGCTGCGCGAACATACCATTGGTCTGTTAGTAAAGGTTCGATAACAACGCCACCACGGTCACCGTAAGGTACGGTTAAATCGTGAGGTTTGATCTCTTCTAATAAACCTAGACGTTCAAATTCAGCGACCATTGCTTTACGTGCAGCAAAGCGTTCCATACCTTGGTAGGCTACTGGAATTTCAGTGCTATAAACATCAGATTCAACACCATTGGTGTCTAAGACTTCTGCACTAACACGGATATTGCCGTCAAAGTCCATGATATTAATCATTGGTAATTGATGACGACGTCCAACTTCATAGTCATTAAAATCGTGAGCAGGGGTGATTTTTACGCAACCTGTACCTTTTTCCATATCAGCGTGTTCATCCGCTAAAATAGGGATACGACGGTTAACGATTGGTAGAATAATTTCTTTACCAATTAAATCTTTATAGCGAGGATCTTCTGGGTTAACAGCAACACCAGTATCACCTAACATGGTTTCAGGACGTGTTGTTGCAACAATGAGGTAATCTTTACCTTCAGCGGTTTTCGCCCCATCCGCTAAAGGATAACGCAGATGCCACATAGATCCTTTAACTTCACGGTTTTCGACTTCAAGATCAGAAATCGCTGTGTGTAATTTAGGATCCCAGTTTACAAGGCGTTTACCACGGTAGATTAGATCTTCTTTATGTAAGCGAACAAAAGCTTCTTTAACCGCTTTAGATAACCCTTCATCCATTGTGAAACGTTCACGTTCCCAATCAACAGAGTTACCTAAACGACGCATTTGGTTAGAAATGTTACCACCTGATTCTGCTTTCCATTCCCAAATTTTGTCGATAAATGCATCACGACCATAGTCATGACGATTTTTACCTTCTTCAGCGGCAATTTTTCGCTCAACAACCATTTGCGTTGCGATACCCGCATGGTCAGTACCTGACTGCCATAAGGTATTTTTACCTTGCATACGCTGATAACGGATCATGGTATCCATAATGGTCTGCTGGAAAGCATGACCCATATGTAGGCTACCTGTGACGTTTGGCGGTGGGATCACGATACAGAAGCTTTCTTTCGTTGTATCGCCATTGGCTTTGAAATAGCCTTTTTTTTCCCAATGCTGATACAGAGGTTGTTCAATCTCTGCTGGATTATATGTTGTGTCGAGCGATGGCTCTTTCGGTGCGGATTTATTTTCCATATTCTTTACGTATTCAATAGGTTGGCGGCGTAGCCATTGTCAAAGTAAAGCCGACGCTACGATAAATTTTATATCGTTCACGCGCCAACTGTTTCAATTGTTCATCAATAGGTACAAAGTCTATCACTTCATGGAAAGCTGTGGCAAAGTCTACGAATTGCGATTGCAAATTAATCAAGAGATCACGAGGTGCATTACCACGTTTTCCAGGCCAACATAATTCAACAGGAGAGCCATAACGAGGGCCTTCACCTGCAAGATTATGAGGAACAAACTGATGAGGTTCTCTTGCCCATAATGCCTCATCAAGCAATTCAGCTTGAGCTTGAGACTCACAAACCAACAAAATACGTTTGCCTAATCGCCAATGTTCAGCGGTAAGTTGACAGGCAAGCCACTCATGAGCCTGTAAATCATCGTGTATTGATGGGTGTTCCATTAAATAAAACGTGGCGTTTTTCATGATATCCCGATAACAGAAGGGTATTGCGTTGCAATACCCTTCTTGGAGTCTGCTCTATTTACCATAATAATAGGGTAATACCTTAACCCTGATAATTATGCGGTATTACTCGTCGCTATTCAAACCCGCGCGATTAAGTAAGAACTGAGACAATAAAGAAACAGGACGGCCTGTCGCGCCTTTTGCTTTACCAGAACGCCATGCTGTGCCTGCAATATCCAAGTGAGCCCAGTTATATTTAGTCGCAAAGCGCGCTAAGAAACAACCCGCAGTAATTGCGCCACCTAAACGGCCACCAGTATTGGCTAAATCAGCAAAATTAGATTCGATTTGTTCATAGAACTCATCGCCTAATGGTAAACGCCAAGCGCGGTCACCTGCTTGCTCTGATGCATTCATCAATTCATGTGCTAATGGATTATGATTAGACATTAATCCGCTGTAGTGATGTCCTAAAGCCACCATACAAGCACCTGTTAATGTAGCGATATCGACAACTAATTCAGGCTCAAAGCGCTCAACATAAGTTAACGTATCACACAGCACTAAACGACCTTCAGCATCGGTGTTTAATACTTCAACGGTTTGTCCTGACATGGTTGTTAAAATATCACCTGGGCGATACGCTTTTCCACCCGGCATGTTTTCGCAACCCGCAAGTACACCAATGACATTGATTGGTAACTGGAGTTCAGCAACAACACGCATCACACCGTAAACCGTTGCCGCACCACACATGTCGTATTTCATCTCATCCATGCCATCGGCAGGTTTGATAGAAATACCACCCGAGTCAAATGTCAGCCCTTTACCTACTAACACAATTGGGCGAGCTTCAGGATCTTTATTGCCTTTGTATTCGATAATCGACATTAAAGATTCATTTTGAGAGCCTTGTCCTACTGCGAGGTAAGCATTCATATTTAGCTCTTTCATTTGTTCTTCGCCAATAACACGCGTAGAAACATTTGAAGATGAGTCTGCTAATTGACGAGCTTGAGACGCCAAATAAGCGGCATTACAGATATTTGGTGGCATGTTAGCTAAATCTTTACATGCTTTAATACCTGATGCGATGGCTAAACCGTGTGCAATTGCGCGTTCACCACTTGGTAGTTCACGACGAGTAGGTACATTAAAGACCATCTTACGTAATGGGCGACGTAATTCTGTCTTATTGCTTTTCAGTTGATCAAAGGTATAGAGGCAGTCTTTTGCAGTCTCAACCGCTTGACGCACTTTCCAGTAATTATTACGACCTTTAACATGTAACTCAGTCAGAAAGCATACGGCTTCCATAGATCCAGTTTCATTGAGTGTGTTAATGGTTTTTTGAATGATCTGTTTATACTGGCGTTCATCCAATTCACGCTCTTTACCGCAACCAATTAGTAAAACGCGCTCAGAGAGAACATTTGGTACATGATGTAACAGCAATGATTGTCCGACTTTGCCTTCCAGTTCACCTCTGCGTAACAGGGCGCTGATATAGCCATCACTGATTTTATCAAGTTGCTCCGCGATCGGAGATAAACGACGAGGCTCAAACACCCCCACGATAATACAAGCGCTGCGTTGTTTCTCTGGGCTGCCGCTTTTTACATTAAACTCCATGCGTTCTCCTGAATATTAAAGACAAAAACGGAAAGTATCGTTTAGAATAGTGATCCGCATTAATCTACCCCATAGAAAGTTTACTTTTTATGTTAAGCTAAATGCATTAATTGAACACAACTAATTTAGCTAACTTATAAGCTTGTTCTTATTGGGAACCTGTTTATAGCATGTTTTGATATCATTTGGGCTGCAAGAATGTCTAACTGAGATGCACAAATGATAGATATACAACGAAGTTAGCGATTTTCCTGCAAAAAGACAAGTTTTCACAGGCATAACTAGCGTGATTATAATTCGATATTTAGCTCGGGAAACCCTTAAAAGTCAGATAGCCATCTTATTTATTCTGATGCTTATCTTCTTTAGCCAGAAACTGGTTGAAATTTTAGGGGCTGCTGTAGAAGGTAACATTCCTACAAACCTCGTGATTTCTCTGCTGTGGCTGGGAATTCCTGAGATGGCACAGCTTATTCTTCCATTAAGCCTTTTTCTTGGGCTTCTGATGACTTACAGCAAACTTTATGTTGAAAGTGAGATAACCGTCATGAGTGCGTGCGGAATAGGTAAGAAAGCATTAGTGCAAGCTGCACTGTTGCTCTCATTACTGACCAGCGCATTAGCCGCAGGAAATGTTATTTGGCTTATTCCTTGGTCTTCGGTGCATCAAGAGCAAGTTCTTGAGGATGCTAAAGCAAACCCAAGTTTAGCTGCATTGATGGAAGGGCAATTTAAAATGTCCAGCGACCGCAATATGGTGCTCTATCTTGGTAGTGTGAAAGGGAATCAATTCCAAGATGTATTCCTTGCACAGTTGCGTCCAACACAAGATCAACGCCCTTCTGTCGTGGTTGCAGATAAAGGCTATACCAAAGAATTACCTAACGGGAATCAGATAGTCGTATTAAGTGAGGGTACTCGCTATGAAGGTACGGCTGTGCTACGTGATTTTCGTATTACCGATTTTAATGATTACCAAGCTGTTATCGGGCACCGTGAATCTACCATTAGCAGTAATCGTGTAGAACAAAAAACGATGACTGAACTTTGGCATTCAAATGAAACAGAGTCTATCGCTGAATTCCATTGGCGCTTAACCTTGATTTTCTCTGTTGTCATTATGGCGGTGATGGTTGTGCCTTTAAGTGAGGTAAACCCACGTCAAGGTCGCGTATTAAGTATGTTACCTGCAATGTTGCTTTATCTGGTCTTTTTCTTATTACAAAGTTCACTGCACTCTAATGGTGAAAAAGGAAAAGTTGACCCTTTCATTGCGATGTGGAGTGTGAATGGGATTTATCTTGGCCTAGCTATCTTATTGAATATTTGGGATACCTTACCTATGCGTAAGTTCCGAGCTCGCTTTAAGAAAGGAGTTGCCTGATGTTTGGTGTATTAGATAGATATATCGGGCGTACTATTTTACAGTCGATTTTGATGACACTGTTTTTGCTAGTTTCACTATCTGGCATTATCAAATTTGTCGATCAACTCCGTAAGGTAGGGCAAGGGGATTTCACTACACTGGATGCGGGTATTTACGCCATTTTAAATATCCTTAAAGATGTGCAGATTTTCTTTCCTATGGCGGCATTACTTGGTGCGTTATTAGGATTAGGCGCATTAGCAACGCGTAGTGAGTTGGTGGTGATGCAAGCATCGGGATTTACCCGTTTGCAAATTGCAGGCTCGGTGATGAAAACCGCTATTCCCTTGGTCCTATTAACTGTACTGATTGGCGAATGGGGCGCACCACAAGGTGAACAGTACGCACGTAACTACCGTGCAGAAAAAATCATGGGTAACTCTTTAGTTTCGACTAACCGCGGTATGTGGGCTAAAGATGGCAATCAATTTATTCATATCAACCGAATAAAGAGCCAAAATGAGATGCAAGGCATCACACTCTATGATTTTAATAATGAGAGAAAACTAGAAACGGTACGTTATGCATCAAGTGCAACCTACGATGTGAATAAAAAAACGTGGATGTTGAAACAAGTTGAACAGTCAGATTTAACTGATCCACAAAAAATCACAGGTAAAAAACAGGTATCACTTGAATGGCCAACACGATTAACGCCAGAAAAATTAAGCGTTGTGGCGTTAGATCCAGATGCATTATCGATCAGCGGGCTCTATCAGTACGTTAAATATCTAAAGCAGAGTGGGCAAGAGTCAGCAAACTATGAGCTGAATTTCTGGAAAAAAATCTTTGCTCCAATCTCTGTTGCGGTAATGATGTTAATGGCATTGTCATTTATTTTTGGTCCATTACGTACTGTACCAATGGGATTAAGAGTCTTAACGGGTATCTCTTTTGGTTTCTTATTCTATATCGTCAATGAAGTTTCAGGACGATTAAGTTTGGTTTATGGCATACCCGCAGTGATTGCCGCATTAGTACCGGGAATACTCTTCCTAACGTTGAGTTTATGGTTATTGATGAAGCGTAATCGCTAAATAACATCAGACTGAAAAATAAAAAGCGCCTTTGATTTACTATCAAGGCGCTTTTTTTATGGAAATTTGATGTGTTATTTACTGATAAAAATCTTTTGCCAGTGCACGAACCAAGGCATTAGTACCCTGAGTCACTTCGCTAAATTTAGTGCCGTTAGGTTTACGAGTGATCACCACAAATACACCAATATTTAATTCGGGAATGGTTGCCATATAAGTATTAAATCCACCGCCACCGCCTGTTTTTTGGTAAATTGCCGGAATACCATTAGCAGGAGCCATATAAACCCAGCCTAGACCCACGCCATCAGCACGACCTGCCACATCCATCCCTTCTATTGACGAGAGTCGATTACGAGGAAAGTAAACAGACTGCTCTTTACTTGCTGTTGCCTTTCGCATGGCATTATGAGAAGTCAAAAAGCCTTGCATCCAACGTTGCATATCGGCAGGCGTCGAGTACACACCGCCACTTCCAGCTGCTGCAATGGTGTCAGAGCATGGGCTTGGTTTATATCCTACTAATAGTCGTTGGCATTGTGCTGGAGTCGGCGTCAATGTGGTATTCGTCATGCCTGCGGGCTGAGTGACATATTGTTGTAAAAGTTGAGGATAACTTTTACCTGATGCTTTCACCAAGGCATCCGCTAATAGATCGTAAGCGAGGTTTGAATAAGCTGCTTGTTCCCCTGCGGTAGATGTCAGTGTCGCCTTTTTCAACCAGTTCCAGCGGTCGCCATGCGTTGGCCATATAAAAACAGGTCTTCCCCATTTTCCACCGGGTTGTTCTCGTGGAAAACCACTAGTGTGACTCGCTAAATGATAAAGACGGATAGGGGATTGAGTGCTGACTAATGGAATGTCTACACCATAGTAACTGTATTTTTGTAGTGGATCGGTGACTAATAATTTTCCATCATCTTGTAACTTTAATAGCACTTCACTCGTCATCAACTTAGTAATTGAAGCGATACGAATAAGCGAGTTCATTGATGGTGCATTGCGGCTTTCAGGTGTTGTCGTCCCAAAAGAACGATTCAAGGTTTGAGAGTTATTGATCATGACAATAACCATACCTTGAGGATTACTCTTTTGATAAATCTGTGAGGCATATTTATCAAACAGCGCGCTTGCATTGCTTACATTAGGGCTTAATGCCGTAGGCCATTGCGTTAACTCAGGCACACTGTTCTGTTGATTTAACATAGAAGGTTGTGTCGCTGGTGGTAATGATGAACGTTGGCTACACGCATTCAATGTCAGTAAAGCGACTGGGATCATAAGATATTTTAGAAAATGTTTTTTCATTTTTACTTTCAACAGAAGTCAGTGAGGTGAAAGGAATGCGATCAACATAAAATTGTTTATGTTTTAATTTGGTGCCTTTCTTATCGCGTTATTTTTTCTTTATCATTTTTAATACGGCACCTAAGATAATACCAACAAATATGCCCGTTATAATCCAGCCAACAATGCCCATAACACCGCCTTCTAATCAGATTTAAACCAAATTTTGATTATATTATCAGAAATAAGAATGTCTATCAGTGCAAGAGTCAGTTATCAAAAAGTTGGCATTAAATGTGTCAAATTGTCTCTAAGAAAAGGATAGTGAAGAAAAATCGCATCATAAAAAGACATTTCCCTCATGTTTCTCCTCTAAAAGTAAGGTAAGTATTACCGTTAAGTTACAATCTTCCTCAGTTACCCTAGTTTTTAACCCTATTATTAGCTTTTCTTTATTATTAAGTTAGGATATGTATATCAAGAAAATGTTAATGAATGGCTTTTTTATTCAATAAATTGCTTTTCAATAACGTATTCATCTTTTATTTATCTTATTTTGATATAATTTCGGTATTATGTAAAGATAATATAAGAGTGTGACATATTTTGTAATAATTTATTGATTGTGAGATTGTGAAATTAAACTTATTATAGCTTCATCAAGTCGAGAGACTGAGAATATAAGAGTTACAGAGCAAAGATAACACAGCAATAATAGAGTGAAGTAATAAGAAGGCATATTATAAAATAGCCTCTTCAATAATAAATAAGTTATATATTAGTCGTAATATTTCAACACCATTATATTAGATAGCAGTACCTTCGTTAAAGCAGTAAATAAGTACCTTTGTGTTAAATAGTAATTTCCTATGTAGTAGTAAGAAGTATCTTATTAAAGTAGTAAATCCTTTATATCAATAATATGCAGTATAGATAAATAAGTACATTATATTAATAAAACATAACTACCTTCTTCCTCACACCAGGGAAGAAAAGGGCAGTGACGCTACAAAAATAATTTATAGTCATTAAAATAAAATTAAGCCCTCGTTTAGCAGTACTGTCGGATCAAAACACTAACCCAAGTTTTGATCCTTTTTTTATTTATCGATATATAAATCAAAATATATCGTTTAAATAAGTTAGTTTTAATGAATTTATATAATGACGATATAATCTTTAAAAGAGAAAAAGATAAGATAAGAAAAAAGTAGAAATAAGGTGACGAATAAACTTAGATACAAGAATAACAAGATAATTGATTTATCGATACAACATGATTAAATCATTAACGATAGATACCTAGATGTAACTTATAAGTCGTGTTTTATGATAGCAACAAACCCCAAATGCACTTTTTTTCGCCAATCAAACTGAAAACTAACAATAATTGTTGCGAGGGTTCTTCACGCAAGTATAATGGGCAAGTTTTCCAGACACACTTCAGTGCCGGAGTGGCGAAATTGGTAGACGCAGTTGATTCAAAATCAACCGCCTTCGGGTGTGCCGGTTCGAGTCCGGCCTTCGGCACCATAAGAACATCAAGAGACGTCAACCGACGTCTTTTTTTGTATCTAAAATCCCTGTTTTACAAGGCTTTCCTCGCATTTTAACTCTACCAACGTATACTCAACTCAACCGACATCAAGTTAATAATGTGGGTACATTTGCGGGTATATGCCGATTCGATAAAGTTTTGTACCCGCAATTCGGCTACGAGGATAGTTAAAATGGTACTTTCCGATACTAAGGTTCGTTCTGCAAAATCTGAAGATAAAGCGTATAAGCTGACAGATGGTAACGGACTATTTCTTCTGGTTCACCCCAATGGCTCTAAATATTGGCGCTTCCGTTATCGCTTTGGCGGTAAAGAAAAGATGCTAGCATTTGGCGTATATCCTGATGTCTCCCTCGCGAATGCCCGTGAAAAACGAGATGAGGCAAGAAAACTTGTCGCTAACGGAGTAGATCCTAGTGAAAAACGCAAAGAAGTAAAAGAAGAGCAACAAAAGGAATTTAATACATTCGAGAAGGTTGCACGTGATTGGCACGCAACGAATAAGAAGTGGTCAGAAGGCCATAGCCATCGAGTTCTCAAAAGCCTTGAGGACAATATCTTTGCTGCTATTGGTAAGCATAATATCGCTGAACTAAAAACTCGGGATCTCCTTGAACCCATTAAAGCCGTGGAGATGTCTGGACGTCTTGAGGTTGCGGCACGTTTACAACAGCGTGTGACAGCCATTATGCGCTATGCGGTACAAAGTGGTTTAATCGACTACAATCCAGCACAAGATATGGCTGGTGCAGTGGCTACAGGTAAACGAGTACATAGAGCGGCATTAGAGCTTAAACGCCTACCTGAGTTCTTACAACGCATTGATGATTATAAGGGAAGGCCTTTAACTAAACTTGCAGTTAAACTTACCTTGTTAGTCTTTATTCGTTCCAGTGAATTGCGCTTTGCTCGCTGGGATGAAATCGATTTTGAGAATGCCATGTGGACTATCCCCGCTGAACGCGAAGCGATAGAAGGGGTAAAACACTCTCATCGCGGATCAAAAATGCGCACTACCCATTTAGTTCCTTTAAGCCGACAAGCGATTGAGATATTAAAGCAGATCTATCAATTCAGTGGCAATCACGAACTGATCTTTATCGGCGATCATAATCCAAGAAAACCAATGAGTGAAAACACGGTAAACAACGCATTACGTGTGATGGGCTATGACACGAAGATGGAAGTTTGTGGGCATGGCTTTAGAACGATGGCATGTAGTTCGTTGATTGAGTCAGGTTTGTGGTCGAAGGATGCAGTAGAAAGGCAAATGAGCCACCAAGAACGCAACTCAGTAAGAGCTGCTTATATTCATAAGGCAGAACATATAGAGGAACGGCGACTGATGGTGCAGTGGTGGGCTGATTATCTGGATGCGAATAGAGAGAAAGAAATTTCACCGTTTAGTTTTGCGAAGTTGGGTGACCTTGTCCACTCCCCATTAAAGATAATTTAAATTAGGTTATTGAGTTGTTGGGGTATTATAAAGGAAGGTTAACAGGGCATGGCTTCCGCCACAGGATGAGCAAAATTTTGCATGAGAAAGGATATAACTCTGCATGGATTGAAACCCAGCTCGCGCATATCGATAAGAATGCGATCCATGGTACGTATAATCATGTTTAGTATATGGATGAAGAGAAATAGCAGTGGTATGCGGATTACATGGGAAAATTGGAGGGGAGTTAGGGAATGTGGATTTTAAGTTATAAGTAGATATCTAGACATCTACTGGTGCGATTTACATAACAAGCGATAAAGAAACGGAAGGTATCCTCTATCGACCACAACAGTACGGGAAGTTATTTACCAAATGATTACGGATGTCATCAAAAAATGGAGTATACCATCCGAAACCTGCTATTGATCATAATACGGTTTATTATCGAGTTTGGTGGCCGCCGAAGCGGTCACCTTTAATGAAGTGGCAATACACAGAATTCTTTACAAGGTTTATATGAGCTAATTTAATTCGGACACGATTTCTTGCGACCAACTGTTTTCCATTAACATTCGGAATGACATACCACCAGATGCTGCTTCCAACGTGAGTTCTCCCGCATCCACTGCCGTTTTAACATGTTCAGTCAACAGTTCAAACAAGCGACGTTTGTATTCAGTGTCATCATTCCCTTTCAAATGCTCGCCCTTGGTCTCCAACACTGAGAAACGGTAACTGCCCGAACTAGGCTCTTCGACACACACCAACAAGTCAGGATAAACTTTCTGCTTCTGCCATCCTTGAAGACTATATTCACGTTGATTTACCGCTATACGGTGCCACCAATACACTGATTCTTGCTTATCCAAATACCAAGCAGTTTCTCGTTCTAGGTTATTAAGTTCATTTTGGTACACTTTTTCAAATAAGCTTCTCTCTAGCTCAGAGCCATCTTTGCGACGAAGTACTTGATTATGTTCACTGACATTTACTTCTAACGTTTGCGCCAGTTCCCAATTCAGTTTGTCATTGTCTGATGCGAGTAATCGAAGAGATATATCTCCCTTGTCCAACTTGGATCTGAAGATTTGTTCCGACAATTGAATAACCTGTTGTTTAATATCACGCTTCATTTCTTTGAGTAGTTCAAGACGATTGGCGAACAAAGCCTCTTCACTAACACCATTATCACGCAATATGTTTAAAGTGTGAGTTAGCACACGCATTGCCTGCCAAGGATTAGGGATAATATCAGTAAGCTGGCGGACCATATAGGAAATATCCAATCCCATACTGGCATTAAACTCTATATTTTCTTGCACGGGCTCAGCTAAGTCCAATTCACCTTGGTTATTTTTTGACATTATGTAGTCGATACGGGCAATGGTACGCTGTAACTTGTCATTAATGAACTGAAAATTATCTACATTCAGGTATAACAAGGACTCCCAATCTAAGTCACCCAGAATGTCTCGCTCGTAATCGAATAATCGGTAGCCGTTCTCAAAACGGTTATCTAGATGCAAAACCCTTGGCAAAAATATTTTAGGTAAAGAGCGAAAACGCTTTCTAAGCAATAAAATTTCTTTGGTTACAGCAGTGGTAGGTTTATTAGCTTCAGAAGCTTTGACCTGATTTGCCACATCTCCCATACCTTCTTCTTCTAAACCTTCCTTAACACCGGCAACGGCATTCATTACGTCTTGATCAAAGGTGTAGACATAACATTCATCTAAGCTTGGTTTTTGCGTTAAACGCGCATGTGGTTGGCGCAGTACCCGACCAATCATTTGGGTAATCGCAGTTCTTGCTGTCATCTTAGATAATACTGCCAACACATAAGCGAAGGGGCAATCCCAGCCTTCACGCAATGCATCTTTGGTAATGATGTACTTCACAGGGCACATATCACTGAGCAAATCATCATCACCCAGTTCGTTTTTGTCTGACGTTTTCAGGCGGATTTCATTTTCATTTACACCCAATTTATTCATCAGATACTCACGTGCATCTTCAGCATGAACAAAAGCCGAATCACGTTGATCTTTACCTGTGCGCTCTACACGGATCAGCATGATGGGGCGAATATAACGACCCGTTTCGTTCTGAAACTGCTGAGCATCGAGATCAAGCTCACTCAGTTTAGAGTGTGCGAGCGACAAAGTGTGCTTCCATTCACTTTTATCTTCGTTAATTAAGTTGATTGGCAACTTAATCATTTGCTCATCTTTCAAGGCTTGTCCCGATACGTTGACCAACACATTTGAATGATGTTTGCCGTTTGCGTTAGGAGTGGCTGATAGTTCAAGAATAAATTTTGGGTTGAAGCCACAAAGTGTATCTCTAGCCGTGTTGCTGTATGCCTTATGACCTTCGTCAATGATAATCACTGGACGGACTAACCGTAATACATTGCCTAAACTCTGCTTCACCGATACAGAGCCTGGCGCTATACCCTCCTGCCAACCATAATCCGAGAGGTCGTTACAGTCTAAATTGCGAATTTCAGTCACTAATACTTCATTAGCCGTCGTATCATCCTCTATAGGGAAAAATGAGGTGAATCGACCGCTATCTCGAAACATACGTAGTGCTTCTTTGGATTGGCGTGCACTGGATTGTAGCATTAACAGCATGACACAAAGGTTTTCGTCAATATCTCGCTTTGTAAACGCATCATTCTTTTCGAGCATTTTGACTCGTCCACCAGAAGCACGTTCTAGCATTTGCCGATACGGATGCTCACGATTAGCTAATTGCTTCCATGTTTGCTTATATATGGCGTCCGACGGTACCACCCAAAGTACCATGCCCGTTTGCTGTATAAATAAGTCAGTTTGCAGTCGTTCAATCGCTGCCACACCCAATAAAGTTTTACCACCACCAGTCGGTACTTTAAGGCACACATTAGGGATAGGTTGTTCTAAACCATCGAACCTTGATACATATGGCGCAGGCACAAAATGACCACTTTTATCTTTAAGCAAATCAATTCGGCGTTCCTGTACCAGCTGCTCCCAGGCATCTTTGGTGTAGTCGTTTATGCGCGCCTCTTTACCCTTCATTTTTTGAAAGGCAACAAAATCTTCCGCTTCTTCTTTATTTTCTGCTAGAGTTTTCAGATAGTAATCAAGCTTATTTAGCACACCATTTTGATAGTCTTTTAACTCCATGTTACGCCCCCATAATGCGATGGATAGCGTATGGTAACTGACAAAACTCAATACGTTTTTCAGTTAAGTTTTTTTGACTCATAAACTTAGCAACAGCAAAAACGATAGTGCGCTTTTTCGTTGCATTGTTTTTACTAATGATCTCTATCTTGTCAGCGTTAAGTGCGGCTTCGTTAGAGCGTAGCCACTCACTATCAGGGCGATAGAACAAGTGGATACGGAAGAGATCTGTTTCACCGATAAAACCATCTGCAGAGGTCTTTGCCACGGTTTCTAAAGACTTCCCTGTCGCGGTATAAAATACATAACGTGCTAATGCATCGAATGATGGCATGCCTTTGCCAGTTAACAGGCTTTCGATTTGAATGGGCTCACCCAAAGTACAATAGGTAAAACTGCCGTTAATACCCTTTGTATACTCATCAACTATTCGCTCGCCATTAACGGTCAGCACACCATCTTTAAGTTCTTTTTGTATTCTGTCGAATTTATCATTATGTTTAGCTTCAATTTGAGCGATTTTTTCCATCAACTCAGAATGTTTTTTTTCAAACACTGACCAGGATATTTTTTCAGACAGCAACTCTTGTCTTTGTTTTCCTTTAAATGGATAGCCTCTTATGACTCTGCGTACACGTTCTGCAGTTAGTGCATCTGCATAGTCTTCGCATTCAACCAAAATAAATCTTCGACTTCCGCCATCCTCTTCATTGAGGGATAAAATTGCATGAGCGGTACTACCGCTACCAGCAAAACTGTCAAGTATTAAAGAGTCTTTTTGAGTAGCTATGCGAAGAAGACGTTTCATCAACTTTGTTGGTTTTATAGTATCAAAAGAAAATTCCTTATCTGGAATAATAGCCATCAACTCTTTTTTGGCTTGATCTGTATGTCCTGCTTCGTCACTTGGCCACCATGTCCAAGGAACAAAGCCATCCACCTCACTCGCATATCGGATTAGATTAGGTTGAGCATCACCATTTACACCAAAATAGATTCTTTTTTGAGCGTTTAAATCATTAAATGTTTTCTCCGACATCCCCCAACAACGCCCCTCAGGAGGGTAAAACTCTTTACCAGATGGAGATATAATTTTGTAAAACTGATCTTTCGTAGCATGCCCCGCTTGTGCGGTAATAGGAATAGGACGCCAAGGTCCCTTAGGATCGTTATTGGAGTTTCTATAAACCGACATTTGCTCCTCGGTTCCAGGCAGCTTGTTTCTCGTAAGTTTAAAGTGTTCTTTGTTCATAGCATAAACATGAATATAATCATGTACATCGCCTATGGCCTCGCGATTCTCTCTCGAGTATCTTTTTTGCCAAACTAATGTCGCAATATGGTTATCTCGGCCAAAAATTTCATCCATTAATTCACGTAACGAATGTCCTTCATTATCATCAATGGTGGCAAAGATAACGCCAGTGGAACTAAGGAGTTCTTTAAGTATTAGTAGCCTAGGCCACATCATGCACAACCACTTGTCATGACGCTCTAGGTCCTCTTTATCAACAGGGTTCGCTGAATTTTTCAGCCACTCTTGCATAAGCGGTGAACGCACATTGTCGTTATAGCACCAGCCTTCGTTGCCTGTGTTATAGGGTGGATCTATAAAGATGCAGTCAACCTTACCTGCATGGGTCGGTAGCAAAGCTTTAAGCGCTTCAAGGTTATCACCGTGGATGATCAAGTTGTCATTAAGTGAGGGGGCGTTGCCTTCTGGTGGTAAAGATTTGTCGGTTTCAACTTTTAATTCGCGAAACGGTACACTCAGGTGATGCGAATAAACAAACTGCTTACCTTTAAAATCCAAAGTTGGCATACTTATTCCTTAAATTATTAATTGGTTCTAATAGTTAAATTTTGCTGGTTTTGCCCCCAGATATCTAGCTGTTTTATCTCTCTCATGGTTGTAATAATTTTTGTCCTATAATCAGGAAGATAAAAACTATCTAATAATTCAAGGGGTATTTTATCTAACAACAGAATAACATATAATCCCTCCTGCCCTCCATCTGCCTATCAATGATCCACTCCACCAGCTGTTCTTCAGTTTTCATCTTCAGGGTATTTAGCCAATCATCTAACGGAAAACCTAGCGTCAAATCATACCAGCACAACCACATCAGCTTAGGACGTAGCTCAGGGTTATTGAACGGGTTAAACAAACTAATCAGCTTGTTGGCAAATGAACGTTGTCCTATCCTCAGGCATTCACTAAGCAAGATACCCTCCAGTATCGGATGGTAGCTTAGCAGGCGATCTATATCAGCTTGGACAGATAACGGCTCAGGAAGCGTTTTACCGTGTATTAAACGATACAGGCATACGGGTACGACAGCGTGTGTGCTGTCGTTATCAGGAAAGCGTATATCAGCCACTATCAGCTGGTGGCTATTCTTGATGAAGGGATGACACATTCCCTGACAAACAGCTAACTTGGTAAAGCCTTTTGGGACAATTTTGAAATGAATATTGTTAGGAAAGAGTATAGTGGCTTATTTTTAATGACAAATCCATTAAGGATATGTTGGCTTTCACCGTTATTCCTTTTATATTTCTATCAACAAGCTCATAATGCACAACAAAATAGGATATGGTGATGAACTCATCTAACCAACAGACCCCCAGTCCAGCGGAATACCTTGCTTCACTGCTAGAATCAGAAAGAAAGGCTCAAGAACTACAGAATATAAATACGTCATTTCCTCTAGATGCCTTACCCCCAATTTTAAAAAATGCTGTGATTTCACTACATCTAGACACCAAAATACCAGTTGAATTAATTTGCCAAGTCATTCTAGCCGCTGCATCTCTTGCCTGCCAATCCTCAATTAATGTCCAACCACATTACAGCCAAACACCAGAGCCATGTGCACTTTATTTTTTAACGCTTGCCGATCCTGGTGAAGGAAAAACGACTATCAATAAGCTAGTTATGAAGCCTTTTTATGATTTCTCTGTAAAAATGAAGAAGAAATATGATAATGATTTAGTCAACTATGAACAGTCATATAACATTTGGAAAATCAAAAAAAAAGTATTAGACAATAATTATAAGAAAGCCATTGAAAGAAAATACCCAGGAGAATTGGAATCCGATGAAATAAAAAAACATTTATCTATAGAGCCTCAGAAACCAAAGCGTTTTCAGTTAATTTATGATGATGTAACAAAGAATGGGCTTATTGAAGGGTTACAACAACACCCTAATGCGGGTGTCATTTCGGATGAAGCCATTACCTTTTTTACGGGGTATTTAAAAAAACACATAGG
This sequence comes from Proteus columbae, assembly GCF_009914335.1. NCBI lineage: Bacteria > Pseudomonadati > Pseudomonadota > Gammaproteobacteria > Enterobacterales > Morganellaceae > Proteus > Proteus columbae. The sequence continues at coordinate 344,412 of NZ_CP043925.1, forward strand.
CTTATTAAATAAGGCATGGGATGGTGAAACATATTCATTTAGTCGAGCAAACAATGAATATCATGAAATAAAATCTTGTTTGACATTTTCTTTACTAAGTCAGCCAAGTATATTTACCGAGTATTTAAAAAAACAAGGTGATATTGCAAGAGGGAGTGGTTTCCTTTCACGTTTTCTTTTTTCATCCGTGATTAGCAATCAAGGAACCAGATATTATTCAATGAAAGGCCGTCCATCAGAGGAAAATATTTCAGCTATTAATGCTTTTTATGAGGAAATTAACAACCTACTAAATCTTCAAAATGAAACTCCATTTGAAAATAACCGTGATAAAATAACAATAAAAGCAAGTCAAGATGCTATTATAGCATGGGCTCAAATAAAAAATAATTTTGAACATTGGAGTAGCAAGGGAGGTGCATGGTTTCACATTAGAGATATAGTATCAAAATCAAGTGCAAATATTTACCGATTGGCTTCAATATTAAAACAATTTGAAGCCGAAAAAAACGAAATTAATTTAAATCGACATGATATTAAAAATGCGAGTCATATAATCTATTGGAATTTAGAACAAGCTAGTAAGTTGTTTTATCCATTTTCAGAAAAATACAAAATAACTCTAGATGTCCGTGAGTTGTATTCATGGTTGAAGTCAAACTTTGAAAATAATAACTTTATGGCATTTTTGAAAAATGACATATTAAAATATGGCCCTAGAAAATTCAGAAAGATTAACATACTTGATCCCATTCTAAGTATTATTGTCAGTCAAACAAATTTTCGTGTTATTCGAAGCCAGTTTAGTGGTGCATTATATATTTCAATTCAATTAGAAAATGGATGCATTGCATGCCCATTGCCAACCACAACGTATCCTATTCAATATTCGATTGTACCAATAATAAATACAAACAATGACGCTCCTAATATTGATTTCAGTGATTTATAAAATAATTAGAATTATTGATTTATTGTCATGGGTAGTAAGTTATTCCCCCTTTTTATCTATAAGGGTAAAAAACAATCAAAATTATTTATTTTTGACTGATGAGCATGGCTATTGCGGCTACTATAGCCGCAATAGCCATGTTTTAATGCTTGTTACTATGTTTTTTGTTTCATTTTTGAACGATGCATGTATTGATAAAAAATGAGTAAAATAAGATATTCAGCACATTTATTAATCATTTCTCATGGTCTCTTGAGGATGTTATTTTATCATTTAACCAATTTTCAACTTCACTTTTCAACCATCGAGAGCTACGCCCTAATTTAATCGGCTTAGGGAACTCACCTTCTTGAATGAGTTTATAAAACCATTTATCCGTTAACCCCGTAAATGTACAAATAAATTTCATATCTACAAATTGGTCATTGAGTAATGAATACGATTGTGATGTCATAATAATTAGCTCCTGTCTTGAATTAAAAGGCAGAAGCAATATCGATATTAAAATAGGGATATTACTTCTCAAAGTATATCCCGACTTTGTTAATAAAAACTTATTGGCTACAGCCAATTGAACGAAAGCCACTGTGATAGGCTTTTGTATAGTCTTTCGCTAAATAGTGGAAAGCCTGCCGTAGCTTATTTAATTCAAATTGAAGATTGGTATTATTACAATTATTACTTTGATATTGAACAAAGTGATATTTACCTGAAAAATGGACTAATCCTGATACTATTTCGAATTTAATATTTAATGCACTCTTCCATGCTTGATTAATCAATGCAGCTAAATTACCGTCATTCTTCTTGTAATCGCCAAGAGAGTAATAATTATCTTTGTTTAAAAAGAGTATCACATGATAATGTGGGTGATGACTTTCACTCCCTACCTCCCTAACCCAAATATAATCCAACTTTTCAGTTAATGCTTTCCCCCATAACTTACTCTTGTTTTTTACATCCCATTTTATTTTTTCTTTCAATGATTCAATAAATCGTGTTATTACTTTGGCATCATTATGATATTCACTATTTTCGCTAGGGAAGCGTAAATCTATTCTAAAAGCAGAGACTCGTTTCTTTTCGCTTAATACACGTGATAGTACTTGATTCATTATTTTTAGATAATCCTGATTAACTGTATACATAATCAACTCCTGTTATTTGTTGTTATATTAAAAGTGATTAATGTAATGATTTACGTTTTAACGTAATCTATTTACTTTAATGAGTGTCATTTATAGGAAATATATGCATATGAACCATACTGATTTTTCTATTGGTTCAGTTATAGTTATTTAAATATATCACTTTTATTTAACTGCTAGTTTCTATTCTGTTTCTTATTTATATATATTACTATACCAACACATATTAAAATCGGTTATTTCCCTAGGATAAAGGATGCAGTGGATATATTTTATTAAATTCGCTCCGAAGTTATTTTTATATAAATATGGAGTGACCTGTAAATAGAAACTATTCCCAAATAATTTGAGTCCTACATTACATTCATGAATACACCTAACTTAAACACTTAAAGAAAAGAAACAGCTACAAGTTTTACAATGACATTCCTTAGTACGGTTATTTAACTATTTCGATGAAAATAATTTTTGATGTGACATACCCTGTCTAGTGACTTTGTTATGCTCTATACCTTTATAAGGAGCCAACGTTATGCATAAGCACAAGATTGATCCTGATTTAGCATTTATCATCCATTTACATGATGACGATTTAGTCTTATTGGCTTCTTTTTTGTTTAAAGAAAATAAGCAAAAGCGAGTAATGGAAGAGTTTAAAATCTCCTCTATTCCTTTTTCGCTTGCGACACGTTCACTCTATTTAGATTATATTTTTTCAGCATTTCACATGGTGAGTGATGAATGTTCAGTAGTATCTACTTTTAATTTTTCTCGTAGTTCATATCGTCACCGATTACAAGATTTGTGTGCCCGATTAAATATCAAAGATAGGATTAAAAATGATATTGAAATTCTAGAACTCAATTTACTCATGAAACTGATTGAGAAAAGTATAAATGGGCTTAACCAAAACGATTTGTTAATTATTTCTCAAGATTTACAGCTTAATCTCTCAGAGCCTACGCCTACACAAATTAAGGTTGCACTCACTGCAGCAGTTAAAACATCAAATAGCGTTGCACTTGAAATAGCCACAATGATATTTAGAAGTTATCTTGAAATACATGAAAATATCTCGGTCTATCAAGCTGTTGAATTAATACACCATTCACTCATGTCATTGAAAAAGGCCATCAATACCACACTACAGTCTACTTGGCTAATGGAGACGATATTCCCTCCCAGTCAAAGTCAATTTCCACTACCCATTTATTTTATTGTGGCTTATCTACGCCAAAAATCTTTCATTCTTGCTTAGCATTTAGCAAGGCTTTATCTGTGTTGTCACTGGTAGGAATCCTTATGGCACAACCTTCAGCCCGTCATGAACGATTGGTACATCGTCTGGCGTATATTTTAACGCAATTATTCAAAGGGGAAACGTTATACCTCAATAGGCTAGCCTCGGAGTTTAATGTCTCGTACCGTACATTATTACGCGATTTTAATGAACGATTAGTCCACCTCGATTTGGAACATTTTCAAGGCGGTTATCGATTAGCGGGGGGATCTGCTGTATTACGTACAGATAGCGATATTCTCCAATTTGCCAATATCACCCATGTCGCTCAGCTTTTTCCTGTCTTGGATAGAAAGTTGCTGTCATTACTTCTTAATCGCCAATCTCATGAGTCTCCTTATAGGGTGTATCACTCGCCGCCTAAGGCTTTACCTTCACCTTTTGGTGGTTTTGCTATTGTGACTCAAGCGATTTTAGAACATCACTTTATTCATTACCGACACGAAGAAAAAATGTATCGCTGGGTATCACCCTATAAGTTGACTTATTTTGACGGTGTTTGGTACGTCTGTGGGGTCTATAAGGGATCTATTCATGCCATGCCATTACTGCTGTTGCAGGATATTGAACAAACCTCTCGTTATTTTCATCCAGATAACGCGATTACCCAACAAATAGAGGAGCCCACATTTATCCAAGCATTACCCTACTTTCAATATATCAAAGGGATATTACATCCCACACACGCTTAGGAGCATTTTATGACATTTTATTTACCAGATTTAAAACCGCAGCTATGCACGCTTATCAGTGGGATATTGATCCTTTTTTCAACCTCAGCTCACAGCACGATTGCTGATGATCAATGGGGCGATTGGTATGGCAGCACAGGAATGGCGTGGGATTTGAGTAGCAACAATGCCCAAGAGGAAACACTAATGTTCGCTTGCCATGGCGGTGTATTCCATATTCGTATGACGACGCCTGAGTATCGTAATGGCCTTACTCCTGACAACGCAATTTCGCCTGTCACTATCCGCATTAGTCAGTCTTCATATGGAACTGGTCGTTCAGATACCTCGCAAGATGATAATTATCAACAATTATTTGAACAGCTCAAAAAGACAACCCCAAACGACACGTTACAATGGGTGTCCTCACCGTTGACTTCTGCATTATTTTCAGCAAATGGGCTTGCTGAAGCTATGGCCGATACAGATTACCAAGACTGTATTGAGCATCCTTAGTGATGATTTTCTATAATATCTAAAACAGGAATATTAATTATGTCTTCACGTTTCGTATTTTCAATAATGACTTTATTAATGACATTGATATCAACCTCATCAGCACAAGCCATTACGTTGCGTGGTGAAATTCAACCGGACCGTTATACCTATTATTTAACGGATCAATATGCACAAAAATTATGGGCAATGAATCGAGATAGAAATAGAACGATCCGATTTAATCTTCCACCCGGTGAGCTTGTCGCGCAAACCGATGTCAGCTTTGCTTATCAACATCCAGCCCCCACCGCAATAACGTGCATTAGCAGCATCTATTATAATCAAGGGGCTCGGGCAAATTGGCTAAAAGTGGCTTGTATTGATAATAATGGACTGGAATATAGCACCCATCAGAAATGGCCTGACACATCGATTGCTAAGCGTGTTTGTAAAGTTGGCGAAGCCAGTTGTGATGCTTTTTTAACCATGAGTAGCGATAATTGGTCGGGTCCGCAATAAACTGGATCTGTATTTTTATTCATATTTCCTAGCCAGCTTTTGCTGGCTTTTTCTTTTAGGGTAATCCAATGTCAGTATTAAAACTTATCGCCACAACAACAAGTGTTGTGGCCTTGTCCTATGTGACCCACTACGCACAAAAGAAAGTAGCGGAAAAAATGCTCATTGAAAGGCAATTTTCAGAATCTGAAATCCAAGCAGCACGATTAGGGGCCGTATTTACGTGTACTACTCTGATTGGCGGTCCTCTTGACCAATTACTGAATACACTATTTTCAAAACATTAAACCACCATTTTTCCCATATATATTTAAATAACCTTATTACGGTAGGCCTTTGGGTCTACCGTTTTTATGCCGATTAAAAACAACATAGAGGATTTGTTCAATGCAGCAAAAGCGACATGCCGTAAACTCAATGAAGGGCAGTGAGGATTTTAATGCCAATTTGATGACGGGTAATCGAGTTTCTGACCACCAGCGTACGAAGTTCTGGCAAACCTACTTCGGCACAGTAAAAGGCTTCGCCACGTTTGAAGTGGTGATATTTACTATCATGGGCCAGTTCTGTGATGAATACACTGGCGGTTATTGGGAATACTGCACCTTACCCAACGGTGGCGCATTTATTTATCCCGATTTAGATCATGAAACGTTAACACTGTTCAATATGCACAATGGCAATGAAGCGATACTCAGCCCTGAAGCGGCAGGTGTCGCTGTCTGCTTAATGCTGTATAGCCAGTGGTCGTTTAGAACGGAAAGTGAAGTCTTAGTTGACCGTTTCTACCAGCTTCGTGACTATGCAATTCAACATCCTGAAACTTCAGCTATTTTTCACCTTATTGATTAAATTCCACTTAATTCACTCTTTCAGTTGTACCTATCTTATTTATTTTCAAGGAAATTCATTATGACTCGTTTAGCTTCCCGCTTTGGTGCGGCGAATAGCATTCGTCGTGACCGCCCGTTAACCATCGAGGAATTATTCCGTACTGTACCGAGTGTCTTCTCTGAAGAAAAACACGAATCCAGAAGTGAACGATACACTTATATTCCAACCATTACCTTACTCGATAGCCTTCAAAAAGAAGGTTTCTACCCGTTCTTTGCCTGTCAGACGCGTGTACGTGATGCTAGTCGTCGAGAACATACCAAGCACATGTTACGACTAAGACGGCACGATCAAATCACAGGTATTCAAGTACCTGAAATTATTCTCTTAAATAGTCACGATGGATCAAGCAGTTATCAGATGTTGCCGGGTCTATTTAGAGCTGTATGTTCGAACGGTTTGGTTTGCGGAGATACGTTTGGTGAAGTGCGTGTGCCACATAAAGGTGATGTTGTAGGCAAGGTGATTGAAGGGGCGTATGAGGTGCTCGATACGTTTGAGCAAGTGGCTGAAAAACGCGAAGGTATGCAGTCGTTATTGTTACCGCCACCAGCACAGCAAGCCTTGGCACAAGCAGCTTTGACTTATCGCTTTGGTGAGGAATATCAACCAATTACAGAGGAGCAAGTATTACAGCCTCGTCGCTGGGAAGATAAGAAAGATGATCTTTGGACGGTATATCAACGCTTGCAGGAGAATTTAATCAAAGGAGGATTATCGGGCCGGAACGCTAAAGGTAAACGAGCCCGCACTCGTTCAGTGAATGGTATTGATGGGGATATTAAATTGAATAAAGCACTGTGGGTGATGACGGAAAAAATGCATGAATGTTTTTCTTGCAGAGAAAGAATATAGATAATAGTAGCACATTGTTTTTGCATAAAATAATGTGCTTGCTATTTACTTTATAACGATTTTATTTATTAAGTATCAAAGGACAAACGAGACTGTTCCATAAAGTTGATCCGGCTTGCATACATGCCGAATTTTTTGTATTTATAACGGAAATAAGCTGACATACGATCTTCATGTGTTGACATGATGATCTGGCGATCTTGGAATTCAGTACGCAGTAACTCTATAAATCCTGCTACATTGATTTCATCTAGCGTTTGGACAGGATCGTCTACAAGTAATAGAGTGTGTTTTGCGTATCGCTTGTTCAGCGCGAGCGTAAATGATAACACTAGTGCTGAAAGCTGGCCCGAACTCATGGAAAAGACAGCATCATGCCCATGCCCTGGCACTTCATTGAAAGCAATTGAATTTCCGTCATTTTCTATAAAAATACCTAACCCCTGCTGATAACTTTGCATAAGTCTGCCAGAATAGATATGAAAAAGGATCTCAATCTCTTTAACTATGGATTCAAGATACAATCTTTTTTCATTTTCATAGATTCTTTTTAGTTTGTGTAGATGCTCTTTAAAACTAGTGGCTTTTTTGAACAGAAGATCTGATTTTTTATATTCTAGCTCACACTCTAAGATAAATTTAGAAGATGCAATGGCATGTTGTTGTCCCAGATAGACTTTCTTAAATTCAAGCTGTTGGGGGGTAACTCGTTCAACAGCTTGTGGATCATTTTTAAAGATTTCACGATAAATCCTCTCGTAATCATCAAAAATGCGGCTATCGTCTACGGGTTTAAATCTTTTACGGATCTGATGTTCTAGTTCATCTATTGTTTGTTGTGTTACAAGCTTGAAATCATCAGACAGAAGATTATGAATATCAATTCCTGCATCGTGAAGTTGTTGATAATAATTTTCCAGCCATTGGATTTGCTCCTCTGACAGGTTTGCGAGCTGGCGCTTACGTTCAATGATCTCTCTCTTTTGCCCCAGGCATGGCTGCAGAGCAAGTTCGATAGGTTCTTGCCAATTGAGTCTGAAGCTTAATAGTGATTGTGAGAATTGATTATTTTGTTGATCAGCTAAAGTTTCAAGTGATTTGCTCTGACTTTCTATTCCTTCGAGAAGCGTTTTTACCGTCGGCCAAGGATGCCCACATGTCGGACAAATATTTGTTGAATCGCAATGTGATTGATGTTCCCTGAATGCATTTACTAGTTGCTCACGCGTTTGTATTAGTTTTGCGTAGCATTCCTGAACTTTGTTTGCGGTGGTTAACTGTTTTTTTAGTTCCGCAACCTGTAACAGAAATTCTTCTGGTGTAAGATGAGGCGGAAGGAGTGGCACCAATGGAGCCGTGATTGATAGAAGATCCTCGCTAATGGCCTTTATTATATCTTTGAAGGTATCACTTATCTCTAGCGCAGCATCGAAGCAAGCAACCTCTGCCACCCATTTTTCTTTGTGTTCAAGGGGGCGATAAAACATTAACAGACGTTGTTGTAGTTCTTTTCTAGGGAGGAGCTTATGCACCAATTTATTATTATGTAATTGGTTTTTATAATTCTCGAAATTATCTGTAAAGCGCCTTAGGCGAAATAATTCTCCATCTGCTGATAGCCACTGTTCAAATTGCTGTACATCAAACTCTACTACATCGCGATCCCATGGTTGATCTGTAACAGTAATCATTCTTTCGTATGTGACAGAACTGCCCGTCGGTAACAACTGCTGCTTAGCAGTTTCCCATTTATCCTTAAGTTGTTTCCGTTCCTTCTTTTTCTGCGGATTACACAAATTTCCTATTTTAGCCGACGCTTGTGTAATGTTATTAATTTTATCTTGAATTTCGCCAATATCGAAAAGATGTGCAATCTGACCCTGCCTGTCTTTTTCTTTTTGTTTTAATAACCGCGTATTTTCTTCTTGCTCGACATAATGGAATAATTCAAAATCGCGCTGATACTGCTCACCGAGTAAGGTAGAAAGATAAGTTTCTTCCTGTGAAATGGCTTCAACCCGTTCGGCATTGAAGCTTGCTAGTTCATAAAGGTGTAAGCTCAGATCAGCTATACCTTTATGTTCATCTAGTGCAGCTTTACTGGCTGCTCTCTCAAGAAAATGACTCTGGCCATCTACTACAATCTCTGCACGAATTGAAAGCCAGTCATTGTCCTTGGCTTGTTTAAATAACCAAGGGCAGCCTGTTTTCAGACTACGTCGATCCACGGTCAGTTCTTCAAGCTCGATATAGCGACGAATTTTTCCTGTCAGCAGGAGCTCCATAGCATCAAAAAAGGATGACTTACCGAAACCGTTAGGGCCATCAAGAACGATGAGGTGATCACTCTCAAGTGTTAACTCAATCCTTTCAAAAACTTTAAAATTACGCACTTCGAGGCGTTTAATGATCACTTTCATAGCCAACCTCTGATAATTTCTCATCCATTAAGGTTAATAAATTTTCCGGCAGCATATTCGGCGATGATATCTGATTTGCTAGGGAATCAATAGCCGAATCTGTTGCAACCAGTATATTAGGATTAGTTGTACGCTGGATCCTTTCCCTAATATTTCGCTCGAGGCTGGTTAGATCTGAACTACCCGAACTATTAACGGAGATAAAGGGAAGCTTTATTGCAATTCTGTATAATAGACTTTGCCAGCCTCCTTCTAGGTAGTGTGATTTATACTCAGTAAAGGTATTAGGGGCAGTAATTGATTCTTGGAAAACGGTTGCAAAGCCCTTAATATCAATCTGTTGACGTAGTGCTTCGAATTCTTCGGTAGTGTAAGGAAGTACATGCTTTTTAAAGAAGTAGCTATCTTCTTCTATATGGTGAGCTTGCTTACTGGCGAGCACTTTGCTGCTGTCAGTATTCCATACAATCAATAAGTTAATATTTTTTTCAAGAGCAGGATCGACTGTAGAATTTTTACATTTACGTAGCCATTCAGCTTGGATTTCAGGAGTGATTATTGGTTCGCCATGGATTACCAACCAATAATTTGTTTTTCTAGTACTATTATATTCGTATAATGCTAAGTCTGCGGAGAGATTACGTGTCAGGCCTTCTGACTCCAGTAACTGTTCAATCAAGTTCTGCATCTTTCAAACTCTCAGGTATATTGTTTAAAGAAACCATAGCTACCTTCTTATAATTTCCTATGCGGTTTTCCCTTAGTAATTCGTGTTCAGTGGTATCCATATCCTCAGCCGAGTCAATACCTACGATCACATCTGAGATTGAATCTCTATCTATGGCGCTAGTAATAAGTGCACCAGATTCAAATAAGCACTCTACATCTTCGTTAATAGCCTGTTGCATGATGTCGTGACATATACTTGCCTGATGTTCTGCAGCATGGTAGATACCTGTGGGATAGTAGAAAATTCCTTCATTTAACCACGAAAATGTAACCGCAGAATCTTCATTACGTGCAGCCTGAACTAGTTTCCAAAAAATCTTAAACATACCAAGTCGCATTGCATCACTATCAATTGATTGGTCCTTAAATTCACTAAGCGTTTTAAAACGTCCCTTTTTATGTGGCATAGTTGCCCTTAGAAAGGCCTTCATTTCTTCAATATTTAGCATAGTAATAGTAGCCAAATAATCATCTAACTTTTGGCATGCTGCTTGGGATAGGCCGTCTTGGCGTTCACAAAACTCTTGGAAGTATGTACCAATATCAATTTGCAGACGGCTAAGGAAGAATGCCTCATTCTCAAATTGAACATAATCTTCTGCTTCAATTACATTATACAACTCAGAAAACTCAATAAACTCATTGGCTGCTATCGTAGCCTGATGACTATTGGTAGCCTCATGTATTAGACTATGAGTTATTATGACTTTTGAATTAACTATGCTTTCAAGTGTATTTTGAATTTTATCAACAAGATTAGCTTTCCAATTAGGTAGTGATACAACGTCAGAAATTAGGTTGGTAAGTGTATCCTTAATCAAATTATCCACTTCATTTAGTGGGCAAAACGATTGTTCGATACGTCCGTTTGTATCAGGAGGGATTGGGTAAGTATAAAATCTCACAGGTTCATAGTCAGCTTCAAACCTTTCTGGGATATTCCTTATCGGGCGTGCAACATGAAAATAAGCGAGTGCTATTCTCCGTTGCTTCGCATTATCCCGTTGAGTCGAAATGCCATGGCTGTAGGCAGAAAAGAGCGTATCCTTATACGCTTTGACTTGATGCATTGATAGGCATTGATGTTGACGAAAAATAGCGAAATCATCCTGACTTTCTAACTGCAATTTCAAATCCCGGTTCGTTTCATAGTCTGCGGACATCATCTTCAGACAATGATATAGCGCCAGTTTGCCCTGATAAACAAACCCGCTCCAGGTTGAAATCGCGGTATGCGGAAGAACTTGAGGAGCTACTGCCATGAGATCCCTTATAAACATAATTAAACATTAACTAAGATTCTATCTACATAGAGATTTATTTGGATTAAGTATATAACCTATTTATAAATATGGCACTACAAAGTGTCGGGTTTAGGTTAGAACGCAAAGACTAGAAGATTAGATATAAAATTTATTTATGTTTTAATCATTGTCAATTTAGTCACATAAATGCTTAAAGAAGTAAGATAGCATTCGAAAAAGTAGTACATGTAACATGTGCTATCGAAGGTTTTAGCTAACTATGGGGATTTATGATTAAAAGAGAAAGAAGCCATCGACAGAATTCAGCATTATCCGCTCGAAGAAATTTAGGATTAGAGAGTGTAGTTAAAGCAGACCCTGGTTTTTCATGCCAAGGAAAGGTTGGTGAATTTATTGACTTTTATCTTCGTTGTGAGGTTTTTGCTGCAAAATTGCAATCTTTTTATCAAAAAGATAAAAATTTAAATAATAAAAGTACATTAAATATAGGTACTTTAAGAAATACTTTGGAACATTTTAATTTATATTTTAAATATGAGTCTTTAGATTTAATTTATAGGGGGGGGACAGGAAAGAGAGGGAGCAAGAGTGCCAGACAACTTAGGAATGGTTATCTACATCAGTTGTCAGAAGCTGATAAAAATGAGATCGAGCAGCGATATTCGGAATATGTAGAATTAATGAAGCTTTTTTTGCAACTTAGATTAACGTTCTAGCAGATAATAAAAAGTATATTCAATCCTTATTCTTTATTCAAAAAATCTAGGGGCGTTAATGGAATGACTACTATTCATCCAACTGTGCGTTCTTTCGACGACCCAGCGATGGGCTTTGAAGCCCATCCATGTTTTTACTGGCGTCAGACTCTTCTTTACGGGACTGGATATGCGGCTCGTAGCAGCGGTTCTGTCGATAGGTTTTCAGCCAGCCTGCATCGTAACCTTTGTCCAGGCAGAGCCTCAGTTTTTGTCCCGGAGGTCCCTTCTGAAGGGCATCGAGTGTATCTGTAACCAGTTTGATGTCGTGCGTGTTTGCTGCTGCAATAACCAGTGACAGGGGAAGTCCGTTGGCGTCCGTAAGCAGGTTGCGTTTTACGCCTTGCTTCCCTCTGTCCGTAGGATTTAGGCCTGTTTTTTGTTCCCGACAGCGATGATTTAGTCATGCAACCGTCCATTGACAACCATGACCAGTCAATATCGTCCAGATGTTCACAGGTAAGCAGACCGTTCTGCCAAAAGCGTTCAAAGACACCGGCATCACGCCATTCCTGGAAGCGCCGGTGTGCTGTGAGCTCGATGAACATATCCCGGTGGCGTTTAGGGTGTTCCACTGGCAACCAGTTCTGAGCACAAAGAATATGACATCCATGGCAGCACGGTTATCAACTCACTTACGGTGAGTGCCGAGCGGATGATTGGTTTTGTGCTCAGGGATAAGCAGTGCTATTTTTTCCCAGAGTTCATCGCTGATCTGCCATTTGCCGCCTGTCACATTTTCACCTTCAGAAATTACCCGTTACGATGTTCTGACAATACCTTCTGGGATAGGTTCTTAGTGTTAAAACTATTATTTAGCAAATATATTCCTTGGTATCACCTATTTTATACTATTGATGAGTACTAGTTTGAATATTGAAAGTAATTAAATAATTTTAGGGTATAATCTGGTATGCTAAAAGCATCGAGGAAAGCTTACAGCGCATAATCGGAAAGCAATCTATTACAAGTTTTGTATTTTATTTATCACAGTTATTAAGTAGTTCTCGAAATTTTAATGCTTCTTTTCTGATCTCATTTATTATTTTCATGGTTTTGGCTTATTGGCATGTATTAGGCTGACAAAGTATAGACCAAGTGTTGCCCTAATTTTTATATCTATCAATGCAATGTTTTTAATGTGGGTACATTTACGGGTACAAAAAAAATCACTAAAAATATATTACTTAAATTTCATGTTGTTAGTCTTTATGTGCGAGTCCGGCCTTCGCACCAAAAATCAGACGCTAAAAGCGTCTTTTTTTATACTTAAAGTTTATGATTTATAGGGCGTTACCTACCTTTCGGTTTTTCAAAGCATCCTTCTGCTGAATGTGAGGAGATAAATACTTCATCACGATTCAAAAATGCATACTCCTCACTTAGTGTCTTTAAGCAGACAAGCCATTGAGATCTTAAAGTAGATCTACCAATTCAGCGGCAACCACGAACTGATCTTTATCGGCGATCATAATCCAAGAAAACCTATGAGTGAAAACACGGTAAATAACGCATTACGTGTGATGGGCTATGAAAATAAAACGAAGTTTGCGGACATGGTTTTAGAACAATGGCGTGTAGCTCGTTGATTGAGTCTGGATTACCCAATCAAGTCCTGAAATAACTGAGCCAAAAGTATTATAGAAATAGCCATTAGGATTACGACAGCCTTTGTTAAGTGCTATTTCTAGCTCGCCAATTTTTTTCCATATTGCCACAGTACTTTTGCTGCTTATTCATATATATAAAGTCTATTTCTGAGTAGATAATAAAAAAATACAGCAGAGCCACATAAACTCGTTCCTCCTTGATTGGGATAATCGAAATGGTCTAAACGCATTTTTAATTCCATCTCAAATAGGCTTTTTTAAAAGGGAACTTTAATGCTTCCCACTAGATACTCTTTTGCAATAAATTGCCTCTCAGGTACAGTGAATTGTAATTTTATGGTGTTATCATCTTCATTAACTGGTTTTGTTTGTCCACTTGATTCGAAATAACAGAAAAATTCCCTTTTTTGATTAATAGCATACAATGCGCAGTAATAACTAATTAAACTCCAATACAAAATTTGCAGTGGCATTAAGTTTGCCGGGTTTAATATCATCACCATAACGATAATATTCTGCTTTTAGTGGTACGCTATTGCTGCCACTGGTTAAATCAGCCAGTGGAACAAACTGGTTATTAATTAACACCGTATCACCACTTGAAGGGGATGAAACAACAAATCCTACACCTTTGGCATTATTACTGTCGCCTTCATTATCAGGTTTGATAATGGTTTTTTGCCCGTCGTAACTTGTGGTGTTATGCGCCATTAGCTTAATTTTAGCGGAAGCATTACCTGTGCAATTTATTCTCAGATTATCTTCAGCATATTGATTATCACGAGGAAACCCAATGCTAGAAAATGCAGTAATAGGCATTTTAGGCAAATTCATTTCAAGGTTCGTATTTTCTGCACTACAAGATGTTGGCGCGCTAATAATATTTACAGATAGACGATAACTAAAACCAACAGCCGTTGTACCGCCACCTGAATTAAAGCGATTAATTAATATAGAGCCAATATATTGAGTCGTAAAACGCTGGGATTTAGGGTTATCTTTGGTGGAGTAAACAATAACGGTAGCATCCCTTGTATTAAGTTTAGGGCTATTAACAGGAACTTCTTGTCCTGGCTGACTTCTAAATGACAAACCTGACTCATTTTCAATTAAAACATAAGCATAATCATCTAAGCCTGTAATATGACCGTTACGTACAACATAATAAGCAGGTCTACCATCGATATCCATATAATAGGTTGGCATTACGCCACTGGCTTCGCTATATGTTGCATAAGCATAGAACTCAGCGCCATCTGGGCAATCTGCGACTGCGACATCTGAACCATCACGTTTAAATGTAAAACGAGCCACTTCCTGATTCTTTTTAATCATTCCTTTTAGTTCAATGGTACCGCCTCTGGCATCCATCGTGCCATGTTTAATACCGCCATTATTGACACAATCAGGCGCGGCATGACTGTAAAAAGAGAGGGTAGATAAACTAAGAATAAAAATTAGAAATAATAATTTATTCATTTTATTTTTTAAGTTAGTCATTTTATTTCCTTATTTACACTCAGTATCTAAAATATATAAACCATTAACTGGCGCTTTATTATTAATGTCATAAGTTGCATTGCAGGTTTTTTGCTCACCATTAATTGTCCACGAAACTTGAATATTGCCTTGTGGTTTATTGGCAACAAAATAGAGTTGATGGAAGCTTGCGACTAATTGCGTATCATCGTTATCAATCTCAGCTTTAGCACCCATAGGGATGGTACTTTTATCTGGCGTTTGTAATGTCAGTAGGAATTTAAAGCCTTTTTTAGCATCGAAATCAGCCAGTACTAAAGCACCTTTTGTTGGAACAATATTACTAATAATATTATTCGAAATTTCAGTATCACTCGGAATAGAATTGGTATTAACACTAATGCTATTTTTTTGGTAAGGCGACATTCCAGAAACAACTGCTAATCCACTATTATTCGTTTTAATAGACTGACCATTAATGACTTCTACACCAGAGGTATTTTTAGTCAGTATTAATGCATTTGTTTGTTGCAATGAAGGGGCGAATACTGCGCCATATTGTGTTGCAACTAATGCACCACTAACACCGTAGTTAATATTTTGCTTATCTTGAGTATACGAATAACCCGCATTAACAACGGCGCTTTGTGTTTTATAAGAGCCATTTAAACCACCGCTATAATTAACACCTTTATTACCATAGCCTTGATAAACATCCCAGTTTGCTTGGTTTTTATCACCATAGGTTCCACTTAAACGTGCGGTCTGTAATACTTGGTTATCATTGTTCGTTGATATACCGTAATTAGCCCAAATGTAGTTTTCATTCCATGAAAAAGGAATACTGACATTCATACTCAAATCATGACTATTTTTTTTATTACTCTCGCTATAACGACTACCATCGTAATAAGTGTAATAAACGCTATAGTTAACTTTATTAATAGCGCTATTAAAACCCATATTATAAGAATGAACGGTTTTACCACTAACGTACTTATAAATAACTGAATTTAAATTAATCGAAGCGTTATTAGAAAATAAAGGTTGATTAATCGAGAGCGTATATTCATTTTTTAACCCATTGCTTGGATGGTATTTGCTGTCTTTGTATTCCATCGCTTGAGTAAAATTGAGAAAATTGGCATCGAAGTGACGATAACCGACTAACGAAAGAGTCGTATCTGTGACTGATATATTTTTAGAATAATTAACTCTAAAAGCATTGCCATGTAATGAATCATTGCCATTGTTAGTGGAAGATTTCGCATACAATAAATCAGTGGTGATCGCGCCGTAGCTACCTAAATTTACCCCAGTACCCACACCAACAGATTGATATTTTTCACCAATAAGTACGCCGCCATAAAGGGTGACATAGTCAGTTAAACCATAGAAAGCTTCGGTCTGAACAACATAAGCGCCATCCCCGCTATTATTACCGTCGTATTTACCCGTTGAGAAGCTATATTTTAATTCACCTTTTCTTTCTAGATTGGCAATAGAGGAGAAAGGCACAATAAAATTCTTTTCAGAGCCATCCGCTTCAGTAACGCTGACATGTAAATCTCCGCCGCTGTTCATCGGATAATAATCAGTAATATTAAAAGGTCCAGCGGGCACACTGCGTTTATAAATAACTTGGCCATTTTGGGTGATAGTGACGATAGATTCTGTATTAGCAATACCCGAAACGCTAGGTGCATAGGTTCTATTTTGTGTCGGTGTCATTAGTCTATCGGTGACTAATTTAATTCCTCTAAATTTTACTGAATCAAAGAGTTGTGAAGAGGTATAGAGATCACCCATCATTAATTCACTATTAATACTGGTGATCGCTCTGGAAAGAACATTACTCAATGTATTCCATTTTTTCTCGCCATTTTCATTCTTTGTCCAGGTTGAATAGTTATTAAAACGCCAAGGACCTAAATTAACTTGGGTTTGAATGTTGCCATAATAGCTATCTGTCGTATTACCCTGACTACGACTATTAAATGAAGATAATGCGTAATTAACTAATAATGCAGGAATACCTGAATCCCAGTTTTTTATTTCATTTTCTTTTAATCTATCTTCATTAACATATAATTGTGGTAATGTTAGAACATATTGTTTTCTATTTAAATCTAAATAGCCGTTCGCATTATTGATCTCGTTGAGATTAATAAAATCATTATTTTTGTTTTTATTAATCACATCATAAGGAAGATCAACACCAACTTTATACCACTCTTCTGCTGAAAGACGTGGAGCTAATATTGAGTTACCCTCTTTATTTTTCATCAAAATAAAATCAAAGTCGCGTGTTAATACGCGATTATCATTGATAAAAAGAGTCACTTTATAGTGACCTGGGGCGATATTATTCTCTCTAAAGACATTTAGATCTTCATTTGTCACTTGTTGAGTGCTTCCTTCAATATTTAATAGATTAGCAGGATAATAGTCATTTGCTGATGTATTAAAAGAAGCGAATAAAGCGCCAGCAATAAATAAATAGAGTGGCGATTTATTAAAATAATTATCCTTTATCTTTTTCATATTGAATAATATCTCTTATTATAATTCGAATTCCATTGGAAGGTTTTTTCCAAAATCGTCGATATAAAATAATTTTATTTTTTCTTTACCCGATAATGTTTTGTTAACGCTAATAGTGGTTTCTGATTTTGGCGGAAGAAAACTAGGTAATTGTTCAATCTCTCTTCCATCAATAAAGAGTTTGCTAATATTAATAAAATAAGGTGAGCTATTTGATACTACAAGATTGTTATTCTTTGGTGACCATTTTAACTCTTTGATTTCTTTTTCAATATTGTCATTTTTTAGAGATTGTGGTCTGTAAATCAACTTAATTCTATTTGTCATTGAATAACGCAAAACATTTTCTAAATTTTCATTGCTTGGTGCGACAAATTTAACATTGATCCAATACATGGATTCAATATCATTAGGCAGTGTTGTATTTTTAGTAACTTGTAGTGTATTTTTTTGTTGCGACATTAATTTAATTAATGGTGGAGTGATCACAAAATCTTGAGTGAGTTTGCCATTGAGATCTTCAACCCAGGATTGTAATAAATAATTAGTATTTTTATCACTGTTAAATGCAACAAAACCTTCATTTTTATTTGTTTCATTATAAACAACGCGAGTTGTTTCTAAACCAAATCCAGCAAAGCTTGATGTTATTGAGCTGAATATTAACCCCAGTCCTAAAAGTGTTTTTTTAAATTTCATCGGTAAATACCTTTTTAATAAAAGCAGGTTAACAGAATTATTAACCTGCGATTTTTTATTATTGATAAGTCAATGTATAATTCAATGTTGCATCAGCACGGCCAGCTTCTACGTTATTGCTTGTACTAACGTATTTAGCAACAAAATAAAGTGTTTTAGATTTAAGATCACCCGTATCTTTAATTTTATATTCTCTCGTTATATTGAGATCGAAAGGTGTGCTTAAATCATCTCTATCATAAATATGGATACCAACATTTTTTGCTGTATTCGAACCATTAGGATCATCTAAGGCTAAGATTTGATCTGAGCTACTATCTGTTTTACCTTCTAGCTTTAATTTTACAGTACCTTGTGGTGGGCAATTAATTAAAGAGATATCTAATTTACCATTACCATTAGCTCCGCCAACTTCACTACCGGTACGATCAAATTCACTTGTTGCATAACGTCCCATATTAACGTTACCGTCAGAGCCAGAGCCATTAATATCAATAGTGCAAGTAGATGAATAAATTAAACCTGAAAAAGAAATTTGTCCTGTTTGCTCATCAGCGGAAACTGTTGCACTTGCCGTTATTGCTGAAATAAGAAAAGCCATTGGAAGCAGTTTTTTTGTTAAAATAGGCATTTTTAACCCCTAGTGATTGATATAAAAAGTATTTAATAAATCATATTAATCGCTATTTTTTACAATTAGTCTGTTATTACTATTTCTTAATCAATTAAAGGTACAGTGCAATATAAGCACGTTGAACAGATTAACTTAATAGTAAATATAATCTTAATAAAATAGGTTTTTAGTATTAATCATGAAATTTGCAAAGCATTTTCATTATTTTGCTTTTTATCATTAATATTAAAATTTAATATGAAAATTCACTTCAGTTTTTGTGTAAACGGATTATATGTAGTTTATTTTTTGGTGTCTCATGCACAGTGTTACAAAATTTGCTAATGTAATATGAAAAAATCATTAATAAGATAATAGATTTAATTTTTTTTATTATTTATTTTCAATTGGTTATGCTTTTGCGGGGAGTTGTGGATAAAACGTGATAGTTTAAATTTACTTTATGGAAAATATATTTAGTTACAAATTCTATTAAGTTTAAAATATGATGATGACAATACTTTATAAAAGCTAGTCATTAAAAGAATGGTTTCTAATAATATATATAGAGAGTAATTAATGAAAATAATTCTTATTAAGTACCCTATATTAAATTAAATCTATTGATTAAATTATTAATATTCAAAACTTCATCTTAAATACCTTTTATCGTATTTTTATTTTCCTATATAGAGTAGCAATGCTTATCCCTAAAATTTCTGCCGCTTTCTTCTTTCCTTCTAATGTTGTCCCTGTTTTTTCTAATATGTTCATAATGGTTTGATACTCTGATGTCTGGTTTTGAGTTTTGAGAAATTCTTGTGCGTTTAACGGTTGATTTTTATCTTTATTATCTGTTTTAGCTGCTGTATAGATACCACTGGTTTTTTCTTTTTCTAAAGGATCAGAATGAGGTGTTTCTAACAAATAAGGTGGAAGGTGGCTGAGGTTCAAATCCACTGTATCGCCTTGCATAACATACATATATTCAATCACATTACGTAGCTCTCTGATATTGCCCGGCCAATCATAGGAATATAAGTAGTTAATAACAACGTTGGGGATCTTTGCAACAGGCCGTTGATAGGTTGAAGCCAGATCATCAGCAAAGAATTGTGCAAGTTCTGCAATATCTTCTCGGTGATCACGTAATGCAGGTGTATGGATCGGAACAACATTGAGGCGATAAAACAGATCTTCACGAAATTGTCCTTTATTTACCATTTCACGTAGATCTTTGTTGGTGGCAGCAATGATCCTTACATCAATATTGATCATATTATTAGAGCCAACACGAGTGATGCTTTTTTCTTGAAGAACACGTAAAAGCTTGGCTTGTAGATGTAAAGGCATATCTCCAATTTCATCTAGGAATAGGCTTCCACCATGTGCTAATTCAAATTTACCAATACGTCCTTTAGGATCAGCACCACTAAATGCACCGCGGACATAACCAAAAAGCTCACTTTCTAGCAGTTGTTCTGGGATAGCTGCGCAGTTAATGGTAATAAAAGGCTGTTTTGTGCGTAGGCTTTGTTGGTGAATAGTGTAAGCAACCACTTCTTTACCTGAACCGCTTTCTCCGGTGATAAGTACGCTGGCGTGACTAACCGCAACTTTACTTAACATGCTTTTTAATTGGAGCATATTTTGTGAGTTGCCAATTAAAGGAGAGTGAGGATTTTCATCAACCGATAAGGTATTCACCTGTGTCATATAATCGCGGGCATCATGGAAGATAACCATTGTGAGTTGGTCATTATCAACAGATGAAAAGGTGATTTTTTTACACAGAACATGATAGCGTTGTTGATTTAATATTAGCCATGCTTCTTCATCACCATAAAGAATATCGCCAGTCATATCGATATCAAGAGATTGCCCAATTAATTCACAATCAAAAAAACGTAGAGCAGAAAGATTGGCATGCCAAATTTTATTTTGGCTATCGATTGCAATTACACCTCTATCCATCACATCAATCAAGTTTCTAAAAGTCCCAAATCGCTCTTTCTCTCTAAGCCTTTCAAGACATTCAAAAATACGACTTGAAATCATCTCCGAAAACTGTTCGATAAAGGTGATAAAGGCTTGTTTTTGTTTCATCAAAAACATTTTTTGTTCTCGATTAGAACAAATAATCCCTATTACGCCAATAACTTGATTATTCAGGAAAATAGGGGCATTGAGATCAAGTTCTTCAGTGCAAGTTAATCGGTTTTGACACAGTTGGCACAGGCTATTTTCTTTGGGATCTTCAATCAAAATGGTTTTTTGTACTTGCAGTACATGGCGATAAATATGCCCATTACTAGAGACATCTTGATTGAGCATATAGCGATAACGCCCTGTACCTGCAATACGAACCAAGTTGTTATCAATAATTTCAACATCGGTACCAGTGATACCTGCAATGGCATCGGTGTACTTGCTGATTTCATCTTGTAGAGTACTTAGTAATGAGTGCATCACATTCTCACCTTAAAATTATCAATATTGATAATAAATTATCACTTCGCATTTAGAGTATTAAATTTAATTATTATTTATTAGCTAGTTATGTGTTTTTTGTATAAAGTTCACACAGTTTCTTATTATTGATAATTTATCACCTAAATAAAACCGCCTAGATCACAGCTTTTCTGCATCATTAATTTCATCTCTTAATCGTTAAAACAATAAATATATTTTAAATCAAATGGTTGTGTCTTTATTAAATGCTTTTTGAATGAGTTGGCATACATATTGCGATATAGGAGATAACCCTATGTATTCCGATTAATTGCGATATTGGGTTATCGCGAATTTTAAAGTGTGATTAAGAGGTAATTCCATGCAGGAGCAATTGCAGTACCTGATTAACCAAAGTTCATTTACGCGAAAACCAACCGCTGAGCTTGCCCCTTTTCGTTATGAAGAGTTAGTCAAAGCGTTAGATTTTCATAGAACTATTCCAGGATACGCACCTACACCGTTATTTCATTTACCCCAGTTAGCCAAAACCTTAGGGGTTGGTGAGTTATATCTTAAAGATGAGTCTTTCCGTTTTGGTTTAAAAGCATTTAAAGCGTTGGGTGGTGCTTATGCGATGGCTCGCCATATTGCTGATTTCCTCGAAATGGACATAAGTGAATTACCTTATGAGGTAATGATCAGTGATGAAATCAGGAAAAAGTTAAATGGCGTCACTTTTGCGACAACCACTGACGGGAATCATGGACGTGGTGTTGCTTGGATGGCAAGACAGTTAAAGCAAAAAGCGGTGGTCTATATGCCAAAAGGATCATCACAAGAACGTTTAGATGCCATTTTGCGTGAAGGTGCAGTCGCTGAAATCGTTGATATGAACTATGACGATGCAGTGAGAATGACGGCTGAAATGGCTGAAAAATATGGCTGGATAGTGGTTCAAGACACTGCATGGGATGGCTATGAAGAGATCCCCCTTTGGATCATGCAAGGCTATGGCACTTTAATGCTGGAATCTCTTGCACAATTACATGAAGTTCCCCCGACGCATATTTTTGTGCAAGCCGGTGTGGGCTCTTTTGCGGGTATGGTGCAAGGCATGGTAACAGCTGCTTATGGCAAACAAGCACCGAAAGTGATTGTGGCTGAAGCACGTATTGCCGATTGTTTATATCAATCTGCGGTATCAGGGAAAGCGGATGCTATTCCTGTTGGCGGGGATTTGCAAACAGTCATGGCAGGGCTTGCTTGTGGTGAAGCGAATAGTATTGGTTGGAATTTATTACGCGATTATTCAGCGGCATTTTTCTCTTGCCCTGATGCTGTTGCGACGAGGGGAATGCGGATTTTAGGAAACCCTTTACCTGGTGATCCGCACATCATTTCTGGTGAATCTGGTGCTGTGACAACAGGCTTGCTCTCTATTTTGATGCAATCACCTGTCTATCAGAGTGCGAAAGAAGCGCTGGGATTAGATGAAAATGCAAGAGTGCTTGTGATAAGCACTGAAGGTGACACCGATCCTGAGCGTTATCGCGATATCGTGTGGGATGGCGAGTTGCCTAGCTTCAAACAATTTTAAAAAAACAAATAAGTCTTTTGGAGTGAACAGTATGTTATCAGCAAACCGATTTGATGAAGTTATTAAGAATTGCCAATTATTAATCCAACAAAAAAGCTATTCAGGTGAAGAAGGTAACGTTGTTAAAGTCATAGAAGGGATGATGAAAAACTATGATTTTGACGACATTCATATTGATAAATACGGCAATATCATTGGCGGAATTATAGGTCAACACCCAGGGAAAACCCTTGTTTTTGATGGTCATATCGATACTGTACCGGTGAGTGAGCGTGACTGGAAAGAAAAACCTTATGGTGCAGAAATTAAAGACGGCAAGATTTATGGTCGCGGCACCAGTGATATGAAAGGTGCCGTCGCTGCCATGATTTCAGCGATTGGGTTTTATGGTCAAGATAATCAGCGCAATTTTGCTGGTCGTATTTATGTTTCTTGCATTGTGCATGAAGAGTGTTTTGAAGGCGTTGCTGCAAGACTCGTTTCTGAACGTTATAAACCAGACTATGTGGTAATTGGTGAAGCCTCCGAATTAAACCTCAAAATTGGGCAACGTGGTCGTGCTGAAATTGTTGTTGAAACCTTTGGCAAACCTGCTCACTCCGCCAATCCAGATGCAGGGATCAACTCTGTTTATAAAATGGCAAAACTGATCGAGAAGATCAGAACGTTAACCCCTTCCGTTCATCCTGTATTAGGAAAAGGGATCTTAGAACTCACGGATATTAAATCATCACCTTATCCGGGCGCTTCTGTCGTACCTGAATATTGTCGTGCCACTTACGATCGCCGTTTATTAGTGGGTGAAACTAAAGAAGAAGTGCTTGCACCATTACAAAAAGCCATTGATGAACTTGCTTCTCAAGATGCTGATTTTAAAGCTAAAGTCTCTTATGCCTATGGTACGGAAAAATGCTATACCGGCGCCATAATTGAAGGTGAGCGTTTCTTCCCTGGTTGGGTATTAGAAGAGAACGATCCTTATGTACAAAGCGTTTTAAAAGGGCTGCATGAGTCTGGCTTTAAACCTACCGTCACACAATACTCTTTCTGTACTAATGGTAGCCATTATGCGGGTGAAGCAGGTATTAAAACCATTGGTTTTGGCCCATCTCGAGAAAACTTAGCGCACACCATTGATGAATATATTGAAATTGAACAGTTAAAAGGTGCTGCGAGCGGTTATTACAGCATTATGAACAGCCTTTATCACCTTTAATTCTTACGAAATAAATCCTTACTGGAAGAGTATCTGGCGAAACAGTCAGATGCTCTTTGGAGAAATAACAGAATGAAAACAATATTTAAAAACGCCACTGTTATTGATGGAACAGGGGCAAGTGCATTTCAAGCTGATGTTGTGGTTAATGAAGGAAAAATAATAAAAATCGGTCAGTTTGATGCAAAAACGAATGATCAGATCATTGATGCAACAGGGAAGATAGTCTGTCCCGGTTTTATTGATACTCATACTCACTCTGATCTTTCTGCTCTGCTTAACCCCGCTTTATCCGCCAAAATCCGCCAAGGGATCACTACTGAATTGTTAGGGCAAGATGGTGTCGCGTTAGCACCATTACCAGAACAATATATTTCAGCATGGCGCAAGAATATTGCGGGTTTAGATGGTGATTCTGACAGCATTGATTGGCATTTTAAAAATACCGAAGGTTACTTAGGTATGTTAGAAGCGAGAGGCTCTGCAACGAATCTTGCTTACCTTGTTCCTCATGGCAACATTCGAATGGAAGCCATGGGATTAGAAGGTAATCCTTCTACTCGTGAAGATGTCGCCAAGATGTGTGAAATCTTAGAGCGAGAATTAAAAGCAGGGGCGTTTGGTTTATCAACAGGACTGATTTATATGCCTTGCGCCTTTGGTGATACTGCTGAAATGATCGAACTTTGTAAGGTTACAGCAAAGCATAATGGTATTTTTGTTGTTCACCAGCGTAGTGAAGCTGACGATATTATTCAGTCGACTCAAGAGCTTATTGATATCGCCAAAGCATCGGGTGTTTGGTTGCATATTTCCCATATGAAGGTTTGCGGTAAGAAAAACTGGGGATTAATCGACGAAATGCTTGGCATGTTAGATCAAGCACAAAAAGAGGGTATTCGTATCTCTTTTGACCAATATCCGTATGTGGCAGGCAGTACCATGCTTGGGGTAATTTTACCGCCTTGGGTTCACGCAGGAGGTACAGAGAAATTATTAGAACGCTTAGCTTCTCCAGAACTGCGTAAAAAGATGATTGAAGATATCGAAAAAGGCATCCCAGGTTGGGATAACTTTATTGATTTCGCAGGGTTAGAAAATATTTATGTGACTAGCTCTAAAACAGAAAAAAACCAAGATGCCGTTGGACTTAGCCTTGTGGAACTAGGCAAGTTGAGAGGTAAAGATCCATATAATGCAACCTTCGATCTGCTATATGAAGAAGAAAATGCGGTAGGAATGGTGGATTTTTACGGTACAGAAGAACACGTTATCAAATTCTTATGTCGTCCTGAACAAAACGTCTGTACTGATGGGTTAATGGGAGCAGGTAAGCCTCATCCTCGTGTATTTGGGGCATTCCCTCGTGTTTTAGGGAAATACGTCAGAGAAGAAAAATGCCTCACTTGGGAACAAGCTATCCGCAAAATGACAGGTAAACCAGCTGAAGTCCTTCGATTAACCGACAGAGGCTTAATTAAAGAAGGGTATGCCGCAGATATTGTGATGTTCGACCCTGAAACCATTATTGATAAAGGCACGTTTGTTGAACCAAACCAATACCCAGAAGGGCTCGATTTGGTGATGGTCAATGGTCGTATCGCATTAATTAATGGGGTCGAAAGTTACGCCTGTAGTGGCCATGTTTTAAGAGCATAACCGCACAATAGCGCTCTTAAACGTTAAACCTTATCTCTGTTTATCACGGTTGTTCTTCAACCGTGATGGTTTCCCCTTACCTGAGGAACAGGAAAATGAGTTCAAATATTATTCCAAACCTTCAACAGAAGAAAACATGGAAAGCTCGTTACACCGTTTTATCCTTAATTTGGTTAGCATGGTTACTTTCGTTCTTAGATAGAATGGTAATGAGTGTTTCATTACCCTTTATTGGACGTGATCTGAATCTTGATACCACACAACAAGGCTTAATAATCAGTGCGTTCTTTGTCGGTTATGCGGCATTCCAAATACCGGGTGGTTTCTTAGCTGACCGCTTTGGCGCACGTAAAATTATGGCAATCGGCATTGCATGGTGGTCAGTTTTCACCAGTTTAACGGGGATGGTGTTTACATTGCCGTTAATGTTAGCGGTGCGATTCTTATTTGGTATTGGTGAAGGTTGTTTTCCATCGGCTTCTTGGAAAATGATCTCAACTTATTTCCCATCTAAAGAGCGTGGTCGTGCAACGGCAATTCAATCAACAGTAAATACCTTGGGGCCAGCATTAGCTGTAATTGTTGCGGCGAGTATTATCGGTGCTTTTGGCTGGCATATGGTGTTTATTGTTTTAGGTATTCCTGGCCTATTAATTGCAGCTGGTATTTATTTTTTCACTCGTGATAATCCAAAAGATCACCCAAGTATTACCCAGCAAGATCTCGATGAGCTAGCAGCAGATGGCACATTAACGGATAAACCTGTTGAAGCTGTACCCTTTAAAGATGTTTTAAAGATGCCAGTACTGTGGCAAATGGCAGCAATTTGGTTTTTGTTTGATATTACCTTTTGGGGATTCTCAACATGGTTACCAAGTTATTTAATTACTGTTCGTGAATTCTCTTTGGCTAAAACAGGGGTAATGGCGGCTATTCCATTCTTATTTGGTGCTGGTGGTACATTATTAGGTGGTTATGTTTCTGATAAATGTAAATCACAGCGTAAATGGTTATATATGGTTACCGCAGTGATTGCAGCTGGCTTCTTATATATGACATATACTGTTGAAAGTGCTGATATGGCGGTTGTATATCAGTGTATTTCAGCATTATTTATGTTCTTCGCCATGGCAATGTTCTGGGGTATTTTAATGGATACTATCCCAAATAAAATCATGGGTCGTGCTTCAGGGATTGTTAACTTCGGTGGTCAAATGGCGGGTGTTGTTTCCGCACCTGTTATGGGCTTCTTAATTAAAGCGAGTGGTGGTAGTTACGACAGCGCATTTATGTTTATGATAATTGCATTAGTTGCCTCTGCTGTTGTGACGTTCACTGTTAAAATGCGAAATACACCAGCAGCAATTTAATTAATTAGTATTAATAATATTTATATCTAAATAAGTGTGATGTTATTAAAAGAAATAAGATTAATTAAATAAAATAAATGTATTAACTGTAAGATTTATTTATTAAAACTCACTATACGCTTTATTGATTTTTTAATTTAAAAAATCTTATTGCAGGGTACTTTTGTCTTAAAAAAGCCACGATTAAAAATCGTGGCTTTGCTTTTGTTAGATTAATAACATTATTTGCTTATAAGCACAAAGTCGTTGCCACTAAAACAGAGTGTGGCATCGCCACGAATAACGCGGTGATGGGCAATATGGCGTTGACTATTTAATGAAGCGTGCTGTTTCATCATATAAGCCTCTAAATGCCATGCAATAAGTTGCTTAGCGAGCTTTTTATTCGCGTGCTGGCTACGTTCTGATTGCACTTTGACACTAATACCTGTGGCAATATGTGTTGCTCTGACCGCAGATTCTGTTTTATTAACATGCTGACCACCAGGGCCATTTGAACGCATGGTTTCAAAGACAATTTCTTTGTCATTAATTTCATCAGGTTGTTCAAAACAAGCAACACCAATAAACCAGTTTTTACGTTTATGCCGCGGTCGTAACGTACTTGCACATTGCCATTGCACAGAGCCTGCCCACTGTTGCGCGATAGCCTGTGCATCAGCACCTTCAAGAGACACTAATGCCGATTTTAAGCCATGACGTGAAGGCTCTTTTTCAAGAACTGTGACGTTCACTTGTTGTTTTGTGGTTGATTTCAAAAAGTAATTTAAGGCTTTTTCAACCGCTAAACAGCACTCTTCAGGGCCTTGTGCGGAGGTGAATTGTAATAACATTACGCCATCTCCCCACTTGTTTTATAGGTGATCACGGGTTTTAGACGTGCGATGACTTCGATTAGTCCGATACTCACCATACTTTCAATCACAGTCTCAATCGATTTATAAGATTGCGGTGCTTCTTCATAAATCAGTTTTTTATTGGCACAAATAATACGGCTACCTAATTCAGTTCGTGAAAGTTGTAAAGGTGTAAAACGGTGTGATAATCGGCCTTTGCACTCTGTACGCATCCATTTTCTACCTGCACCATGGGGTAAGGAATGAAGGCTTAATTCAGACACAATTGGCTTAACAATATAGCTGTAATCACCGCGTGAACCCGGAATAACCACCATATCGTGATGTGCGGGTGTTGCACCTTTACGATGTAACCAACCTTGTTGACCATGTAATTCACAAGGCTCTACAAGGTTATGATTTACATCAGAAATAACTGTACCTTGAGTGCGAATTTGGCGCATCATTCTTTCACCAATAAGGCGACGATTAATCTTTGCGTAATCAAGTGCATTATTGTGGGCTTGCAAATATTCATTTGCCTCTTCGGTGTTAGCAACAAGTCCTTTATGACCAAACTGTTCTGTATGAGCACGTAAGATAGATTGTCCTAAACCTCTTGATCCGCTGTGAACTAATAGCAATAACTGTTTTTTATTGATACCACTTGCAGCGAAAAGCGTTTCATTAATCACTTGGTCAATTTGTTGGAATTCAGCAAAGTGATTACCACCACCAATAGAGCCTAAAGAGCCAGCAAAAGGATGATTTTGCATTTCAGTCGGTAGATGAGCTTCTAGCCATTCTGAAGGCGCGATATCACTCATTTCACTCAACTGTTTCTCTGCTTTATCTAAGTTGAGTTTGCTGTTTTTAAATTCTGTTTGAAAGAGCGTCATGCCACAGCCAATATCATTTCCGACTAAAGCAGGGTAAAAGCGATTAACAGAAAAAAAAGCAGCGCCAATGGGATAACCACGCCCCGGATGTAAATCAGGCATACCTGCGACATAAGCCATATCAGGAAGTTGAGCGGTTGTTTCTAATTGTTGGATTGCTTTGCTTTCAATCCAAGTATTATCCGATGCGATATAACAGACGCTATCAGATAAATAATGAACACACTTGTCCATATACCAATCCATATAATGTAAAGGATAAAAAAATAAATTGATTGGCGGACAGCAAAAAGAAGGAAAAAAGGATTACTTCTGAGATTGTCCGCAAAGAGTATTCATATTTGTCGTTGTCATGGGATACCTCCTTGCAGTTAATTGAAATGGATGTGAAATAATAAATCGCGGGCATAGTAACCACTTTTTTTTGCATTGGCAATCAAAAAGTGGTGTGGTTTTTCTTTATTTTTTAAAAAAAAGAATTAATAGATTTTATTTAATTTAAGGCTAATTTCCTTTTATTTGCTATTTCAGTTAGTTCTCTATTTTTAATTAATAAATTACTTTTACTGAGCTTTTTCGGCAATAATCTTCGTAATCATCCGTTAATTTTCTATCTGTGATAACAACATCAAACTGAGCTAAATCGCCCATATTGGCTGTCGCTGTTTCATCAAAATAGTGATATTTGGTGAGTAAGATCTTACGAATAGATTTATCCATCGCTTTTTTCTTCATGTACAGATCGTCGATGTTATAACAGGTAACGCCAAAATCGAGATGAACACCTTCGGCTGAAATAAAGGCTTTTTTGGGATTAATGCTATCAAGATAAGAAGGTTGGGTAGGATTGTAGAAAGAGTCACTTTTAGGACGATATTCACCTCCGCAGAGTAATACGGTGGCATTTTTTTTCTGGCTTAATGCCAAAAATACTCGATGAGAATAACAGATCCCCGTGAAATGCAGATTATCAGGAATAAGCTCAATCAGTGTGGGAATAAACTGCCCGTTATCGAAAAAAAGAACATCGCCGTCAGATACCATGCCAGCGGCAAGATTAGGAATATGAAGTTCTTCAGTTTGATCTGGCGTAATAATATTAGAGGATGTTGAGATTAACCCTGAATGGGGCTGGGCTAATGCAACAACGTAGCCACCTAATAATGACATCGGAAAAGGGTTTTCGGCGTCAGAACTAAGGTCGCGCCTAATTGTCATTTCAGAAACTTCAAGGATCCTTGCGGCGTCTTTAAGATGTATGCGACCTGAGCGTTTTATACATTCACTGAGGCGGCGCAAACGTTCGTGCTGTTTGGTCTCTATCACCGAAGGATCCTTGTGTTATCGAATAGCGTACTCCAAGAAAATATACGCTAAATAATTAGTAGTTTGATTCAGGTGCATCTGAATCTGTTGCGATAGCGACACTTGCGCTAGCGCCGATACGTGTTGCACCTGCTTTGATCATGTTTAATGCTGTTTGGCGATCGCGAACACCACCTGATGCTTTCACACCAACTTCATCACCCACTGTTTTGCGCATTAAAGCAACATGATGTTCTGTTGCGCCCATTGTACTGTATCCTGTTGATGTTTTCACAAAATCAACGCGGATCTCACGACACATTTCACAAACTAAACGTACTTCGTCGTCAGTTAATAAGCAAGTTTCTAAAATAACTTTCAGAGTTGTATTACCACAAGCGGCTTTTACTGCTTCAATATCTTGTTTTACAAAGTCTAAACGACCGCTTTTTAACATTCCGATATTGATAACCATATCTACTTCTTGTGCGCCTTGACGAATAGCTTCAGCGGCTTCAAAGGCTTTTGTTGCTGTTAAACCAGCCCCAAATGGGAAGTCGATAACACAACATACTTTTACATCACTTCCATCAAGGCAAGTTCTTGCTAAAGGGATGTAAGAAGTGTTAATACAAACAGAGAAGAAACCGTGTTCAACTGCTTCAGCACACAATTTTTTGATTTGTGCTTCAGTTGTATCTGCAGCAAGAAGGGTATGATCGATATAATTAGCTAATGGACGCATAGTATATTCCTTAATAAGAAGATTGTTATTCATCACCCATGTGATTTTGGCAACATATTAGTGCCGTTTTAACGGGATAACAATCACAAATGATATTTAAATAACATGATACTGTTATACAGCTATCAAAATGTCACTATTTTCACATTTAAAAATTTCATATAAGAGTAAGAGGCGCTATGGATATCGCAGTGATTGGTTCAAATATGGTGGATTTGATCACCTATATAGACAGGATGCCAAAAGAGGGAGAAACCCTTGAGGCGCCAGCATTTAAGATTGGCTGTGGTGGTAAAGGGGCAAATCAAGCTGTTGCTGCTGCTAAATTAAATTCAAAAGTGATGATGTTAACAAAGGTTGGCGATGATATTTTCGCGGATAACACCATCATGAATTTAGAGTCTTATGGTATTAACACGCGCTATGTTGAAAAAGTGCCTGGTACAACAAGTGGTGTTGCGCCCATTTTTGTGACTTCTCAATCATCAAATAGCATTTTAATTGTTAAAGGTGCTAATCAGCATTTATCGCCAGAGGATATTGATAGAGCCACAGATAGCCTGAAAAAATGCAAAATAATCGTATTGCAATTAGAAATCCCGCTTGAAACGGTGTATCACGCCATTGAGTTCGGTAACAAACATCATATTCCTGTGTTATTTAACCCAGCGCCTGCTTCAAAAGCATTAGATCTTGATATTGCAGCTCGTTGTGACTTTTTTGTTCCGAATGAAACAGAACTTGAAATTTTGACTGGTATGCCAATCACTACAATGGATGAAATCCGTGAAGCCGCTTGTTCTTTACTACAAAAAGGCTTTAAGAATGTTATCGTTACATTAGGTGAAAAAGGCGCATTATGGATGAATGGTGAAATTGAAAAATATATTCCGGCCATTAAAGTTGATGCAATTGATACTAGTGGGGCGGGGGATGCCTTTATTGGTTGTTTCTCCCATTATTATGTTCACACCAATAATATTGAAGAAGCGTTAAATAAAGCCGTGATGTTTTCTGGTTTAAGTGTTGCAGGAAAAGGCACACAATCTTCTTATCCAAGCCTTGAAGAGTTTGGGCAGTTTCTAGCGCAAGCCAAGTAGTACACTTCTGCACTATCACATCTTTGTATTCCACTTGCTATCTCATTTAAAAAGCAAGTGGAATTTCTTTAAAATCAATAGATTATTATGTTTTTATAGTCACTGTTGGATTTCTTAAAAAGAAAAAAGGTTTAACTTAATGTGACTGATTTCACAGAGTGGTGACAATTATCATTGAAATATAATTTCATAAGATGTAATTTTAATTGAAATTTGGTTTCATTAAGGTTGTTATGATGAAAGAAGATGCATTAAGCGAATGTCTTAAAAATGAAAGCAATCAAGAAACAACACAGTTTTCTGAATTAAGCGCTTTAGAGTTGGTTACGCTTATCAATAGTGCAGATATGACTGTTGCCAATGCAGTTAAAAAAGAATTACCCGCTATTGCTAAAGCAGTAGAAAGAATTACTGAACGTCTGCAAAAAGGTGGACGTATTTTTTATGTTGGTGCAGGAACAAGTGGCCGATTAGCGGTACTAGACAGTGCGGAATGTCCACCTACTTTTGGTGTATCTCCTGCATTAGTACAGGCGATTATTGCTGGCGGTCATGATGCAATGCTAAAAGCGGTTGAAAATATTGAAGATAGCCAAGAGGCGGCAATTGAAGAGCTTCAACGTCGTCATGTCAGTGATAAAGATGTCGTTATTGGCATTGCCGCAAGTGGTCGCACTCCCTTCACTGTCGCAGCTTTGCAATATGGCAAGAAGCTAAAAGCATTGACAGTATCTATTACTACGCGTGGCAAAAGTATGATGAGTGAAATTGCTGATTTATCTATTGCACCAGATGTGGGCGCAGAGGTGTTAACAGGCTCTACAAGAATGAAAAGTGGCACAGCTCAAAAAATGATTTTGGGTATGTTAAGTACTAGCGTGATGACTAAACTTGGAAAAGTGCATAAAAACCTGATGGTGGATGTGGTTGCGAGTAATGAGAAATTGCAACGTCGTGCTGAAGGTATTGTCAGCGAGGTGTGTGGAATTTCACATGAAACAGCCAGAACCCTGTTACAAATGGTTAATTATCATCCTAGGAAAGCCATTTTAATGTATGAACTTCATCTGAGTGTGGAGAAAGTGGATCAAATTACGCAGCAATATCCTTATCGTTCGTTACAACAGCAACTCGCCCTATTTAACTAATAACAATATGAGTAAACACTCTGAACTTTAGCAGGCACGTATATGGCTAATAAAATAGAACATCTCGACACGTTAGCAATAGAAATAGAAAAACATGCTGGTGGGTTTCAAAATGTGGCAACCCTAACACATTGTATGACTCGTATTCGACTGATTTTAAAAGATAGCTCGCTATTTGATGCAGACGCTTTAAAACAAGTCGAAGGCGTTAAAGGTGTTGTATTTAATGGCGAACAGCACCAAGTGATTGTAGGAATGGGAACCGCGGCAAAAGTTTATTCCATCATGAATAAGCGTATGCAAAACAGTTCAGCAAGTAGTGAAGATGAGCCTGCGTCAACACCAGTGAAAAAAGGCTTCTCCATTCGTCGTATGCTAAATACATTAGCGGCTATTTTTGTCCCGACAATTCCTGCTTTAATTGGCTGCGGTTTGATTATGGGGTTAATTAATATTATCCGTTTAGTCGCACCAGGCTTAGTTGAGCAATTCCCTGAGCTATTTAAATTATTCAAATTAATTGGTAGTACAGTATTTGCATATCTCTCTATTATGATTGGGATAAATACAGCTAAAGAATTGGGCGCGTCAACGTCGATTGGTGCCGTAATGGCTGGGTTATTAGCCATGCCTGGGCTTGCTGATATCACCTTATTTGGTGAGAAATTACAGCCAAACAGTGGTGGGATCTTTGCAGTATTAATGGTGGTCGTGTTCTCTTCAAAATTAGAATTATGGTTTCGTAGTATCGTTAAAGAGAGTCTTGATCTTATCTTAACGCCATTTGTGACTATTTTAGTTTCTTCTCTTGTGGCGATTATGATCTTCCAACCTATTGGCCATTATCTTAATCAGTTATTAGCACAAGGCGTATCATTATCACTTTTAAATCAAGGTGGTGGTGCAGTTGTAACCGGTGCTGCGCTAGGGGGAAGCTTCTTATTTTTACTCTTAACGGGATTACATCAAGGGTTAATTCCTATTCATACCGAAATTTTAAATACTTTTGGTTTAAATTATCTGTTCCCTATTTTAGCCATGGGCGGAATGGGGCAAGTAGGCTCTTGTTTTTGGGTCTATCTACGGACTAAAAATCAACGTTTAAAGAAAACATTAATGGGTGCATTACCTGTTGGTATTTTTGGTGTCGGTGAGCCTTTATTATTTGGTGTTTCCCTTCCATTAGGAAAACCATTTGTTGCTGGATGTATTGGCGGTGCGGCTGGTGGTGCATTAATGGCATATTTCCAAGTTGGGATCATTATTCCATTTGGTACAGCTGGGTTATCATTAATTCCGTTAGTGGGCGATGGGCAAATTATTAAGTTCCTGATCGCAGTATTAGGTGCATGGATTGTCGGTTTTATCGCCAGTATGCTAATGGGATTTACCGATCCAGAGAAATAAGTCAGAAATAAAAAGGATAACAGAATGTCGACACTGACCAAAAAGCTTGAAAGTTTGCTAATGCAAGGCAAAGGCACAGAACAACGTATTGCTCATTATTTATTAGAGAATAGTGAGAATATTGCCAGTATGAATGCGGCTGATCTGGCACTTAAAGCAGGTGTAAGTAGTGCTTCTGTTATCCGTTTCTCTCGTCAAATGGGGTATCGTGGTTATCCTGAATTTAAAATTGATTACCTTTCAGAAGAAAAGCAACAAAAAAGCAGTGGCGATATTCTCTATGGCAATCTTGCGAAAACAGACCCGACAGAATTAATTATTTCCAAAACAGGGCATCTGTTTACTAGCGCTATTTTAGATTCATTAGCGTTGTTAGATCCTAATACTATAGATGTATTAGCTGAAAAAATGGTATCAGCAAAACGCATTGTATTGTTTGGTATTGGCGCATCTGCCGTTGTGGCGAGCGATATTTTTCATAAATTAATACGTGTAAATAAAAACACATTATTTAGTCCTGATCTTCATGCTCAATTGGCTTATTCCGCTAATTTATCTGCTGATGATATTGCCATTGCTGTTACCGCTAGAGGAAATACGACAGATATTAATCGGATGCTGAAATCAGCAAAAAATGAAGGTTGTTTAACTGTGGCATTAACGCGTTTCGGGCAAGATGAAGCAACTCGATTATCTGATTATACATTGCCTTATTTTTATGATGAACAACACTCTCAATTAGGCGTGATTACGCCACAAGTTTTACAAATGGTAGCTTTTG
The DNA here is from genome assembly GCF_009914335.1 of Proteus columbae. Classification (NCBI taxonomy): domain Bacteria; kingdom Pseudomonadati; phylum Pseudomonadota; class Gammaproteobacteria; order Enterobacterales; family Morganellaceae; genus Proteus; species Proteus columbae. The sequence goes on from NZ_CP043925.1 coordinate 379,880, forward strand.
ATGTGCTGTTTTTTAAATATATGACATTAGCGAGTGAGTCAGCAGAAAAAGCATTATTAAAAGGGCGAGAAGCTGTTATGCAAGGAAATCAATAATGTTACTTATCACCACATTAGCGGTGGGTGCGGCTATTGGTTTAATTATAAGTACGACGGGTGTGGGCGGCGGTGTTATTGTTTTACCTGTATTGACCTATTTCTTTGGTATGAATGCGTTAATGGCAGTTGCAACAGCGAATTTATTATCCATGTTGATGAAAGTGACTTCGTCTTATATGCATTTTCGCCTTGGAAATATTCCTTTTAAAAGAGCGATGATTGTCTTAGGAATAATGCTACCAAGTACCTTTTTAGCCAGTGTTTTGGTTAATTATTTAGGTTCGTTAGCGCAGTATCAGCAACAAGTTGAATGGGGAATTAATGCGCTTGTTGTTAGTGCTATTGTTTTTTCTCTATTTCTCTTTGTACAGAGAATGTTTTTCTCATTACCTCCCGTTGTGGTTGAAAATACAGCGTTAGCTCCTTTAAATATAAAAGCACTATTACTTCCTGCGATCGCAGCAGGTGTTGTTTTAGGGGCAACGGGGGTGGGCGGTGGTGTGGTTGTATTACCGTTATTGCTACGTTACGCGAACCTTTCTATTAAGCAAGCTATTGGCACTTCTATATTTACCACAACATTGTTATCGGGATCTTCAGCACTAGCCTATATGCAAGATGGGCATACGGATATTCATTTGGCACTTTTGTTATTTTTAGGCTCGCTAATCTCTATTCCGCTGTCTAAGTGGCTGTTGATCAGAATGCCTGACAGGATATTTCAGTATGCAACGCTGATTTTAATTATTTGTAGTGCGGTGATGATGCTAGCTAAATTATTTTAGTATTCAAATGTATCATTAATGTTAATTATAAAAATGATATTAAAAAAATAGCTAAATAATAGCTAAATAAAAATAAATTTTTATTGGTTATTTTTTGATTATCTTATTAATTTAATTGAGGTCATTCTTAATATAGAAGCGATTATCCATTTTTTATTTGTGTGTTAATGGAATGTATTCTTGATGATTTATTTTTACTGATATATGGTTTTTATCATAAATAGATAATTGAGATGATAATCACATTAAAGTTAATTCCTATATGTTTCACTGTAACCCTCATTTAATACCTATAAGTGAAGGTACTAGTATTATGGAAAATAATAATAGGAAAACACCTCATATTAGACGTATTGCCCACATTATGATGTATAAACAACGTCAGTGTTTCCATTTCTCCGTTTTTAACGGGTAAGCCCTCTTTTTACATGCTGAAAATATAAAGCATATTTCCTAATAATGTGTGTTATTGGGGAAGCATCTATTTTTCATAAATAATGAATCATTTTTTAACTCTATTATTATCAAAATAATTAGGAGATAGGATTATTATGTCTATTAATATTAAAGGTAGAAGTTTTTTAAAATTACTCGATTTTTCATCAGCTGAAATTCAATATTTATTAAATCTTTCTAAACATTTTAAATCATTAAAAATGGCAGGCATTCCTCACCGCTCTTTGGAAGGTAAAAATATCGTTTTATTATTTGAAAAAACCTCAACACGTACACGTTGTGCTTTTGAAGTGGCTGGTTACGATTTAGGAATGGGAGTGACTTATCTTGATCCAGGCTCATCACAAATGGGTAAAAAAGAGTCTATTGAAGATACTGCGCGTGTATTAGGGCGTTTCTATGATGGTATTGAATATCGTGGTTTTGATCAGTCATTAGTTGAAGAACTTGCGGCAAAATCAGGTGTGCCAGTATGGAATGGTCTTACCGATAAATTCCATCCAACTCAGATGTTGGCGGATATGCTAACAGTTGAAGAAAATTTTGGTCATTTAAAAGGGCTTAAGCTGACTTTCTTTGGTGATGCGCGTAATAACGTTGCTAACTCTTTAATGGTGGTCTGTGCCAAATTAGGCTTACATTTTACAGCATGTGGCCCAGCATCTTTAATGCCAGAAGAACAACTTGTGAAGGAGTGTCGTGCAATCGCGGCTGAAAACGAAGGCTCTATCACATTAACAGAAGATATTGAGAAAGGGGCAAAAGAGGCTGATGTTCTCTATACCGATATTTGGGTTTCAATGGGAGAGCCAGATAGTGTTTGGGATGAGCGCATTCGCTTACTGAAAGCTTATCAAGTCAATGAATCTATGATGAAAATGGCAAATCCTCATGCGATTTTCTTACACTGTTTACCTTCATTCCATGATCGTTTAACGCTCATTGGTGAAGATATTTATCAGAAGTTTGGTCTGAGTGAAATGGAAGTGGCAGACGAAGTTTTTGAGTCTCGCCAATCAAAAGTTTTCGATCAGGCTGAAAACCGTATGCATACCATTAAAGCCGTTATGTTCGCGACTTTAAGCTAAAGCAAGGAGTTAACAATGCCTAAGAAGGTATTTATTGCTTTAGGGGGAAATGCGTTGGGCAGTACGCCACTAGAGCAAAAGCAGATAGTCCGAAAAACCGCAAAGCCCATTGTGGATCTGGTTGAGAAGGGTTACCAAGTCATTATTGGTCATGGTAATGGCCCACAAGTTGGGATGATTAACTTAGCTATGGATTATGCATCGCAACAGAACATCGGCACGCCTTATATGCCATTTGCTGAATGTGGTGCCATGAGCCAAGGTTATATTGGTTATCATCTACAACAGGCTATTAATGACGAATTATGTGCGAGAAATCTGAATAAAAATCATGGTTGTGCCACCATTGTGACTCAAGTGGTTGTTGATAAGAACGATCCTGCTTTTTTATCACCGACAAAACCGATTGGCGCTTTTTATACTCAACAGCAAGCTGAGGTTATTCAAAAAGAGCACGGTTTTCACTTTATGGAAGATGCTGGACGTGGATATCGTCGAGTGATCCCATCACCTAAGCCGTTAGAAATTGTAGAATCACCGATTATTAAACAGTTGGTTGAACGTAATATTGTGGTGATTACTGTTGGTGGCGGTGGTATTCCTGTTATTCGAAAAGGGAATTTATTAGAAGGTATTGATGCTGTTATTGACAAAGATAACTCCAGCTCAAAATTAGCCGTAGAATTAAAAGCAGACATTTTATTAATATTAACGGCTGTTGATAAAGTCGCTATTAATTTTAATAAACCAGATCAAATTAATTTAGATAAATTAACGCTTTCTCAAGCGCAGAAATATATTTCTCAAGGGCAATTTGCTAAAGGAAGTATGCTACCTAAAGTTGAGGCTTGCCTCAACTTTCTAAAAGAGAGTGATAAAGGTGTACAAGCTATTATTACTTCTTTAGAGAATGCATTATCTGCTTTAGAAGGAAAAACAGGTACAAGAATTATTTCTGATTAATATCATACTTATCATTATTCTAAATTTAATTCTAATAATAGACTCTGCCAGATAGATATTATTTCTACTGGCAGAGTAGTCTCTTATTTAAGTCGAGGACGCTTATGAAACTTAAAAAGTTTGCGTTTCCGACCGCATTTACTATTTTATTTGCCATTACAGTAATTGTGGTTGGATTAACGTGGATAATTCCAGCTGGCGAATATCAGCGATTAAGTTATAACTCAGCGGAGCCATCATTAGTGGTTGCGAAAATAGATGGTTCTCATGAAGTGTTACCTGCAACTCAGGCAACATTAAATGATTTAAATGTCTCTATTGAGATTAATAAATTTACAGATGGGACAATTAAAAAACCGATAGCGATACCTGGAACCTATGAACGCGTAGCACAGCAACCCAAAGGAATTATGGATATTACCGAAAGTATGGTGAAAGGGACGATAGAGGGAGCTGATGTTATTGTTTTCATTCTTGTCTTGGGGGGGCTTATTGGGGTTGTTAATAAAACCGGTGCATTCAATGCAGGTTTAACAGCATTAGCGAATCGAACCAAAGGCAAAGAGTTTTTAGTCGTGTTTGGAGTCACGATTATATTATCCATCGGCGGGACAAGCTGTGGGATTGAAGAAGAAGCCGTTGCCTTCTATCCCATATTAGTACCCATATTCTTAATCTTGGGTTATGACGCTATTGTGTGTGTTGGTGCTATTTTCCTTGCCTCTTCAATGGGGGCTGGGTTCTCAACTGTAAATCCTTTCTCAGTTGTTATCGCATCAAATGCTTCGGGGATCAGTTTTATTGAAGGGATCGGCTTTCGTACTATTGGCTTGGTGATTGGTACGATGGGGGTTTTGATTTATTTATATTGGTACTGCAAGAAGATCAAAAAAGATCCGACTTTCTCTTACAACTATGAAAATGCCGAAAGTTTTAAACAGCGCTTTTTAAGTAATTACGATCCTAATGAGATATTAGAATTTTCGTGGCGTCGTAAAGTGATCCTCTGCTTATTTGTTGCTGCTTTTCCTATTATGGTTTGGGGTGTTATGGACATGGGCTGGTGGTTCCCACAAATGGCAGCTCTTTTCCTTGCTATCGCAATCATCATAATTTTTCTCTCTGGATTAAAAGAGAAAACAGCCATTGATGGATTTATTCACGGAGCATCGGAATTAGTCGGTGTTTCATTAATTATTGGTTTAGCGCGTGGTGTTAACCTTGTGATGGAACAAGGTAAAATTGCGGATACCATTCTTGAATTTATGTCTCATATGGTTGCAGGAATGCCACCAAGTTTATTCTTATTGGCACAGCTCGTTGTCTTTATCTGTTTAGGTTTTATTGTTCCGTCTTCTTCAGGGCTTGCGGTTTTAGCGATGCCAATCATGGCGCCATTAGCGGATGCAGTTGGTGTTCCTCGTTATATGGTGGTATCGGCATATAACTGGGGACAATATATTATGCTGTTCTTAGCACCTACTGGGTTGGTGTTAGCGACATTGCAAATGTTAGATATCTCCTATAATAAATGGCTTAAATTTATTATGCCGATGGTGATATTTATGTTTGTACTCTCGGCAACACTATTATTAGTTCAAGTTGCTTTTTTATAAAATTGAGTCGATGTGTTTACGTTGTGAAACGAATTTTTGGTTATTCTGTAATGTGAAATTAATCTAGATTTTTATGCTGCACTCAGGGTTATTTTTTGATTTTCACTAGAAGTGATCTAGCTCTCGTTTTTGGCGGTGATAAAAAATAAACCGAAAAAAAAGGTTGTTAATTTGTAGAAGTTATGTTTTTTTAAATACAGATAACACGTAAACACATCATTAAATTAATTGATAGGTAACCCATGATCATCACTACTCTACTACAAAGCCTACGACTAACAGCGCGCATTGCGGCTGTGGTTGTCGTGCGTGTGGTGGTGGTCGTCGGCAAAGCGCCGTAACGGGTCCGAATCAACACAGTTTCGCAACCCCGCCGGCGCACTAACCGGGCGGGGTTTTTCTTTTCTACCGCCCATAAAGTCCGGCTTAGAACAAAGGACAGAGAAAAATGGGTGCTCAACAAGATAACGCCACAAGTAGAACCTTTACTGGCGCACAATTAATCGTTTATTTACTGGAACGGCAAGGCATTACGACAATTGCAGGGATCCCCGGTGGTGCGGCGTTGCCTTTGTATGACGCATTAAGCCAAAGCAAATCTATTCGCCATATCTTAACTCGCCATGAACAGGGCGCAGGTTTTATCGCTCAAGGTATTGCAAGAGCAAATGGTAAACCTGCTGTTTGTATTGCCTCAAGTGGGCCGGGTGCGACGAATTTAGTCACTGCAATTGCAGATGCTAAATTGGATTCTATTCCTTTGGTATGTATTACAGGTCAGGTATCTTCCGCCATGATTGGGACAGATGCCTTCCAAGAAGTTGATACTTATGGCATGTCTATTCCCATTACTAAACATAATTATTTAGTGCGCGATATTGCTGATTTACCCGAAATTATTTGTGATGCGTTTCGTTTAGCTATGTCAGGGAGACCGGGCCCAGTTTGGGTTGATGTACCAAAAGATATTCAGCAAGCCACAATTACATTAGAAGCGTTACCACCTATTCCACAAAAAGATCCCGTTCCCGCATTTAATACTGATTTAGTGATACAAGCGGCGCAAATGATCAACCAAGCTAAAAATCCGGTTTTATATTTAGGCGGTGGAATAATTAGCTCAGAAGCATGCAAAGAAGCGATTGAATTAGCAGAGAAAAATAATCTGCCAACAACGATGACCTTAATGGGATTAGGATTAATGCCACCTTCACACCCTCTGTATTTGGGGATGTTGGGTATGCATGCGACGCGTAGTACTAATTTTATTTTAGAAGAAGCGGATCTGTTGATTGTATTAGGTGCGCGCTTTGACGATCGTGCTATTGGTAAAGCAGAGAAGTTTTGCCCTAATGCCAAAATTATTCATGTTGATATCGATCGTGCTGAAATTAGTAAAATCAAGCGCCCAGATATTGCGATCCACGCTGATGCGAAATCAGTGTTATCACTGTTATTACCATTGATTAATACAAATAAGCGTGATGAATGGATAGAGCGTGTTACGACACTGAAACAAGAATATCCATTGGAGATGAAAAACTCTGAAAATATTCTGAGTGGTTATGGCATTGTATTAGCGGCCGCAAATTGTGTTGATGATGATGCCATTATTACAACAGACGTTGGGCAACATCAGATGTGGGTTGCACAAGCGTATCCGTTAAATCGACCTCGACAATGGTTAACATCTGGCGGTTTAGGCACGATGGGATTTGGTTTACCAGCAGCGATTGGTGCCGCATTAGCGGAGCCAAGTAAGAAAATCCTCTGCTTCTCGGGGGATGGTAGCATTATGATGAATATTCAAGAGTTTGCTACGGCGGCTGAACACCAATTAGATATCAAAATTATTTTGATAAATAATCAGGCATTGGGGTTGGTTCACCAACAACAAACGCTGTTTTTTGAAGAGCGTATTTATGCGGCGGCTTACCCTTATCAAACAGATTTTATTCGTATTGCACAAGGCTTTGGTTTAGATACCTGTGACTTAAATCAAGAAGCGGATCCTGCGAGTGCATTAAAAGCAGCAATTGAAAAACCAGGTCCGTGTTTAATTCATGTCATGATTGATATTCATGAAAAAGTATTTCCAATGGTACCGCCAGGAGCGGCAAATATTGAGATGATAGGAGCTTAATTTATGTCACAACAATCACAACCTATCGCACTGGAATTGATTGTTCGCAACCATCCCGGTGTTATGACCCATATTTGTGGGCTATTTGCTCGCCGTGCATTTAACGTCGATGGTATTTTGTGTTTACCGATGAAAAATAGCGATAAAAGCCGTATTTGGCTATTAGTGCAAAAAGATGATCGCCTAATGCAGATGGTGAGTCAGGTAGAAAAGCTTGAAGACGTAAAAGAAGTGAGATTCAGTGACGATTTACGTGTTTTTGAACAAATGGAAAGCTATCTAAGTTAATTCGTCATTTTTATTTTATCAGTGGCTTTATTCTTAATTACTTTATTTTTTAATTAATAGGAATAAAGCCATATTTTTATCGCAAATAAAAAAGCTAAGGGCGATGATGATAATGCTGTTGATTTGGGCTAGACATAATGACGGATGCACGCAAATGTCCTTCAACACAAATATAAGAGTGAGGAGCATTACCATGAAAGGCATAAAAATCACCTGTTTCGAGTAAGACCGTTTCATCATTATCAAAACGCATCATTAATTTACCAGAATAGACCATGATGTGTTCTTGAGTGCCATCTGCGTGAGCTGGGCTATTGATGATCGCGCCATGCTTCATTTCGATATGCCAAATTTCAGTAATATTACCGATGCCAATACGAAATTTAAACTCTTGGGCATAATCACCCACGATAGGCTTATGTCGTTCTAAACGAGGATATTCTTCTCGTGTGAAACTAAATAAATCCCCTAACGGAAAGCCAAGCGCTATTGCGATAGCCTCTAAGGTATCGATTCTAGGATTAGAATCACCCGATTCTAATTTTGACAATGCAGCCTTGGATATTCCCGATTTTCTTGATAACTCATTAAGTGACAAGTTTCGAGACTGTCTTAATTGTTTGACTTTATTACCAAGGTATTCATTCGTTTTTTTAGGAGGTTGTGGGTTCATTGCCAATTCAAAATATCGTTAGTTTAAAAGTGTTATTCCGATTAGATAATAACACTAATTAACCGTATTCGGAAAAATCAGATCCTGTTTCTGCTGTATTTTGTGAATAGTCTTACGATCACTGTTCGATTTTTAATAATTACGCTAATATCCTTCATTAAATGATAATTGTTCAAGGTTTACTATGATGGACTTGCTCAGTTGGTCTGATCTTTTTATTTGCCTACTTACCTTATTCTTTGCATATGTTATTTTCGGTATGGCTGGGTTTGGCTCTGCGTTAATTGCGGGTCCTGTATTAGCACTTTATTTACCTCTTTCAATGATAGTGCCTTTATTGGCATTAATCGATTTAAGTGCCGCCATAGTGAATGTTTTAAGAGATGGCAAACAGGCTGATTTTAAAGAAATACGCTATCTTATTCCGCTGATTATTATTGGTAGTCTGGTCGGTGCGACGATTTTATTAACCACACGACCTGATTTGCTTTCTCTTCTTTTAGGTATCTTTGCCGCTTGTTATGCCATTTATGCCTTGTTTTGGAAAAAACAAGAAAGCCAATTTTCTCAACGCTTGGTTTATCCTTTTGGGTTAATTGGTGGTGTATTTAGCGCATTGTTTGGCAGTGGTGGCTTTTTATATGCAATCTATTTATCAGGCAGAATTGCAGATAAAAACAAGTTTCGCATTACACAAACGACATTGATTGGCTTTAGCACACTAACGCGAGTGGTGATTTTCTTATTTGCAGGTATTTATTGGCAATTGGATATTCTTAAGTTAGCCGTTATTTTCTTGCCTGCTATGTTTGCGGGAGTTTGGTTAGGACGAAATTTAACATTACGTATGTCGAAAGCACGATTTATGAGTGTGATTTATACCATTGTATTGGCATCAGGTACTGTGCTTATTTATCGTTATTTTTCTTAAGCGTTGTAGGATAAATGACGGTGAAGTGAGAATATTGTGAAAGGCAAAGATCTTTGTGAGTCAAACGGAGATCTTTCTCTGATTAACATTATTTTTTAAGCATGTTTATCTATTTCTTATCCCCTATAATAAAACAATATTTTATTTAATAACCTTCCTTTTATTACAGAGGTTTCTGTTATTCGCAGAAACAAAATAACATGTCACATCAAAATTATCGCCAATCTGAAGTTTTTGCGATAACAACTATCACGGTAAGTATTGGCGTTATCGGGATTGTTATCGGATTAACTATTCCTATGGTTGCACTGCGCCTTAATTTAGCGGGAATTAGTGAATCTATCATTGGACTTATTTCCGCTGCACCCGCTATTGGGATGTTAATTATTTCGCCTTTTGCTCGGCGTATTGTGCAATGGATAGGCAAACGCTTTGCCATGCTATTAGCAACCATTGTTTCTGCGATAAGCTTATTACCTTTAATGGGGAGCTTGCCTTTAGAGGTTTTATTTCCTCTACGATTAATCACTGGGATTGCCAGTGGTGTGATGATTTGTTTAGGTGAAACGTGGATTAATGAGCTTTCACCAGATAATAAACGTGGGCGGATTTTAGCGGTATATACTACGGTATTTACTATTAGCCAGTTATTAGGGCCTTCAATTATTGCGCTTTATGGCGTCGCAGATAAGACACCTATTTTAATTAGTGTCTTTATTCATATTATCTCTATTGTCCTGTTTTTAATGATGGATCAGAAAACAGGCGATAAATTACCGAAAGATACGCAAGAGCCTAATTTTTCTATTATCCGCTTTGTTAAAGTAGCACCCGCAATCTGTGGTGGTATTGTTTTCTTTGCTTTTTTTGATGGCACCGTACTTTCTATGTTTCCTATTTATGGCCTAAGTATGGGACACACTGAAGCTATTGCCGCAATGATGATAAGCGCTATTTTAGCGGGTGATGCCATTATGCAAATGCCATTTGGCTGGCTTGCTGATCATATGAACAGAACACAGTTATATCGAATTTGTGGTGTAGTGACTTTACTTGCAAGCTTATTATTACCTATCACTATGTCTCACACGTTGCTGATTTGGCCTTTATTACTGGTACTGGGTGCAACAGCTGGTGCGATATACACCATTGCGTTGGTACAAATAGGGCAATATTTCTCAGGCAATGATCTGATGGTTGCTAATGCGTCGGCTGCGATGTTATGGGGAATAGGTAATTTATCAGGACCTTTGCTGGCTGGCGCGATGTCAGAAATTTCTTCATCTTCACTACCATTCTTATTGGTTGCTATGACAGGTTTATTCTTAGTTTCAACGATGGAACGTTGGAACCTTGGTGTTGAAGCACTCAATAGTAGCTCATCTTAATATTATTTCTTCTCTATCGTATTCCGTTTAGGGTCAAAGGAATGCGATAGAGGAAGCCTTTCTTTTCTCGATTTCTAAATATTAAATATTAAAAATTTATCTTATCGTTTTTTATAAATTATTATGATTATCTTTCGTAATTGTAACCATTTTAAAATTTATTAAGAATAATCTAGAAATACTTATACAAAACAGAAAATTGTTTGCTAAAACTGCGCCTACTCATCTAACGTTAGAAGTAGAAGGTGACACTATCTTCAGACAAAAATAATGAATACTGCAAATCGTTAATCGCCACACATTGGGAACGGGAGGTATTATTTATTTAAGTAACTTATTAAAGTTACTAATAATAGATAAATATACCTAGTTATCATGTCGTTTAATATAAATTCAATAAAAACAATCCATTAAGTTATTTTTTCTACTGTGAGATAAACATGATATTGGATGATTGTACAAAAGTAGAATGATGAGGAAAGTCGGTAGCTGCTTTCCTCTTTTTCTTTTTTCTAACTTTAAATTATCTTTTTATGACATTTTTATTAAAAATGTATTTTTTCGCTTGATTCTTACCCTAAAAGCACCAGATAATCGTTTGCGTCAAATTCTCTCACTCAATCCACACGAAAAACCAAACGTTTGCTTTTGACTCCCTCTTAAGATTTTTCATCGACAAGAGGTTATTCTAATTGATACGTAATCGTTTTCGTTTTTTTGGAGAGTGAACCGTTTTTATGTCAGAGGAAAGTAATGTCTGCTAATCAATCAGCAAGCACAGGTAAACTGGATAGCTATTTTAAACTTACAGCACGCGGCACAACTGTTCGCAAAGAAATGATCGCTGGTTTGACGACATTTCTGGCTATGGTGTATTCCGTTATTGTTGTTCCTAGTATGTTAGGACAAGCCGGTTTTCCACATACAGCGGTTTTTATTGCAACCTGTTTAGTCGCGGGATTAGGCTCCCTTCTAATGGGATTGTGGGCAAATCTTCCTATGGCAATTGGTTGTGCTATTTCATTAACAGCATTTACCGCTTTTAGCTTGGTCTTGGGACAAAACATCTCTGTGCCCGTTGCATTAGGTGCCGTGTTTTTAATGGGGTGTTTATTCACCGTTTTCTCATTAACTGGCATTCGCACTTGGATCTTAAAAAATATTCCAATTGGTATCGCACATGGTGCAGGAATAGGGATTGGGCTTTTTCTGCTTTTAATCGCAGCAAACAGTGTTGGATTAGTGGTTAAAAACCCATTTGATGGTTTGCCTGTCGCAATGGGTAAATTTACATCATTTTCTGTTCTGATGTCACTTGCTGGATTGGCCGCTATTTTCGGATTAGAAAAACGTAAAGTACCGGGTGGCGTGCTATTAGTGATTGTGGCTATTTCGATTATCGGCCTTATTTTTGATCCTAATGTAAAATATCAAGGCATCTTTAAAATGCCTCAATTAGGTGAAGATGGACTTTCTTTATTGTTTGCAATGGATATTAAAGGTGCCTTACAGCCATTGGTATTACCAAGTGTTCTTGCGTTAGTGATGACTGCCATTTTTGATGCTACTGGGACTATTCGCGCTGTTGCAGGTCAAGCAAACTTATTAGATAAACGCGGGCAGATTATTAATGGCGGAAAAGCGCTGACTTCTGACTCTGTCAGTAGTATTTTTGCGGGTGTTATTGGTGCTGCACCAGCTGCGGTTTATGTTGAATCAGCCGCAGGAACAGCGGCTGGTGGTAAAACAGGATTAACCGCAACAGTAGTCGGTATTTTATTTTTACTGATCCTTTTCTTATCGCCTCTTTCTTATTTAGTTCCTGCTTATGCAACGGCACCTGCGTTAATGTATGTGGGTTTATTGATGCTAGGTAATGTCACTAAGTTAGATTTCAGTGATTTTGTTGATGCAATGTCAGGCATGGTGTGTGCTGTATTTATTGTTTTAACTTGTAATATCGTCACAGGTATTATGTTAGGTTTCGGATGTTTGGTGATTGGTCGTATATTTGCAGGTGAATGGCGTAAACTCAATATTGGCACAGTATTAATTACTATTGCTCTAGTGGCATTTTATGCGGGTGAGTGGGCAATTTAATTTAAATAATCGGTTTTAAAGACAAAAGGCGGAATATATTTTTATTCCGCCTTTTTGCTATTTATTTCTCTACTTTTATTCGCTATTGTCGAAATTAAATCTAGTAATTAAATAGTTGGTAGAAGATATGCAAGAAATAAAAATACGCCATAGTGAACCTGACGACGCATCAGCAATTCAACAACTATATACACATCCTGATTTATATATTTGCACTTGCCAATTTCCTTATCCTTCAGTCACGATGTGGAAAAAAAGATTACTTGAATTTTCAGAACAAAATATCCCTAATTTTGTTGCAACTATTGATGGCCAAGTCGCGGGACATTTAGCACTGATAATCGATAATCATCCTCGTCGTCGCCACATTGTGAGTTTTGGTCTTGGCGTTGGTGCTGAATATTCCGGAAAAGGCGTTGGTAAATTACTTATCAATACAGCAATTGATTATGCTTTCAATTGGTTAGCAGCCACACGATTAGAATTAGAAGTGTATTCAGACAACGAAAGAGGCTTACATCTGTATAAGAAATTGGGTTTTGAAGTTGAAGGTATACGCCGTAAAGCTGCTTTTAGAGAAGGTAAATATTGTGATGTTGTCATGATGTCGATGTTAAGAACAATTGAATAATCATTAGCATTACGAGTTAGCTCTCAAATTTAATCGCTATTGTCATTTATCTATTATTTTTTATCTAATTACTTAACGTTTTTATACGGTCTATTACATTGTTTAGACTGAAAAAGAGGAATAAAAACGTATGCTTTCTATAATTAATGCCGTTAATAAATAGAGAGCAATAAATAGCGTACAATGTGCGGTGTTAGATACGATTAGTCTTAATTTTTAAATATTCTCACAGAGTCTGAGTGGGATCTGTTTAAAATAAGCAGAGATGCATAGATAAAGAAATGTATGATGCGCGAATTTTACATAATATGTTTCTTTATCGTTCGGTAGGTTTTCCTTTTATAAGGGAAAGAGGTCAGGTTTTCAGGATAAAAATAGGCATGTAAGGGTAACATGGAAATTTTCTTTACTATTTTGATTTTAATACTGGTGGTTTCAGTTTCGGGAGTTATCACAAAATTAATTCCCTTTCGTGTTCCGTTACCATTAATACAGATTGTGATAGGGGCTTTATTGGCATGGCCTCAGTTTGGTTTACATGTCACTTTTGATCCTGAATTATTCCTCGTTCTATTGATACCGCCTTTACTTTTTGTTGATGGTTGGAAAACACCGACACGAGAATTTATCCAAAATGGGCGTGAGATTTTTATTCTTGTGCTTGTTTTAGTCATGGTGACCGTTGTTGGTATCGGTTATCTGATTTATTGGATGATGCCAAGTATTCCCCTGATTTCGGCATTTGCATTGGCGGCAGTACTTTCGCCAACGGATGCGGTCGCACTCTCTTCCATTGTTGGTAAAGGGCGAATACCAAAACGAATTATGGGCATCTTAGAGGGTGAAGCATTAATGAATGATGCTTCAGGTCTGGTTGCCTTGAAATTTGCGGTTGCTGTGGCAATGGGAACGATGGTGTTTACTGTTGGTGGTGCAACCCTTGAATTCTTTAAAGTCGCCGTTGGCGGATTACTGGCAGGTATCGGTGTCACCTTAGTTTACAGTAAATCTCTGCGATTAATGAGTCGTTGGAGCGGAGACGATCCTGCTACACAAATCGTCTTTATGTTGCTGCTGCCTTTTGCCTCTTATCTTATTGCGGAACATATTGGTTTTTCAGGTATTTTAGCGGCTGTTGCTGCCGGTATGACTATCAGTAAATCAGGCGTTATCAGAAATGCACCTCTTGCGATGCGTTTACGTGCTGATAGCGTGTGGTCAATGCTTGAATTTGTCTTTAACGGCCTTGTCTTTATCATGCTCGGCTTACAGCTTCCCATTATCTGGACAAGCTCTGTTATTCAAGCCGATCTTGACCCAGAAGTTGAAGTCTGGATGTTGTTTGCAGCAGTTTTTGTTATCTACTTTGCACTGCTGATCCTGCGATTTACGTGGTTATGGCTAATGAAGAAAATTAGTCGGATCTTTATGAAAAAGCATCCACTTGATTTCGCTAATTACACAACGCGTGAGTTGTGGTTATCGTCATTTGCAGGTGTTCGTGGTGCAATTACATTGGCGGGTGCGCTTTCTATTCCACTCTTTTTAACCGATGGCAGCACTTTCCCTGGACGTTATCAAATTATCTTTATTGCTGCTGGTGTTATTTTACTGTCGATTTTAGTGGGCATTATTTCACTTCCTTTCCTATTAAAAGGCGTGAAGGCAACTGACAAAGAAGCAGATAAAAACGAAGTTCGCTACGCACGTAAAGTGATGGCAGAAGTGGCAATTGTTAGTCTTAATAAAATGGAAGAGCGCTTAGCTGCAAGTACTGAAGAGCAGTTGGATGCAGAAGAAATTAATGAAGTTGCTTCTCGTGTAACGGGTTATTTAAGACGCCGTACTGCGGAACAAGATGAAATGGTTCATAACGCGTTAGAAGAAGATCTCGAAAGGCGTTTTCGTTTAACGGCATTACGTGCTGAACGTGGTGAGCTTTATCATCTAAGAGCAACGCGAAAAATCAGTAATGAAACACTCCAATTATTGCTACATGAATTGGATTTAATGGAAGCACTGTTAGTAGAGAAAGACAGTTAATTATGTGGTTATTGGTTATTACAACACTATTATGGGCTGCTTCTTTTAGTCTGATCGGTGAGTATCTCGCCGGTCAGGTTGATAGCTGGCTCTCTGTTCTGATCCGCGTTTCTTTAGCGGCTTTAGTCTTCTTACCTTTCTTACGTTGGAAGGGGATCCGCTTTAAGGTGATCCTGCTTTATATGCTGGTGGGGGCTTGCCAACTCGGTATTATGTATCTGTTCGTCTTCCATGCTTATAACTATTTGACTGTTGCAGAATTCTTACTATTTACGGTATTAACACCCCTTTATGTCACGTTAATTTATGATTTATTAGAACGTCAGAAATTACGTTGGGGTTATGCATTTAGCTCATTATTAGCGGTATTAGGTGCGGCGATTATTCGCTATGACCATTTAAGTGATGATTTTTGGTATGGTCTGTTATTAGTACAACTGGCTAATATTTTCTTTGCAATTGGTCAGGTGGGTTATAAACGATTAATGGAAGTGCATCCTATTCCACAACATCATGCATTTTCTTGGTTTTACCTTGGTGCGGTTGTCGTTTCACTGATTGGCGCTCTGTGTTTTGCCGATTGGCAGAAAATGCCAACAACATCACTACAGTGGGGTGTTTTACTCTGGTTAGGAATTGGCGCTTCTGGGATCGGGTATTTTATGTGGAACTACGGTGCCACACAAGTTGATGCTGGAACCTTAGCGATTATGAATAACATGATGGTTCCAGCAGGGTTATTAGTGAATTTTTCTATTTGGCAACAACATCCGAATTGGCCAAGTTTCATCATAGGCGCGAGCCTGATTGTTGCATCACTTTGGATCCATCAACGCTGGATATGCCGACCTGTTTTACAAAAGGAAGATTGTTAACAGCGTGCTGGCCTGATAAGCGAATAAACTCACGGATCGCCGGTTGATGTTGCTCTCCACTACGGTTGGCAGCATATAACCGGCTCCATAATCCTTCACCTAATGTTTTTGTCACCACTAATCCCTGTTTTTCGAAATTCTCAACCGCCCAGTGTGGTAATGCCGCAATTCCCATGCCAGCCGCAACCATTTGAATTAGCAGTAATGTATTATCGACATGTTTGAAATGTGGCGTAATACCCGCGGGTTGTAAAAAATGACGCCATACATCAAAACGCTCCCGTTGAACGGGATAAATAAATAAGGTTTCTGCAATCAAGTCTTGTGGCTGAATATGCAAGCGATTAGCAAGAGGATGATCTGGCGATAAAACTAATTTGATTTCATAGTCAAACAATGGCGTGTAGTGTAAACGAGAGTCATCTAAGATATCTGATGTCAGTACTACATCTAATTCACGTTGTAATAACGCAGGTTGTGGATCAAAAGTCACACCCGAATGAAAATCAACAGTCACTTCAGGCCATGTTTGGCGATATTGCTGTAATGCAGGGGTTAACCATTGAATACAACTATGGCATTCAATCGCTATATTTAAATTCACACTACCCGGCTCATTACACGCTTCAATAGCTCTACGAACGATAGGCAATACTTCTTCTGCTAATTTAACGAGTACTTCTCCTTGTGAAGTAAAGCGCAGTGGCTGGCTTTTACGCACAAAAATTCGATAACCAAGGCGATGTTCTAATTCACTAAATTGATGTGAAAGAGCCGATTGCGTTTGATGCAATTGATTTGCTGCGTTAGCAAGAGAGCCTGTGTGCTTCAAGGCTAATATCGTTTTTAAATGTTTTATTTCTATCATGAGAAACCTTCAAGTTATTGATGAAAAATTTGCGCTTGTGATTTATACACTACCTGTAGATTATGGATGTGTAAACATCTAGACGGCTAAAAATAGGATTTTAATTATGACAATTCGCAATCACACACTCGGCTTCCCTCGTATTGGCTTAGATAGAGAGCTAAAAAAGGCGCAAGAAAATTATTGGGCAGGTAAGATTTCACAGGAAGAATTAGTTACTGTGGGTAAAGAGCTTCGTGCTCGCCATTGGCAACAACAAGCGGATGCGGGTGTTGAATTATTACCTGTTGGTGATTTTGCTTGGTATGACCAAGTGTTAGGGACAAGCCTACTGTTAGGTAATGTACCGCCTCGTCACCGTAATGAAGATGGCTCACTCGATCTTGATACTCTATTCAGAGTCGCTCGTGGTAGAGCGCCAACAGGTAAACCTGCGGCTGCATCTGAAATGACGAAATGGTTTAATACTAACTACCACTATATCGTTCCTGAATTTCAGCAAGGTCAATCATTTACCTTTGCATGGAAAGAGCTATTAGATGAAGTTGATGAAGCATTGGCGTCAGATCATAAAATAAAACCTGTTTTACTTGGTCCTGTGACTTACTTGTGGCTAGGTAAAGTAAAAGGCCCTGAATTTGATAGATTAACGCTTCTAAACGATATTTTACCTATCTATCAACAAGTGATTTCTGCATTAAAAGAGAAAGGTATTGAGTGGGTGCAAATTGATGAGCCTGCATTGGTACTGGATTTACCTATTGAATGGCAAAATGCCTATCAAACAGCTTATCAAGCATTAACGGGACAAGTTAAATTACTGCTGACAACCTATTTTGATGGTATTTCTCATCATCTTGATATTATTAAAAACTTACCTGTTAATGGGCTTCATGTTGATATTTCAGCAGGGCAAGATGATTTGCAGCACTTACACCAAGCATTACCCAAAGATTGGGTACTGTCATTAGGTGTGATTAATGGTCGAAATGTGTGGAAAGCAGATTTAAGTGCACGTTATCAGCAAGTGATTGCGCTAAAAGGGAAACGCCCTTTGTGGATTGGAACTTCATGTTCATTACTGCATAGTCCAATTGATTTAAATGCAGAGACGAAACTTGATGATGAAGTAAAAAGCTGGTTTGCTTTTGCTGTTCAGAAATGTGAAGAAGTCGCTTTGTTAGCTAAGGCATTGAATGCACCAGAAGGTGAATATGATGAACAATTGACACAGTACAGTGCGCCAATTCGTCAACGTCAACACTCGACCCGTGTACATAATGCAACAGTTGAAGCTCGTTTACAGGCAATTGAAGCGCAAGATAGCGAAAGAAATTCACCTTATACCCAACGCGCAGAAGTACAACGTACTCGGTTTAATTTGCCATTATGGCCAACCACCACGATTGGCTCATTCCCACAAACAACAGAAATTCGTACTGTCCGTTTAGATTTTAAGAAAGGGCGTATCGATACGGCAGCTTATCGTACAAATATCAGCGAACATATTAAGCAAGCGATATCCGAACAAGAAAATCTTGGCCTTGATGTGTTAGTTCATGGTGAGGCTGAACGTAACGATATGGTGGAGTATTTTGGTGAACATTTTGATGGTTATGTGTTTACGCAAAATGGCTGGGTACAAAGCTATGGCTCCCGTTGTGTAAAACCACCTGTGATTATCGGTGATATTAGTCGCCCAGCCCCTATTACCGTGGATTGGGCAACTTACGCACAGTCGTTAACTGAAAAGCCAGTCAAAGGCATGTTAACAGGCCCTGTGACAATTTTATGTTGGTCTTTCCCTCGTGAAGATGTGACGCGTGAAACGATTGCAAAACAGATAGCGTTAGCACTGCGTGATGAAGTGGATGATTTACAAAAAGCAGGTATTGGTATTATTCAAATCGATGAGCCTGCATTACGTGAAGGATTACCACTGCGCCGTAATGAGTGGCAGGCTTACCTTGATTGGGCAGTCGATGCCTTTAAATTAAGTGCCGCCATTGCTAATGATGAGACACAAATCCATACCCATATGTGTTATTGCGAATTTAATGACATCATGGATTCAATCGCCGCG
The DNA here is from genome assembly GCF_009914335.1 of Proteus columbae. Classification (NCBI taxonomy): domain Bacteria; kingdom Pseudomonadati; phylum Pseudomonadota; class Gammaproteobacteria; order Enterobacterales; family Morganellaceae; genus Proteus; species Proteus columbae. The sequence goes on from NZ_CP043925.1 coordinate 398,909, forward strand.
CTGGATGCGGATGTGATTACAATCGAAACATCACGTTCAGATATGGAATTACTAGAAGCCTTTGAGCACTTTGATTATCCAAATGAAATTGGACCAGGTGTTTATGACATTCACTCACCTAATGTGCCAAATGTGGAATGGATCGTTGGATTATTAAGAAAAGCACAATCACGAATTCCAGCAGAGCGTTTATGGGTGAATCCAGATTGTGGATTAAAAACACGAGGCTGGCCTGAAACACGCGCAGCATTAGCGAATATGGTTGAAGCGGCTAAATATTTGCGTCAGAACGCGTAATAAAATAATGAATACCTGATTAGCCTGTATTTTTGATAATAAATATCAAAAATACAGGCTAATTTTTTATTTAAAAAAGACAATGATTAATTGTAAATTAAAACTCAGAGCAAATCTTATTATTGATATTCTTGATCGTTGCTATACTGCGAAAACTCTTTAATTTTATGGATATAATTATTGTGCAAACTAGCATTAAACTTTCGGATAAGGTATTAGATGCTTTTCCAACTCGACCTTTGAAATTAGTTCCACTAAGAGGAGATGGTGGATTATTTCGCACCTTATTCTTAGTTATTTTCATGTTAGCAATGACTGTATTTAGTGCTTATCAAATTCCCAATATTCTTTATGATTATAAAATCAGTGAGAATGCAGTACCTGTTGATGCTACGGTGAATGGCTCTTGTCGCTCTCAACTCTTTGTTCTGACTAACTGTAGTGTTGATTTACGTTATAAAGGCAATGAAGTTTCGCGTAATTTTACTTTTTTAGATTTAGGCCCTAAAGATGTGTTAGTTGAACCCGTCGCTGATGCAAATGATCTCAGTAAAATGACCGTTGATGTGGCGATAGATAATATTTGGCTTCGCTTAATTAGTACGATTATTTTTATCGGCTTGTTTGGTTTTAGTGTGATCTTTTTTATTTATCGTCAAATACTGATCAGTAAAGTAAAAAAAGCATTATTATCAGTAGGCACTCAACCTTTAAAGTTAATAGCCATTCCCGCAAAAATGGTTGTGAGTAATAAGCAATTTATTGCAACTTATCATCTTAATTTAGAGGGTAAAGATATTCGTATTGCTTATTCAGGGAATAAGAAAACACCGCCTATTGTGATTGAGCAAAATGGAAATACCTACGTATTAGCCGTTTATTCACCACAACAAAATATCCCTTATGCTTTGGATGTACCTTTAGAACGTATTCAGGCAACACCTGAAGAGAAACAACGTTTTCATGAAGCGTTGATTGAAGAAGGTTTGTTGTAATCAAATTTGATTATTAAGAACGTGATGCGTTTTCTCTTATGGGATGTAAGGGAAAACGCATTAAAACAGTTTGTTTATTTATCCACCGAAAATCTTCGCTTTTAAAATATCCATTCCCGCACTGACTAAATCTAAGTCTTTAGGTACAACGCCATCAGGTGTGACTTTATCAATTAATTTAGGTAAATATTGCGCGGCCATTTCAGAAGCTTCTGTCGCACTTAAATTAATTTTCGACGCAAGATCATTAATCACTGGAGATGAAAAAACAGCGACGATTTGCTTTGCACTGATTGGTAAATTGGCATTGGTACTTATCCATGATTGAATAAGCTCACTTAAACCCGCGGTATCAAATTGCTTTACTAAGCCTTCAATGCCACCTTGAGATCCAACCCACTCAAGGACGGTTTTGTATTGATTGATTTTTTCGCCGCCTAGTAGGCTCGAAATTTGGTTAAATAAGCTCATGTTCACTCCAGTGACGATGTGTTTGTCACATTAGATGTTTATTTTAAGGGCGGGTAGTGTACGCGCTATGCTCGTTGTACTTCAAGCTACTCGTCATACTTCAAGTTGTAGCGTTGTTGACTTCGTTTATTCGCGCTAGTCACATACTGATGTATGCTTCTAGCGACTCATTCACTCGTCGCCTAGCTACATCTTGAATTATTTAGAGTGTATATATTGGGGTATTTATATTCGATAATGTATTTATCGCATCTATACTGATGAGAGGAATATTTATTTTAGTTAATTATTGATGCAGGCGAATATTGATAATGTATTTCAAATGCCATTTTTAGTGATGATAATCACAATTTTATGAAATTGTTACTTTGTTTGGTGCCTTGTAAGTGATATTGGTCACTAAAAAGGTCTGGAAAACTGATACAGTAACTTTTAATTTAATGATCATTGGTTTTGTCCCATTGAGGAGTCCGATATGTCTGATGTATTTCACTTAGGTTTAACCAAAAATGACCTACAGGGTGCCACTTTAGCAATTGTTCCAGGTGATCCTAAGCGTGTTGAAAAAATTGCAAAATTAATGGATAACCCAGTTCATCTGGCTTCTTTACGTGAATACACGTCATGGCGTGGCGAAATTGATGGCAAAGCTGTCATTGTTTGTTCAACAGGTATCGGTGGCCCATCTACTTCTATCGCTGTTGAAGAATTAGCACAGCTAGGTATCCGTACTTTCTTGCGTATCGGTACAACAGGTGCAATTCAAGAACATATCAATGTAGGTGATATTCTTGTAACTACGGCTGCGGTTCGTTTAGATGGCGCAAGCTTACATTTCGCACCAATGGAATTCCCAGCTGTTTCTGATTTTGAATGTATGAATGCACTGTACAAAGCCGCTAAAGACAATGGCTCAACTGTACACGTAGGTGTTACTGCATCTTCAGATACATTCTATCCAGGACAAGAACGTTATGACACCTATACAGGTCGTGTTGTCCGCCGTTTCAAAGGCTCTATGAAAGAGTGGCAAGAAATGGGCGTAATGAACTATGAAATGGAATCTGCAACATTATTGACAATGTGTGCAAGCCAAGGTTTACGTGCAGGTATGGTTGCGGGTGTTATCGTAAACCGTACTCAACAAGAAATTCCAGATGCGGAATTACTGAAGAAAACTGAAAATAATGCACTCGGTATCGTGATTGAAGCGGCTCGTATTTTAATGAAATAATATTTCGAATCGCTGATAGAAGCCCTTAATACGTAAGTGTTAAGGGCTTTTTTTATGCAATAATTCATTAGCTTAATATACTATGTCAATAGAACTACATTTTTGATAATGTAATTGAGAATTATTTACAATAAAACAATGAGAAAATAAATATGACTGATATTTTGCAGACACACCCTTCAGTGTTGCCTTTAACCGGTGGAATTAACTTCCGTGATCTAGGAGGTAAAAAATTAAGCAACGGTGGTATTATCAAACCAGGTATGTTATTTCGCTCTGGATCACTGGATAGGCTGACGGATACGGATCAATCCCTTCTTATTGATAAAAATCTTTTTCAAATTATTGATTATCGTGATAGTGGCGAAATCGTTGATAAACCAGACCGTGTCTGGGAAGGTGCGCAATATTACCATGCACCTGCGAACCCATTATCGAAAGAAGTTTCTGCTAATTTGGAAAAGCTAACGCCTGAGATCCTCGAACAGTTTGATGCAAAGGCATTTATGTTCCAGTTGTATGAATTACTTCCTATTAATAACCCTGCATATAAACAACTGGCAACATTATTAAAGCAACCAGAGAAAGGGGGAGTTGTGCAACATTGTGCTGTGGGTAAAGACAGAACAGGTGTTGGCTCCGCTTTAGTGTTATTTGCGCTTGGCGCATCTTTAGATTTGGTGATGGAAGATTATTTGCTGACCAATGAAACATTAGCGCCTTATCGTGCTTATCTTTTAGAAGAACATGCCAAAACAATGAGTGATCACATTGTTGATAAATTTGCCTATGTTTATTCAGTACAAGAAGAGTTTCTGCAAACAGCATTGGCGAGTATTAATCAGCATTACGGTAATGTGGATACTTGGCTAGAGAAAGATATCGGTCTAGATGCGTCTAGCCGAGATTCCTTACAAAATTATTTTCTCGAATAATAAAGTGATTTATATTCGGTTAATCAAAATTTTTTATTTTACTTAGGTTAACCGAATTTAAGGTTTCTATTTTGACAGTACAAGACATTATTCATACCATCACTCTTTTTGTAAAAGAGCACGAAATTTGGGCTATTCCGATCGTGTTTCTTCTTGCTTTTGGCGAGTCACTTGCATTTATCTCTTTGCTTATTCCTGCCACGGTTATTTTATTAGGATTAGGTGCCTTAATTGGTGAGAGTGGTCTGTTTTTCTGGCCGATTTGGCTTGCTGCTGCATTAGGTGCTTTCTTTGGTGATTGGGTATCGTACTGGGTAGGATTTCACTATAAAGAGGGTGTGAGAAACTTGTGGCCCATTTCACGCTCACCACAAACATTAGTTAGAGGTCATCAATTCTTTAATCGTTGGGGAATTTGGGGGGTGTTTATTGGACGATTTTTTGGACCTTTTCGTGCAATTGTCCCATTAGTTGCGGGTATTTGCGCAATGCCACAACGTTATTTTCAAATTGCTAATTTAATATCAGCGATGATTTGGGCATTTGGTATTTTGGCGCCTGGTGCTTTTGGTTTGCAATGGCTTGCGAAATGGATGGGATAACTGCGTCCTTTATCGCAAATCAAGTCATGATGTAAATTGTTGCTAGACAATATTACCTATGCGTTTTAACGTAGCCCGCTGGAAAGTAAAAAGGTCACTTTAGTGGATATTCAGTTGTTATACGGGATCATTGGTTTATTAGGTGGAGTGCTTGTTGGCGGCGCGCTGGTTTGGTGGTCTATCCAACAACGTTTATCCGATAAAGAAGCCATGCTACGTGAAAATCATACACAGCTTGCTATCGCTCAAGAAAAAGCGGTGATTATCCCCTCTTTACAACAAAATATAGAACAGCTAGAGCAAGAATTACGTGCTCAGAGAGAAATTATTACTTCTCAAGAAGCTGAATTAAGAGAAGTGACAACTCGTTGGGAAGAAAGCCGAATATCCGCAGAAGAAAAACAGCGATTATTAATTAATAGCGAGCAACGACTTGCAACACAGTTTGAGAACTTAGCTAATCGTATTTTTGAACAGAGTGGGCGTAAAGCCGAAGAGTTAAATCGCCAAGGATTAACCCATTTACTGTCACCATTTCGTGAGCAGCTCGAAAGCTTTCGACGACAAGTTCAAGATGGTTTTGGGCAAGAAGCCAGAGAGCGACATACTTTGGTTCATGAAATTCGCCAGCTCCAACAATTAAATGTAAAAATGGCGCAAGAAGCCGTTAACCTAACCAATGCCCTCAAAGGGGATAATAAAGTTCAAGGTAACTGGGGTGAAACGGTATTAGCACGTATATTAGAATCGTCAGGGTTACGCGAAGGTCATGAGTTTGAAACACAGGTGAGTATTCGTCATGAAAATGGTGGGCGTTATCAACCTGATGTCATTGTACATTTACCTCATGGCCGAGATGTTATTATCGACGCTAAAATGTCGCTGGTGGCGTATGAAAAGTATTTTAATAGTGAAGATGATAATCAACGTAAACAGGCACTTTGTGCGCATGTAAACTCAATTAGAGCGCATATTAAAGGATTGAGTGTAAAAGATTATCATAAACTACCGGGTATAACGTCTTTAGACTATGTTTTAATGTTTATACCTATTGAGCCCGCTTATCTTGTTGCAATTGGTCATTCTCCAGACTTGCTAGAAGAAGCATTGAAAAACAATATTATGTTAGTTGGGCCATCTACTTTACTTGTTGCTTTGCGTACAATAGCCGCATTGTGGCGTTATGAATATCAAAGCCAAAATGCGCAAGAAATTGCAGACAGAGCGGCTAAAATGTATGACAAATTAAGACTTTTCGTTGATGATATGCAGGGGCTAGGAAATAGTATTCAAAAAGCGCAATCTGGCTATCTATTAGCGATGAAAAAACTCTCTGAAGGTCGTGGAAATCTTATCAGTCAAGCGGAAGGCTTTAAATCCTTAGGGGTTGAGATAAAAAAAACGATTGATAATGATCTCATTGAAAAATCAGCATCTGATTGATTTAATAAAATAAAGAGATAAAGATTTCTGAAAACGGCCAGTACTGAATTTACTAAATTTTGATTAATTAGCGGGCAAATAATATGACTCAACAAACTAAGGAAACAACAGATTTTGGTTTCCAAACCGTTGACAAAGATGATAAACAAACCATGGTTGCAAGGGTTTTTCACTCTGTCGCGTCTAAGTATGATTTAATGAATGACTTGATGTCTTTTGGTGTTCACCGTATCTGGAAACGCTATACCATTGAAGCGAGTGGTGTAAGACGTAACCAACGTGTTCTTGACCTTGCGGGTGGTACTGGTGATTTAACAGCTAAATTTTCTCGTCTCGTGGGCGAAAATGGGGAAGTTGTTTTAGCTGATATCAATGACTCAATGTTGAAAATGGGTCGTGAAAAGCTACGCGATCACGGTATTGTCGGCAATGTTAACTATGTGCAAGCAAATGCTGAAGAGTTACCTTTCCCTGATAACCATTTTGATTGCATTACAATCTCCTTTGGCTTACGTAATGTGACCGATAAAGCAAAAGCTTTACGCTCAATGTTCCGTGTATTAAAGCCAGGTGGACGTCTGCTGGTGTTGGAATTCTCTAAACCTGTTCTTGATCCTTTAAGTAAGATTTATGACGCTTACTCTTTCCATATTCTACCTAAAATTGGTCAAGTGATTGTGAATGATGCTGAAAGTTACCGTTATTTAACGGAGTCCATTCGCATGCATCCAGACCAAGAAACACTAAAAGGTATGATGGAAGAAGCAGGATTTGATCAAGTTACCTATACCAATATGACCGGAGGTATAGTTGCATTACACAAAGGATTTAAATTCTGAGATGGAAAAAGTCACTTTTTCTCATGATATTGCTTCTCAAGTACTGTATCCGCTGCTAACCGCATCCATGGAGACAGCGCTTAATCACGTTTTATATCAGGAAAATGTGCTTAAACCTGCCCGCAATCGCCTTGCGGGCAAAGTGTTGGCGCTTTCTATCAATGAGTTTCCTCGTTCCATCTACTTAGTCTTTAGTGAACAACAAGTTGATGTATTAAGTCAGTGGGATGATGAAACCGATTGTTTGATAAAAACAAAACTATTAACACTGATTAAGCTTCGTGATCGCCAGAAAATGTCAGAACTGATCAACCGTGGTGATATTACTATTGATGGTGATATGCAGGTTGTTCAAAATTGGTCTGCATTATTAGATATGGCGCAGTGGGATCCCGCGCAATATTTAGCACCTTATATTGGTGATATTGCTGCTCAAGGTCTGACTGTCGTTGCAGGAAAGGGCGTTCAGTTATTTTCTTCACTCTTAAGTCACCAAAAAGATTATTTACGTGACGCGTTAATTGAAGAGTGGAAAACCGCACCTAGTGCATTAGAAACAGTCCATTTTTATGATGAAATAGAAGAACTTGCACAGCAAACCGCCGAACTGGAAAAACGGTTAGGCACATTGGAGAAAAAATAATGCTCCTTAGTGAGTTAAAGCGCCTCTATCATATTATTCAGGTATTTTTATCTTATGGGCTTGATGAGTTAATTCCTAAACACCGAATTACTTTACCTGTAAGATTAGGATGCCGAGCACTATTTTGGATCAAAAATAAACATCCAGAAAAACCATTAGGTGAACGCTTACGACTCGCATTGCAAACATTAGGCCCTGTTTGGATTAAATTAGGCCAAATGTTATCAACTCGACGTGATCTTTTCCCTCCTCAAATCGCTGACCAGCTTGCTTTATTGCAAGACAAAGTTGCTCCTTTTGATGGTAAGAAAGCACGACAATATATTGAAAACTCATTTGGTGGCCCTATCGACCAATGGTTTGATGATTTTGATGAAACTCCACTCGCTTCCGCTTCTATTGCGCAGGTTCACACTGCAAAATTAAAAGAAAACGGCAAAGAAGTGGTACTAAAGGTTATTCGTCCCGATATTCAACCAGTGATCAAAGCGGATATCCGTTTGATGTATCGCTTGGCAAATCTATTACCGTTTTTACCTGATGGTCGTCGTTTACGGCCAAAAGAGGTGATCCGCGAATACGAGAAAACATTACTTGATGAGCTAAATTTACTGCGTGAAGCTGCAAATGCTATTCAGTTACGTCGTAATTTTGAAAATAGCTCTATGTTATATATTCCTGAAGTGTATTCAGATTATTGCCATGAAAACGTGATGGTAATGGAGCGTATTTATGGTATTCCCGTTTCTGATATTGAAGCGTTGAATGCACAAAAGACAAATATGAAGCTTCTTGCAGAGCGTGGTGTAAAAGTCTTTTTCACTCAGGTGTTTAGAGACAGTTTTTTCCATGCTGATATGCATCCTGGTAATGTGTTCATTAGCTATGATCACCCAGAGAACCCATATTATATCGGTATTGATTGCGGTATCGTTGGCTCATTAAATAAAGAAGATAAACGCTATTTAGCTGAAAACTTCTTAGCTTTCTTTAACCGTGATTATCGAAAAGTTGCAGAATTACATGTTGATTCAGGCTGGGTGCCGGCAGATACCAATGTGGAAGATTTTGAATTTGCGATCCGCACTGTGTGTGAACCGATTTTTGAAAAACCACTTTCTGAGATCTCATTTGGACATGTGTTACTTAATCTTTTCAATACAGCACGTCGTTTCAATATGGAAGTACAACCGCAGTTAGTTTTACTTCAAAAAACATTGCTTTATGTTGAAGGGCTTGGACGCCAGTTATATCCACAATTGGATTTATGGAAAACGGCAAAACCTTTTTTAGAAGATTGGTTGCACAGTCAAATTGGTATCACGGCATTAATGAACGGTATCAAGAGTAAGGCACCTTATTGGATTGAAAAAATGCCAGAGATACCTGAACTGGTTTATGATAGTCTGAAGCAACATAAAAATATGAAGTTAACGCTAGACAAATTGACGGAACAAATAAGTTCGCAAAGAGTCAAACAGAGACAGTCTCTATTTTTATTGGGTATAGGTACAACACTGTTTTTATGCGGTAGCCTGTTTTTTGTTTCTGGTTTTCAAACATTATTCAGTGTTTTTATCAGTTTAGGTTTGCTTGCATGGATTTTGGGTTGGTTTAGATCTGGTAATGCACAATAAAAACACATCAAAGTTTGTCTTTGAGCAAGTTAAAAGATGAATTCGAGATTCCCGAAAATTGAATTCGTTGTATATAATGGGCACTGTTATTAAGTATAACCCCGAAAATAGTTGAGGAACATAAAATGGGCGGTATTAGCATTTGGCAATTACTCATCATCGCTGTCATCGTTGTCTTATTATTTGGTACAAATAAACTGCGCACATTAGGCTCAGATTTAGGTGCATCAGTAAAAGGTTTTAAAAAAGCGATTGGCGACGAAACTGCAGATAAAGACACCAACAACGCTGAAAAAACAAATAACGACGCAGATTTTGATACTAAGAATTTAGCGCAGAAGACTTCAACAGAAGAGAAGTCTACAACTGAGAGCAAAAACAAAGAGCAGGTGTAAACCGTGTTTGACATTGGTTTTAGTCAGCTGCTATTGGTCATGGTGATTGGTCTTGTTTTTCTGGGGCCAGAACGTTTGCCCGTAGCAGTAAAAACAATTGCTGGCTGGGTAAGGGCGCTACGCTCTTTGGCTGCGAATGTGCAAAATGAACTGACTCAAGAACTAAAACTTCAAGAACTCCAAGAGAGCTTGAAAAAAGTTGAAGAGAAAGCGAATTTGCAAACGTTATCGCCAGAGCTGAAAGCGTCTATGGATGAGTTAAAAGAGGCTGCACAGTCTTTAAAACAAACTTATCATGCACCTACAACGCCAGACTCCACGAAAGAGCAGTCTGTAAAAACCGACTCTACGGAACCTTCACCTTCTGATTTAGCTGCACTTGCTGAAGCTGATGAAGTTAATGATGATGCTAATCGCCATAAACCTGTGGCAGAAAGTGTTACAAAGACAGAAGTTCCTGTTACTCAACCAGTAACAATAGAGAAAAAAACAACTGATCAGGTCAATGGTGAGCATTAAAACATGGCAGTAAATGATACCCAACCGCTGATCAGCCATTTAATAGAACTTCGTAAGCGTTTGATGTATAGCTTAGTCTCAGTTCTAGTGGTTTTTTTAGCGCTGGTTTATTTTTCTAATGATATCTATCAATTAGTCTCGGCTCCATTACTCGATAAGTTGCCAAAAGGGTCAAATATGAGTGCGACGGATGTTGCCTCTACCTTTTTGACCCCGATTAAATTGACAATCATGGTATCCGTTTTTGCTTCTGTGCCGGTTATTCTTTATCAGGTATGGGCTTTTATCGCACCAGCATTGTATAAACACGAACGCCGCTTGATGCTGCCGCTACTTGTTTCAAGTACAGTATTATTTTATCTCGGCATGGCGTTTGCTTATTTTGTTGTGTTCCCTCTCGCGTTTGGCTTCTTTGTTAATACAACCCCTGAAGGGGTTAACTTTATTCCAGATATCAGTAAATATTTAAGTTTCGTAATGACATTATTTATGGCATTTGGTGCAGCTTTTGAAGTGCCTATTGCGATTATTTTACTGTGCTGGAGTGGTGTAACAACACCTGAAGCATTAAAGAAAAAACGTCCTTATATTCTTGTGGGTGCCTTTGTCGTTGGTATGATCTTGACACCACCAGATGTTTTCTCTCAAACCTTACTCGCAATACCTATGTACTTACTGTTTGAAATCGGTGTCATGGTATCGCGCTTTTATGTAGGTAAGGGAAGAAGAACAGATGAAGAAGAAGCTGAGGAAGCAGAGGCAGAAGCTGAAGCAGAACAGCAAAAATAATTTTAGAAACGATTTTCTAAAATCATATGATATTAGCCCAGCAATTGCTGGGTTAACTTTTTCTAGAGTAACTCTTTTTTAAACTCTTTATTTCCCACTGATTTTTTCACTTCGCTATTTAATATATTTAAAAGCAAAATTGAACGGGTTTCACCATCAGGCTCTTGATATATGGCTTTGATCCCTTGAAAAATTCCCTCTGTTATCAATACGCTATCGCCACTGTGAGGTACATTTTCTTCACTATAAGTGAGAGAAGAAAGCTGAGGGATTTGCAGTGTATCAATCACATCTTGAGGAACAGTGACAGGATATTGCCCAAAGCGAACAAACGAGTTTACTCCACGTGTTGAGTTAATGGTCGTGGTATGGATCACTTCAGGATCGAACTCTATAAAAAGATAATTAGGGAAAAGCGGTTCTGTTACGGTAGTACGCTTTCCTCTTAGTACTTTTTCTATGGTTACCATAGGTGTAAAACAGCCCACTTGCTGACGTTCTAAGTGTTCGATAGCGCGAGGAATTTGTCCTCGTTTGCAATACAGCAAATGCCAGTTTTTCATAATAGAGACAAGAGGTTAGTTAAATTTAATTTAAGTGATAATAGCAAATTTATCATTAAGGTAACAGTCATCTATCGGGGGATTAAATAAAAAATAGATTAACGTGGTTTTATACTGAAAAAAGAACAGAAAAGCTGTGTTTATTCGCAATAAAAAGGCTTGTTTTTGTTACTTTCACTTGGATCTCGGATAGAGGTAACAAGTTAATAAAAAAGTGATGGTAAAAATAAGAAAAAGCTCTCAAGATAATTATCTTAGAATTTTGTTCATAATTATAAAGAGGTTCTGTAATGGAAGTTTTTTTATTAAGTAACGGAAAAATTGCCGGGGATCCACGTTGGTTAAGTTATGCAAAAGATAATATCGATAGCATGATTAAAAAACGCGGTATTCGTTCTGCTGTATTAATTGCTTATGCCGTTATTCGTTCCGATCATGATCAACGTGCTCGTGATTTATCAGAAGTGTTAGGTATTGAAGTTACTTGTATTGAACATTTTGATTCAGAAGTTGATGCAATCAACAATGCAGAATGTATTTTAGTCAGTGGTGGCAATACTTGGTTATTAAACCAAATGCTGCATGAGAAAGGATTGGTTGTTCCAATCCAACGCGCCGTACGTGAGCGTAATATTCCATATATTGGCTGGAGCGCAGGTTGTAATGTCGCGACACCAACAATTCGTACCACTAATGATATGCCTGTACGTTCCTCTGTTATTATGCCTTCATTAGGTCTATTCCCTGTTCAAATTAACCCACATTACATTGATGCTTCTATCAGTGGTCATATGGGTGAAACTCGTGATGAGCGTATTGCAGAGTTTTGTGCAATTAACCCTGAAGAAATTGTTGTGGCTATCCGTGAAGGGAGTTACTTATATATTCAGGGTGAAGAATTACGTTATTACAGCGCTAAAAATGAAGGCTTTAAAATCTTCCAACATGGAAAAACATTCCCTGAACAGTTTGATACTAAATTACTTTCAGAGTGGGTTCCATTCCGCTGTTTATAAGTATAGTGGACGCTATTAAATAAAAAGCATTGCATTTTAGTGAGTTATGCGTTTAGCTTATAGCGTCTCAAAGAGGGCATTAGCCCTCTTTTCTTTCACTCACTGGCTCGTAAGATTATGATGAAATACCGCGATTTAAGAGATTTCCTTTCATTATTAGAAGAAAAAGGTGAATTAAAACGTATCACCTATGAAATAGATCCCTACCTTGAAATGACCGAAATAGCGGACAGAACTTTACGTGCCGGTGGGCCAGCACTGTTGTTTGAAAATCCTAAAGGGTATGATATGCCCGTGCTTTGTAACTTATTTGGTACACCAGAGCGTGTGGCAATGGGAATGGGGCAAGATGATGTTAAAGCCTTACACGAAGTTGGAAAGCTATTGGCTTTTCTAAAAGAGCCTGATCCTCCGAAAGGTTTTCGTGATCTCTTTGATAAGTTACCTAAGTTTAAACAAGTTTTAAATATGCCAACAAAACGCTTGAGTAAAGCGCCTTGTCAGGAAGTGGTTTTAACAGGTGATGATGTCGATCTCACAAAAATTCCTGTTATGCATTGTTGGCCTGAAGATGCGGCACCTTTGATTACTTGGGGATTAACGGTGACTCGTGGCCCATTGAAAGAGCGCCAAAATCTCGGTATTTATCGCCAGCAGGTGCTGGGTAAAAATAAAGTGATTATGCGCTGGTTATCGCATCGTGGTGGTGCGTTAGATTTTCAAGAGTGGTGTCAAAAACATCCCGGTGAGCGATTCCCTGTTTCCGTAGCATTAGGGGCAGATCCTGCGACTATTTTAGGTGCAGTAACACCTGTACCAGATACCTTATCTGAATATGCATTCGCGGGTTTATTACGGGGCAATAAATCAGAAGTTGTAAAATGTCTTTCAAATGATCTTGAAGTACCTGCAAGTGCTGAAATTATCCTTGAAGGTTACATTGAACCGGGCGAATTAGCCCCAGAAGGGCCATATGGTGATCACACAGGATATTATAATGAGATTGACTCTTTCCCTGTGTTTACCATTACGCATTTAACGCGCCGTAAAGATGCAATTTATCATTCAACATATACAGGTCGTCCACCTGATGAACCCGCAGTATTAGGTGTTGCGTTGAATGAAGTGCTTGTTCCGATATTACAAAAACAGTTTCCTGAAATTGTCGATTTTTATCTACCTCCTGAAGGATGTTCTTACCGTTTAGCCGTTGTGACAATGAAGAAACAGTATGCGGGTCATGCTAAACGCGTAATGATGGGAGTTTGGTCTTACTTACGGCAATTTATGTACACCAAATTTGTGATTGTTTGCGATGATGATGTCAATGCAAGAGATTGGAAAGATGTGATTTGGGCAATTACGACCAGAATGGATCCTGCAAGAGATACCATTATGATGGAAAATACGCCTATTGATTATCTCGACTTCGCTTCACCTGTTTCAGGATTGGGATCAAAAATGGGTCTTGATGCGACGAACAAATGGCCGGGTGAGACAGATAGAGAATGGGGTAGACCTATTGTGATGTCTGATGAAGTTAAGCAACGAGTCGATACTATTTGGGAACAGCTCGATATTCTTAAATAAGAACAGAGGAACAACATGGCAATATTGAATTGTAAAGTCTCACTTGTTGAGCCAATGACAGATACGGTTTATCGGGTAAGACTATTACCTGATGGCGAATTTGATTTTCAGGCTGGACAATATCTTTTAGCTGTTATGGATGAGCGTGATAAACGTCCTTTTTCTATTGCATCTATACCTGAAAATAAAGACTTTATTGAACTTCATATTGGTGCGTCTGAACTCAATCTTTATGCGATGGCAGTGCTTGATGTGATATTAGAAAAACAGCAACTTACCATTGATATTCCTCATGGGAATGCGTGGTTTCAAAAAGAGAGTCAACGTCCATTACTATTGATTGCTGGCGGTACAGGATTCTCTTATACCCATTCAATTTTATTGGCCGCGTTAGCTGAAAATCCTCAACGACCTATTACAATTTATTGGGGGGGAAGAGAAAGCGTTCATCTCTATGATCTCAATGAATTACAAGAATTATCAGAATTGCATTCATCGTTATCCGTTATTCCGGTTGTTGAGCAGCCTGATGAGACTTGGCGTGGCCGCAAAGGTACAGTATTAACGGCAATAAGCGAAGATTTTGGTGATTTATCAGAATATGATATTTACATCGCAGGGCGTTTTGAAATGGCGAAAATAGCCAGAGATCGCTTTTGTAATGAGCGTAATGCAGATAAAACCCGCTTATTTAGCGATGCCTTTGAATTTATCTGATAAAACAATAGCACCCCGTTATTTGTTATTATTTCTGTTTTTAAAACCATAAAAAAACCCGCCCCTGACGGCGGGAAAATGGTTTCTAACCATGCAATCGAAAAGAATACGTTCCTAACGATCAGAACGTGGATATACAGAATATCGTATTAAACACGTTCTATAATCGTTGCAATACCTTGCCCTAATCCAATACACATTGTGGCTAAGCCAAATTGTGCATCTTTACGCTCCATAATATTTAATAATGAAGTGGTTATTCGAGAGCCTGAACATCCTAAAGGATGCCCTAAGGCAATTGCTCCGCCATTTAAATTAATCTTGTCATCTATGCTATCGAGCAGATTCATTTTCTTCATACATGCTAATGACTGTGCGGCAAATGCTTCATTTAGCTCAAAAATATCAATATCATCTAATGTTAATCCTGCTTTTTTCAACGCGATTTCTGTTGCAGGAACAGGGCCATAACCCATAATTGCAGGATCACATCCTGTCACTGCCATAGAACGAATAATGGCACGAGGCTTTAAATTATGCTCTTTAGCATAACGTTCACTGGTGATAAACATGGCGGATGCACCATCAGAAACTGCGGATGAATTGCCTGCTGTAACAGAGCCCGTGGCAGGATCAAATACAGGTTTAAGCTGGGCTAATTCATCAAGGCTTGGGTTATAACGAATAACTTCATCATTTTTTACATTGATAAAATTACCCGTTGCATCATGACCATTAATTGCAATTATCTCATTATCAAAATAGCCTTGTTGCGTTGCAAGAGCCGCTAAATGATGAGAACGGTAAGCGAATTTATCTTGTTCTTCGCGTGAAATTTGGAATGATTTAGCCAGCATCTCTGCTGTTAATCCCATTGAAAATGAGGCTTTAGCGACAGAAAGATTAAGTGATGGATTAAAATCTGCATTATAAGTCATCGGTACGTGACCCATATGTTCAACACCGCCAATTAATGCTACTTGACTATCACCCAGCATAATTTGGCGTGCGCCATCATGTAATGCTTGCATTGATGAACCACATAACCGATTAACTGTAACTGCCGGAACCTTGTGTGGAAGTTCAGCCAATAACGCCGCATTACGAGCAATATTAAAACCTTGTTCTAAAGTTTGTTGTACACAGCCCCAAATCACATCACCAATATCATTAGGATTAATATTCGGATTGCGTGTTAGTAGTGCTTGCATCAATTGTGCGGAGAGATTTTCCGCTCTGACATGGCGAAATGCGCCACCTTTTGAGCGTCCCATTGGAGTACGAATACCATCAATTATGACAACCTTTTCCATTTCATATCTCCTTAAGCGAGTTCTCTGATGTTAACATCTACTTTTGCGGGCTTTGGATAATAGGTTTCGTTGCGTTGCGCTTTCTGTTTTAAGCTTTCAGGAATTTGATAAAGAGATCCTAATGATGCGTATTGCTGTGCATCTGCAACAAATTGCGCTAATCCGATGGTATCAAGATAACGGAAGACGCCTCCTCGGAAAGGTGGGAAGCCTAAGCCATAAACTAATGCAATATCAGCTTCTGCTGGTGAAGCAATAATACCTTCATCTAAACAACGGATAACTTCATTGATCATCGGGATCATCATACGAGCGATAATTACATCTTGGCTAAACTCTTGTGTTTTGCCAGCATTTTGCTGAATAAGCGTTTGAATTTGACCATCAACAGATTTCTGCTTTTTACCCCGTTTATCAACTGTGTAATTATAGAAACCATGATTATTTTTCTGACCATATCGCTGTTGCTCATATAAAAGAGCAATAGCATCTCGTTCAATCGTACCCATTCTGTCAGGGAAACCCTGAGCCATTACGGCTTGAGCATGATTTGCCGTGTCAATGCCTACAACATCAAGTAGGTACGCTGGTCCCATAGGCCAGCCAAATACTTTTTCCATCACTTTATCTACAGCAAGAAAATCAGCACCATCTCTTAGTAATAGAGAGAACCCTGCAAAATAAGGGAAGAGGACACGGTTTACAAAGAAACCAGGGCAATCATTAACGATAATCGGTGTTTTACCCATTTTACTGGCGTAACTGACAATACGGTTAATCGTCTCTTCACTGGTTTTTTCACCTTTTATGATTTCAACTAGTGGCATTCGATGAACTGGGTTAAAGAAGTGCATCCCACAGAAATTCTCAGGGCGCTTTAAGGATTTTGCGAGCAGGGAAATTGGGATCGTAGAGGTATTTGACGCAAGTACCGCGTGATCAGTTAATAGTGCTTCTGTTTCTGCGAGTACAGTTGCTTTTACTTTGGGATTTTCAACAACGGCTTCAACCACAACATCCGCATCACTGACAGAGGCATAATTCAATGTAGGTTGAATAGAGGCGAGCGTTTTTGCCATATCTACGGCACTCATTCGACCTTTTTCTTGGCGTTTTTGTAATAGGCTTAACGCTTCATTCATACCAAGCTCAAGGGATTTTTGGTTAATATCTTTCATTACAACGGGAATACCTTTTAAGGCAGATTGATAGGATATTCCACCGCCCATTATCCCAGCGCCTAAGACCGCCGCTTGTTTAGGTAATTCAGCATGACGTTTTTTCGTGATATTTTTGACATACTGATCATTAAGGAAAATACCGACTAAGGCTTTTGCAACATCGGTACGTGTGAGCTTGACAAAATTTTCAGTTTCGATAGCCAGTGCTTCATCTCTATTTAGAAATGCCGCTTTTTCAATAGTTTTTACTGCGGTGATCGGTGCTGGATAGTGAGGACCTGCTACTTTCATCACCATACCTTTAGCCACACTGAAAGACATTTTATGTTCAAGCTCTGTCAGTCTTAATGGTGTTGTTTTTGGATGACGTGCAGCTTTCCAATCAATTTTGCCTTCAATTGCTTGCTCAATTAGCGAAATAGCACTTTCTTTTAAATTTTCTAGAGGGACAATTGCTTGGGTTAATCCATTTTTAAGTGCAGTTTGGGCATCAACATCTTTACCAGCAGTAATAATTTCTAATGCGTTATCGACACCAATCAAACGAGGAAGGCGTACTGAACCGCCAAAGCCCGGCATGATCCCAAGCTTTGTTTCTGGTAAACCGATACGTAAATCAGGAGAAGAAATACGAAAATCAGTAGCAAGTACGCACTCGCAACCGCCGCCAAGGGCATAGCCATTGATAGCAGAAACGGTAGGAACAGGTAGGTCTTCAAGTCGACTAAAAATCTGATTAGAGAAGTGTAGCCACTGAGTTAATTCTTCTTCAGGGGCATCAAAAAGGGATAAAAACTCGGTAATATCAGCACCGACAATAAAAGCCGGTTTTTCGGAACGCAAGATAACACCTTTCAGGCCTGGTGTTGCTTCTAATACGGTTAAAGCTTCACTTAGCATTGCAACCGTTTTGGTATCTAATTTGTTAATAGAACCTTTGGCGTTAAAAATGAGTTCAACAATACCTTGTTTCACCCAATCGGCTTGAATATTTTCGCTTTGATAGAGCATTTGTATTCTCCCTAAATGTATAGACTGGTATGACCAGATAATAAGAGTGTGAATACTATGTTAAATAAATGCAAATATTTGATTAAAAAACTGCAAGGGTGATCACAGTGAAATTATTCAACTTATTGAATTCTATGTTGTTGCTCAGTTTGATAAAAAGAGGGGAGATAAATCGATAATAATCTATTTTTGTTATGGGGTTAGCCACTCAAAGAGTTGGCGTGTTAAGCTGAATCATTAACAATGAATAAGATAAGGTAATTAATAATGGAAAAATTGCTCTCTCTGTACCAAGAACATATCAAAACTCTACAAAATCGTACTCGTGATGCTTTATCCAGACACCATCTTGATTCGGTATTAATTCATTCTGGTGAACCTATCCGTGTTTTCCTTGATGACAGTGATTACCCTTTTAAAGTGAATGCTCATTTTAAAGCATGGGTGCCTGTAACAGATGTACCACATTGTTGGTTATTAGCGGATGGTGTTAATAAACCTAAATTATGGTTCTATTCCCCAGTTGACTATTGGCACAGTGTTGAAGCTTTACCAAGTAGCTATTGGACTCATGAAGTTGAGTTAATTCATCTTAAAAATGTTGATGATATTCAGAAAGAGCTAGCACCTTATATTAATAAAAATACCGCTTATATTGGTCCAAATATACAGCGAGCAGAATCATTAGGTGTGAGTATTGATAATATCAACAATCAATCTCTTCTTAATTATTATCATTATTACCGCGCCTATAAAACAGGTTATGAATTAGCTTGTATGCGTGAAGCACAAAAAATGGCCGTCAACGGACATATTGCCGCCCATGAAGCTTTCCAAGCTGGATTAAGTGAGTTTGATATTAATATGGCGTATTTAATGGCTACGGGTCATCGTGATACCGATGTTCCTTACGGCAATATTGTCGCATTAAATGAACACGCCGCTGTTTTGCACTACACCAAATTAGATCATGAATCACCAGATGAATATCGTAGTTTCCTTATTGATGCAGGTGCAGAGTATAATGGCTACGCAGCAGATATCACTCGTACTTATAGCGCAAAAGAAAATCATGAATTTACTTCATTAGTTAAAGATATGAATGATGCGCAACAAGCGCTGATTGCAACGATGAAAGCGGGGGTGCGTTATACTGAATACCATGTTCAAATGCATCGACGTATTGCTGGGCTACTTAATAAATACGGTATTGTTAAAGGTGTGAGTGAAGAAGAGATGGTGAGTGCTGGATTAACTACACCATTTTTACCTCATGGCTTAGGGCATGCTTTAGGTCTGCAAGTTCATGATGCAGCTGGATTTATGCAAGATGATAAAGGAACCCACTTAGCGGCTCCTGCAATGTATCCATTCTTACGTTGCACACGTATTGTTGAACCAGGCATGGTATTAACAATTGAACCTGGATTTTACTTTATCGACTCTCTGCTAGAGCCTTGGAAAGAAGGAAAATACAGTACTCATTTCAATTGGAAGCTTATTGAGCATTTCAAACCATTTGGTGGTATTCGTATTGAAGATAATATTATTATCCACGATAACAAAATTGAAAATATGACCAGAGATTTACACTTAGCCTGATGAAAGCGTATTTGATCCCCGCTGAAACCGTAGAATTCAGTGAAGAAATAAAGAAGAGTCGTTTTATTACATTTATTGCTCACACTGAAGGTATTGATGCAGCAAAAGCGTATATCCAGTCTATCAAAGAACAATTTCCTGATGCCCGGCACCACTGTTGGGCTTTTGTTGCAGGAAGACCCGATGACTCACAACAATTAGGTTTTTCTGATGATGGTGAGCCAACAGGTACTGCGGGAAAACCTATTCTTGCACCTCTTTTAGGGAGTGGAATGGGAGAAGTTACCGCAGTGGTTGTTCGGTATTTCGGTGGGATCAAATTAGGAACTGGTGGATTAGTTAGAGCTTATGGCAGTGGTGTTCAACAAGCATTAAAGCTTTTGCCAACAAAAACGAAAGTGCCACAGTTGCGTTTTAGTGTAGCGTGTGAATATTCACTGGTTTCATTACTTGAACAAGTTGTTGAACAATATCAGGGGCAAGTACTTTCAAGTGAATATACTGATAAAGTCACTTTTATACTTTCATTGCCTGCCGTGCATAGCGGTGAAGTTGAAGTTAAACTACGCGATATAAGTCGTGGCAGTATGCAATTAATCCCGTTAGATAAAAATGAATAATCTTTGCTACCAAGGAAATCGCTAAATGCATTTTCGTTCAATAACCCGTATTGTCGGACTGCTTGTTATCTTATTTTCTGTCACGATGATCATTCCCGGTATTGTCGCATTAATATATCGAGATGGTGCAGGGCGTGCATTTAGCCAAACATTTATTGTAGCCTTGATCATTGGGTTAATGCTGTGGATCCCCAATCGACATAAAAAAAGTGAGCTTAAGCCTAAAGAAGGCTTTCTTATTGTTGTCTTATTTTGGACGGTACTGGGTAGTGTAGGGGCATTGCCGTTTATCTTTTCTGAACAACCTCATCTTTCTATTACTGATGCCTTTTTTGAATCTTTCTCTGGACTGACTACAACAGGAGCCACAACGCTTGTAGGGCTAGATTCATTACCTAAAGCTATTTTGTTTTATCGCCAAATGCTCCAATGGTTAGGAGGAATGGGGATCATTGTATTAGCTGTCGCTATTCTCCCTCTTTTAGGTGTTGGGGGAATGCAGTTATATCGCGCAGAAATGCCGGGTCCATTGAAAGATAACAAAATGCGGCCTCGAATTGCAGAAACAGCGAAAGCACTTTGGCTTATCTATGTCTTATTAACGATCATTTGTGCCTTAGCATTATGGATTGCAGGCATGGATGTGTTTGATGCTATTTCTCATAGCTTTTCAACTATTGCAATTGGTGGGTTTTCTACTCACGATGCCAGTATTGGTTATTTTAATAGCCCAACCATTAACATCATTATTGGTGTATTTCTTCTGATCTCTGGTTGTAACTTTGGTTTGCACTTTGCCGTACTAACGGGAAGAAGTTTAAATATTTATTGGCGTGATCCTGAATTTCGTATGTTTATCTCAATTCAATTGGGATTAGTCATTATCTGTAGCGGTATTCTATGGCTTTATTCTGTATACGACACAGGATGGATAACCATAAACCAGGCTTTTTTCCAAGTTGTCTCTATGGCGACAACCGCGGGATTTGCCACGGATAGCTTTGCACAATGGCCTGCATTTTTGCCTCTTCTATTATTATGCTCGGCGTTTATTGGTGGCTGTGCAGGATCAACGGGGGGAGGATTGAAAGTCATTCGTATCTTGCTTTTATTCCTACAAGGGAATCGTGAATTAAAACGTCTTGTTCACCCAAATGCGGTTTATACCATCAAACTTGGTCACCGAGCATTACCCGAACGTATTATTGAAGCTGTGTGGGGATTTTTCTCCGCTTATGCGCTGGTCTTTATTATTAGCTTAATGTTGTTGATAGCGACAGGCGTTGATGAATTTTCTGCATTTTCTGCTATTGCCACTACATTAAATAATCTTGGTCCTGGATTAGGGATTGTCGCCGATAACTTCACGACAATGAATCCAGCTGCAAAATGGATATTGGTCGTGACAATGTTATTTGGGCGACTAGAAGTTTTCACATTATTGGTTTTATTTACCCCAACGTTTTGGCGTGATTAACCTAATACAAGGAGTAATGTATGAGCGCGCTATTGTTGTATTGTAGTACTGATGGTCAAACTAAAAAAATAATGACACAAATTGCGAATGAATTAAGACAACACGGCCATGAATGTGATGTGAGAGATTTAACCTCTGTTCAGCAGAGTTTAAATTTATCTGCTTATAATAAAGTCTTAGTGGGCGCTTCGATTCGTTATGGTTACTTTAATAAAGCGCTCGATAAATTTATCACTCGTCATCTTGCACAATTGAATAGTATGCCGTCCGCATTCTTTGGCGTTAATCTTACGGCAAGAAAAGCAGAAAAGAATACACCCGAGACGAATGCTTATATGCGTAAGTTTTTAGATAAGACCCCATGGAAACCAACGTTAACGGGTGTCTTTGCTGGCGCACTTTTTTATCCTCGTTATAAATGGATTGATAGAGTCATGATCCAGCTAATTATGAAGATGACTAAAGGTGAAACGGATCCTACAAAAGAAATTGAATATACGGATTGGAATAAAGTAAGCGAATTTGCGACGCATTTTGCTAAAATTGAGTGATATTTAATCTTTACTGTGGGGTTTTTATACGTCTTGTTGGAGTTTTGAACGAACAGTAAATTATTTTAAAAAAACACTTGCGCTAATCCGAGATCTCCCTATAATGCGCATCCACTGACCGGCGATGAGCAAACAACAAGCCACGCAGGACGGTGAAGAGAAGAGAAAAAAGTTTGAAAAAACTCTTGACTCTTCAGAGGAATAACGTAGTATACGCCTCCTCGCAACAACGCAGAAGACCGGAAACGGCAGCGAATGTTGCACTGCTCTTTAACAAATTATCAGACAATCTGTGTGGGCACTCGCAGAGACGATATCTTCTAAAATATTAGATGTATCAAGTCTTGAAGAGTGAA
Organism: Proteus columbae; assembly: GCF_009914335.1. Lineage (NCBI taxonomy): Bacteria > Pseudomonadati > Pseudomonadota > Gammaproteobacteria > Enterobacterales > Morganellaceae > Proteus > Proteus columbae. The sequence goes on from NZ_CP043925.1 coordinate 421,705, forward strand.
CAACAAAAGTAAATTCATTTATGAATAGCTAAGTTTTCGATTTCTTTGAGCATCAAACACTTTTAATTGAAGAGTTTGATCATGGCTCAGATTGAACGCTGGCGGCAGGCCTAACACATGCAAGTCGAGCGGTAACAGGAGAAAGCTTGCTTTCTTGCTGACGAGCGGCGGACGGGTGAGTAATGTATGGGGATCTGCCCGATAGAGGGGGATAACTACTGGAAACGGTAGCTAATACCGCATGACGTCTACGGACCAAAGCAGGGGCTCTTCGGACCTTGCGCTATCGGATGAACCCATATGGGATTAGCTAGTAGGTGAGGTAATGGCTCACCTAGGCGACGATCTCTAGCTGGTCTGAGAGGATGATCAGCCACACTGGGACTGAGACACGGCCCAGACTCCTACGGGAGGCAGCAGTGGGGAATATTGCACAATGGGCGCAAGCCTGATGCAGCCATGCCGCGTGTATGAAGAAGGCCTTAGGGTTGTAAAGTACTTTCAGTTGGGAGGAAGGCGTTGATGCTAATATCATCAGCGATTGACGTTACCAACAGAAGAAGCACCGGCTAACTCCGTGCCAGCAGCCGCGGTAATACGGAGGGTGCAAGCGTTAATCGGAATTACTGGGCGTAAAGCGCACGCAGGCGGTTGATTAAGTTAGATGTGAAATCCCCGGGCTTAACCTGGGAATGGCATCTAAGACTGGTCAGCTAGAGTCTTGTAGAGGGGGGTAGAATTCCATGTGTAGCGGTGAAATGCGTAGAGATGTGGAGGAATACCGGTGGCGAAGGCGGCCCCCTGGACAAAGACTGACGCTCAGGTGCGAAAGCGTGGGGAGCAAACAGGATTAGATACCCTGGTAGTCCACGCTGTAAACGATGTCGATTTGGAGGTTGTTCCCTTGAGGAGTGGCTTCCGGAGCTAACGCGTTAAATCGACCGCCTGGGGAGTACGGCCGCAAGGTTAAAACTCAAATGAATTGACGGGGGCCCGCACAAGCGGTGGAGCATGTGGTTTAATTCGATGCAACGCGAAGAACCTTACCTACTCTTGACATCCAGCGAATCCTTTAGAGATAGAGGAGTGCCTTCGGGAACGCTGAGACAGGTGCTGCATGGCTGTCGTCAGCTCGTGTTGTGAAATGTTGGGTTAAGTCCCGCAACGAGCGCAACCCTTATCCTTTGTTGCCAGCGCGTGATGGCGGGAACTCAAAGGAGACTGCCGGTGATAAACCGGAGGAAGGTGGGGATGACGTCAAGTCATCATGGCCCTTACGAGTAGGGCTACACACGTGCTACAATGGCAGATACAAAGAGAAGCGACCTCGCGAGAGCAAGCGGAACTCATAAAGTCTGTCGTAGTCCGGATTGGAGTCTGCAACTCGACTCCATGAAGTCGGAATCGCTAGTAATCGTAGATCAGAATGCTACGGTGAATACGTTCCCGGGCCTTGTACACACCGCCCGTCACACCATGGGAGTGGGTTGCAAAAGAAGTAGGTAGCTTAACCTTCGGGAGGGCGCTTACCACTTTGTGATTCATGACTGGGGTGAAGTCGTAACAAGGTAACCGTAGGGGAACCTGCGGTTGGATCACCTCCTTACCTAAGAGATACGTGTTATGTGCAGTGCTCACACAGATTGTCTGATGAAGAACGAGCAAAAGCGCGTCTGCGAAGCTGACTGAAGTCCCCTTCGTCTAGAGGCCTAGGACACCGCCCTTTCACGGCGGTAACAGGGGTTCGAATCCCCTAGGGGACGCCAATTGCGCGGTATGAGTGAAAGGCGTACCACACTATAGTCTGATGAGAATCAGAGAATAGTTAAGATAATTCGCATGAGTTATTTTACCTATTATGCTCTTTAACAATCTGGAACAAGCTGAAAAATTGAAAACAAATCAATATATCACCGAGGTATATTGATGAGTCTCTCAAAATCTCAGACCTTGAATGTGTGATACTCCAAGGCGAGTGTCATGAGCGAGCAACAGCAATTCTAGGCGGACAGCGCGCAGTAAGCGCAGCATACATAAGTATGTGAGCATTACGAGCACTGCCCAACAACGAATTGATGCTTGTGTAGCCATGACCTTTAAAGTCGTCTTCGAGAGAAACACCTTCGGGTTGTGAGGTTAAGCGAATAAGCGTACACGGTGGATGCCTAGGCAATCAGAGGCGATGAAGGACGTGCTAATCTGCGATAAGCGTCGGTAAGGTGATATGAACCGTTATACCCGACGATTTCCGAATGGGGAAACCCAATATCCAATGGATATTATCATTAACTGAATACATAGGTTAATGAAGCGAACCGGGAGAACTGAAACATCTCAGTACCCCGAGGAAAAGAAATCAACCGAGATTCCCCTAGTAGCGGCGAGCGAACGGGGAACAGCCCAGAGTCTTAATCAATAGCAGCATCAGGAGAACGGTCTGGAAAGTCCGGCAGTAAAGGGTGATAGCCCCGTATCTGAAGATGCTGTTATTGTGAACTCGACGAGTAGGGCGGGACACGTGTTATCCTGTCTGAATATGGGGGGACCATCCTCCAAGGCTAAATACTCCTGATTGACCGATAGTGAACCAGTACCGTGAGGGAAAGGCGAAAAGAACCCCGGCGAGGGGAGTGAAAAAGAACCTGAAACCGTGTACGTACAAGCAGTAGGAGCCTCTTCGTGAGGTGACTGCGTACCTTTTGTATAATGGGTCAGCGACTTATATTCTGTAGCAAGGTTAACCGAATAGGGGAGCCGTAGGGAAACCGAGTCTTAACTGGGCGAATGAGTTGCAGGGTATAGACCCGAAACCCGGTGATCTATCCATGGGCAGGTTGAAGGTTGGGTAACACTAACTGGAGGACCGAACCGACTAATGTTGAAAAATTAGCGGATGACTTGTGGATGGGGGTGAAAGGCCAATCAAACCGGGAGATAGCTGGTTCTCCCCGAAAGCTATTTAGGTAGCGCCTCGTGAACTCATCTTCGGGGGTAGAGCACTGTTTCGACTAGGGGGTCATCCCGACTTACCAACTCGATGCAAACTACGAATACCGAAGAATGTTATCACGGGAGACACACGGCGGGTGCTAACGTTCGTCGTGAAGAGGGAAACAACCCAGACCGCCAGCTAAGGTCCCAAAGTCATAGTTAAGTGGGAAACGAAGTGGGAAGGCTCAGACAGCCAGGATGTTGGCTTAGAAGCAGCCATCATTTAAAGAAAGCGTAATAGCTCACTGGTCGAGTCGGCCTGCGCGGAAGATGTAACGGGGCTAAACTATGCACCGAAGCTGCGGCAGCGATATGTAAATATTGTTGGGTAGGGGAGCGTTCTGTAAGCCTGTGAAGGTGTGCTGTGAGGCATGCTGGAGGTATCAGAAGTGCGAATGCTGACATAAGTAACGATAATGCGGGTGAAAAACCCGCACGCCGGAAGACCAAGGGTTCCTGTCCAACGTTAATCGGGGCAGGGTGAGTCGACCCCTAAGGCGAGGCTGAAAAGCGTAGTCGATGGGAAACGGGTTAATATTCCCGTACTGGTGGTAACTGCGATGGGGGAACGGAGAAGGCTAGGTTGTCCGGGCGACGGTCGTCCCGGTTCAAGCATGTAGGCAGAGTGATTAGGCAAATCCGGTCACTTAATGCTGAGGTGTGATGACGAGCCACTAAGGTGGTGAAGCAATTGATGCCCTGCTTCCAGGAAAAGCCTCTAAGCTTCAGGTTACCAACAATCGTACCCCAAACCGACACAGGTGGTCAGGTAGAGAATACTCAGGCGCTTGAGAGAACTCGGGTGAAGGAACTAGGCAAAATGGTGCCGTAACTTCGGGAGAAGGCACGCTGGCGGTAAGTGAAGTCCCTTGCGGACGGAGCCGAAGCCAGTCGAAGATACCAGCTGGCTGCAACTGTTTATTAAAAACACAGCACTGTGCAAACACGAAAGTGGACGTATACGGTGTGACGCCTGCCCGGTGCTGGAAGGTTAATTGATGGGGTTATCCGTAAGGAGAAGCTCTTGATCGAAGCCCCAGTAAACGGCGGCCGTAACTATAACGGTCCTAAGGTAGCGAAATTCCTTGTCGGGTAAGTTCCGACCTGCACGAATGGCGTAATGATGGCCAGGCTGTCTCCACCCGAGACTCAGTGAAATTGAACTCGCTGTGAAGATGCAGTGTACCCGCGGCAAGACGGAAAGACCCCGTGAACCTTTACTATAGCTTGACACTGAACATTGAGCCTTGATGTGTAGGATAGGTGGGAGACTTAGAAGTGTGGACGCCAGTCTGCATGGAGTCAACCTTGAAATACCACCCTTTAACGTTTGATGTTCTAACCTAGGCCCATAATCTGGGTCGGGGACCGTGTCTGGTGGGTAGTTTGACTGGGGCGGTCTCCTCCTAAAGAGTAACGGAGGAGCACGAAGGTTGGCTAAGCATGGTCGGACATCATGCGGTTAGTGCAAAGGCATAAGCCAGCTTGACTGTGAGAGTGACGGCTCGAGCAGGTACGAAAGTAGGTCTTAGTGATCCGGTGGTTCTGAATGGAAGGGCCATCGCTCAACGGATAAAAGGTACTCCGGGGATAACAGGCTGATACCGCCCAAGAGTTCATATCGACGGCGGTGTTTGGCACCTCGATGTCGGCTCATCACATCCTGGGGCTGAAGTAGGTCCCAAGGGTATGGCTGTTCGCCATTTAAAGTGGTACGCGAGCTGGGTTTAGAACGTCGTGAGACAGTTCGGTCCCTATCTGCCGTGGGCGTTGGAAGATTGAGAGGGGTTGCTCCTAGTACGAGAGGACCGGAGTGAACGCACCACTGGTGTTCGGGTTGTCATGCCAATGGCATTGCCCGGTAGCTAAGTGCGGAAGAGATAACCGCTGAAAGCATCTAAGCGGGAAACTTGCCTCGAGATGAGTCTTCCCTGTCACCTAGAGTGACCTAAAGGAACGTTTAAGACTAAGACGTTGATAGGCTGGGTGTGTAAGCGTAGCGATACGTTGAGCTAACCAGTACTAATGAACCGTGAGGCTTAACCTGACAACACCGAAGGTGTTTTGTCTGAGAGACGAACATCGATGAAGTAAGCTTGTTTAAGATTGAGATTGCTGGTTACTGAGAAAGAAACAACAGTAACGGGTAATGATACCGAATTTGCTTGGCGGCCATAGCGCAGCGGACCCACCTGAATCCATGCCGAACTCAGAAGTGAAACGTTGTAGCGCCGATGGTAGTGTGGGGTCTCCCCATGTGAGAGTAGGGAACTGCCAGGCATTAAATAAGACGAGAAAGCCAACCCAATGGGTTGGCTTTTTTGCGTTTGGGGCTTTTAAAAGATCAAAAATGAGTGAATTTTAAATATTATTCTAAATTCTGAATATAAAAATGCCCTAAATTAGGGCATTTTTTATGATCTTTTAACAAAAGTTATGACGAGAAAATGCAGCGAGTACTGTTCTTTCTGAAATTTCTAAATAGTCTTCCATTGCTGTTGCGGCTTCTTGTGCTTTTCCATCCATCAACAGCATTAAAATCTGTTCATTTTTTTCAATATAAGGTGCGTGTAGTAATTGGGGATCATTGAGTAAGCCAAATGCTAAACGCAATTCAGCTAGAATAAGTTGGTATTGTTTAAACAATCTAGGGCTATCTGAAAGCTCAACAATCGCGGTATGAAAGTGCATATTGCAGGTTCCTACACCACTCCAATCTTGTTGTTCTTGAAAAATTTTTGCTTGATTAACATTATCTTGCATTCTAACAATAGCGGGATGCATGGGATAAGAATGTCGTAGAGCATCACATTCAATTAATCGTCTTACACGATAAATATCCATGATGCTTGCCATATCTGGTACAGAAACAAAAACACCACGATTAGGTTTATAAGTCAAAAGCCCTTCTTGGGTAAGAACGCGGAAAACCTCTCTTAAAGTATTACGTGATATTTCTAGCGTTTCACTTAATGCAGTTTCTGACAATCTTTCGCCAGGAGGTAATTCTCCAATAGTGATTTTTTGTCGAATAATATTTGCGACTTTTTGAGAAAGAATTTGTGGAGATGTTTTTTTCTGCATTATCTTCTGCTATTAGCTTAATAGAAGCGTCTATTCTATCAGTGTGTTTTGTAATATATAACCTCTATTATGCCACTCTGTCGTACTTCTCACTGTATCGAATATAACTTTCTATTTATTTCCATCAAAAAAATTAATTTTTCCTTACGATATTTTAGTGATTAAACATATTTTTCCTTCTATATTAGCGCACTATTTTTGTGCATTTGATCTTTTTATGCCTCATTTAAGTGCATATTCATGACTAATTAACGAGTCATGATTGTCAATAAAATGTTAAAAATGCGATCTTGTTTGCACTTTTATCATCCCATATTTAAATCTATTTGCTTATTTATTCATCTATTATTATTAATTGTTCAACAATCTAATATCAGGTGATTAACAATTACGTATTCATGCTCAACAATGGCACGCTAATTGCCTTAGTAATAATAATTAAAATAATGATGATAAAGGGGGTAGCTCATGGCTACACAAGACACTGCAAATACAACATCAAATACGTTTATAAAAAATAGACGTTCTTCTCTGATAGCTGCCATTTTTTTAATGGCAACGTCAGCAATTGGGCCAGGTTTTATTACTCAAACTGCAACCTTTACTGCCACTATGGGAGCCGCATTTGCGTTTGGTATTTTGGCATCAATCATCATCGACTATGTTGTTCAGCAAAGTATCTGGCGAGTGATCACGGTTACCAATATGCGAGCTTCAGATATTGCTAACAAAGCAATACCTGGCAGTGGCTACTTACTTGCTGTATTAGTTATTTTTGGCGGCTTAGTATTTAACGTGGGTAACATTGCAGGTGCTGGCTTAGGGCTTAATGCAATGGTTGGTCTTGATCCTAAATGGGGCGGGATCTTAAGTGCTTTACTTGCGATCTATATTTTCTCATCACGCAAAGCCAGTAACTTTATTGATCGTATGATCATTGTTCTTGGTATCGTTATGATCTTACTGACGGTTTTTGTCATGATTGCGTCTAATCCTCCAGTAGGTGAAGCATTAAGACAAACTGTTTTACCTGATGCAATTAACTTCGCTACGATCACTACAATTGTTGGTGGAACCGTAGGCGGTTATATCTGTTATGCGGGTGCTCACCGTCTCCTTGATAAAGGAACAACGGGGATTGAGAACATTGATGCGGTATCAAGCGCTGCAACCAAGGGAATTTTAGTCGTTGGATTAATGCGCTATATCCTGTTCCTTGCCATTTTAGGTGTGGTTGCCAGTGGTGTAACATTAGATATTTCTAGCCATGCAGCAAATCCAGCTTCTCAAGCATTTCAACATGCAGCGGGTTTAACTGGATTACGCATCTTTGGTCTTATTTTATGGGCAGCTGCATTAACGAGTGTGATTGGTGCTGCTTATACCTCAATGTCATTTATTACTGTATTTAAAGAAGGTGTTACTGAGCGTCAACGTAATATCGCAACCATTATTTTCATCGCTATTTCACTCGCCATTTATATGGTAATGGGAACTGCACCGGCTGCATTATTAGTCTTTGCCGGTGGTTTTAATGGACTAATTTTACCTATTGGTATGACACTTTTCATTTTTGTTGCATGGCGCCGCCAAGATCTCATGAATGGTTATAAATATCCTGCATGGTTACTGTGGTCAGGTATTTTTGTCTGTGCGCTGACTTGGTATATGGGCATTATGTCCGTGGGTGCTATTTTCAACTACCTCAACATTGCTTAAGAGAATAATAACGATGATAAAAGCAGTCGATTTAAACAGTGATTTAGGTGAAAGCTTCGGTCAATGGACAATGGGCAATGATGATGCAGTGCTTGAAATTGTCAGTAGTGCAAATATTGCTTGTGGCTTTCATGCAGGTTCACCAGATGGAATTTTAAAAACATTAAAAGCAGCGAAACAACACAATGTCGCGATAGGGGCACACGTCGCTTATCCTGATTTAGTGGGTTTTGGTCGCCGTAATATGGATATCGCCAGTGATGAATTAACCGCAGATGTGATTTATCAAATAGGTGCATTACAAGGATTAGCTAAAGCGGTTGGAATGTGTGTGACTTATGTTAAGCCTCATGGCGCGCTTTATAACACTATTGCTCATGATAAACGTCAAGCACTTGCTGTTATTGATGCGATCCTCTCCATCGATCCACAACTTATATTAGTTGCTTTAGCCGGATCACCCCTTATTGAACTTGCAAAGGAAAAAGGGCTTCGAGTGATTGCTGAAGCCTTTGCAGATAGAGCTTATCATTCTGATGGCACATTAGTTTCTCGCAAAAAAGAGGGTGCCGTTTTACATGATCCCAAACTTGTTGCACAACGCATGTTACGCCTTGTGCAAGAAGGTGGAATTGAATCTATAGAAGGTATTTTTACCACGATACAGGCTGATTCTATTTGTGTTCATGGTGATAGCCCAGATGCTGTAGCTCTTGCCAAAAGTGTAAAAGAAATTTTAATTAATCATGGTGTTAGCATTAAGCCTTTTGCCCCTTCTTCACTGAACAATGAGGTGTAAAAATGACTTATTTAATGAAGGCAACACCTGAGGCAATCACAAAAGCACAAGAAGCTCGACTTGCTATTCGCAATGGTTTGGATATTCCAACAGCGGGTATGGCTAAAGGAATGACACAAGCTAATATGATTAGTTTGCCGCGTGATTGGGCATTTGATTTTCTGCTTTATGCTCAACGTAATCCGAAAAGTTGCCCTATTTTAGATGTGTGTGAATCAGGAAGTTATCGCACTGTTTTAGCAAAAGGCGCTGATCTACGCACTGATATTCCCCGTTACTGTGTTTGGGAAAATGGCAAATTAGTTGATGAAATTACGGATGCCACTGAGCTTTGGGCGCAACATCCCGATCTCGTTACGTTTCTTATTGGCTGTAGTTTCACATTTGAAACGCCAATGTTAGAAGCGGGCATTGAAATCCGCCATATCACAGATAACTGCAATGTCCCGATGTATAAAACAAATCGCTTATGTCGCCCTGCGGGGCGATTAGAAGGCGAGTTAGTGGTTTCAATGCGTCCTATTCCAGCGGATAGAGTCTCTGATGCTGTGATGATCAGTGGTCGTTTCCCTTCTGTACATGGCGCTCCCGTACATATTGGCTCGCCTGATGCGCTGGGTATTAAAGATATTATGTCGCCAGATTTTGGCTCCTCAGTGAGAATTGAAGAAGGCGAGATCCCCGTATTTTGGGCTTGTGGTGTAACTCCACAAGCGGCAGTGATGCGTTCAGGTGTTCCTTTTGCAATCAGCCATGCTCCGGGGCATATGTTTATTACCGATGTGCCTGATGCTGCTTATCACGTATAAGGGAGGAAGATACTTTGCGCTTTTTACCCGTTAACTTATCTCATGTACTTGTCGAGCTATCCTCTTTAAAAGAGACGCTTGCATTGTATGAATCCATTAAACAAGCGAATATTGCTGCTATTCAAGATATTGTTCCCGCAGCGAAAACACTCTTAATTCACTATACGCCGTGGCTAATCACGGCTGAAGAACTTGTGTGTCAGATCCGACAATTAGAAGTTAAAGCGATATCAGCTCGTCAAACACAATCATTAACGATCCCTGTCCATTATCAAGGTGAAGATCTTAATGAGGTCGCTGAATTATTAGGGATCGCTACCAATGAGGTGATCCGCAGGCACACAGAACAAACCTATCAAGTAGCATTCACTGGTTTTGCCCCAGGTTTTGCTTATTTGATTGCCGATGAAACGCAGCTCTATGTGCCTCGCCGTAAAACACCTCGCACACGAATTCCTGCTGGATCTGTCGGATTAGCTGGTGAGTTTAGTGGTGTTTATCCACAACAAAGCCCAGGTGGTTGGCAATTAATTGGCACCACAGAAATAAAAATGTGGGATCTTTCTCGTGAACAACCTGCCTTTTTATTACCAGGTAATGAAGTGCATTTTGTTGATGTCCAAAAATCCCCAATAACAGTTTCATTACCTGAGAAAAAATCAGCAGTAGCTTCCCAGCTCTCGTTAAATGATAAAGGGTTATATGTCATTTCAGCAGGGCTACAAACTTTATTTCAAGATGAAGGGCGTATTGGCGCGGCATCAATGGGGGTTTCAGCGTCTGGCGCGCTCGATAAGCCAGCTTTACATGCAGCTAATCGTCTAGTGGGTAATCCTATCTCATTTGTGGCGCTTGAAATAACGCAAGGTGGATTAACGCTTAAAGCACGACAAGACTGTGTGATTGCATTAACCGGTGCAGATTGTTCTATTTTATTAAAACATGAATCGGGTGAGGGCGAATATTTATCAGGTTATCAGCCTATAGATGTTCGCTGTGGCGATGAAATTATTTTAGGTATGCCAAAAGCGGGTGTACGTAGTTATCTAGCTGTTAGAGGTGGTTTTGAATTACCAGCGGTTTTAGGCAGCCATGCGTTTGATACTTTAGCGCAAATTGGTCCTAATGCTTTACAAGAAGGTGACGTACTTCATCTTAATCACGAAAGTACGCTAAATGGGATTATTGCTGAGGAACAACCTACATCAACACTGCCAAAACAAGGCGATATCGTTACGCTGGATGTTGTTCTAGGCCCTCGTACAGACTGGTTTACAACGGATGCGATAAAGACGTTAACGTCTCAATTATGGCAAGTGACACCACAGTCTAATCGTATTGGGTTACGTCTGTTGGGCGAAATACCTCTGGCACGAGAGCAACAACAAGAGCTATCGAGCGAAGGCACTTGCATTGGTGCAATTCAAGTTCCGATTAATGGGCAACCTGTTTTGTTCCTTAACGATCACCCTTTAACAGGAGGATACCCTGTTATCGGTGCTGTTGCTGAATACCACTTACCACTCGCAGGGCAGATCCCTGTTAACGCTAAAATTCGTTTTAATCCAATTACCGAATTTCAAGAATATTGATAGGAGAATGCCACTCATGACAACAATTAACCAAAAACAACGAGTGAAGCATAGAGTACTGATTGCCAACAGAGGCGAAATCGCTGTTCGTATTATTCGAGCTTGTCAGGACTATGGCGCGACATCCATCGCTATTTATGCCAATGATGATATTGATGCATTGCATGTTCGCCTTGCTGATGAAGCTTATGGGCTCAATGGTAATTTGCCGAAAGAGAGCTATCTAGATATTAATAAAATTATTGAGATTGCCCATAAAGCTAATGCCACGATGATCCATCCCGGTTACGGTTTTCTTTCTGAACGAGCTGATTTTGCAAAAGCGGTACAAGACGCGGGATTTATTTGGATCGGCCCTAACCCAGAAACGATAGAAGTGCTTGGCGACAAAGTGAAAGCTCGCAAAATTGCACAATCTGTTGGTGCTCCTCTTGTAAATGGTACGGCTGATCCCGTTAATGATGCCAAAGAGGTTCTAGATTTTGCTAAACAATATGGTCTACCTGTTGCCATTAAAGCCGCTTTTGGTGGTGGTGGACGGGGTTTAAAGATCGCCCATAAAATGGACGAAATTGAAGAGCTGTATCATTCAGCAGTACGAGAAGCTGTAACAGCTTTTGGACGTGGTGAATGTTATGTCGAACAATTCTTAGATAAACCTCGCCATATCGAAGCGCAAATTATTGCCGATAAACTGGGTAACGTTGTGGTTGTAGGAACGCGAGACTGTTCATTACAACGTCGTAATCAGAAGTTAATTGAAGAAGCACCAGCACCTTATTTAACAGATGAACAACGTGAACGTATTCATCAGTCAGCTAAAGATATTTGTGCTAAAGCGGGCTATGTAGGTGCGGGTACGGTCGAGTTTTTATTAAGTGCCAACGGTACTATCTCCTTTCTTGAAGTGAATACACGTTTACAAGTAGAGCACCCAGTTACCGAAGAAACGGCGGGTATTGATTTAGTGATAGAGCAGTTACGTATTGCGGAAGGTTTACCACTCAGTATTGATAAAACCCCTGTTCCGCGCGGTCACTCTTTTGAATTTAGGATCAACGCAGAAGATCCCGCCAAAGGCTTTTTGCCAACACCGGGTTTAATTACGCATTTCTCTCAGCCTTCAGGTCCAGGTGTGCGTGTAGATAGTGGTGTTGCTGAAAATAATCATGTTTCACGTCAATTTGATTCCATGATGGCGAAATTAATCGTCACTGGAGCAACGCGTGAACAAGCTATTTCTCGTGCTCGTCGAGCGTTATCTGAGTTTAAAATTGAAGGTGTGGCAAGTGTATTGCCTTTCCATTGTGAAATGATGGAACATACCGATTTTACTGAAGATTTCAGCGTACATACCCGTTGGATTGAAACTGATTTTCAAGCAAAAAATACCCATTTCCCTCGTAGTACATCGGCAAAAAATGAAGAACTTGTGCGTACTTTTATTGAAATTGATGGTCGTCGTCACGAATTAGCCTTACCTGCTCAATTACTTTCTCTCTCTGCGGTAATACCGACAGCAATCGGTGCGAGCTATGAGAAAGAAGAGAATGAAAAAGCCGTCACTGCACCTATTTCGGGCGTATTGCATAGCTGGATTTTATCTGATGGTGACAAAGTTAAAGAAGGCGATGTCATTGCTATTATGGAAGCGATGAAAATGGAAGTTCAAGTTGTGGCTTCTCGTAATGGTGTGTTACTGCAAAAGGCGAAAACAGGTGATTATTTTTCAGCAGAAACCATTTTGGCTGAAATTAACTAACTGATTAATCAATAAAATATCTTTTTTCAAAGTTGGCTCTTTAATATGAATAAAGCTCATATTAAGGAGCTTTTTTATAACAATGAAATTTATATTCCTATTTGTTATATCTAATTCCTTTTGGTTATAAGTTATTTTGCCTATAATCGAAGCTTGTGAAATTTTGAGCAAAAAGGAAATAAGATGTTGCTTGTAACACAACTGCTTATTGGCGCTACGATAGGGTTAGTTATTACAACAACGGGTGTTGGCGGTGGTGTTATTTTATTGCCAGTTCTTATTTATCTTTTTGGTATGAATGCACTAGCGGCAGTTGCGACAGCAAATTTACTTTCTATGCTAATGAAACTCTCATCTTCTTATATCCATTTTCGTTTAGGCAATATTCCATTAAAACCTGCACTATTGATTTTGGGGATCATGTTTCCTGCGACATTTTTAGCGAGTTATGGCGTGACATGGTTGGGATCACAACCTCAATATTATGCTCGTGTTGAATCTGCAATTAATATCTTAATGATTGTGGCTATTGTATTTTCGCTGATCTTATTTTTACAGCGAATGATAAGAAAATCATCACTTTCAGCTCCTTTGAGCCCTTTATCGGCACCTTCTTCTGTTACTTTTTCTTCCTTATTTGTGCCGGGAGTAAGTGCTGGGTTTGTACTTGGTGCAACTGGCGTAGGAGGGGGATTAGTGGTGTTGCCTGTGTTAATGCGTTTTGCACAAATGGGGATTAAAGAGGCAATCGGCACTTCTATTTTTATTACCACGATCCTTTCTGGTGGATCAGCTATCGCTTATAGTGCTGGTGGTTATACCGATGTTCACACGGCACTTATTCTTTGCTTAGGCTCATTACTCTCTATTCCATTAGCACGCTATTTACTGGTGTATTTATCAGAGCGTTTTTTCCAATATTTAACACTGTCTTTTATTCTGATCAGCATCATTATGATGAGTTGGAAATTAATAAATTAACTTAATGTAATATCGAGTGAGTCAATCTTTCTCTTATTACCTTTAGTTAGACTAAACTTATTCTATCATCATTAGATTAACTATTAAGAGTAAGTAAAAACGAGATGAACATTAAAACAGGTGATGAGTTTTTAGTTTATATGGCGCTGGGTGAAGAGAGTTATATGAAAGAGTATTACCGTGTGATTGAAATTGATCCAACGCTTTCCCAAGTAACAGGTAAATTACTAAGAAGAACGACAGCGGATGATAAAAATATTGGTTTAGGTCGTTGCGAGTTAGAAGGCGGTATTGAGCAATTTGCGTTAGAAGATATCTATCCTGTTAAAGAGTGATCCGTTATTGAGATCACTCTCTTTACTTAATTTGTCGCTTAGGCAGCGGGCGCATTTTCAGGTAATGCAGATTTTGGTAAGCCAAACACTTTGTCAAATACCCAGTTATAAACGAAGGTATAACAAGGGATGATGATGATCAGTGCAAAGTCCATCACTAACGCTTGCCATAACGAAACATTAAGCCACCATGCTATTAACGGAATTAAATAGAGCACCAGTGTTAGCTGAAATCCAATCGCATGTACTAGGCGACGTCTAAATGTTCGAATTCTTGAAACCTGCCGACTCTCCCAAAATTCAAATAGACAGTTATAAATAAAATTCCAACTCACCGCGATTGTTGTGATCACAAGCGCTAATGGGCCAGTTACTGCTGTTGAGCTATCAGCCAAAAGTGCAAGCCCGACTGATGAAATAACCCAGCCAAAAATTTCATAAGCTGTCACGTAGACAATTTTTCGTTTGATACCTTGCATTGTGCTCTCTTTTTCTGTGGATCTGTGTCGTTAAGCATCGTAAGATAAATCAGTAAGAATGATAGAAAAAGTTAGCTAGTATCAATTTGACTGAAATATCAGGAGTGAACATGCAGTTCTCAAGTGAACATATTGCGATATTTTTAGCCGTGATGGATAAGGGATCTTTCTCTGCGGCTGCACGTTCATTAAAACGCGTTCCATCAGCAGTCAGTATGGCAATTGCGAATATGGAGGCAGAATTAGGTTATGCACTTTTTGAGCGTTCATCACGAGAGCCACAGCCCACAGAAAAAGCCAAAGCACTTGAACCCCATGCCCGAATGATTGCAGAGCAATTAAAATTATTACAAGTGCATGCACAAGAGCTTTCGATGGATCTCGAAAGTGTCTTAAATATTGGTGTTGCGGCTGATATTAATCCTGATTATTTATTATCTGCGTTATCTGAATTAACGCAACGTTATCCGTTACTTAATGTGAATGTGATAACAGCTGCACAAGATGACATTATTGAAATGCTACATGCGCGTAAAATACAGCTCTGCTTAGTTTATGGTGGAATGTATGTTAATGGTGATGAGCAATTTCAATATTTAGGTTCTGAATCACTTGTTGCAACAATATCAGCCAGTCATATAGCTCTTGCTCACCCCGCAGGTGTATTTATTGAAGATTTAGTAAATGTTCGCCAAATCATTATTGCTAGTCATACTCAGGAATTACGTGATGTACGCTCTTTAGTGGCAACGAATTATTGGCAAACTGATAGTTTTCAAATGGCTCTGGGTATGGTCGAAGCGGGAATGGGCTGGGGTAATTTACCGTATTCACTGATTTATACTCAATTACAAAAAGGCAAGCTCAAGCAGCTTCAGTTTAAAAATACCAAAAATGAATTGCGATTACCTATTCATGCTATGTGGCTAAAGGGGGAGTCGTTACAAAAAGGGGCAAAAGAGTTAGTTGAGCTGATGAATACTCACCAGCCCATCGTACCTAATTTTGATTAATCTACACGTTGTTGATGAACCCAAACGGCAACTTCAACACGAGATTTTAGCTTCATTTTTTTCAGTAGATGTTTGACGTGTACTTTGACCGTACTTTCAGTGATATCAAGCTTACGTGCGATCATTTTATTTGATAGCCCTTGCGCGATCAGCTTTAAAATATCGCGTTCACGCGGGGTGAGTTGTTCAATATCACGCTCACCTTCAGAACGATCTTCACGTAATGACTCGGCCAAAATAGGGGTTAACGTAGGGCTGACGACCATTTTCCCTGCGGCAGCTTGTTTAAGAGCCGCAAGCAATTCTTCTGGCTCCATATCTTTTAAAAGATAACCATCAGCACCACGTTTTAACGCGGTGACCAAGTCATCACTGTAGTTTGATACACTAAACACGACGATCCGACCTGATAACGACTTTAATCGCAGTTGATCAAGTGTTTCAAAACCATTCATTCCTGGCATATTCAGATCGAGTAAGATTAAGTCAGGATCTAACTCTTCAGCTAGTTTCACACCTTGAATACCATCTCCCGCTTCCCCAACGACAGTCAGTGTTGTATCAAGACTTAAAAGTTGTTTTACACCATTGCGTAGCATCGGGTGATCATCAATGAGTAAAATTGTCGCTTTTTCTGTGGAGGATCCCATATTATTCATTACGACTTGCTCCAATTTAGACAGGGTCTTTATGAGTAGTTATTAATGGAAATTTAACAAACACTTGAGTACCGCCCTGTTCGCGTACTTTTATAGTATAAGAACCATTTAGGCTATTTGCGCGTTCACGCATAATAATAAGACCATAATGATTTAATTTTTCAGGGTTAGGGCTAATTCCTTCACCATTATCATTAATTTTTAGCTCAACCATGCCATTATCAAGTGATAACGAGACTTCCGCCCAGTTGGCATTGGCATGTTGTAAAATATTATTTAACGCTTCACGCACAATTTGAACCACATGAATGCCTTGGTGCGAATTTACGCATTTTGCAGGTAATTGATAGTCAAAATTAATAGCAAAACCAAGGCGTTGATTAAATTCAGTTAATGTACTTTCTAACGCAGCAAGTAATCCTGGTTCAGTCAGTTTTAAGCGAAACGTGGTTAACAGTTCTCTTAATTGGCGATAAGCCACATTAAGCTCTTCACGCATCTCTTTGAGTAGTTTTTGGCAATTATCAGGTAAGGTTTCTGACTGCATTTGCAAATAGCTGACTTGCATTTTTAAACAGGAAAGTGATTGGGCAATAGAGTCATGTAATTCGCGAGCAATTGCCGAACGCTCATCCATTAATAGAAGCTGTTGCTGTTGCTCGTTTTGTTGTTCCATTGCCAGCATGGCTGAAATTTGTTTTGTCAGTAATAGCATTAAATTATTTTGTTCATCCGTTAAAATCGTATTTTCAGGTAACTGCATAACAAACAAGCCATAACGATGGATTTGATCGGCTAATTCCCAATGTAATAACTCACTATTTAGCAAAGTTGCTATTGGCGTATTATCTTCACAACGTTCACATTGCTGATCAGGGCAATGATGTGGGCGTGATTGAGGCGCTAAACTAATTTCATTAAACAATGTGTGATGATTATCTTCATATAAGCGTATCTGCAAATACGCATTAGGAATAATTTGTTGAAGCTCAAATAATATCTGTCTTAATCGAGCACACAGCGGTGCGGGGGAGTGTAACTGCTGGCTTGAATGATAGAGGTAAGAGAGCACTTTATTTTTCTGTTGTAAGTCGTGCGTTTTTTCGACCACTCTTTTTTCTAATTCACTATATAGCGTAGAAAGCTCTTCTGACATGGTATTGAGTGCGATACCCAATGTGGCAATTTCATCATGGTGCGCGCGTTGATGAAAACGTGCTGAAAAATCACCATGACCAATCGAATTAGCCATCGCCATTAATTGTTGCCAAGGATGTAATAAACGACGGCGAAAATGCCAAACAGAGCCAAACAGTAATAACAGAGTGAGCGCAGTAAAAATAAGCTGGGTATAAGCCACCATCCTTATTTTTTGCTCTGTTAGCTGGTCTATACTTAACACTAATTTATCGAGTTGAGAAACAAAAAAGACAACTTCTTCTTTTGCATCATCACGTTGTTTTGCATAGAGCAATGTTGGTTTTAAGGTATCTTTCCAGTAAGTATTTAATTGAGCATATTGTGATTGTAGCGATTCATTGCTTAAGACTTGAAGTAATTCACCACTGTCTAAGTCGGTTTCTAATTCGTGAAGATAATAACGATGTTGTTCATCTAGGGGTAAAGCAGATAACAAGCGATAGCTCTGCATACGCAAAGAGCCTGATTTATTAATCGCATGGGCATTACCTTGCACACTTAAAATAATGTGGTTAGAAACCGCCATACCCACAACACCCAATAGGGTGAAAAGTAACATTAATATTGCGATTTGATTAATAATTGAAAAACGGTAATGCCATTGGATTTTATGAGTACTCATCGTTATTTTTCCAAATTTATTCAGGCACTATCTTGCCTTAAAAAGGCATCAAATGTCATATACTACTAAAGTATTACCCCTAAATATCTTATGGAGGTAATTTCACTTGTAGATTATAGCGGTTTTAATTTAACTTATTAATTTAAAATGAAAAATCAAGGATAACCCTATTAATACTTAGGTGTAAAGAACGATTTTAGCTTAAAAATCAAACAAATCTTTGCTTGATGCAGATCATGACTAATTAACAATTCTAATCGTAAAAAGGTGCCAATCTAACCGTTAATCGAGGTTGTTATGGCACTCACTCAACACCCAGAAAAAATGAGAAAAGGGGTGATCGAAGATTGGCATCCTGAAGATAAAGCTTTTTGGGAAAAAACTGGTCAAAAGATCGCTTCACGCAATTTATGGATTTCTGTTCCTTGTTTACTCTTATCATTCTGCGTATGGATGCTTTTTAGTGCAGTTGCAGTAAATTTGAACAAAGTCGGTTTTAACTTTACCACAGATCAGTTATTTATGCTGACTGCGCTGCCTTCTGTTTCTGGCGCTATTTTGCGTGTTCCTTATTCATTTGTTATTCCTATCTTTGGTGGTCGTCGTTGGACGGCAATCAGTACCGTATTTCTAATCATTCCTTGTATTTGGCTTGGTTTTGCAGTGCAAGACACTACAACGTCTTACTCAACCTTTATTGTGATTTCACTATTATGTGGTTTCGCAGGTGCAAACTTTGCATCAAGTATGGCAAACATCAGCTTTTTCTTCCCTAAAGCACGTCAAGGCGGTGCATTAGGATTAAATGGTGGATTAGGTAATCTTGGCGTAAGCGTTATGCAATTAATTGCCCCATTAGTGATTGGTGTGGGTGTTTTTGCAATGTTTAGTGGCCCCGGTGTTGTTCAACCTGATGGTTCGCACTTATGGCTAGAAAATGCGGCGTGGGTTTGGGTGCCTTTCTTATTATTTTTTACCTTTGCTGCTTGGTTTGGTATGAATGATCTTGCCGCTAATAAAGCCTCTTTAAGTCAGCAATTACCCGTTTTAAAACAGGGTCACCTCTGGTTATTAAGTATTTTATACCTGTGCTCTTTTGGTTCATTTATTGGTTTCTCTGCGGGTTTTGCCATGTTATCAAAAACCCAATTCCCAGATATTGTCATTCTACATTATGCCTTTTTTGGACCTTTATTAGGGGCTTTAGCACGTCCTGTCGGTGGTGCGCTTTCTGATAAATTTGGTGGCATTCGAGTTACGCTGATTAACTTTATCATCATGGCAATATTCTCGGCATTACTCTTTTTAACGTTACCTGAAAACGGTGCTGGTGGTTCGTTTATCGCGTTCTACGGTGTCTTTATGGTGCTGTTTTTAACCGCTGGTTTAGGCAGTGGTTCTACATTCCAAATGATTGCAGTGGTGTTTAGAAAAATCACTGTTGATCGCATGAAAGCCCAAGGCGCCACAGATGAAGCAGCTCAAAAAGAGGCGGTAACAGAAAGTGCCGCAGCGCTTGGTTTTATCTCTGCCATTGGTGCAATTGGTGGATTCTTTATTCCTAAAGCCTTTGGTACATCATTGGCTATGACTGGCTCTCCTGCCGGTGCCATGAAAATCTTTGTTCTATTTTATATCGCCTGCGTCTTGATCACTTGGTTGGTCTATGGACGTAAACACAATAAACAATAATGACGAATTATACGCAATGTGAGAGCGCTCGCGCGCATTGGGAGAGTATCTGATGAGTAAGTTTCTCGATAGATTCCGCTATTTCAAACAACTTGGCGATACCTTTTCAAAGGATCATGGCCAAGAGCTAAATGTTAATCGTGACTGGGAAGATGGTTATCGCAGTCGTTGGCAACATGACAAAATTGTACGTTCTACTCATGGTGTAAACTGTACAGGTTCATGTAGTTGGAAAATTTACGTCAAAAATGGGTTAGTCACATGGGAAACCCAACAAACTGACTATCCGCGTACACGTCCTGATTTGCCTGATCATGAGCCTCGTGGCTGTCCTCGTGGTGCAAGCTATTCATGGTATTTATATAGCGCGAACCGCGTTAAATACCCAATGGTACGTAAACGCCTCATTAAATTATGGCGTGAAGCCAAAGCACAACATAGCGATCCCGTTGATGCATGGGCTTCTATTGTCAACTCGCCAGAAAAAACCAAAAGCTATAAGCAAGCGCGTGGTCGTGGTGGTTTTGTTCGCTCTTCATGGTCAGAAGTGAATGAAATCATTGCAGCTTCTAACGTGTTTACAGCAAAAGAGTTTGGTCCTGATCGTATTATCGGTTTCTCGCCAATTCCTGCGATGTCGATGGTGTCATATGCGGCGGGTGCGCGTTATTTATCGCTTATTGGTGGCGCGTGCTTAAGTTTCTATGATTGGTATTGTGACTTACCACCTGCTTCGCCAATGACTTGGGGTGAGCAAACAGACGTACCAGAATCAGCAGACTGGTATAACTCTTCTTATCTGATTGCGTGGGGTTCTAACGTACCTCAAACCCGTACTCCTGATGCGCACTTCTTTACCGAAGTTCGTTATAAAGGCACTAAAACAGTTGCCGTAACACCTGATTATGCTGAAATCGCTAAACTGTGTGACCAATGGTTAAACCCAAAACAAGGTACAGACAGCGCAATGGCAATGGCGATGGGACACGTTATTCTTAGCGAATTCCACGTTAAGCGCCAAACAGAATATTTCCGCAACTATGTGCGCACTTACACTGATATGCCAATGTTGGTGATGCTAGATAAACACGACTCAGGCAAATTAGTTGCAGGTCGTATGTTGCGTGCCTCTGATTTAGTGAACAATCTGGATCAAGAGAAAAATCCAGAGTGGAAAACCATTGCCATTGATGAGCAAACCCAACAATTGGTTGCTCCTCAAGGTTCTATGGGCTTTCGTTGGGAAGGGACAGCTAAATGGAATCTTGAGCCTAAAGACGGTAAAAGTGGCGAAAATGTCACATTACAATTAGGTCTTTTAGATAATCATGATGATATTGTTGATGTTGCATTCCCTTATTTTGGTGGCATTAAAAGCGAATATTTTGAAGGTGTTGCGCTTGATGATGTGCTTGTTCACAAGCTACCTGCTAAACGCATTACACTTGCTAATGGTGAAGAGAAATATATTACAACAGTCTATGACTTATTATTAGCCAACTACGGTGTTGATCGCGGTTTAAATGATGAAAACTGTGCATCAAACTACGATGAAATCAAAGCATATTCACCCGCATGGGCTGAAAAAGTAACAGGTGTAAGCCGTCAAGATATCGCTCGTATTGCGCGTGAATTTGCGGATAACGCAGAAAAAACACATGGTCGTTCAATGGTGATTGTCGGTGCGGGTATTAACCACTGGTATCACATGGATATGACTTATCGTGGCATTATCAACATGCTGATTTTCTGTGGTTGTGTCGGTCAAAGTGGTGGTGGTTGGGCACACTATGTTGGACAAGAAAAACTGCGTCCGCAAACTGGTTGGTTGCCATTAGCCTTTGGTCTTGACTGGCAACGTCCACCTCGTCATATGAACAGCACCTCGTTTTTCTATAACCACTCAAGTCAGTGGCGTTATGAAACAGTATCACCAACAGAGTTATTATCACCATTAGCGGATAAATCACGCTTTACTGGTAGTTTGGTAGATATGAACGTGCGTTCAGAGCGTATGGGGTGGTTACCTTCCGCACCTCAATTAAACTTAAACCCACTGTCTATTGCGAAAAAAGCACAAGAAGCGGGTGTGAGTGCGGCTGACTATACCGTTAATGCATTGAAGTCAGGTGAGATCCGCTTTGCATCAGAACAGCCTGATAACCCACAAAATTTCCCACGTAATTTATTTATCTGGCGCTCTAACTTGTTAGGTTCGGCGGGTAAAGGACATGAATATTTACTGAAATACTTGCTGGGTACTGAAAACGGCCTGCAAGGTAAAGATTTAGGTGAACAAGGCCAAGTCAAACCACAAGAAGTGGAGTGGCAAGATAAAGGCGGTGAAGGCAAAGTCGATTTAGTCGTGACGTTAGACTTCCGTATGTCGAGCACTTGCCTATTCTCAGATATCGTTTTACCAACTGCAACGTGGTATGAAAAAGATGATATGAATACGTCGGATATGCATCCGTTTATTCATCCATTAACAGCCGCAGTTGATCCTGCTTGGGAATCCAAAACAGACTGGGAAATCTATAAAGGTATCGCTAAAACCTTCTCTAAATTATGTGTGGGTCATTTAGGTGTTGAAACTGATTTAGTGACATTACCTATTCAGCATGACTCCGCCGCTGAAATGGCACAGCCTTTCGATGTGAAGGATTGGAAAAAAGGCGAATGTGACCTTATTCCGGGTAAAACCGCACCACATCTTATTCCTGTAGAGCGTGATTATCCTAATACCTATGCTCGTTTTACGTCATTAGGCCCTCTAATGGATAAATTGGGTAATGGTGGTAAAGGGATCAGTTGGAATACACAGGCAGAAGTCGATTTCCTGAAAAAACTCAACCGTATCCGTCATGATGGCGCAGCAAAAGGGCGTCCAGCGATTGAAACCGCGATTGATGCAGCCGAAGTTATCCTCTCTTTAGCCCCTGAAACTAACGGTCAGGTGGCGGTAAAAGCGTGGGATGCACTGAGTAAAGTGACAGGACGCGATCACACTCATTTAGCTAAAGTAAAAGAAGACGAAAAAATTCGTTTCCGCGATATCGTTGCTCAACCTCGTAAGATTATTTCAAGCCCTACATGGTCTGGTCTTGAAGATGAGCACGTCTCTTATAACGCCTGTTATACCAACGTTCACGAGATGATCCCTTGGCGTACTTTAAGTGGTCGTCAGCAATTGTATCAAGATCATGAGTGGATGCGTGCTTATGGTGAAAGTTTAGTGGTTTATCGTCCACCAATTGATACCAAAGCTATTGATGCAGTTAAAGGCAAAAAACCAAATGGTTTCCCTGAAAAAGCGCTGAACTTCCTGACGCCTCACCAGAAATGGGGTATTCACTCAACATATAGCGATAACTTACTGATGTTAACGCTTGGTCGTGGTGGCCCTGTGGTTTGGTTGAGTGAAGATGATGCTAAAGAGATGGGAATTAGTGATAACGATTGGGTTGAAGCATACAACAGTAATGGCGCGCTAACGGCGAGAGCGATTGTTAGCCAACGTATTCCTGATGGCATGATTTATATGTATCACGCACAAGAACGTCAAATAAATCTGCCAGGATCTGAAATAACAGGAATGCGTGGTGGTATTCACAACTCTGTGACACGTGTTTGCCCTAAACCAACCCATATGATTGGTGGATATGCTCAGTTGGCTTATAGCTTTAACTATTACGGCACTGTGGGTTCTAACCGTGATGAGTTTGTTGTGGTGCGTAAAATGAAACAGATTGATTGGCTTGATGGTGAAGGTGATGCTTATCAACAGACCCTGAATGGACAGGAGAAGGCATAATGAAAATTCGTTCACAAGTCGGTATGGTACTGAACCTCGACAAATGTATCGGTTGCCATACCTGTTCAGTAACCTGTAAAAATGTTTGGACGAGCCGTGAAGGTGTCGAATACGCATGGTTCAATAACGTTGAAACAAAACCGGGTACAGGGTATCCACAAAATTGGGAAGACCAAGAGAAGTGGAAAGGCGGTTGGATCAAAAATATCAAAGGTAAATTAGTACCAAGAATGGGCAACCGTGTTGGTCTATTATCGAAAATTTTTGCCAACCCAGATGTCCCCGCATTAGATGATTACTATGAGCCATTTGATTATGACTATGAGCATTTAAAAAATGCACCAGAAGGCTCTTTACCGACAGCACGACCTCGTTCGCTGATCACAGGTCAGCGCATGACCAAAATCGAAAAAGGCCCAAACTGGGAAGACGATTTAGGTGGCGAGTTTAGTAAACGTGCTGCGGATAAAAACTTCGCCAATATGCAAAAAGAGATGTATGGGCAGTTTGAAAATACATTCATGATGTATTTACCACGTTTATGTGAACACTGCTTAAATCCTGCTTGTGTTGCAACATGCCCAAGTGGTGCGATTTATAAACGTGCTGAAGATGGCATTGTGCTTATCGACCAAGATAAATGCCGTGGATGGCGCATGTGTTTAACCGGATGCCCATACAAAAAAATCTACTTCAACTGGAAAAGTGGTAAGTCAGAAAAATGTATTTTCTGTTATCCACGTATTGAAGCCGGTCAGCCAACACTATGCTCAGAAACTTGTGTAGGACGTATTCGTTATCTGGGTGTGATGCTGTATGACGCAGATAAAATTTCACAAGCCGCCAGTGCGGATAATGAAAAAGATTTATACCAAAGCCAACTAGATATCTTCTTGGATCCATTTGATCCTGAAGTGATCAAAGCCGCTGAAGAGCAAGGTATTCCATTAAGTGTGATTGATGCAGCGCAGCGTTCACCTGTTTACAAAATGGCGGTGGATTGGAAGCTAGCATTACCACTGCACCCTGAATATCGCACCTTACCAATGGTTTGGTATGTGCCACCTTTGTCACCAATTCAGTCTGCTGCTGATGCGGGCGTGTTACCACATACAGGCGTTCTGCCTGATGTAGAAAGCTTACGTATTCCAGTTCAGTATTTAGCAAATTTACTGACAGCTGGGGATACTGCACCTGTGTTATTAGCATTAAAACGCATGTTAGCGATGCGTCATTATAAACGTGCTGAAACCGTAGAAGGCAAAACAGACTTAAGTGCATTAGAGCAAGTAGGTTTGACTGAAGCGCAAGCACAAGAGATGTATCGTTATCTGGCTATTGCAAATTATGAAGATCGCTTTGTTATTCCATCAAGCCATCGTGAACTTGCAAGAGAAGCTTTCCCAGAACGTAATGGTTGTGGCTTTAGCTTTGGTGACGGTTGTCATGGCAGTGATAGCAAATTTAATTTGTTTAATAGTCATCGTATTGATGCAATTGATATCACATCAAGAACACCTCAAGACGAACGTCGGTCAGAGGAGAAAATATAATGATCTCTCTGAAAGTCATTTCCCATCTCTTAGATTATCCCACACAGGAGTTGTGGGATAACCGAGGCGAGCTTATCGATGCATTACAGGAAGCTGATGAGCTTCCTGTGACTCAAGTTGCGAAATTAATGGCGTTTATTCATACCTTAACGCAGCAAGAGTTGTTAGATGCGCAAGCCAATTACAGTGAGCTTTTTGATAGAGGGCGGGCGCGATCGCTGTTGTTATTTGAACACGTTCATGGCGAGTCCCGCGATCGTGGTCAGGCAATGGTTGATCTGCTCAATCAATATCAACAAGCAGGGATCACATTAAGTAGTCGTGAACTCCCTGACTATTTGCCGACTTACCTTGAGTACTTAACGCTCCTGCCCACGACAGACTGTATTGAAGGGCTAAATAACATTGCGCCTATTTTGGCGCTGTTAGGTGAGCGTTTGAAACAACGAGGCAGTGATTATCACGCGCTCTTTGATGTGTTGCTTTGCCTCTCACAAAGTGGATTGGAAGCATCACAACTGACTGCTCAAGTAGAAAAAGAGCCTTTAGATGATACGCCTGCCGCATTAGATGCTGTGTGGGAAGAAGAACAAGTGACGTTTCTTGGCGAAGGTACGCAATGTGGTAGTGGCAAAATCAGCCAACATCAGCGCCGTTTTGCACAAGAGACTACAGTTCAATATCTCAACGTGGGGAATTCGTTGGATACGGGAGCACAAAAATGAATTACATCAATATGTTATTTTTTGATATCTATCCCTATATTGCGGGTGCCGTTTTTATTATCGGTAGCTGGCTACGTTACGACTATGGTCAATATACGTGGCGTGCTGGCTCTAGCCAGATGTTAGACAAGAAAAACATGCGATTGGCTTCTAACTTATTTCATGTTGGGATCCTCGGTATTTTTGCTGGTCATTTTCTGGGAATGCTAACACCACATTGGATGTATGAATCTTTCCTGCCTATTGAATATAAACAAATTATGGCAATGGTCGGTGGCGGTACTTGTGGTGTATTAATGCTGGTGGGGGGCGTGATGTTATTAAAACGCCGTTTAACCAATCCACGGGTTAGAGCTACATCTTCATTTGGTGACATCATGATCTTAACGCTTTTGGTTATTCAAGTAGCGCTAGGTTTACTGACTATTCCATTCTCAGCACAACATATGGATGGTAGCGAAATGATGAAGCTGGTGGCTTGGGCACAATCTATAGTGACTTTCCATGGCGGTGCTTCGGCTCATCTTGAAGGTGTCGCATTCGTGTTTAAATTGCACATTTTCTTAGGTATGACGATTTTCTTATTGTTCCCATTCTGTCGATTAGTTCATATTTGGAGCGTGCCAGTTGAGTACTTAACTCGTCGCTATCAAATTGTGCGTAATCGTCATTAATGAATACCCATCTCTTGATAGTAAATTAGAGACCTTTTAATTGCGCTTATCTCACCCCCGCCCGCGGGGGTTTTTTTTATCTTTTTTCTCCCTTAAAAATTGAACAAAAAATTTGAATGGTTAAAGCAATAATCTTTAGATTCATTTAAGAATAGTTGCACTTATAATTCTTTTTAACGAAATGAATTTATATAAGGCAATAAATAGTTAATTAAGTATCGTGATATTTAATTAAATTTAAATATTTATAATTGGTTGTTTATTATAAATAAACTCAAATTTAAATTAATCTGAATATTGTCATGTAAATTTGGTGCTATGATTTAATTGAGTCTTACCTCTATTATGCTATCGGAGATTATTATGAGCTTTAAATATCATCGTATTGATAAAAATAATGCCGCTGTTCTGTTGGTAGACCATCAAGCTGGATTACTCTCTTTAGTCAGAGATATCGAGCCTGATAAATTCAATAATAATGTATTAGCATTAGCCAATGCTGCTAAATACTTTAATTTACCTACCATTTTAACGACTTCTTTTGAAGATGGTCCTAATGGTCCTCTAATGCCTCAGCTCGTTGAAATGTTCCCAGATGCTCCTTATATCGCTCGCCCAGGTCAAATCAATGCATGGGATAATGAAGACTTCGTCAAAGCCGTTAAAGCAACGGGTAAAAAACAACTGATTATTGCGGGTGTTGTGACTGAAGTTTGTGTTGCATTCCCTGCATTATCAGCACTTGAGGAAGGTTTTGAAGTCTTTGTTGTCACTGATGCTTCAGGCACTTTCAATGCCATTTCTCGTGACTCTGCGTGGGATAGAATGTCAAAAGCAGGGGCGCAATTAATTAACTGGTTTGGTTTAGCTTGTGAATTACACCGTGACTGGCGTAATGATGTCGAAGGATTAGGCACACTGTTTGCTAATCATATTCCAGACTATCGTAATCTTATGACAAGCTATAATACTTTAACAAAAAAGTAAGCGGTTAATTTAAGTTTTACCTAAAAATAGGGCTTATATTATTTTTTGAAAAATATAATTTAATTGAGTTTTAAATTTATTAAATTATAGATATAAGCCCTTAATTAAAAATGGAATAGAAATGAAACGTCAAATATTAAAAGCTACCGCTATTGCTATGGCATTAAGTGTAGGTGTTGCACAGGCTGCTGAATATAAAGCAAGTACTGCTGAAGGCCCAATTAAAATAGTAAACCTAAAAGCAATGGAAGCTCAAGTTCAAGCAAATATGGAAAAAGGCGCCTTCGGTTATATTCGCGGTGGTGCTGAAGATGAAAATAACTTACGCTCTAATACAAGTGCATTTGATAAAAAATATATTATGCCTCGTTCATTACAAGGCATCGAATTTTCTGACTTAGATTTAAAAACAGAATTTTTGGGTATTAAATTAGATACGCCTATTATTCAGGCACCGATGGCAGCTCAAGGGCTTGCACATCAACAAGGCGAAGTTGCCACAGCAAAAGGTATGGCGAAAGCCGGCTCTATTTTTTCATTAAGCACTTATGGTAATAAAACCATTAAAGAAGTGGCGGATGCTCAACCCGGTTACCCATTCTTCTTTCAGTTATACATGAGTAAAAATGATGCCTTTAATGAGTATATTTTATCTCAAGCAAAACAGTATGGCGCTAAAGGTATCATTATGACTATCGACTCTTCAGTGGGTGGTTATCGTGAAGATGATGTGAAAAATAATTTCCAATTTCCATTAGGTTTTGCCAACTTAGAAGCGTTTGCAAAAATCAGTGATGATAAATCTAAAACAGGTAAAGGTGCGGGTATTAGTGAAATTTATGCTCAAGCTAAACAAGCATTTACACCCGCAGATATTCAGTATGTGAAAAAGATGTCTGGTTTACCTGTGATTGTAAAAGGTATCGAATCACCTGAAGATGCAGATACTGCAATTAAAGCGGGTGCAGATGCGATTTGGGTTTCTAATCACGGCGGTCGTCAATTAGATAGCGCACCAGCAACGATTGATGTGTTACCTGCAATTGCTAAAGTGGTAAATAAACGTGTCCCTATCGTGTTTGACAGTGGTGTGCGTCGTGGTTCACATGTCTTTAAAGCATTAGCCAGTGGTGCAGATGTTGTCGCTGTTGGTCGCCCAATTCTTTATGGATTAAATTTAGGTGGTGCTGAAGGTGTTAATTCAGTTATCCAACATTTAAATAAAGAATTAAAAATTAATATGATGTTAGGTGGCGCAAAAACAGTAAAAGATATTCAAGCCACTCCACTTTATACCGACGCAAGTTTTAATCAATAATTAGTTTATAAAGTTAAAAGTAATAAAACCCACGCTCAATATTGAACGTGGGTTTTTTCTATCAATTTATTTTTTCTATCAACTTAAAAGAATATTGTTAGTTTAAAAATTTATTCTTGGTTTGATGGTATATCACTAAAACAGAGGTTATTTTGATTATTAATACCACCATCTGACGATGAATAACCTAGACAACCTAACATTGAATCAAAAATATTGTGATGATAGAACGTGCGCTCTGCATCTTGATTGCGCTTTAAGTTATCAAATAGCTTTTTATTTTCAGACTCTGCTAAATAGCTATCTGACATCCAAACTAAGAATGGCACTTTAAATTGTTCTGGTGGGGCAATTTCTTTTGGTGTGCCGTGTAAGCCACCTTTTTCTGAAATAGATTCACCGTGATCGGAGGTATAAAACACAATGGCTTTTTTATCGCGCAATGTGTCGAGTATGCCATCAATAAAATAGTCGGTATAAAGAATAGAGTTATCATAAGCATTCACTAACTGCTCTTTAGTACACTCATCATCCACATTTAAACATTCAGGTTGGTATTTTTTGAATGATTCAGGGTAACGTTGTGAATACATAAAGTGAGAGCCTTTAGTGTGTAAAATCACTAAATGATTTCCCTTTGGATGTTGGGCAACCGTATTTGCCGTTTCAGTAATTAATAAGGTGTCATCAAGTTCTTTACCAAAATTGCTATTTTTGGCAGTCATCATCTCTTTCATTGCGTAGTTATTTAAATCAAGTTTATTGTAAAACCACAATTCACTTTGCATGGAGAACAACTCTGATGACATACCTAATTGGCTTAATACTGAAAAAATATTGTTCTCTTTTAATGTCCGCTGATCGTTACTTTCTGTTCCGTTTTCTCGTACGAACATACATTTTAAAGAGAGCTTGGTTGCGGTATCACAAGAAATACCTTTAAAGGCAACAAGATTTTTCTCTTGGCTTAATAGAGGGTTTGTTTGACGTTCATATCCTAACAATCCCATATGATCCCATCTTGCTGTTTCACCAATAATAAAAACAACATACACATCTTCATTTGCCTTTGAAGGCTCATAAGTGAAGTGATCGGCAGGATTAAAAATATTTTGGTTATTAAACGTATCGTCATACTGCGTTATTGCATATTGAAATAATGGGATAATCCAATTTGTAGGTAAATACGCATAACTTAAGCCACCACTATAGCTTGGCAGATCCAAGTTATTTTTTATTTCATAGGCTTTTTGTTTTGAATCAAGTGTTTTCAAATAGGCAAAAACAGCCAGTGCAATCACAAGCATTTTGACGGTATTTTTTATCCAGATTTTTTTCTTTTGTTGTGTAGTTAGATTTTTCTCTGGTTTTTTACCTAGCCAAATAAGAGCCAATGGCAAAATAGATAAGCCAATAATCCAAATAATCACATTTGGGCTAACCAGCTCTTTAGATAAATCCGTATCCGTGGTTAGTGTTGAAATGATAATGCCGTATCCAATGACGACATCATAAAAAGAAATATAGTAACTCGCACAAACACTCACGACGAGAATAAAAGAGGCGACTATTTTAAAGAATAGAGAGCCGAAAAAAGAGAGTAGTCGTAATAGAAAGAAGGTAAAGGCAATGTTAACGGCAATTTCACCTAGAATATATAATGCCTCAATGAGGGGGTTGTTTGTATTCTGTGTGCCGTATCGGCCAATGTAAACGGAAAGATTAAGAAAGAAACCAAGGTAGACAGCTAAAAAAAGGGCAATGTTCTCTTTAGAAAACCGTAAAAACTTTAATTTTTGCATGTTCAGTGATTATCAATTTATATGGTGTAGAGGTCTTTAAGACCGCGGAGTTGTTTTCAGGTTCAGTATTATGTTCTTTTTTTTATTGAAGTTTAAAAATTTTTTATTTGAATTGTATTAATATCAAAATTATTAATTTAAATAGTTCTAGTAGATAGGAATATTGATAGAGATATTAGAAGGTTGTCATCATTATATACGGCAAGATCCCGATAAAGGCAGATAAGAAAGCGTATTTATTATTTTGATTTCGCAGATGAAATAAATAAGTATTATTACGTTATAATCGTTAATGTATAACGAATTTTGATAGAAATACAAATCGACATAAATATCGTCATTAGTGTCGAGCTCTTCCTACTACTTTAGTTGTCATTGTTTTCTTACTCATTCAACGAATTTTATTTCTCTTTATTTTTCATTGTGTTGTAGAAAAGTGAAAAAGCGTGCTTATTTGGCACACTCTCTGCATAGATAGAGGAGAAGATCAGGTAATAACCTGAAAGTTGATGAACACAGGAGCAATGTTGATGAAAAAAGTCATCACGGTCTGTCCGTATTGTGCCTCAGGATGCAAAATCTACCTGAAGGTGGAAAACGGTAAAATTATTGGCGCTGAAGGAGCCAATGGTTTAACAAACCAAGGTGAGCTGTGTCTGAAAGGGTATTATGGATGGGATTTTATCCATGATACTAAGATACTGACTCCACGTCTTAAAACACCAATGATCCGCCGTGAAAGAGGCGGAAAATTAGAATCGGTTTCTTGGGATGAAGCGATTGAGTTTGCAAGTAGCAAGCTTCTTGCTATCAAAGAGAAATACGGTGCTAAATCTATTATGACAACTGGCTCTTCACGAGGTCCGGGTAACGAAGCTAACTTCGTTATGCAGAAATTCGCTCGTGCGGTTATCGGAAATAATAATATAGACTGCTGTGCTCGTGTCTGACACGGCCCTTCGGTTGCAGGTCTGCAGCGTTCGGTCGGTAATGGTGCTATGAGCAACTCAATCGTTGAGATTGAGGATACCAAATGTCTATTTGTCTTCGGCTATAACGCCGCAGACTCGCATCCTATTGTTGCTCGCCGTATTGTTAAGGCGAAAGAAAAGGGTGCCAAAATTATTGTATGTGACCCTCGTTACATCGAAACAGCACGTTTAGCCGATTTACACTTAGGCTTAAAAAATGGCTCTAACATTGCGCTATTAAATGCGATTGCGCATGTGATTATTGAAGAAGGATTGCATGATAAATCCTTTATCGAAAATCACACTGAGCAATTTGAAGAGTATTGTAAATTAGTTGAAAGCTATACACCTGAATCTGTTGAAGAAACAACAGGTTTAAGTGCTCAAATTATTCGTGAAGCTGCACGTATGTACGCGAAAGCAGAAACAGCAACAATTCTTTGGGGTATGGGTGTAACTCAATTCTACCAAGGTGTTGAAACGGTACGTTCACTGACTAGTTTAGCTTTATTAACGGGTAATTTAGGTAAAAAATACGTCGGGGTTGGCCCAGTTCGTGGTCAAAATAACGTACAAGGTGCGTGTGATATGGGAGCCTTGCCTAACACACTACCAGGTTATCAATACGTTACTGACGAAAAAGCGCGTGAGAAATTTGCTAAATTCTGGGGCATTGAGTCAATGCCTGAAGAAGTGGGCTATGCGTTAAGTGAAGTTCCTCATAATATCGATCACGGCTTATTAAAAGCTCACTATGTAATGGGTGAAGATCCACTGCAAACTGAGCCTGATTTAGCAACAATCCGTAGAACGTTTGAAAAACTGGATCTACTGATAGTGCAAGATATCTTTATGACCAAAACGGCGTCTATTGCTGACGTTATTTTCCCTGCAACATCATGGGGTGAGCATGAAGGTGTTTATACTGCGGCAGACCGTGGTTTCCAACGCTTCTATAAAGCTGTTGAACCTGTTGGCGATGTGAAAACAGACTGGCAAATTATCAGTCTGATGGCAACAGCAATGGGTTATCCAATGCATTACAACAATACCAAAGAAATTTGGGATGAGTTGCGTGAGCTATGCCCAATTTATTATGGTGCGACTTACGAAAAAATGGCGGACTTGGCTTATATCCAATGGCCTTGCCCAACAGAAGATAGCCCAGGTACACAATATCTGTACGATGGTGGTAAATTTGATACTCCTAACGGTAAAGGTCAATTCTTTACTTGTGAGTGGGCTCCACCAATTGACAAACTCTCTGATGAGTTTCCAATGGTATTGGCAACCGTCCGTGAAGTTGGACACTACTCTTGCCGTTCAATGACAGGTAACTGTAAAGCATTGGCGGCGTTGGCTGATGAACCGGGTTATGTTCAATTAAACACAGAAGATGCCAAACAGTTGGGTATCAAAGATCAAGAGTTAGTTTGGATACGCTCTCGTCAAGGTAAAGTCATTACGCGTGCTGCGGTCAGTGATAGACCGAATAAAGGTGCTGTATATATGACTTATCAATGGTGGATTGGTGCTTGTAACGAACTGGTTGCAGAGAATTTAAGCCCAATTACCAAAACACCTGAGTATAAATATTGTGCAGTATGTGTTGAGCCAATCAAGGAACAGGCTCAGGCAGAACACTATGTGAAAACGGAATATAGCAATATTAAACGTCGTTTAAGAGAAGCCGCCGAGGGTTGATCTTCGTCTGATTAATATTGTCTTTCTGCCTTAGAACCGAGTTTATTGACCTTAGCGTCAGTAAGCTCGGTTTTTTATTAGATTATTATTTTGTGCACAACTAAGCGACTGACTGATTTAAATAAAGTGTTAAAGGTAAGTCAGGATGCGGATCCATCGAATCAAATTTATGTGATGGGTGAGAATCAACCGTTGGATAGCGAGATAGTAAAACAATAAAGTCTTGGTAAGCCTGTTTTTTATTATCATGCGTAAAAATAGGTGTACCGCTATGATTTAATTCATTATCTGCAATGAGTAAAATATCAAGATATTGAGCATTATTGTGTTCATAAAGTACATTTTTAGGATCAATTTTTTGCCAAGCTGTTCCTATCGCCTCTTTTGGTGAATGAACACGTAAAGCGCCAGTATTATCCTTAACGTTATTCTTATTCATCATCACAATCATGGTGTGATCAACGCCATCTTTATGAACCCCTTCAATGGAAAGTTCACTTAAAGAATCTGGTTGGGCAATTAATCTTAAATGAAAAACAGTTGATATTGATTTAGGCGAATTTTGATCGGTTAAGTGACGAGATGTAAATTTATTACCTTGAATTAGTAGCATTTTTAATTTTAATAACGCTTGATAAGCCGTATTGCTCTGCCAGCGATCATCAAGTGCTCTAAAATGCCTTTGTGTGCCACTGTCTTCACGAATAAATCCATCTTCCTCAGTGAGAACAAAAGGTTGATATTCTAGTCTGGAGATCGTTTCTATATCATTATCAAAAAGGTAGCGTCCTGTTCGAGAATGACGAAATGAAAGGGTCGGATCTTGTGCTAAATAGTCACCATATTCCATGAGTGCATTAATATCTTTTTCTTCAGCACCTAATTGTTTTATTAAATCAATGACAATACTTTGGGGAATAAAGACATATTTATTATTCTTGTATTCTTTTTTTATTTCACTAATTCTATTTATAAGCAGGCTATTCATATATAATATGCTCCATTGATGGTTTATATTATTAATAGTTAATAAAGTGAGTAATTAATAAAATATAATCATTTAGATTATAGATAGAGATTAATAAGTTTCAAATGTACAAAAAAAAGAGTGTAATAAAATAATTACACTCTTTTAGATAAGTAAGAAACTATTTTAGGGTTAAAGTATTTCTGGAATTGAAATACCGAGACGTTGCATCCGCGATAATAACGTTGTTCTTTTTAATCCTAGTTTTAAAGCAGCGCCTCTAGCGCCAGCAACTACACCATTGGTTTCTCTTAATGCTTGAATTATCCTTTCTCGCTCTTCATCATCGCTTTCTGGCGCATTCGTCTGCATGCGCTTTTCAATGGATGAAGGTTGAGTCAGTACCTGCTTTAAACGAGAGGGCTTGTTAATATGAAGCTCTTTTAACTGAAGGTTTAATGTTGATCCTCGCGTTAAAATAACGGCACGCTCAATAATATTTTCAAGTTCACGAACATTACCCGGCCATGGATAAAGTGTTAACTGCTCCAATGCGTTGGCAGGAATACAATCTATTTTTCTATCCATTCTACGCGCAATTTTTTGCGTAAAATGTTTAGCTAAAAGCGGAATATCTTCAGGTCGCTCTCTTAGTGGTGGAATAATAATAGGAAAAACATTAAGACGATAATAAAGATCTTCTCTAAATTCACCTTCATCTGTTAATTCATGCAGATCTTTATTGGTCGCTGCAATTAGCCTAACATCAACTGGGATCACTTTATTACCACCCAACCTTTCTATTTCTCGCTCTTGAAGAACGCGAAGCAATTTGGGTTGTAAGTCAATTGGCATATCACCAATTTCATCAAGAAATAGCGTGCTTTTATCTGCCATCTCAAATCGGCCAATATGTGTATTGGTTGCGCCTGTAAATGCGCCTTTATCATGACCAAAGAGATCACTTTCTAAAAGGCCAGAAGGTACTGCGGCACAGTTCATTTTTATCATCGACTTATTTTTTCGCAGACTTAGACGATGAATAGCGCGCGCAATTAATTCTTTACCCGTACCTGTTTCACCTAATATAAGTACAGTACTATCACTTTGTGCCACTAATTCAATTTGTTCTAGCACATTATGCATAGCGTCACTTTGATAAATAATCTCACTGAAGCATGCATTGTTATCTATTTGCTCATTAAGCCAAATATTCTCATTCTTTAAACTGTCTTTTAAATGTGTTATTTCTTCATAAGCCGCTGCATTTTCAATGGCGATACCAATACGAGCTGCAATTTGTTGTAGCAATTGGCAAGTATCGTTAGTAAAAACACTTCCTACTTCGTGCGCTAAAATTAATAAGCCTAGCGGTTTATGATTAAAAGCCAGTGGCAATAACAAAGCCGTCTGCATATTTTGCTTAACTAGACGCTTAATCAAAACATCTTCTTGATCTTCTTTATTAATATCAATTAAGACAGGTTTATTCTGATTAATAATTTCTTCTGCTTTGTTATTCGCGCTACTAAACTTACGTTGTTGGCGAATGACTGATTTCCCAGCCTGATAACGACTAGAATAAAGAATACCTTCACCACTATTTTGTGATGAGGTACGGCATAACATAAGACTAATATGATTCAGTCCAAAAAAACGATGTATTTCTTTAGAGACTTCAGAAATAAGACCATCCATGTCTAGATGAGCTAATACAGAATTTGTGATATCAACCAATATTCGATATTGGTTGCGCTCATTACGAAGGCTCTCCATAGTTTCAGCATTGTTACTGCTTAATTTCATGACACCACCGATTGCCCTAAAAAATTAGCTATATTGTAGTAGGTTTATAATAAATTTATATCAATGACTGAATCATTTTTGATCCAACCCGCTATTTTTGTATATGTAATGAAACTTAAGAATATAAATTTATCAAATCACTATATAATCAAATATATATCGATTTGTTTTATCGTCAAAATTGTCGAATAATTTGACGAAGTGACTTATTTATTAATTAATAATCATTTTTATTTGAAAATTATTTAATTGAAAAATAAGGAATAGTTATATCAAAAATATATTGGCATGAACCGTGCTAGATTCATTCTATTGATACTCTAATTATTACTCTTAATTAGAATAACTCGTTGCATTTATCGCCATATATAACGGCTATATATAACAAAGATCAGGAGAATATGATGAACCGTTTCATCATTGCAGACCCTAAAAAATGTATTGGTTGCCATACTTGTGAAGTGGCTTGTGTCGTGTCACATCAGCAAGAAGACCAAGATAATTTAGCCATTGAGCAAATTAGTGAGCAGAATTTCCAACCCCGAATTCATGTGGTCAAAGGATTTTCAATCAGTACGGCAGTTGTTTGTCATCAATGTGAAGATGCCCCTTGTGCTAATGTGTGTCCGAATGGCGCTATCATTCATAACAAAGATTATTATTATGTTGATCAGGAAAAATGTATAGGTTGTAAAACCTGTGTACTGGCTTGCCCTTATGGCACGATGGAAGTGGTTTCTCGTCCAGTTATGCGCAAATCAACCGCGCTCAATGCGATTGAGGCATTTAAAGCGGAAGCCAACAAATGCGACTTATGCCACCATCGTGAAGCGGGTCCCGCATGTATTGAAGTCTGCCCAACTCATGCTTTAGTGTGTATTGATAGAGATGCACTTGAAGAGATGGTTAAAGAGCGTCGTCGTAGAGCAGCTTTTGAAACCGGTGCTGAATTGTTGTTCTAAGATCAATAATAAAGCAACTATGTACTGATACTATAGTTGCTATTATTTATCCTGCTGCAATAAGGTATCGACATGCATGAAATTACGCTTTGCCAGAGCGCATTTGAGATAATAGATTCTCAAGCTAAATTAAATAATGCAAAAAAAGTAAAAAGTGTATGGATGGAATTGGGCGCATTATCTTGTGTTGAAGTCACTGCACTTGAGTTTTGCTTTGATATTGTTTGCAGAGACACCCTTGCCCAAGGTTGTGAATTACATATTGAGGTTATCCCCGCGAAAGCATGGTGTTGGGATTGTCATCAAGTTGTCACTGTTTCAACCTTTAATGCAGGTTGTCCGTCTTGTGGTAGCCAAAATTTGCGCGTTGAAAATGATGATGCAATGCGAATAAAGCAAATAGAGATCGAATAGGGGTTGTTATGTGTCTTGGTATTCCAGGTCAGGTTGTTGAAGTCGGAAAAACAATCACTGAAAATGCAATGGTCGATGTTTGTGGCGTTAAACGAGAAGTGAATATTGCGTTAGTCTGTGAGGGTGAGCCTCATACGATGATTGGCAAATGGGTACTGGTGCATGTTGGTTTCGCTATGAGTATCGTCAATGAAGAAGAAGCAAAAGAGACGCTAGATGCTCTGATGGCAATGGGAGAAGTTGAAGATGATGTCTCTGCTTTTCTTTATGGTGAAGAGGGTGCACCTAAAAAATTGAGTTAGCTTTGTACTATTGCACGATTAATTTCTTTTTCTTATACTAGAGCATATTGATCTTTCGAAAGCTGGGACGACCCAGCTTTTTGTTTTTGTATTCAGGGGACGACCCCAGCTTATCGAGTCGGGGAAGTTTATGTCTTGGATCATTCTTTTTATCGCGGGTTTATTAGAAATCGTTTGGGCTGTCGGTCTTAAATACACACACGGTTTTACGCGCTTAACACCTAGTATAATTACCATTAGCGCCATGGTTGTGAGCATGGGCATGTTATCTTATGCCATGAAAGGCTTACCTGCGGGTACGGCCTATGCGATTTGGACAGGTATAGGGGCTGTTGGTACTGCGATTTTTGGTATTTTAGTTTTTGGTGAGTCTGCCAATATTTATCGTTTATTGAGTTTAGCGATGATAATTTTGGGTATTATTGGTCTGAAATTGGCGAGTTAAATCTGATCATCTAGTGGGTATTCTCTTTTAGTTATTTATCATTAATGACTGAGCAATACTCTTAAATGAGGCAAAACAGGTATCGAAATTAGGGGTTTCAGTAGTAAATACCATTGGAGTAACGAAATCTATAAACCTTTGATAATATAATGGATTAGATTCTAACTCTGTCAAACCTAGTTGTAATTCTTGAATTGGAACAATAACAAAGTCTAAATGTTGCTTACCAAAACGTTTCACATCTTCTTGTAATACAATACGAAAAAGAGGTATCAGAGCTTTATAATCAAGCTGTTGGTCTATATTAATACAGTATATATCGTAGATATGGCGTACTAATGTAGGATCATCTTTACGCTTAGGATCTCGCTTAACTAGCATGGTGCGTCGTAGCATAGAAATGACTTTTTCAACTAATATAGATTGTACTGTGACACAGGCAAATTTACCGACTTCTTGAGATTGGCGATACAACTGTGCAACTAGCGATTGAATACTACGATGTTCTACTTGGAGTAGAGGAATGGTTTCGATTAACTCTAGTTTGATGATTGGACGTAAACAGGGGCTTGACTAAATTGCTGAGGGTATAGCGGTATTCATCACGAACTATTTTTTCTTCAATAGAAAAATGGCTTGATTGAAGGGTAAGAATATCTTCGATTTCTTTTAATAAGGCTTTACGTTTATCTCGAGAAAATGAGTTAAATACATCTGTTGGAATGAGTTTGATGTCAACATCTTCTGACATTCTGAATATTCTTACATGGGACTTAGCCAGTGCAGTTCCGCCAGAAAAGACCATTTGGTGTGTATCAAAATTAAGTGTCGCTAATTGAGCAAGTAAAGCAACTACCCAGTAATCTTTTTCAGGGATAGCAGGGTTTCCGAGCGCTAAAGCATCGGAAACCTCTAAAAATTGATTTTTTAATTTTATCATTTGCTATTTGGTGCGCTAAGGACTCGATTACCAATAACCAGCTTACGATTAAACTGTTTTGGATCCCACGAATACCTTACAGTTGAAGGGATTTGTGTGCTATTACCAGAAAGACTTTGCAAAGATAGCGCATCTATTTCAAAGTCTACGCCTTTCATCTTAAGAACTTCACGTAAAATAGCATCTGTACCACCTGGATTAGTTGGCATTAAGCGACCCGTGAGGCTGTTTTCCCGCGCTTTGGTGTAAAGACCATACCCAATTTTCATTAGGTTACCCTGCTTGATCAATTGATTAAGTGCGCGACCAATTTGGTCATAACTGGCAATATCTGCAAAATCTTTGCGTTCAAAGACATAACGCCTTGAACGCTTTAATTTTTGGTTAATTTGATTTGCGGCTGTCATAGAACCTCCTTTTATGTACAGAAAGCATACACGAGAGAACGTTACATAGGAAGAAATACGGCATTTTTTAAATAAAAAATACGGCATAAAAATAAAATAAATTATTATAATTTATTGATAATAAACAATTATTTATTTGATTTTAAATTATTATGTTATTAATAAAAATTCAGTGACCTATTTTACTAGATGGAACCTATTAATATTCATCATTACTGTATGTGTATTTGGGATAAGTAATTTTGATATTTTTTATTAAAGGATTTTTTAATAAGACATAAGTTGTTTAAATATACTTTAATAAGATAGATGTAATTAAAAAATTTCATAAAAAAAGCCACTCAATTGAGTGGCTTTTAATTTTTACGTTGACCCGTCCTGAATAAGGTTGACACTTTTCCAATCTGAAATTGGAGAGTGTAATGAAACCAATCACTAAACGAACTCAACGCGATTATTCTCTCGCTTTTAAATTACAGCTTGTTGACCAAGTTGAAAAAGGCGAAATAACCTATAAACAAGCCCAAGATCGCTATGGTATACAAGGATGCTCTACTGTTTTAGTTTGGCTTCGTAAGCATGGTAGGTTAGATTGGTCAAACGGTACCCCTGATACTTTTTATAGAGGTTCAGCTATGACCCAATCTTCTGAACAACAAACGCCGGAACAACGCATTAAGATCCTTGAAAAGGAACTTGAAGAGGCTCGGCTTAAATCCGATTTCTTCGAAGCAGTGGTTAAAGTCATGGATAGAGACTTTGGAGTTCGTTTGTCAAAAAAGCGCAAAGCCGAGTTATTAAAGAAAAAACGGTTAAAAACCTCACCGTAACAATTGCTTGCCGTTTTATGCAGATCAGCCGACAGGCTTATTACAAGAGACTGGATAGAACTGAGGAACGAAAGAAAGCCGATTCGGCCATCATTGATGCTGTTAAATCTGAACGAGTCTTACAACCTCGACTGGGTGGGCGTAAATTACATTTTATTTTAAAGCAAAAACAGATGGTTATTGGTCGTGATCGGCTATTTTCTTTATTGAAGGAACATCAGTTACTGGTGCCTAATAAACGGGCTTATCATCGAACAACCTTAAGCCATCATCGTTTTTATCGGCATCCAAATTTAATTAAGTCAGGGTTTATCCCCACACAACCAGAACAGCTTTGGGTAGCAGATATTACCTATTTATCGACGCATGAAGGTGATACTTATTTAAGTTTAATTACGGATGCGTATTCACGAAAAATCGTGGGATATCATTTAGATAACAATATGAAAACAAGTTCAGTGAAGAAATCGTTGGTTCAGGCGTTAAAAAAACGGACTTCGACAACTTCGTTAATCCATCATTCAGATCGAGGGATACAGTATTGTTCTTCGGAATATCAGGAGATACATAAAGAGCATAATATTCAATGTTCTATGACTGATGGGTATGATTGTTATCAAAATGCCTTAGCAGAACGAATTAATGGAATATTAAAAATGGAGTATCTACTGATAAAACCGAGTAATCTGGAACAAGCAAGAAAATTAGTAGAAGAATCAATCCAACTCTATAATGAAAAACGGCCACACTTATCGTTAAACTATAAAACGCCCGATGAAGTACATCGAGCGTTTTATGCCTGAAAAGTTGTCAACCTATATCAGGACTAGTCACGTATTAATCAATTACAGTGTAAATACACCAATGATAGCGATAACGCTGATAATTGCTGCACCACCATAAAATACCCATTTGCTTGCAGGTACATGCACTTTAAAATCGTGCAGAGTATGGTGAATACGGTGTAATGCACACCAAACTGGCAGAATAATCATTAGCAGTAAGAACAGACGGCCAATGATGCTTTGGCTAAATGCCATAATACGTTCATAAGTAAATGCTTCTGGCGCAATACCCATAGGGATTAGGATACCGAGCAGGATGATGATTGCTGGAGAAACAATCGCACTCCACATACCACCTGCACCAAATAATCCCCAGAAAATAGGTTCATCAGAGCGCTTAGGAAGTTGATTCTGATTCATTATTTCCTCCTGGGTTAAATTAACGCCACTGCCAGAATAGCGGCAGTAACAACGATAGTGACACCCCAGAAACCACGAACGATGGGTTCTTGTGGCATTTTTTCATCTTTAACAACGATAACCACTGCTTTTGGTGCAAGTTTGAACCAAGTTGCAGAGTGGAAGACCGTTGCAATTAGGGTCACAATGTTAATTAGCATTACAATT
Organism: Proteus columbae; assembly: GCF_009914335.1. NCBI lineage: Bacteria > Pseudomonadati > Pseudomonadota > Gammaproteobacteria > Enterobacterales > Morganellaceae > Proteus > Proteus columbae. Next base: position 463,475 of record NZ_CP043925.1, read on the forward strand.
GGGTTGCTCAGGAATCCAACGAAACCTGCCCAACTTTCTGGTCCATTTTTCAGTGCGAATACACCAAACAGTACAACCAGACTGAACCAAAGTTGTGGAAGACAAGTCCCTTCACGGGTGATATAGAAACGATAGAATCCAAGTTTCGTCCACCAGTTTGGTTGCATGCCACGAACATAAGGCTTACGTTTTGTTGTCATGTCTTGTTTCCTCCTTAACGTGGTTTCAGCATCGCAATGACAAAGTCTTGCGCACTGGCTGCTTTACCTTGCTGAATAGCGGCAGCAGGATCCACATGTTTTGGACAGACTTCAGAACAGTAGCCAACAAAGGTACAAGACCAGACACCGTTCTCACCATTTAACTGAGGCATACGCTCTTTTGCCCCATGGTCGCGACTATCTGTGTTGTAACGTTGAGCTAATGTAATCGCTGCTGGGCCAATAAACTCTGGGTTTAGACCAAACTGCGGGCATGCTGCATAGCAAAGACCACAGTTGATACAACCAGAGAATTGGTGGTATTTCGCCATTTGAGCAGGAGTCTGTTTATTCGTCCCTTCTGAAGGCTTACGATCATTACCGATGATATAAGGTTTAATCGCTTCTAAGCTTTCAATAAAGTGAGTCATATCGACAACAAGGTCACGCTCAACTGGGAAGTTACCTAACGCTTCAACTCTTACACCGTCTGGATATTCACGAATAAACGTTTTACAAGCCAATTTAGGCACTTTGTTGACCATCATGCCGCAAGAGCCACAAATCGCCATACGGCAAGACCAACGATAAGAAAGATCAGGCGCTAAATTGTCTTTAATATAACCCAATGCGTCCAGTAATGAGGTTTGCTCATCATAAGGAACATCATAAGTGACGAAATGAGGCGCTTCGTCTGTTTCTGGGTTATAGCGCATGACTTCCATTTTAATGTGCTTCATGTCATCAGCCATTCGCTTTCTCCTTATTCTGCTTGTCTTGTGCAGTCGCTTCACCACCATAGACACGTTTAGCAGGAGCAGATTTCGTGATCTTCACATCGCTATATTCTAAACGAGGGGCACCTTCTGGGTTATAGAACGCCAGAGTATGTTTCAGGAAGTTCACGTCATCACGCTCAGTACAACCTTCGTCAAGACGTTGGTGTGCACCACGAGACTCTTTACGATTGATTGCGGAATGAGCCATACATTCAGCGACATCTAAACCAAAGCCAAGCTCAATTTTGTACAGTAAATCTGTATTAAAGACGCTACTCGTGTCTTTAATTTCAACGCGTTTGAAACGTTCTTTTAATTCAGCCAGTTTATCAATGGTTTTTTGCATTAATTCAGGTGTACGATAGATACCGCAACCTTCTTCCATTGATTCACCCATTTCGTCGCGAATTTGTGACCAGCTTTCAGAACCTTTTTGGTTCATCAGATTTTTCAGGCCATCTTCGATATCACGAGTACGAGCATCTAATGCTGATGCGTTAGCTGGTGCTGCTTCTTGTGCACAACGAACCGCTTCTTCACCAGCAAGACGACCGAATACAACCAGCTCTGCCAGTGAGTTAGAACCTAAACGGTTAGCGCCGTGTAAGCCAACAGATGAACATTCACCCACCGCAAACAGACCTTTAATACGAGTCTCAGTTTGTTGGTTAGTTTCGATACCACCCATAGTGTAGTGAGCAGTAGGACGAACAGGGATTGGTTCATTAACTGGGTCAACACCCACATACGCTTTTGCCAGTTCACAAATAAATGGCAGACGTTCATGAAGTTTTTTCGCACCCAGATGACGTAAGTCAAGATAAACAACGTCACCACGGTGAGTTTTGATGGTACGGCCTGCGCGCCACTCATGCCAGAAAGCTTGAGAAACTTTATCGCGAGGACCTAATTCCATGTATTTATTTTCTGGTTTACCTAATGGTGTTTCTGGTCCTAGGCCGTAATCTTGCAGATAACGATAGCCATCTTTATTGACCAGAATACCACCTTCACCACGACAACCTTCGGTCATCAGAATACCTGAACCTGGTAGACCAGTTGGGTGATATTGAACAAATTCCATATCACGCAGTGGAACGCCATGACGTAAAGCGATACCCATACCATCACCAGTAACAATACCGCCATTGGTATTGAAACGATAAACACGTCCCGCACCACCGGTTGCCATAATGACTGCGTTAGCACGAATTTGAACTTTCGTACCTTCCATCATATTAATAGCAACAAGACCACGAGCGTGACCTTCATCAACAAGAATATCGAGAACAAAGTGTTCGTCGAAACGTTGAATTTGTGGGTATTTTAAGGATGTTTGGAACAGGGTATGTAGCATATGGAAGCCGGTTTTATCGGCTGCGAACCAGGTCCGTTCGATCTTCATCCCACCAAAACGTCGGACGTTGACTGACCCGTCTTCTTTCCGGCTCCAAGGACAGCCCCAGAGTTCTAGTTGAGTCATCTCTGTTGGACAATGCTCAACGAAGTAATCGACGACATCCTGTTCACACAACCAGTCACCGCCTGAAACGGTATCATTGAAGTGGAAATCATAGGAGTCGTGAGCCTGAGTCACTGCTGCTGATCCGCCTTCTGCTGCCACGGTGTGGCTACGCATTGGGTAAACTTTTGAGATCAGAGCAATTTTCAGTTGAGGATTAGCTTCCGCTGCAGCTATTGCTGCTCGTAAGCCTGCGCCCCCGGCTCCGATTATCGCTATATCGGCATTAAAGGTTTGCACTGCGCTTCTCCATTGTTCAAGTGAAAATTGGAATAATTGTCTAGAATTCAATTCACTGACATTATTAATTTGTAATGCTATTTTTTTACGCTATCCGTAACGAAATTGTTTCACTACCTTGTGACTGCGCTTGATAACATCTTTATTATCATTGACTGTAATTTTAGTATAACGAAATGTAGGACACCGAAATTTGATATGAATGATGGTTTTCCCGTATTTCGCAAAAAAAGTGTGATCTATGCCAAGAATTCTGGGTTTAACTAATAAGCCACCAGAGAAACTTGAAGATTAAATAGAATATATTTTTCTAAATTGAAAATTTATAAATAGTAATGAATAACCTATTTTGAAAGTATAGATAACTTTAATTGAAAATGACAATGATTTTTCATTAAATGTTGATTTTAAAGGGTAAATGTTTTTATCTTTCTTAAGTCTAATTTAAATTAATAAAAGTCCATTTTAAAAACTAAAATAAATTTTTTACTATTTATCTAAAACAAATCGGTTTGTCTTGTTAATTGTTAATAAAATATTAATAATATTTCTAAAGGTTTTTAATACTCATCAAAATACGTAGATTTAAATAGAAAGTTAACTTTGAAGTTAAGATGAGTTTGGCTATTTAAATATAAGCATAATGTTAGTTTATTGTTATTTGTAATTGAGAAAAAGAATTATTCTAATTAACTCTTTTTATAAAAATAGCGAAAAAGCACTGAGTTTCTTACTCTAAACTGGTGTTTATTTAAACGATAAAAAGTGCCAAAAAGTAGATGTTTTGTAGAATTATATTTATTTATCTTATGTGTTTTTACTTAATAAAAGAAAAATCAGTGAAAAAATATAAAATGAAACCTCTCTTTATTAGGAGAAATTTGTCTGTTGAAGAGGATGCGAGTAAACTGCACGCTTTGTTTTCTGTTGGAGTTTTTCGTTCATGAGTGAAATCGCGGATTGGCAGCCAAGCGCCTCAATCGCCAACTTATTAAAAAAGGCGAAAATAGTCAGTAATATTAGGCGTTTTTTCACTGATCGTGGTGTATTAGAAGTTGAAACACCGATGATGAGCCAGGCTACCGTTACCGATGTTCATCTTTACCCATTTGAAACCCAATTTGTGGGGCCTGGTGCTTCTCAAGGGCTAAAACTTTATTTGATGACAAGCCCTGAATACCACATGAAGCGTTTATTAGCTGCAAACAGTGGGCCGATTTATCAAATGGGGCGTTGCTTCCGTAATGAGGAAGCCGGTAGATATCATAATCCGGAATTTACGATGCTTGAGTGGTATCGCCCTTGTTTTGATATGTACCGGTTGATGAATGAAGTCGATGATCTACTGCAAGAAGTGTTAGATTGTGAAGCGTCAGAGTCACTCTCTTATCAGCAAGCATTTTTGCGTTATCTCGATATTGACCCTTTATCTGTTGATAAAGAAAAATTGCGTGAAGTGGCTGCAAAACTGGATTTATCAAATATTGCAGATACTGAAGAAGATAAAGATACGCTACTTCAGTTGCTATTTGTTTCTGGAGTTGAACCTCATATCGGTTTAGAAAAGCCAACCTTTATCTATCATTTCCCTGCGTCACAAGCGTCATTGGCTGAAATCAGCTCTGAAGATCATCGTGTAGCAGAGCGTTTTGAAGTCTATTTTAAAGGTGTTGAGTTAGCGAACGGATTCCGTGAGTTGACGGATGCACAAGAGCAACGTCATCGCTTTGAACGTGATAATCGTCAGCGAGTGGCAATGGGATTACCAGAGCAACCTATTGATGAGCGCTTTTTAGCTGCTCTTGAAGCGGGACTACCTGAATGTTCGGGTGTAGCTTTAGGTGTTGATCGCCTTATTATGCTAGCACTGGGTGTTGAACGCCTTAGTGATGTTATTGCATTCCCTGTTTACAGGGCATAAATGCGATATCGATAATGCTAAAAAAGAGAGCTTAGGCTCTCTTTTATTTTTTGGATTTTCGGCTTTTTCTGCGTTTTTCTTCTGCTTCAAGGGCTTTTTCTTGAAACTTCGCAAACTTATTTCCTGTTACGTCTTTTATATAGCGATAATTAATAAACCAAAACGTAATACATGAAAATAAAATAACCCACCAAATTAACAGTAGCTTTAATGCAGAATTAACACCCAGCATTAAATTAAAGCTAATTAAGACCATTAAGCTGACAAATATCGAGCTAAATAACCCTCCTGCAATCTGCGACATATATTTTTTTAAAGGCGTGATACTGATTAATGGCAAAATAATTGCCATAGAGAACAGTACGCCAAATGTGGCAAACATAATAATCGAGATAGGTTCATTAAAGCTGAGAAACCAATCCGTTATACCAAAAAAAGAAAAGGGAATTTCTATCATGATATTGCCTCCCTACTAGGGCAAAAAAGAGGGATATCTTTAAATTTAAAAATAAACGTAAACACTATATTAGGAAAAATACGTATTTCAGTATTATAGAGAGTCACCGATTGATTGAAGAATTCTCGCCTGTCAGCTATGCATTCTTCTAATTCTTTCGCTTGTATTTGTAATAGGTGCAAATTTTTCCCACTGATAAGTTCAGGATATTTTTCAGCAATAATGAGTGATTTTTTTATTTGTGGTAATAACTGATTAGCTAAATTAACTTTTTCATCTAATACATCTGCATGTAAATAGTGATCTCTATTTTCAGCCAATTTTTCAAATAAGGCTTTCTCATGAACCATTGCTTTTTGTGTAATCACTATCAGCATGGGGATCAAGTCGGCTTGTTTTTTTAATAAAACATCAATGTTTGCAAAGGCTTTATAGCAATTATTTTTTAGCATCACCATGTTGTTATAAATCATCACTAATTGGCGTATTAAAAAATACACTAAGGTGAGAATAAAAATAATGAAAATAAGCCATTCCATAATAATTAATTACCAAGGTGAAGAGGTGTTATTAAAATAAAGCGTTAAGATGCCGTCTTGATATTCCATCGGTATTACTAAAATTGAAAAGATAACAAAAAGAGCAAGGATAACGATGATAGTCGCGTTACGACGTAAAGGACGCGCTTTGTTCCAACTAACAATATAATCTTGTGGCGATAAACCCAGTAGGTAATGAGGTGCTTTACGTGTGATAACCACTTCGCCATTGACGGACTCTGCATCACCAATTAATAAATATGTTGTATTTTTGTCTAAAATGTACTCTTTAAAACGTTTACTGTTGGATTCAAAATCTTGATGAGGTTTGATACCAAAGTGTATAAAAGGAGTATCAGCCGCAAGAACTTGAATTGATCCAGTATCATCTGTCATCGTGAAATTATTGATTTCTTTTTCGCAAAGCGTTTGCTGATAGCTTTTTTTACCTTCTTTGTCTGTGGATATGTCGTATTCATAATAGAAATAGCCATAACACTCTTTTTTACCTAATCGACTATTTAAGATTTTCCCCTCAGTTATCTTGCCTTCAATTTCAACAAGCCCAATGGCTAAAGAGCGAATTTTAGATGTCGCTAGAATTTTTTGAAAACGTAAAAAACGTTTTTCAGGTGTTCTTCTGACGATTTGGTAAACGAACATTAAAACGAAACTTAAAAAGAACAATCTTTGGTCGATAAATAAGCTGAAGCTTAAACTCAGCAATAAAAGGCTAATAAATACTGTGTTGATAAGTGCTGAAAATTTAGAGGTTCCTTCATTTTGTAATTGATGGTAATTCTTTATCGCTTTCTCTCCAATATTCGCAATATGGGTTGAAATACCATATGCAAATAGCAAAATAACAGCGAATGCAATTCCGGAGATAAGATTAACAACAGAGTCTTCGCCACTAGGATAAACGTCCGTTTCTCTCGAAAAAAACAGATAATTTCCAGCAGCAAAAGCAATCCCTAAAAAGGGAACAATACTCAAGCTGTTCTTCTTTTTTTGAGGACGTTTGCTGCGTAAAAAATAGATTAATACACCCACAGCACAGCCGATAAAAAAATAAATTAACACTGCAATTTATCCTTAATGCGGTTATTTAAAGTGAATTCCTTCAAATTTCATTTCTTCTTTTGGTATTTCTAGTAATTGCATACGTTCAAAGCGGAAAAGGCCAGCAATTAAGCTATCAGGAAACATCTCTATTGCAGTGTTGTAGTTAGTTGTTGCATCATTAAAGCCTTCACGACGTTGAGCAATTTTATTTTCTACATCACTTACACCTGTTTGAAGTAGTGCTAATTGCTCACCTGAAATTAACGTCGGATAATTTTCAGCAAGGGCAATCATGCCTCGCAGTGCTGTATTCATCTCATTTGTTGCGCTGATTTTTTCGTTAATATTTTGTGCTTTAAAATAGCGTTGTCTTGCATCACTTAATGCAATAAATACACCTTTTTCGTGCTCCATGGCTTTTTCAGCTATTGCCATTAATTGAGGAATTTGGTCAGCTCTTTGTTTTAAAATAACGTCAATATTCGCAAACTGATTACTTACTTGATTGCGTGTCGCAATAAGACGGTTGTAAATGGAAATTCCCCAACCAATAAAAAGAACGATAAGAACAAGTAAAATAATCGCCATTATTGTCATCGTGATCCCTTCCTCTAAATATTTAATAAATAATGATAGCTAAATTAAAAAGTGATTATAATTTCTAATTAAATTATTAGAATAAGTTAGAGAAAGATGAAGGAATATACAATCAGAAAGGGCGCAAATATCTAGGATACTCGTCATACTTCAAGGTGCAGCGTTGTTGACTACATTCATTCGTACTAGTCACATACTTATGTATGCTCCTAGCATCTCATTCATTTGTCGCCTAGCTGCATCTTGAATTATTTAGAGTATCTACTGGCTATACTCTAATAGCTACACATTGAATTATTTAGAATATCTACTTGTTAGACTGCAAGGTGCAGCGTTGTTGACTATATTCATTTGTCACCTAGCTGCACCTTGAATTATTTAAGCGTAAATAAAAAACGATGAGTTATTTAGCTTGTTTTTGTAAGAATTTAACCCCTAAATCAGGGAAGTCTGTAAAGACACCCTCAGCACCTGCTTGGTTATAAATGATGTCGTAAAGCTGATCACCATCTTTTGCGTATTTAGGCAGTTTATCAATACGAACAGTAAACGGATGAATGGTTAGTTTATTAGCATGCGCATCAGCAGCCATTCCCGTTAAGGTGATTTTTTCTGGTGTTGAATTTTCTTCGACTAACATGTGGTAGTCAGGGCCAATACCATCGGCATAAGTGGCAATTTCTTTCATTGCACCTGGCTTAAACATCCACTCATAGCTGTAGTTTGTCCATGTTCCATCAGGTTGTTTTTCATAAGTCTCATTCCAGTCTGTATAGGCAATTAACTGAACGAGTTTTAAATCCATACCCATTTTAGGCATCAATTCTGTTTTGATGCGTTTTAGGTCGTTAGCATCGAAAGATTGCAGATAAACATTGTCGGTTTTTTTCGTGTAACCATATTGTTTAAGCACTTCGAGCACTTTAGAGGTAATGTCTTTGCCTTCTTGTTCATGGAACCAAGGCGCTTTAATTTCAGGGTAAATACCAATATCTTGACCCGTTGATTTGTTTAAACCTTGAACAAATTCAATCTCTTCTTGGAATGTGTGTACACGGAAATCGGATTTGCCCATAGGGAAACGGTTTGGATAACTTTGGACTTTTTTACCGTCAACAATGTCAAAACCTTCGGTAAATTTTAGTCCTTTGATCTCTTCAAGCGTAAAGTCGATAGCGTAATAACGACCATCTTTTCTTGCTCTATTTGGATAACGTTCAGCCACATCTGTTACACGATCAAGATAGTGATCATGTAAGACAACCAGTTCGTTATCTTTTGTCATCACTAAGTCTTGTTCGAGATAATCTGCGCCTTGAGCATAAGCTAATGCTTTGGCAGGAAGCGTATGTTCAGGCAAATAACCACTTGCACCTCGGTGAGCGATAACGACCTTATCACTTGCCGCTTGTGCGATTGCACTTAAAGATAGAGTTAAAAGAACGCCTGCAACTAACGGTTTTATTCTAAAAGATGTACTCATAAAGCTGCTCCATTTTAATTCTATGTACAACAAAGTTATGTACAGTTGGCAATAAAAAAGCCACATCAAAACAGTTGATGTGGCTTGGTTTTTAGAGATGAGATTTAACTAATTTCATAAATAATCAGTTAGCGATTATTCGTACTTCTGAAGCATTTCACGTTTGTGTTTGGTTTCAGTAACCATCACGATAAGTAATAACACAACAGATAGTGCACTACCGCCGATCATGACCATAAAGCCGCCATCCCAACCGAAGTAGTCAACGGTGTAACCTACGATAGCACTCGCCGCAACAGAGCCACCTAAGTAACCGAATAGACCGGTAAAGCCTGCTGCTGTACCTGCTGCTTTTTTCGGTGCAAGCTCTAGTGCATGCAGACCAATCAACATAACAGGACCGTAGATTAAGAAACCGATGATTAACATACATGCCATATCAACATTCGGGTTACCCGCTGGGTTCATCCAGAATACGATAGTTGCGATAGTTACTAAGGTCATGAAGAACACGCCTGTTGCACCACGGTTACCTCTGAATACTTTATCCGACATCCAACCACACAGCAGTGTGCCTGGGATACCAGCGTATTCATATAAGAAGTAAGCCCATGATGATTTATCCATTGCGAAGTCTTTTACTTCACGCAGATAAGTCGGTGACCAGTCCAGTACGCCATAACGCAGTAAGTAAACAAACACGTTAGCAATTGCAATCATCCACAGAAGTTTGTTAGGGAACACATACTTCATAAAGATTTCTTTTGCAGTCAGCTCTTGTTCGTCAGTTTCTTTATAATCAGGTGGATAGTCGTTTTTGTATTCTTCAATTGGTGGAAGACCACAAGATTGCGGGGTATCACGCATTAATGCGAATGCAATCATAGCAACTAAGATTGCGGCAAATGCTGGCATATATAACGCTGCTTTCCAGTCGTTAAACCACGCCATACCTAATAAGAATAGTAATGGAGGTAAGCCACCACCAACGTTATGCGCACAGTTCCAAATAGAAACAATACCGCCACGTTCTTTTTGTGACCACCAGTGCACCATAGTACGTCCACAAGGAGGCCAACCCATACCTTGGAACCAACCACAAAGGAACAACAGAACGAACATTACCATAATGCTCGAAGTTGCCCATGGTACAAAGCCCATAAATAGCATCACTGCGGACGCTAAAATAAGACCTGCTGGTAAGAAATAACGAGGGTTAGCACGGTCAGAGAATGAGCCCATGATAAACTTAGAGAAACCGTAAGCAATCGAGATCCCTGATAAAGCAAAACCTAGGTCACCTTTAGAAAACCCTTCTTCTACAAGATAAGGCATTGCTAACGCAAAGTTTTTTCTTACTAAATAATAAGCAGCATAACCGAAGAAAATCCCCATAAAGATCTGCCAACGCAGACGACGATAGACAGGATCTATCTGCTCTTTTGGCAAACGCGCTTTATGTGGCGCAGGTCTAAACAGACTTAACATATTAGCCTCCGATGGCTTTTATTTTAATATGTTGATATTAAATAATGACAAAACGAACAGTGAAGTTATCAAAAAATTTTCTTTAACGAACTTAATAGTAAACTTATACAATCAAATTTACTGTGAGGTATTACTCAGTTGTCGAATAATTTTTCAAGATGTGCAATTTTGAGTGATATGTTAACTTTATCAAATACTTTTTGTTAAATAATTTGTGATTAGTATCACACTTGTGGTTTTAATTTTTCACTCGTGAGCGTTTCTCTTTCGTTTTTGCTCATTATCAAACATTAACCACATTTTTTGTGTATCTTATACACTATAATTAACGCTAAAGAATAAATAAGCGTTTGTTGAATGTAATGTGAGAGGGCATCTCTATGATGAGCGGTTCACCAGTGACAGAAACTGATGTCATTATTATTGGCGGGGGAGCAACCGGTGCAGGCATGGCAAGAGACTGTGCACGCCGTGGATTACGTTGCGTTCTGCTTGAAAGGCATGATATTGCAACCGGTGCAACCGGTCGAAATCATGGATTGTTACACAGTGGTGCGCGTTATGCAGTAACAGACCCAGAGTCAGCGCGTGAGTGTATTGAAGAAAACATGGTTTTAAAACGGGTCGCTCGTCATTGTGTTGAAAAAACGGATGGCCTTTTTATTACCCTTCCTGAAGATTCTTTAGAGTTTCAACAGACCTTTATTCAATCTTGCCAAGCAGCAGGTATTGATGCTCAAGCGATTTCACCCGAAGAAGCTATTTGCTTAGAGCCATCTGTTAACCCAAATTTAATCGGCGCGGTTAAAGTGCCAGATGGTACTGTCGATCCTTTCCGTTTAACTGCCGCAAATATGTTAGATGCTCGCGAACATGGCGCCCAAGTACTGACTTACCATGAAGTTGTTGGACTTATTCGTGAAGGCGACCGTGTTAAAGGTGTGAAAGTTTACGATCATCAAGCGAAAAAACTGTATGAAATTCGTGCGCAAATAGTGGCAAATGCAGGGGGAATTTGGGGGCAAAAAATCGCTGAATATGGCGAGTTAAAAGTTCGTATGTTCCCAGCCAAAGGTGCGTTGTTGATTTTGGGTCATCGTATTAACAATATGGTGATCAACCGTTGTCGTAAACCTGCGGATGCCGATATTTTAGTGCCTGGCGATACCATTTCATTAATTGGTACAACATCAACACGAGTACCTTACGATGAAATCGACAATATGTATGTCACCCCTGAAGAAGTCGATATTCTCATCCGTGAAGGCTCAATGTTAGCGCCAAAACTGGCTCAAACTCGCATTTTACGTGCTTATGCTGGTGTGCGTCCTTTAGTTGCAAGTGATGATGATCCATCTGGTCGTAATGTTAGCCGTGGTATTGTTTTACTCGACCATGCGCAACGTGATGGATTAGAAGGCTTTATTACCATTACTGGCGGTAAATTAATGACTTACCGTTTAATGGCTGAATGGGCAACAGATAAAATCTGCGAAAAATTAAATGTCTTTGCTAAATGTACAACCGCAGAAGAAGCCTTACCGGGCTCTCGCCAATCTGCAGAGCAAGCATTACGTAGCGTTGTTTCATTACCTGCGCCAATTCGTGGTTCTGCGGTTTATCGCCACGGTGATTTAGCGAATAAATTATTGAGTAATGAACGTAGCGATAAGAGTTTAGTCTGTGAATGTGAAGCCGTTACGGCGGGGGAAGTTCGCTATGCGGTTAACTCTTTAACTGTCAATAACTTACTTGATTTACGCCGCCGTACTCGCGTGGGTATGGGAACATGCCAAGGTGAACTTTGTGCTTGTCGTGCAGCGGGTTTATTAAACCGTTTACAAGTCACTACTCCTCACGAATCAGAACAGCAGCTTGCCCATTTCTTAAATGAGCGTTGGAAAGGTATTCGACCAATTGCTTGGGGTAATGCGTTACGTGAGAGTGAATTCACCAGTTGGGTTTACCAAGGTTTATGTGGTTTAGATGCTGATATGATTGAAAAAACAGCTTCAGCGGAGGCAGATAATGAAATTTGACGTCATCATTATAGGTAGCGGGCTTGCAGGATTAACCGCAGGTATTCGTCTTGCTGAAGCAGGTAAGTCTTGCGCAATTATCAGTAATGGTCAAAGCGCACTACATTTTTCATCAGGTTCGCTAGATCTATTAACTCATCTTCCTGATGGTTCGTTAGTGACTCAACCTAAAAAAGCGTTAGCAGCATTGGCTGAGCTTGCTCCGAAACATCCTTATAGTCGTATGGGTGAAACTCAGGTTTCAACCTTAATTGAACAGGCTCAAGCATTATTATCAAGTACGAAAGGCCTTGAATATCAAGGTAATGGTGATGAAAACCATTATCGTATTACACCCGTTGGGCGTTCACGTATGAGTTGGATGAGCCCAAAACGTGTGCCAACGCATGGTGTTGATCAAGCGTTGCCATGGAAAAAGCTGGCTGTTGTTGGAATCGAAGGCTTCTTAGATTTTCAGCCACAATTTGCAAGCAATACGCTGAATGAGCAAGGTGTTGAGTCTATTCCTTATCATATCCACTTACCGCTATTAGACAGATTGCGTGATAATCCAAGTGAATTTAGAGCAGTCAATATTGCGCGCTATTTAGATAAACCTGAAAACACTAAAGCGTTAGCGGAAGAGCTGAAAAAGCATATCGATGATAGTGTTGAAGCAATTATTTTACCTGCATGTATTGGACTGGATGCTGAAGAGCCAGTGATGCTACTTCAACAACTTGTCGGTAAACCTATCTGTTTATTACCGACATTGCCGCCATCACTATTAGGTATTCGCTTACATCAAGCATTAAAACTGCGTTTCCAAAAAGCTGGCGGTTTAATAATGCCGGGCGATCGTGCAGAACAAGTTGATTTAGTAGGGAATAAAGTTACAGGTATTCATACTCGAAACCATACTGACATTCCGATTCGCAGTGAGCATGTTGTATTGGCAACGGGCAGCTTCTTCAATAATGGGTTAATTGCAGAGTTTGATCGTGTCTATGAACCTTTGATGGAACTTGATTTGCTAGAAACATTACCTCGCAATGAGTGGACACAAAAGAATGTCTTTGCGAAACAGCCTTATATGCGATTTGGTGTTGATACAGATAGTCAATTAAGACCGATGAAATATGGCGAAGTCTTAGAGAATGTTTACGCCGTAGGTGCTGTATTAGGTGGGTTTGACCCGCTTAATGAAGGTTGTGGTGCAGGTGTTTCAATGATCAGCGCACTTTATGCAGCGCAGCAAATTTTACAGCACAATAAATCAGAACAGACCACATCTGCGGTTGTGGAGGCAGCACAATGAGTTTACATGATAACAGTTTTGAAGCGTGCATTAAGTGTACTGTTTGTACGACTTACTGCCCTGTTGCAAAAGTAAATCCACTTTATCCGGGTCCTAAACAAGCGGGTCCTGATGGTGAGCGTTTACGCTTAAAAGATCCGATGCTTTATGATGAAGCATTGAAATATTGCACCAATTGTAAGCGTTGTGAAGTTGCTTGTCCGTCAGATGTGAAGATTGGTGACATCATTTCGCGTGCGAAACTGAACTACAATACAAAAACACCAAAACTTCGTGATGCTATTTTAAGTCATACGGATCTCATGGGCACATTATCAACGCCAATGGCGCCGATAGTAAATACCATTACAGGATTAAAACCTGTACGCAAGATCTTGGATAAAGCACTTAAAATCGACCATCGTCGCGAATTACCAAAATACTCTTTTGGTACATTTAGAACATGGATGAAAAAACAAGTTGAAGAGCAGGCGCGTTTTAAAGATCAAGTTGCCTTCTTTCATGGTTGTTATGCTAACTATAACCACCCACAATTAGGGAAAGATTTAGTTAAAGTATTCAACAAAATGGAGATTGGTGTTCAGTTATTAAAACGTGAAAAATGCTGTGGTGTTGCATTAATTGCGAATGGTTTTGTTAAACAAGCTAAAAAACAAGCCGCGGTAAACCTTGAATCTCTGACAGAAAAAATTGTTGAAAACAATATTCCTGTTGTTGCAACATCATCAACCTGTACTTTCACTATTCGTGATGAGTATGAACATATCCTTGATGTTGATACATCAAAAGTACGTGAAAACATTGAATTAGCAACACGTTATATTTATCGCTTATTAGAAGAAGGTCGTGAATTACCACTGAAACACACTCCGTTAAAAGTGGCGTATCACACACCTTGTCATATGGAAAAAATGGGATGGACAGCGTATTCCATTGATTTAATTAAGCGTATCCCTGGTGTTGAAGTCATTGTTTTAGATTCTCAATGCTGTGGTATTGCCGGAACTTACGGTTTTAAATCTGAAAACTACGATGTTGCTCAAGGCATTGGTGCGGGCTTATTCCGCCAGATTGAAGAGAGTGGCTGTGATTTGGTAATTACAGACTGTGAAACCTGTAAATGGCAAATTGAGATGTCAACGACGAAAAAATGTGAACACCCTATTAGTTTATTAGCAAGAGCATTATAAGTACTACCTATTCGATAATAAAAAATAATTGATTACTAAGATAACAAGCAGCTAGGGAATAAAAGAGGATCTTTTATTCCCTTTTTTATTTTTAGTAAAAAAAGTTGTGAAATATAAAAGAATAAGGAAATTAAATAACCTGATACGGTGGAACTCAGGTTATTTAAATACTCTTATTTTTAATGTGAGATATAGGTATTTTGATAAAGCCAAATATTTTGGACTTTTTTGAGCGTTATATTCTGCCCGTCGGTCAGCGAGAGCGCTTGTTTTCCAGCTTCATTAATAATTGGAATATCTAGTGCATTAGCCAATTCAGTTGTATTAGACAGAGGATTGCCGTGACTTAATAAAATTCCTTTAATCTTATTGGTATCAAGAGCCATTAATGTGGAGGGATGAAGCTGTTTTGTCACCAGAATTGCGTTCGTATAAGGAGGATGCGTGATTGGCGGAGGTGCTGAAGTTAAATAGCGTAGTAATCGAGATAAAATATCATCTAAATCACTTTCACGAGCACGCATATTATCATCATCCATTTGCGCATAAGTATCTATTAAATCAATGAATGTCTGCTGTAAGGCAAATTCAGCATTACAGTGATGTTTGCTTATCATGCTACATACAGTCAGCTGTAATTCTGTATTTTCTAATAAGAAGCGGTGACTAGAAAAAATATGGGCATATTGTTCTCCAATCGTGCGGTACGCTTCTTCTGTTAACCAGTCTATATCTTTTTTGGAGCGCTCAATGGCTTTTACGAGACGTTTTTGCTCTTCAAGTAATAAGTGAGAGGATATTTTTTTACGAGGGATCACAAAACGATGATAAGGGTATAGCCAAACAGGTGCGGTGATAATTCTGACAGGTTCGTAATTTGTGTTTTTAGGGTGAATATTAAAATTAGGCAGATTTTCACCTAATTGCAGTTTTTTAATTGTAATGGTTTTATGCGCCGCTTTTTCTGCTTCTTCAAGCGAAGCGCCTAACGCAATACTATTGGCGGCAGCCAAGGTGCCTTCAACAATCGGTGCTGAACTTAACGCGACGTTAGTGGCTACGCTATGCTCCAGATTAGCGATAGCGAGTGCTGCATTTTGTGCTGAATGATAAGTATCGAGTAAAACGAGTACACCTTGTTTGCTATAACACTTTTTAATTGCTGTGAGTATCGTTTCTGGTGACACTTCATTAGCAAGATCAGAGGGTGTTTGATAGTTGGTCGCAATGGCAATTTTTACTTGGCGATCTACAGTCTGATTAACGAGCTCTTTAATACCATTGGCGAGCGTAAGGCTCTTTGAAACTAATACGATACTGACCATAAATCACCCTTTTTTGTAAATGCAAACAGGGAGATAAACACTCCCTGTTTACTCAGGCTTTAATAAAGCCATTCCCGTCCTAATTGGTCGGCAGTTAAAATAGCGGCATAAACCTTATCGGAATCGATATCAAATGGCATGTTGTAAATTGTCTCACCTTCAGCACAACTTAACTCAGCAACCGCCATGATTTTTTCATTTAATTCATCGCCTGTTGCATTGATACCCAACTCTTCTAAAGTGACCGGTAGTCCGACTAAGATACAGAAATCGAGGAACTCTTCTAACTCTTCTAATGGACTGTTTTCTAACACTAATTGGACTAATGTACCAAAGGCGACTTTTTCGCCATGGTACATATTGTGACACTCTTCTAATGCCGTAAACCCATTATGAATAGCATGGGCAGCCGCAAGACCCGCACTTTCAAAACCGATACCACTTAAGAAAGTATTAGCTTCGATAATATTTTCTACTGCCGTTGTACAAACACCTCGGCTGACTGCGAGTTTTGCTTTATAACCATCTTCTAAAAGGGTGTTATAGCAAAGTTCAGCCAGAGCTAGAGCTGCTAGTGTTGATTTGCCTCCTGCCATAGTCTGTTTTTGGGCATGACTACAGGCTCTTGCTTCGAAGTAGGTTGCTAAAGCATCTCCCATTCCAGCCACTAATAAACGAGCTGGTGCAGAAGCGATGATATTGGTGTCCATCACAACGACATCAGGATTTGTTGGGTAGAAAAGGTAACTATCAAACGCGCCTAATTCTGTATAAATGACAGAAAGTGCGCTTGTTGGTGCATCAGTGGAAGCAATGGTTGGAGAGATGACGACAGGAAGCTGGCATTTATAAGCAACAGCTTTGGCAGTATCAAGTGTTTTACCTCCACCAACGCCGATGATCACAAGAGAGGCTTGTGCTTTTGCGAGTTCAGATAACCGATTGATTTCGTTGTGTGTGCATTCACCATTAAACAGTTCAAAGTGCCCATTCACTTCATATTGAGACATGCTGTCTTTGACGGTACTTCCGACGAGCTCCATAACAAATTTATCAGCAATAATCAGTGCTCTATCGCCAAAAGGTTTTGCGTATTTACCAATATGGTATAGCGCATCTGGTCCTTGAATATATTTAGCGGGGGATTGAATAACTTTTAACATAATAGACTCCTACTATTCGCAAAAGAGA
The DNA here is from genome assembly GCF_009914335.1 of Proteus columbae. Lineage (NCBI taxonomy): Bacteria > Pseudomonadati > Pseudomonadota > Gammaproteobacteria > Enterobacterales > Morganellaceae > Proteus > Proteus columbae. The sequence continues at coordinate 480,808 of NZ_CP043925.1, forward strand.
GTAAAAAATCCTTATGGTGGGGCTTGTCATCCCAATTGACACAGAATTCTATGGAGATGAACTTAAATACATTAACAGTTTAATAGACGAATAAAATATTTCATTGGAAATAATTAATCATTTTTATATTAGCATGCAAAAAACATCATAATAATGATATTTAAGTAATATTCTGTACGTTGTTTGACTAATCATGCTAATTAATTACTATAAGAAATATTTACGTAAAATAATAAATTATTTCGGTCAGAATAAAGCTTCATAAAATTGATTTATGAAGCTTTATTGTTTGAATTATGACATTTATGTCATTATTTTTTTGCGAGGTGAGACAGATTATGAGCGAATTTCAGCATAATCTTGTTTTTGATTTTCTTGTGCGAAAAAGTGACGCAAAATAAAATTCAACAAAACACCATATGCAGGCAAGAAAAACAGCATACAGATGGTCAATTTAAACACGTAGTCAACCAATGCAATTTCAACCCAATTCTCCGCCATAAATGCGTCAGTACTACGATAAAATGCAATAAAGAAGAAGGCGAGTGTGTCGAGTAAATTACCAAAGAACATCGCTGCACTTGGTGCTACCCACCATTTTTGTTGTTGTCTTAGACGATTAAAGACAGACACATCCATGATTTGACCTAACACATAAGCCATAAAGCTTGCTGTCGCAATTCTTGCCACCATGATATTAAAATCAGTTAATGAGGCAAAACCTTGCCAACTTCCTTGGAAAAAGAGCGTTGAGATCAGGTAAGAAATTGCTAATGCAGGGATCATGACGGCAGTAATAATGCGTCGAGCCAAAGGCGCACCATAAATACGAACCGTTAAATCTGTTGCCAGAAAAATAAACGGAAAAGTAAAGGCACCCCAAGTGGTATGGAAACCAAAAATGGAGATAGGCAATTGCACAAGATAGTTACTAGATGTAATTATCAGAATGTGGAACAAAGAAAGCCATAACAGCGCCACCGCTTTTTGGCGGGGAGTAAACATATACATAAATTGTACCTTTTTAGTGATTGGGGTGAGGGAACCCAATAAAACAGTGATTTCTCTCTTAAATGAGAGGATGCGCATAATACGCCTGTTGCGCAACAAAAGCAAAGGTTAGCGGGAATACCTTTGTGCTTAATGTGCCGTGATGTGAACACGAAAGCGAGATATAATGACGCAATCTGTCAGTGTAAGAAGAATGGTTAATAGAATGAATGCTCAATTTGATGATGCAACTAAGACATTAGATACGCTAGGCCTACGTTGCCCTGAGCCTGTGATGTTAGTGCGTAAAACCATAAGAAATATGGCATTAGGTGATACGCTTTTAGTCATTGCGGATGATCCTGCCACAGTGCGTGATATTCCCGGCTTTTGTCGTTTTATGGAACATGATTTATTAAATCAAGAGACTGAATCTGCACCTTATCGTTATCTTATCCGTAAAAAAGAGAGCAATCTGTAATTTATCATCGCGCTAAAAAATAACCCAAACCTCAATTATTGAAGTTTGGGTTTTTTAGTTTACTTTATTCTTTGCTAGATGATTTAAGTTTTACTCTTAACAATCTTACGGCATTGGCGGTGACAAGGGCTGTTGCACCAGAGTCAGCCAGTACTGCAACCCAAAGCCCTGTTATTCCTAATAAGCTGGTCACTAAGAACACGGCTTTTAAGCCTAGCGCGATAGTGATGTTTTCACGAATAATTTTGCGTGTTGCACGAGATAACTGAATAATTTCAGGTAAACCTGTTAAACGGTTATGTGTTAATGCTGCATCTGCGGTTTCCAGTGCGACATCAGTTCCGCTTCCCATTGCAACACCAATAGTCGCTGCTTTCATTGCTGGCGCATCGTTAATACCATCACCGACCATCATGGTGTTATGCGTTTTACTGATTTCCATCACTGAAGTCACTTTATCTTCAGGGAGTAATCCTGCACGGAAATCCATGCCAAGTTTTTTCGCAATCGCCGCTGCGGCTCTTGGATTATCGCCCGTTAGCATTACGGCATTAATGTTCATCTCTTTCAATAATTTCATTGATTCGATGGCATCACTGCGTAAGGTATCTTGCATAGCAATAACACCGATTAGCTGACTCTCTTTTAATACAACAACAACGGTTTTACCTTCATCTTCAAGGCGTGCAACCTCTTGTTGCCATTGAGGCGATAATGTTGTTGTTTCTGATAATTGAGACGGCGCACTCACTAGAATGTGTTGGCTATTTAAATAACCTTCAATACCTTTACCCGCTAAGGCTTTACGATCTTCCGCTTCAACAACAAGCACGCTTTGTTCTTGTGCTTTATTGATAATGGCTTTTGCTAATGGGTGATGTGATCCGACTTCTACGGATGAAGCAAAAGTCAGGACTTCTTTTTCATTAAACCCCGTTTCAGCAACAACATCCGTAACTTGAGGTTTCCCTTCAGTCAATGTACCTGTTTTATCAAGTGCGATGGTATTAACGGTGCCTAATTGCTCTAACGCTGCACCTCCTTTAATTAACGCACCACGTTTTGTAGCAGCAGCTAATGCTGAGGTAATTGCTGCTGGTGTTGAGATAACCAACGCACAAGGACAACCAATCAATAACAGCGTTAAGCCGCGATAGAACCATGTTTCCCAAGGCTGAGCAAAGAACAGCGGTGGCACAATAATCACTAATGCAGAGAACAGCATAATAGCAGGGGTATAGTAGCGACTAAAGCGGTCCACAAAACGCTCAATTGGCGCTCTACGCTCTTCAGCCTCTTCAATCAATTGCAAAATACGGTCAATAGCATTTTGCCCTTGTTCAGATACCACTTTCATCTGTACAGCTCTATCCACAGATAAACAACCTGCTGCCACTTTTTCGCCTTGTAGACGCTCTACTGGCACGGATTCACCCGTTAATGCACTTTCATCAAAGCTTGCAAATGCACTGACTAATTCCGCATCTGTGGGTAAGCGTGAACCTGGTGCAATTTCGATGATGTCGCCTGGACGTAATTGCGCAACAGGCACAGTTTGTTTTTTACCATCTTTGACTAATGTCGCTTCTTCTGGCACTAATGCCATTAATGCACTGACACCACGACGAGCACGTCCTGCGGCATAAGACTCCAGCATTTCACCAATCATAAACAGCAAAATAACCATTGCTGCTTCTTCGGTAGCATTAATAAAGAGCGCACCAATTGCGGCAACACTTATCAACGTTTCTATGGCGAAAGGTGTACCACTGCGAATAAGTTGCAAAGACTTTTTCACAATGGGGAATAGGCCAATTAAGGTTGTTGCAAGAAAAGCGGCACGTCCTGCTTGAGGATCAATAAACTCAGCACCCCAGCTAATTGCCATTAAAATCGCAAGTACAATGACAAACGAGCTCTCTTTTAATAGGCTTTGCTTATCCACTTTTTTAGATTGAGGAGATGAAAGATCAAAAAGCTCAAATCCTGCACTTTTAATTGCGGCAATGACATCTGCGCGTAGATCGCTATCCGCATCAACGACCAATTTTTCGGTGGCAAAAAGGACTTTTGCTTGTTTTACACCAGCCACTTTAAGTGCTGCGGTTTCAATTTTTTGTGCGCAACTTGGGCAGTCCATACCTTGTACTTTCCAGCTAAAGCGTTGTTGTGCAATCTTTTCTGGCTCAATGTTAGAAACAGGGGCGTTGATATCACAGCTTCCATGAGCATGATTATGCCCATCATGGCTATGATCGTGACCATCATGATCATGTTTGTGGTGATGCTCATCCTCGCATTCAGGATCACTTTTATCTGTCTTGGTATGAGAATGTCCGCTTTCAGTATGTGAGTGCGTACTATTCTCTGAGTGACCTGAACAGCATTGAGAGCTTGAGCAGCAAGCATCGGTATGTTTATGATTATCGTGTTGATGAGCATGTTTAGTCATAACTGGCTCTCCTTGTTCAACAAAGTAAAGTTTAAATTCATTTATCTGATAAGTACTTTACAGCTTGGAGTAGAGTCCAGAGTCAAGATACCGAAGGCATATTCATTGGCAAAAAGTGCGAATTAGGTCAAAAAATTAACCCCTCATTCTATTTTGTAAAAACAAGGGGTTAATGGATGCTAAATGAATAAGGCTCTGACGATAAAGAAATGCCCAATAAAATAACAGGCGCTGACAAGCCCTTTAGAAGCCGAGAATGAGAAGCGGAAGCGGTTGATAAGCCATATTGAGTAAGCAATTACTAACAACAATGAGCCAATCATAATAGATAGGTTGTAATCGTTACTTAAGTAGAAGAATTTTTCTCCAGCAATCCAAAACATAGCAAATGCAGCTAATAAAGTAAGAGACGCAGGGATAGCTAATTTATCGAGCTTACTCCAAACAATCACTAAAATGATAATGAAAGCAAGAATGACGAATCCAAGTAAAGGAAGATAGAAAGAGAGTTGCAGTGGTAATAAAAAGCTGACCATATAAAGAATGTAACTTAAGAAAACCAAGGCAAAAGATGGTAGTAAATACTTACTATCAAACATTCTTAATATATCAGAAAGCAAAGTAGCTAATAATGCACCTACAATAAGGTAGCTATTAATACTGTGTTCAGGAACTTGCCATGCCCAAAGTAATAAAAGAAGTAGCGTGATAGGACGGAATAACCATCGTTGCCAATTAGGGCCTCGATATGCTGCATCGATATAAAGCCACCCGGAGAATAATACGGCGAGAAAAGGCCAACTCATAATATCTTCCTTATATTCAGAACTGTTTTATTATTGATAACAGAAAGTTTAATTTAAGAATAGCGGTTAATGACGAAACTGACGGACTTATTAAAATAATATAAAGCACCTTACTTTTTAATCCATATAACGATAGGAATTAATGTAATGAATAAAGCGGCTATTTTAGGAATTGCAGTACTTATCATTATTATAGCGTCAGCAACTTATCGTTTTTTTGAACAAAGAAAGCAACGAATAAGTGATGATAATGCGCCCGTTAAACTTTATATGGTTGATGTTATTGATAAAAGAGAAGTTGCTGCAAATGAACGGCGCTCAAGAGAAAATGATGTGAATGGCCCTGAAACAACACATTATTATCAAGTGACTTTTCGTTTGACCACTGACTTGCGTAAAGATTTAGTGTTAAAGATTGATAAATCGTCTTATCACGATATCGAGCCTAAAATGAAAGGGCGTTTATTTATGCAAGGCAGTCGTTTTGTGAAATTTGAAACTGATATGCCAAATGATGAATCAAACAAGAAATAAGAGAATTTGTTGATAAGATTGGCAACCTCTGGGGTTGGTTGACCACCCCAGATAATTGCGAGGATATAACGATATTACGGTTATTGTTTCGTTTTATTCTTTTGTTTTTCTTCATATTCTTTTCGTAGTTCTTTTTGTATTTTTAATAGCTCAAAAATACCAAAAAAGAAAATACGAAATTGTAATGCCGTTGACGGTTTTTGATCTTTAGGCTGTCCTGCTTTATACATGACAATTTGTAAACCATGCATAATCACCATAAAAATCATAGCGATATCCATAAAATATTTTAAAGGCTTAGGAAACGGGGAAATAATATTTAAAAATAGAAAGCCCCAAACACCGACCATTAAAAATCGGCCAAAAAAGATTAACATAGCAGCTCCATAAAAAATTAAGCAGATAGACTGCGAATATAAAGACGATACGCAACTTGCCCTGCGATCTTCTCTCTATGCAATGTCCAAGTGGTAGGAAGCGTATAAGTCTGTGCTTTAATTTCTTCCTCAATATAAATATAGCAATCTTGCGCTAACCAGCCGTTATTTTCTAATAATTGGATAGTGTCTGACAACATGCCTTTATGAAAAGGAGGATCTAAAAAAACGACATTATAAGGTGAACCTTGTTTAGCGAGATATGACAATGCACTGTCTTGAATGACATGCCCATTCTCTGCATTTAGTAAGGTTAAGTTTGCGGTAATTTGTTGGGCAACTGCACGTTCATATTCGATAAACGTGGTTTCACGAGCATAGCGAGAAAGAGCTTCAATTCCTAAACCACCGCTTCCTGCAAAACAGTCGAGGCAACGGGCATCTTGGATAACAGGCATTAGCCAATTAAAGAGCGTTTCTTTCACTCTATCCGTTGTTGGTCGTAATCCTTGGCTATCGAGAACAGGAAGTTTACGACCACGCCATTTTCCCCCAATTATTCTGATTTGTCCCATTGGGGCTTTTTGTGGTTTTTTGGCCATATTATTTTGATTTATATCGTTTAAACGTGAGTTTTGGAGTGTCTTTTGGAATAAGGAATTCGTGTCTGTTGTTATCTCGATGACTTCCCTTGATTTAATCCGCAATAATTTACCATAAAATTCGTATAAAAGATGCGTTTATCTATGATCAAATGATAGACTTCATTATTATTTTCAATATCGTCAATGTAATCGCGCCATGATTTAGTGCGAGGAGTTTAGTAGCTAATGGCAAAAGAAAAAAAAGGTTTTTTCTCGTGGCTCGGTTTTGGGCGTAACAAAGAAGAAAATATTGAGCAAGAGAAAGAACAGCAACGCTTAGAAGAAGAGCGTTTAGAACAAGAACGTTTGGCAAAAGAGGCGCAAGAAGAAGCGGCTCGCCAAGCGCAATTAGAAGCGGAACAAGAACGTTTAGAAGTAGAGCGCCAAGAAGCGCAACGTGTTGTGCAAGATAGATTGGCACAAGAAGCTGAAAAACAACGTTTAGAACAAGAGAAAGCTCAGCGCCAAGCAGAAATAGATGCAGAGCAAGCGCGTTTAGAGCAGGAACGTCTGGCTCAAGAGGCCGAAGCCCAACGTTTAGCGCAAGAAGAAGCGCAACGCCAAGCTGAACTAAAAGCGGAACAAGAACGTTTAGAAGCGCAACGTCAAGAAGCGGCGCGTTTAGAGCAGGAACGTCTGGCTCAAGAAGCTGAAGCACAACGTTTAGCGCAAGAAGAAGAAAACGAACGTCTTGCTATTGCGCAAGCGGAAGCTGAAGATATTGAATCTTTACGCGAAGAAGTACTAGCAGATAAAGTTGTTGAACAAGAGAAACCTAAGAAAGAAGGATTTTTTAGCCGACTGAAAAAAGGTTTACTGAAAACTCGTCAGAACTTAGGTTCAGGGTTCCTTAGCCTATTTCGTGGTAAGAAAATTGATGATGAGCTTTTTGAAGAGTTAGAAGAGCAACTCTTAATTGCTGATGTGGGTATGGAAACCACCACTAAAATCATCACTAGCCTGACCAAACACGCCACCCATAAAGATCTTAAAGATGCTGAAGCCCTTTACGGAAAATTACGTGAAGAGATGGGCGATATTTTAAGTAAGGTTGATAAACCATTAAATATTGAAGGTAAAAAACCTTTTGTTATTTTAATGGTTGGCGTTAATGGTGTTGGTAAAACAACCACAATCGGAAAATTAGCGCGACAATACCAAGCTGAAGGTAAATCTGTCATGTTAGCTGCAGGTGATACATTCCGAGCTGCGGCTGTTGAACAGTTACAAGTTTGGGGCGAGCGTAATAATATCCCTGTTGTGGCACAACATACTGGCGCTGATCCTGCATCTGTTATTTTTGATGCAATTCAATCAGCCCAAGCAAAAGGTGTCGATGTTCTTATTGCTGATACCGCAGGACGATTGCAGAATAAATCCCATTTAATGGAAGAGCTGAAAAAAATCGTTCGTGTTATGAAGAAATTAGACGAAGAAGCACCACACGAAGTGATGCTGACGTTAGATGCAAGTACTGGACAAAATGCAGTTAGTCAGGCAAAACTCTTTAATGAAACAGTTGGGCTAACTGGATTAACATTGACTAAACTCGATGGTACAGCAAAAGGGGGCGTTATCTTCTCCATTGCTGATCAGTTTAGTATTCCTATCCGTTATATCGGGGTAGGTGAAGGTATTGAAGATCTACGTCCGTTTAAAGCCGACGATTTTATTGAGGCTCTGTTTGCCCGCGAGGAGTAGTTTTAATGATCCGCTTCGAACACGTCAGCAAGGCTTATTTAGGTGGAAGACAAGCATTACAGGGGGTTGATTTTCATCTTCGCCCTGGTGAAATGGCTTTTTTAACGGGTCACTCTGGCGCCGGTAAAAGTACATTGCTTAAGTTAATTTGTGGAATAGAACGACCAAGTGATGGTGCTATTTGGTTTGCTGGTCATGATATCAGTAGACTAAAAAATAGTGAGATCCCTTTTCTGCGTCGTCAAATTGGGATGATCTTCCAAGATCACCACTTATTGATGGATAGAACGGTTTATGACAACGTATCTCTTCCCCTGATTATTGCTGGCGCGAGTGAAGAGGATATTCGGCGAAGAGTTTCAGCCGCTTTAGATAAAGTAGGACTATTGGATAAAGCCAAAAATTATCCTATTCAACTTTCTGGTGGTGAACAACAGCGTGTCGGTATTGCGCGCGCTGTTGTGAATAAACCGACAGTTTTGCTTGCAGATGAACCAACAGGTAATCTTGATGGTGAGCTTTCAGAAGGTATCATGCGCCTTTTTGAAGAGTTCAACCGTGTTGGTGTAACGGTGTTAATGGCGACGCACGATATGTCTCTGATAGAGCGCAGAAATTATCGCATTCTTACATTAGGGCAAGGCAGAATGGTGGGAGGACAAAATGGCTAAAGCAAAAAGTTCCCGTAAATCAATGCCAACGCCAGGTGCAAAAACCAAGGCGCTAAAAGGGGGAAGACGAGAACAATGGCGTTACGCATGGCGTAATACTATGGCTGATTTTTTACGCCAGCCGCTCTCCTCTTTTTTAACGGTAATGGTTGTCGCTATATCACTCACTTTACCTAGCATCTTCTATATTGTCTGGAAGAATGTCTCAACTGCGTCAGAACAATGGTATCCAACACCACAATTAACAGTTTATCTTGATAAATCTCTTGATGATTCATTAGCTGAAGCCACGATCAAAAAAATAGAAGCCTTAGAAAAAGTCGAAGATGTTAACTATCTTTCACGACAAGATTCGCTAGTAGAATTTCGTTCTTGGGCTGGCTTTAGCAGTGCGTTAGATATGTTAGAAGAGAATCCATTACCTGCGGTTGCGATTGTGACACCTGTTATGGAGCCTAGCGATCAACAATTAATGACGAATTTGCGTGATACAGTAGCGAAAATACCCGGTGTTGACGAAGTAAGAATGGATGATAGTTGGTTTACTCGGCTTTCAACGTTAACTTCATTAGTCGGGCAAATTGCTTTGGTGATTGGCACATTGATGGTTGTTGCCCTGTTATTGGTAATTGGTAACAGTGTGCGCCTCAATATTTTCAGTCGCCGAGACACCATTAATGTGATGAAGCTAATTGGTGCAACTGATGGCTTTATTATGCGTCCTTTCCTTAATTGGGGATTGATCCTCGGCTTTATTGGTGCCGTATTTGCGCTGATCTTTTCAGCTTTACTGGTGTGGAAACTCTCTGATGTAGTGACTCAAGCCGCGATCGTGTTTGGGACTTCATTTTCCATTTCAGGACTAGGTTTTGATGAATCTATCATTCTTATTCTAGTTGCTATGACAATTGGCTGGCTTGCTGCATGGTTGACAACAATGCAACATTTGCGTCAATTCACACCAGAATAATGAATTAGAGTGTTTTTATACTTATCCTCATAAATAATGAGAAGATATTTTTTTTATCAGGCTGGGTTACGTTAATATTGTCACCCAGCCATTTTATCGACGCCCCGTCTCTGGCATAATAATGCACGCACTCTTTTCTACGATAAGGCAACAGTCATATTTGCTTCTGTGATAGAAAAGTACAAAGATATGTAAACATAGATGCGAGATGAACCTTTAGTCTTTATGCTGGTCAAATAGTCGTTATGATAAAAACACATCGTAAAAAACCTTAACAGACTTCCTATTTAAGCTATATTTATAAGGCTCATCTACTTTCCCTTACAGCGATAATTTTAATTAATTATTTATTTGATTTTCATGAGGATTTGAATGACAAAAGAAATGCAATCCTTAGCATTGGTTCCGCAAGGCAGCATCGAAGCGTATATACGTGCAGCCAATTCCTATCCGATGTTAACCGCAGAGGAAGAAAAGGAACTCGCTGAACGGCTGCATTACGATGGTGACTTGGATGCAGCAAGAACGCTTATCCTTTCACATCTGCGCTTCGTTATTCATGTTGCTCGCAGCTATTCAGGTTACGGCTTACCACAAGCTGATCTTATCCAAGAAGGTAATATTGGTTTGATGAAAGCGGTTCGTCGTTTTAACCCAGAAGTGGGTGTTCGACTAGTCTCTTTTGCTGTGCATTGGATCAAAGCTGAAATTCACGAATATGTGCTACGCAACTGGCGTATCGTGAAAGTCGCGACCACAAAATCACAACGTAAACTATTTTTTAATCTGCGAAAAAATAAAAAGCGTTTAGGTTGGTTTAATCAAGATGAAGTGGAGCTTGTTGCAAGAGAATTAGGTGTATCAGAAAGTGATGTCCGAGAAATGGAATCACGGATGTCAGCACAAGATATGGCATTTGATATGACCGCTGACGATAGTGATGACTCACATCCTATTGCCCCTGTACTCTTCCTAGAAGATAAGTCTTCTGACTTTGCCGACGGCATTGAAGAAGATAACTGGGATAATCATGCGACAGATAAACTGACGTCAGCAATTGAAACTCTTGATGAACGTAGCCAAGATATTATTCGTGCTCGTTGGTTAGATGATGATAACAAATCGACATTGCAAGACTTGGCGACAAAATACGGTGTTTCTGCCGAGCGTGTTCGTCAATTAGAAAAAAATGCGATGAAGAAATTGCGTTTAGCGATTGAAGATTAATCACATTTCAGACCAAGCACACGCTCCCATAAAGTAGAGTATGTTATAAAAGCGATATGAAAATATCGCTTTTTTATTGCTTGGAGAAAATAACGTGAAAATAGTTATCGCCCCTGATTCTTTTAAAGAAAGTTTAAGTGCGAAAGAAGTTGCAACAGCAATAAAACAGGGTTTTTCACGTTATTTACCCGATGCACAGTATTGTTGTATTCCTATGGCTGATGGTGGTGAAGGAACGGTGATATCACTGGTGGATGCAACACAAGGCCGTTTTATCTCTACACAAGTGTGTTCGCCTTTAGGTAAACAAGTGACCGCAACGTGGGGACTTTTAGGTGATAACACCACCGCTGTGATTGAAATGGCACAAGCTTCTGGTCTTCATCTTATTCCTTCATCTCAACGTGATCCCAATTTGACGACTAGTTATGGTACAGGTGAATTAATTAATGCTGCACTTGAAATGGGTGTTAAAAAAATTATTTTAGGATTAGGTGGAAGTGCTACAAATGATGCTGGTGCAGGGATGATGCAAGCACTCGGTCTTGGTCTTAAAGATAAATTTAGTACATCTTTGCCTTTTGGTGGACGCTCATTAGCCCAACTTCATTCTATTGATATCACCAAACTCAATCCCAAACTAAAACATATTGAAATTGAGATTGCTTGCGATGTCACTAATCCATTGTGTGGCGAAAAAGGAGCATCCGCTATTTTTGGTCCACAAAAAGGAGCAACCAAAGACGATATTGCGCAACTTGATAACGCATTACACCATTTTGGTACTTATCTTGAGAAAATGACGCAACGCACTCTTATCCATATAGCAGGAAGTGGTGCGGCGGGAGGATTGGCTCTGCCTTTGCTTGCATTTACGCAAGCAACACTTTCGCAAGGTGTCGAATTGGTAGCTAAAACCGTTGAATTAGAAAGACATTTTATTGATGCAGATTTGGTGATCACGGGCGAGGGGAGAATGGATAGCCAATCGGCGCAAGGTAAAACACCAACAGGCGTTGCTAAGTTGGCAAAAAAATACCACCTTCCTGTTATTGCGTTGGTCGGTGGTTATTTACCGGATTACGATGTAGTTCATCAGCAGGGTATTGATGCGGTTTTTTCTATTGTTCCTGGTGTTTCTACACTTTCTGATGCGTTAAGTAATGCGCAAAAAAATCTTAATGAGACAGCTTATAATGTGGCTCGACTTTATTATTCTTCATATTTCAAGCCGTAGCGTTTACTCGTCATACTTCAAGTTGTAGTGTTGTTGACTGCGTTCATTCGCATTAACATACTGATGTATGCTCCTAGCGACTCTTTCATTTGTCGCCTAGCTACATCTTGAATTATTTAGAGTATATGTTGCATATATTCAAGTTGTAGAATTGTTTAGAGTAAGAATATTGTCAAATATTGAGAACATAAAGATCAGATTGTGGTGATGGATTAAATTGATGGTGTGTTAAAAAAGCATGTGCAACATCATATCCATTTTCTTCAGCGGATAAGCTTATTGCTTGCCAATGGGTAATATCAGGATATGCAGATAAACATTGTGTCAGTAAATAATGCCCAACACCACGGCGACGTGTTACTTCTCTGACCATAAAATCGGTGATTATCGCTTTATTACCCGATAATTGAATACGGCAAGCCGCCAGTAATCGCTCATTAAAACGTGCCACAAAGAGAGTGTTATCTTCGGTAATTTCGGTTGTTAGTGCATGTTGATAACAAGGCTCTTGCCAAATTTTACCTAAATCGATACGGTCTTGTGCTGAAAGCTGTGTCAGTTTTTCAATAGTCAGTTTCATCAAATTTCCTGTTAGTTTGCAGTGTGCCTTTTTTCTTTTAATGATGACATTAATGTTTTGAATGCGAAACACAATGCCAAACTCGTGAAGATCACACAAGAATAAAAGACATACTCATAACTATTACCAGTGACAAAATAGGTCGCCACCATAGGACCCGCAGCCATTCCACAATAACGAATAAAGTTATAAATCCCCATTGCGGTTGCTCTGGTTGAACTAAAATAGCTCGCCAATAATGTGGTGTGTGTTGGCATGGTTAATCCGAGAGAAAGCCCATATAACACGGTTAAACCCAACATCACAGGAAGTGATATTTGCCAAAAGAGTGCAAATAACGTCAACATGATCAGGTTAATACAAGAGGTAATAATCACACCATATTCCACATTGAATAGATGGCAGATCCTACGGTAAAGATAACTACCTAAAATCAGAGCAATCGACATAGGGATATATAATCCACCGATTTCGGTACTGTTAAGCTGATAGAGATGAAAGGCTATTAAGGGTAAAAATACTAAGAGACAAAAATAGTTATAAAACACCATAAAACTGATGATAAATACAGATTTACCCGCAGGAGCTATAAGCACTTGTTGCATTGCAGACATGCTTGTAAAGGCGTCTTTCTGTTCTGGACGTGTTTCAGGTAAATAAAAGAGATGCGTAATAAGTAATATGACACCGACTACGGCCAAGAAAATAAAAATACCTTGATATTGATAATGTTGCGCTAAATACCCGCCTAATAAAGGACCACAAGCAGGAGCTAGTGCTAATAACATTTGATATGATCCCATTGCTTTAGCACGCTCGTTTCCTTGATAAAGATCCCCAAGAATAGTGGCTGCAACCACAGGAATAGCTGCAATACCAATAGCTTGGATCACCCGCCAAAAAATAAATACCCCAATAGAATCAGACCAAACACAACCCAAAGCACCCACAATTGAGATGGCTAACCCACTGAGTAAAATAGGTTTTCTTCCCCATTTATCAATCAAGGAGCCGTAAAACAGTTGCATAACAGCCATAGCAAAAGTAAATGCAGATACCGTTAAATTAACCAATGATAGCGTGGTATTAAATAGCTGTTGGATCAAGGGAAGTACAGGGGTATAGATATTTTGCGCCAAAGAGCCTAGTAGTGCGCTAAAACAAATGAGATAAAACAGACTGCGGATTGATAATTTCATTATATTGCCTCTTGTTGTTTTTGTTTCCATGGAAACAAAACAAATAATAGCGATATTTTGATTGTTGTAAATACTTTTGGTACTATTTTTTAAAAATATCCTTTCCAAGGAAACAAAATGGCAAAAGAGAATGTGACAACAGAAGACTTGTTAAAAGGGTTAAGTGATTTTTTGCATCTTAAAGATGAACAAGCCGATAGCGATCATAAAAAAGTATTAAAAGAGAATGGGTTAGATAATTACTCACTCACAGAACTGCATGTGATCCATTGTATTGGTGAAGAGAGTATGAGAAATCTCACAACCATCAGTGAATATATGGTAATGACACGAGGTGCTGTCTCAAAGATATGTAGTCGATTACAAAAGAAAGGCGCGATTGAAAAAATAAAATTAGCAGATAATCAGAAAGAAATATTTTTTATCTTAACAGAAGAAGGCGAGCGGCTTTTTCACGCGCATGAGGTGTTGCATCAACAATCTCAAGCAAAATGGTCTGCGTTATTTGAACAATATAATCAGAGTGAAAAACAAGCGATCCAACGTTTTTTTGCTGATGTGACAAACACTTTTCGCCATTCGTAAAAAGGATAAACCTGAAAAGAAAACCCCCATATCATGGGATACAGGGGCAAGGTAATTATTTTTTATCTTCAGCAATGCGATTACGGATATTATCTGCACGCTCTTTTGATGGTGGGTGAGAATCAAACATACTTGAATCACCGCCACCTAGTTTAGCTAATTTCTCAAAACCTGTGACTAAACCTGCGGTGCTTACCCCACGTTTTTTCAGCAGATCGTAAGAGAAATTATCTGCTTCTGACTCTTGGTGTTGAGAGAACTGAGCATTAACCAGTTTTTGTCCCATTTCAGCCAACTGAGAGCTACTTAATTGCGCTGCTACACCCCCCGCGGATGCTGCCGCAGTACGTGCTGCAACTGTTGCGTGTGCAACTTGAATTGCTTTACGAGTATGACCTAAAGCAACGTGACCCATTTCATGACCTAACACGCCTTCAACTTCGTTATCTGTCATCATGTCCATTAAACCGCTATAAACACGAACACAGCCGTTAGCCATAGCCCACGCATTCACATCTTTAGTCATATAAACTTTGTAGTTTACTGGCGTGCCATTAACTTCATTACCTAACGCTTTAGCGATATTATTTAAACGTTTAGTGTAGGTACTATTTGCGGGTGCAACTTTATTTTGAGCGTCCATTTCTTTACAAGCATCATTCGTTAGCGCTTTGATATCGTTATCGCTTAATGTTGCAGCTTGGAATAGTTGAGTGCCTGATTTGGTCAACATATCGGTATTAAGGTTTTGACAACCAGAGAGTAGTGCTGCTGATACCATCACTGTAGCAAGTAATTTGATTTTCATTTTGATTTAAGTCCTTTTCTGCTGCGCAGTTTTATATAATTGCGTATTAAATACGAGCGGAAGAATAACAGTGCTTATCTATCGGTGCAATATAAGCATTTTATGTAATAAATATTATCTGAATATATATTTCTATTTTTTTCATCTAAAAAATATTATTTTTTATTCTTAAAATGATGATGGAAAAACATATTGGTTATTTTAACTTCTTTAAATTTAAGAAGATTAATATAGTGTCTAATAGGGAGAAGATAAATTTTTCTTAGTAATATCTATGTAGATCATTGATTATACTTACTCTGAGTGTACGTTATGCTGTTTTGAATTTACTTGGAATAATATCAAAGGAACGTTGTATTTAGATGTGGGTTTTATTTGTTTAATTCTGACAAATTTTATATTTTTAATATTTATTGCTTAGTGATAAATAAATAACGATGCTTAAAGCACCGCTATTAAGATTAAACCGAAAATGAATAAATTGATATCGATGTATCAGGAAACCATTAATTCACTGATGAGCATAAAAGGGCGGTTAATACGTTTTCCTGTTTGCTCATTAAAGAAATGAAGGTTTTCAGGATGAATGGTTAGACCAATTTTATTACCAATATTCACACCATGATTGTTAGGTGCGCGAATAACAATAGACTGTTTTTGTTTATCACAAGTCGTGGCATAAATTAAAACATCAGCGCCTAGTGCTTCAATAAATTCCACTTCAACATGAAAAAGGGGATGTTGATGGCTAATGATCAAATGTTCAGGGCGTAAACCTAATTTAATGGCTTGATAAGGAAGATGCTGAGATGAAACGGCAATATGCCCATCAGCGATTTCAATTACACCATGATTAATTAGGACATCTAAGATATTCATTGCGGGAGAGCCCATAAACGTTGCCACAAACACGGAAGCTGGACTTTCATAAATCTCTAAAGGCGTCCCCACTTGCTCTATATTTCCTTGATTTAAAACCACCAGCTTATCGGCTAATGTCATCGCTTCTACCTGATCGTGCGTCACATAAATCGAGGTTGTGGAGAGTTTTCGCTGTAATTTTTTGATCTCCAGACGCATCTGAACACGTAATTTTGCATCAAGGTTAGAGAGTGGTTCATCAAATAAAAACACTTTGGGTTTACGCACAATGGCTCTTCCCATTGCGACACGTTGACGTTGTCCACCGGAAAGCTCTTTGGGTTTTCTATCCAATAAATGACTGATTTCCAGCATGTTAGCCGCATTTGTGACAAGTTCTTCTATTTGGGTTTTGGGTGTTTTTCGATTACGTAAACCATATGCCATGTTGTTATAGACAGACATATGAGGATAAAGCGCATAGTTTTGAAACACCATTGCGATATCTCGCTCACTCGGTTCATGTTCATTAACACGTAAATTATCAATGAGTAAATCACCTTGTGTGATGGTTTCTAATCCTGCAATCATTCGCAGTAATGTTGATTTGCCACAACCACTTGGGCCAACTAACACCACCATTTCACCTTGCTCAATAGAAAGGTTCAATTTCGAAATAGCTTGGTGTCCATTAGGATAGCGTTTTTCTAAATCAGTGAGCGTTACGGTTGTCATATTATTTCTCCGTATCAATAAAGCCTTTTACAAAGGCTCTTTGCATCAGAATGACGATAAGGACTGGCGGCAACATGGCGATCAATGTAGTTGCCATAATTTTATTCCATTCAACGACACCATCAGAAACCGCAACCATCTGTTTAATTCCCATCACAATGGTGTAGTAGTGGGTATCAGTTGTGATAAGCATTGGCCAAAGATATTGATTCCACCCATAAATAAAGGTGATAACAAAAAGGGCAGCGATATTGGTGCGAGAAAGAGGAAGCAAGATAGTGAAAAAGAATTTAATCGGCCCAGCGCCATCAATTTTTGCGGCTTCAATTAATTCAGGGGTGATGGTCAGGAAAAATTGACGAAACAAAAAAGTGGCTGTGGCGCTAGCAATTAATGGAATGGTTAATCCGGCATAAGAGTTCAACATATTAAGATCAGTGACGACTTCAAATGTCGGCATAATGCGAACTTCAACAGGTAACATTAAGGTAAAAAAGATAGTCCAAAAGGCGAGCATCCGTCCCGGAAAGCGAAAGAAAACCACGGCATAGGCCGATAAAATCGATATAGCTAATTTCCCTATGGTGATCACTAACGCCATAACTAACGAATTCAATAACATGCTGTTAATTGAAATTGCACTATTTTGCGTTGTACCTGCCTGTGAAAATATCGTTTTAAAAATATTGAAGCCTTCAGTACCAAACCAAAGAGGAGAGCCTGTGGCAAACTCGGTGTTTTGATGGGTTGTTGCCACTAGCGCAATCCACACAGGGAATGCCACAGAAAGAATGCCAACAATAAGAATAAAGTGGCAGAAAGCATGAAATAAAGGTCTACGTTCAACCATCAGTAAGCCACCTTTTTCTCAACATAACGAAATTGAATAATGGTTAATATCGCGACAATAAACATCAAAATAACGGATTGTGCGGCGGAGGAGCCTAAATCTAATCCCACAAAACCATCGTTATAGACCTTATAAACCAGTGTTGAGGTGCTACTACCAGGGCCACCTTGCGTCATCGCGTGGATAATGGCGAAAGTATCAAAAAAGGCGTAAGCAAAATTAACCACAAGTAAGAAAAAGGTTGTGGGAGAAATTAAAGGAAAACTGATAGTAATAAAGCGTTTAATGGGGCCACTACCATCAATAGCTGCAGCTTCTAAAAGAGATTTAGGTACAGATTGCAAGGCGGCGAGGAAAAACAGAAAGTTATAACTCACTTGTTTCCATGTCGCCGTTAAAATCACCATCCACATAGCATGATGTGTATTAAGTACAGGATCCCAATTAATACCTATTTTCTTTAATTGTTGGCTTAATACACCAATTGTGGGATCAAGCATAAATAGCCACAGAAAGCCTGCAATAACTGGCGCAATGGCATAGGGTGAAATTAAAATAGTGCGATAAAACAGTTTGCCACGTAAGACTTGCTCTGCAATACCCGCCAAAATAAGCGCTGACAGCATAGAGAGAAACACGACACTGATACTGAAAATTAATGTCGTGATTAAACTGTCAAAATAATAGCGATTACTAAAAAGTCGCTGAAAATTTTCAAAACCAACAAATTCTCGACTAAGTCCAAACGCATCTTCTAATTGAAATGACTGAAAGAAAGCTTGCCCCGCAGGCCAAATGAAAAAGATAAGCGTGATAGCTAATTGAGGAAAAATTAGCGCGAGAGGTAACCATTTTTGTTTAAAATAAATGGATTGAGAAGCCATACAATGTCCAGTAAATCGATAAAAACAGAAGGCGAGCGACTTTGCTCGCCTAATATAAGTGACTATTGTTGAGTTCGTTCAAAACGGCGTAACTGCTCATTCCCACGCGCAACAGCATTATCTAACGCAGCCTGAGCGGTCTGTTTTCCTGACCACACTTTTTCTAACTCTTCATCAACGATTTCTCGAGTTTGCAGGAAATTACCAAAGCGTAATCCTTTGGAATTGGCGGTAGGTTCAGAGGTTGTCATTTGTAATATTGCCGTATCTGCGCCCGGATTTTGCTGATAAAAGCCTTGCTGTTGTGTTAACGCATAAGCGGCTTTAGTCACCGGTAAATAACCTGTTGCTTGGTGCCAATCGGCTTGTACTTCAGGGCTTGAAAGATAGGTAAAGAATTTGGCAACACCGTTATATTCGGCATCTGGACGTCCCGACATAACCCATAAAGACGCTCCGCCAATAATGGTATTCGCAGGTTTTTGTACAAGAGAATCGTCATAAGGTAATTGGCTAACACCAATATCAATCCCTTTCATATTCTCTTTAATGCCCGCAAAACCTGCTGATGATTCCATCACCATGGCGCATTCTTGGGTATAAAACAGTGACATTGCATCCGATTGACGTCCGCCATATTTGAAAATACCAGATTTCGACCAATCTGCCATTTGTTGAATATGATTAACGAAAGGCGCTTTATTAAAAAGGAAGGTAGTGTCAAAACCATCGAAACCGTTATTTTTTGTCGCAATAGGTAAATTATTACGCGCACCAAAATTTTCGATTTGTGTCCATGATTGCCATGTGGTGGTAAATCCACATTTTACTCCAGAATCGAGCAG
The DNA here is from genome assembly GCF_009914335.1 of Proteus columbae. Lineage (NCBI taxonomy): Bacteria > Pseudomonadati > Pseudomonadota > Gammaproteobacteria > Enterobacterales > Morganellaceae > Proteus > Proteus columbae. The sequence goes on from NZ_CP043925.1 coordinate 500,245, forward strand.
TTTCTGAGAAACAGCTTCCATCTCTTTCCATGTTTTTGGTGGTTGCTCTATGCCTGCTTTTTTAAAGAGGGCTTTGTTGTAATAAAGTACAGGCGTAGAGCTATTAAACGGCAGTGACATCATTTTTCCATCGCTGGTGGTGTAATAGCCCGTGACAGTTGATAAATAACTATTAGGATCAAAAGGCTCGTTAGTTTTTTCCATTAATTGATAAACAGGAAAAACGGCTTTTTTTGCCCCCATCATGCTCGCTGTGCCCACTTCAAAGACTTGCACAATAGCGGGTTGGTTTTTAGCACGAAATGAAGCCACTGCACTGGTCATCGTTTCAGCGTAAGTGCCTTTATAAACGGGTTTTATCTCATATTCAGATTGACTGGCGTTAAAATCAGAGGCGATTTGATTTACTTTTTGACCGAGCGCACCTCCCATTGCATGCCACCATTCAATTTGTGTTTTTGCGTGTGTAGGAGAAGTAAATAACGCCATTGCAACAGCAAGACCTGTTATTGATTTTATCGACATGCAGAATTTCCTTTTTAATCGAAAGTTAAAGGTGCAATCTAATCTGCGAATTACCCTAAATGTTGTTTATGACAAATGGGTGACAATTAAATGAAGATATATTGATGGTATGACTGTCAAATTGCTGTCATAAATGGTTGTCATGATGTCGGCACAAATGAAAAGGAGAGAGAAATGAAGATAGCTGCTCACCGAGGTTTTTCTGGAAAAGCGCCTGAAAATACATTGGCTGCGTTTAAAATGGCGATTGATTTTGGGTGCGAATGGATTGAAACGGATGTGCAATTAACCGCGGATCATGTTCCTGTGCTTATTCATGATAAAACAGTTAATCGTTGCACGAATGGGCAAGGTGCTGTGCGTTTTCATACCTTAGATGATTTACATCGCCTTGATGCAGGAAGTTGGTTTAGTTCACTCTATCAAGGTGAGAAAGTTCCTTCTTTAAGACAAGGATTGCAGCTTATTAAGCGTTCAGGAACAAAGCTCAATATTGAATTGAAAACATGGCCTGATGATGATGTTGAACGTTTATGTTTAGCGGTTTCTGACATGATAAAAAGTGCAGATATTCCGAATGAGCAAATTTTATTTTCTTCTTTTGATACGCATGCACTGATCGTTATGAAACGATACCTGCCTTTTATTCGCAGAGGCCAATTGTGGGATGAAATTCCTGATAATGCGTTAGAAACACTAAAAGCGATCGATGGTTTTAGTGTGCATTGTAATTACAAATATCTCACACAAGAACAAGCTCAAATGTTGAAACAAGCGGGTTATGAAATTTATTGTTATACCCCGAATAATCCTGAAGAAGTGAAAGATTTTGAGCAATGGGGTGTTGATATGCTGATCACTGATATGCCTGATGTTTATCTACCAAATGTTGATCAAATAGCAAAGTGAAAAAGCACTAACAATCCTGCTTACTTGTATTGAATAAGGTGTTATTGATGTGTTTGATGACGCCTTTTATCCTTTTCTTTCCGTATTTTAATTACAGAAATTAAATAAGAGAAACGTTGAGTAATAGATGTTTTCTTTACATTCTCTGCTATTATCCTGCGCAATTAATGAATAGATATTATTCAACTCGGTAATATTTATCTCATTAAAAATAAAAATGGGGAAAATGGTTAGCAAATATGGCGACCTTATCAACCCAACCTCTAAGAGTAGAGGTGCATTATTTCTACTTTAATTGCCAATAATATAATTGAGAGTGAAATATGAAAGAACTCGTTGTTGTTGCCATTGGAGGCAACAGTATTATTAAAGACAATGCTAGCCAGTCTATCGCTCATCAAGAACAAGCAGTACAAGAGGTTGCAGCCCATATTAGTGATATGGTGGCTGAAGGGTATAATATTGTTTTAACTCATGGTAATGGGCCACAAGTAGGGCTTGATTTACGTCGCGCTGAAGTGGCGCATGTGCAAGAAGGTTTACCGTTAACACCTTTGGCCAACTGTGTTGCAGATACACAAGGCGGTATCGGCTATTTAATACAACAAGCGTTAACGAATAAGCTTCGTGTTCAACAAAATAAACAAGCAGTTACCCTTATCACACAAGTTGAAGTAGATAAAAACGATCCTAATTTTGTTTCTCCAACAAAACCTATTGGTGCATTTTTCTCTGAACAAGAGATGGTGCAATTAAAGCAAGAAAATCCTCAATGGCATTTTGTTGAAGACTCTGGTCGTGGTTATCGTCGTGTTGTTGCCTCTCCAATTCCACAACATGTTATTGAATCTAGTGCAATTAAGTCACTATCAGAATGCGGCTATGTTGTTATTGCTGTGGGTGGCGGTGGTATTCCTGTGATTAAAAATGAACAGGGAAATTACCAAAGTGTCGATGCCGTTATTGATAAAGACTTGTCATCAACATTGCTAGCAAAAGAATTACATGCAGATATTCTTATCATCACCACAGGTGTTGAAAAAGTTAGTATTCATTTTGGTAAGCCAGAACAAAAAGCATTGGGTGAAACCTCGGTTGAGGAAATGACACAATATATGCATGAAGGGCATTTCCCTCCGGGCAGTATGCTTCCAAAAATCGAAGCCAGCCTCTCATTTTTAGCCGCGGGTGGAAAAAGAGTGATTATCACAACGCCAGAAAAACTGGCTTCTGCCTTAAAAGGTGAAACCGGAACGCATATTGTTGTTTAATTTTCGCAATCAAAAGTACTCCGTTATTTAATTGATAAGCGCCTTATTTATAAAAGAGTAAGGCGCTTATTTTATGCAGAGTTTCTTAATATATCGATGATTAAATAGTGTGATTAGCGGGGTAGGCTTTCGCGTAATGGCGCGGATTTAATCGTGAAAATAATCCTATCGTGATAATCACTAAAACCGCATGAAATGCCCATGCATAAGTAAAGCTTCCGTCAGGTTGACGCAATATCACTGCCACTAACGGTCCAAAGGCAGCAATGATAAATCCTCCACCTTGCATTAATGCCGACAGCGCGCCCGCTTGTGCTGGATCAGGAATATGATCGAGCGCGACAATCATCATCATGGAAAAACATCCACCTAAGCCACAGCCTAAGAAAATACTCCACAGATAAGGCGCACTCATCGGAATAGTCATTATTGCAATAAAACCGATAAATTGACTTAGTAATGTCAGCATAAGCCAAAAACGTCGGTCGTGATTTTTAGCCGCTAAGAAAGGAATAATTAAAGCAGCAGAGGCTTGGAAAAGCGAAAGGATAGCGACAAGAGAGCCACTTTGTGCACTTGGCATTCCTAACGATTGGTAGAAAGGTGCCAACCATGTCACAACTGAAGCGTAACCTGCATTAACGCAACCAAAACCTAAAATAAGCAATCCTGTTCTGGGGCGCCAAATTAAGGTATTGAGTGATATTTTATTAGCAGATATGGCACTGTTTTTAATAGAAAAAAGAATAGCGACAAATGCAAAGCCTGCTGGAAGTGCAAACCACGCTAAAGCATTTTGCCAATGACCATTAGATGCCGTAATAATCGGGGATAATTGAGCACCTAATGCGCCTCCCCCCATTAGCATGGCGGAATACAGCCCCATCATAATAGGCGTTCGATGTCCAAACCATCCTTTAATAATGCCAGGAAATACCGCTTGAATATAAGCCACGCTCAAACCGCAAAAGAGGGCAGTCAGTAATAACTGATTGCCATCAGAAACATAAGCTCGAGAAAATGAGCCTATAAGAAGCAACAACATTGCGACTAAAAGCCCTTTCCGAACTTGAATATAAGACTGTAAGAAAGGAACGATTAATGCGCCTATTCCCATTAAAAGCATGGGCAATAAGGTAAGTAATGAGACTTGGCTATAACTCATTCCTGTTGATGCAATAATATTATCAATAACAGGGCCTGGGCCAGTTAAGAAGGGGCGTAAATTTATCCCGACTAAAATAATAGTCAGGACAATCTGCCATGTTTTTTTTCTTGGTAAGGCAGTCATTATAATTCCCTGATAAACATAAATATTATCTACTTTATGGACAATGTTGATATAAACAGATGAGGGGTTTTATATCAACATAAATATCATTAGGTATTTTAATTAATCATCACGCTATTTAAGCGATGTATTTTAATTTCCACTGTTTAATCTGACTGTTGGGATTAATTAATACAAACTCATAATGTTCAAAATGAGAAAGTACCTTTTTAAATTCCAGTGCTGCTTTATCTAAATCCCACGATTTAGGGAAATAAAAGCCATCAAAAGGGATGTTTTCAAGTTGTGTACTAAATTGATGAATAAATTCATCAAACCCAGCATAAAAGAGTGCGATTTTTCCAGACCAATTAATGTGATAAGTATTATCTTGTTGGCGCTGGAAGTGAATTTGATGATTTTTACATGCATCATGGCCTAATAAGTAAATACTAAAAGCGGGGACTTCTGCTCTTTCTTCATCTTCATCACTATCGATTTGAGGGACAATATCAACATTAAATTGATGAGTAATAAAGTTATCAAAATCGAACGGCGTATTTCCTGTGCTGAGCAAAATACCTTGGTCATCAGACCAATAAGTTGAGGAGAGTGTACAACAGTGATAATTATCCCAAACAATGGGAGCTTGCCAGTGAGCTAGGCTGGTATATTCTTCTTCGTCATCTGATTCATCTTCGTCGATATCATCCAGATAATCCTCACCTTCACTTAAATAGTAATCGGCACTTCTAAGATGAAGATCAAACCAAAGTTGACCATGTTTATCTAATCGACCTGACCAGACAAATTCTGTAATTTTATGGGATTTCGGATAGGCACTATCAATAAAAGTAATGGTACGTACTGGTGTGGTCATGGTCTGTTTTCTTTTAAATATAGGTTTGTTTACTAGGGTAATAGAGTGATAACTATCAGCATGATTATGATAAAAGTGATACTCACTCTAAAATATCATACATTACACGGTGTAATAGAACTCAAATAAGTGAGATAGTGATGTTAACGGCATTAAATCAGCAACTACCTATTCCTTCTGCAATACATGAAAATGGAAAAGAAGAGAGATGGCCATTAATTGATAATAAATATGCCTTTCCCAAAGATTATATTGCGTTTATCACCCAATATGGATCAGGTCAGGTAGTTGATTTTATAACGTTATTTAACCCCTTTAGTAAAAATGAGTACATTAATTTTTTCCAGCAAAAAGAGCAGATCCTTGAAGATTTCAGCTCATTAATCAATGATGATCCTAATTACTATCGTTTTGTTCTATATCCAAAATGTAATGGGCTTTTACCCATTGGTGTTACTGATAATGGTGATACGCTTTTTTGGGTTGTTTTATCAGAAAATAGTGAGCTTTGGACAATGGCAATTATTCCATCTAGAGGATCAGAGGTAGAATTTATTGCAGAGAATCTGACAGGGTTTTTAGAGGGAGTTTTATCAAAACGAATACGTTGCCAATCATTCCCCGAGGGATTCCCATCAGAAAAAATGATATTTAGCCCAGAAGTTTGATGAGTTATTTTCCTATGGGGAGTTGAGTCACAAAATAGGAAGTAGCAAGTCCAATAAAGATAGAAATGCTAAAGCTAATCAGTGTACCTAACATAACATATTCTGTTAGCTTTTTATCTTGATCATTTTGTAATTCACCAAATCTAAATATTGATTTAGCTGCTAATAAAAAGCCAATTGCTGCAAATTGATTTAAAAGAATAAAAGTTAAGATTAGTATTCTTTCTAAATAACCAATAGATTGACCCGCAGAAACGAGTGTTGAGCCTTCTACTGCAACAGGTGTCCATTTCTTTAGTAACATATAAATAAGGCTCGAAATAGGCTTTAAAAGAATGATGTAGGCAAGAACAACAATAAGATATTTGTAGTTGATATTTTTAAAACTAAGATCATGGAATATTTGAGTATTTTGATCAACAAGCACTATCCATAAAAAGGTAATCATGAATAAATGAAGAGCTTGATCAGTAATAAACCATCTTAAAGAGTTATCAGTATAAGATTTACCAAGATCAAAAAAATAATGTGTTATTAATATAATTAGACTGTAAATGAAAATAAAACTAAAACTTATCTCAGACATTAAAACTAGAATAATAAAGGTTATTCCAGCGTGCAGTAGTGAGTGTAAGTAAAGCTCTTTAGATTTGTAATGTAGAGCATTTCGCGCTTCTATCCATGCTTTAGGTTGTAAATAAAAATCAAAAGCAATATGAGCAATATAGAGAGAAATAAGAAGCGTAAAATTATACATATCAATAAGCCTTGTTAATTAAATAATTAACGTATTGAATATATTCATCTATTAACTGGTAGTGGCTAGCGTTCAATAATCGTGTAATATTACTTCTCGATTTTTTTAATTCATTGGCAATAGCATAATGAGATTTATCTTCATTAACCATATATTTAAGTAAAACTTGCGCTTGTGCTCGAGTTATTTCTTTAAGTTGTATATCTAAGTATTTAGTCACTAAAGTAATATTTTTTTGAAATTCTTTATCTGATGTAGATATTGTTAATATTTCACTTTTCATCTTATCTAATCCTTCGCCCGATAAGATAAAGGCTTCACCCATTGATGTTCTAATATCATTACGCAATGGATTAATTTGACCGATACCAATACTTTGACGAGCACTGATGTTTAGTTCTGACGTTTTCAATGCTAATTGAATAACGATAGCAACTTTAATGGCATCATAAGCGTGTAAGCAAACAAGTTGGAAGGAGTCACCGCGATATCTGTCATATTTAAGTGGTAACTGTTCTGAGAGTAATTGAACCGTCTGCTCCAAGGTATAGAGCATAACATCATAGTTTTCAGGTGTGATGTTTCTAGAGCCTATGATATCACCTGTAATCACACTTACGATGTCTTTATTCATTAGCGTGCTCTTATTATTTTGTGAGAGAAATAGAATGAGTATAGTGATCTTTTACTCAGTTATTTAATTGAAATACAAAAAATAATGTTACCATATTTGGTAACATGGTCAAATGTTACCATATTGGGTAACTTAATGATTTATGTTATAGAGCAAGCGTGAAAAATAGGCAACAAAAAAGCCTTTTCTGGAAACCCAGAAAAGGCTTTTTATAAAAATAGACCTAACTGACTAGGATCAGTTCATGCCGTATTTTTTCAGTTTCTTACGCAGTGTACCACGGTTAATGCCCATCATTTGCGCTGCACGCGTTTGGTTGCCACGGGTGTACTGCATTACCATGTCCAACAATGGCTGTTCAACTTCAGCCAATACTAGCTCATATAAGTCATTAACATCTTGACCATTTAATTGAGCAAAATAGTTCTTCAGTGCTTGTTTAACTGAGTCACGTAAAGGTTTTTGGGTCACCTGATCTTGTGAATTTACGGTGGCAACTGTTAGTACGTCTGAATTTACGCGTTGTTCGAACATAGTTCTGTCAGCTCTTTTATTTATTTACGCAAAAAATTTTCGAAATATGCTTCCAACGCCTCCAGCTGTTCGCTGGCATCCTCTATGGCGTTGAAGGAGCGCCGAAACTGGTCATCAGGGGCATGTTCCTTGAGATACCAAGAGACATGCTTGCGTGCAATGCGAGTTCCTTTGCCTTGACCGTAAAAGTCGTGCAACTCACGCACATGCTTTTGCATTATTTGTTGTACCTCTGCAATCGGCAGAGGGGGCAACAGTTCACCTGTGTCCAGATAGTGCTGGATTTCCCGAAAGATCCAGGGTCTTCCCTGAGCAGCGCGACCGATCATCAAAGCATCGGCTCCAGTGTAGTCTAATACTGCTCTGGCTTTTAGCGGGTCTGTTATGTCTCCATTCGCAATAATGGGAATAGAAACACTCTGCTTAACTGTCCGAATACTGTCGTATTCGGCTTCCCCTTTGAACAAACACTCGCGTGTACGTCCATGAATAGTGAGAGCCTGAATACCACAACGTTCAGCCAATTTGGCAATCTCTACACAGTTACGTTCATCAGGTGACCAGCCAGTACGGATCTTGAGAGTAACAGGAACATCTACCGCGTTAACCACAGCAGAGAGGATCTCTGCGACAAGGTCGGGATGACGAAGTAGTGCTGAACCGGCTAGCTTTTTATTCACCTTTTTTGCAGGGCAACCCATGTTAATGTCGATAATTTGAGCGCCACTATCTGCGTTTATTTTCGCAGCTGCCGCCATATCAACGGGATCACTTCCTGCAATTTGTACGGAGCGGATCCCCAATTCATCACTATGTACCATTCGTAATCGAGACTTGTCTGTCTGCCAAACCTGAGGATTGGAAGAAAGCATTTCAGAAACTGTCATACCCGCACCCATATCATAGCAAAGTGACCGAAAAGGTCGGTCTGTAACGCCAGCCATGGGAGCCGCGATAAGGCAATTTTTTAACTGATACTGTCCGATTCGCATAGATGAAAAGAGGGCCAAACTGTGACTGCAAGGGCGCGTATATTACGCATTTTTTGCCAGATATGAAAGGACAAAGTTTAACCAAATTGCGAAAAAAAGTTACTTTTTTACACTTGATTTTTTATGAACTGATTATTTAATCAATAAAAACATAATGTTATGTATTTTTAAAAAATTAAAAATTGACGATATAGAATTGATAAACAAGTGGAACTAAGTAGAGTTTATCAGGCAAAAATGTGATTAATGCCTGATAAACAATAATTAAGTGAAATTTTAACGCAATGAGATTATCTCATTTTGGTTAATATTTGTTCGATGTTATTTTTTCACACCGGTAATACGGCACCACTCTTCTTTTTCGGCAACAGGATCTAAGTTAAATAGTCCTTCATAGGCGGCTGCTACACCTTCTGCTTGTGTCGCTAACACACCAGAAAGGCCTAGGTGTCCACCTTGACGTGGCAGTGTACTGATAACAGGTGCAAGTTCACGCAATGGACCTGCTAAAATATTAGCGACGACAACATCGGCACTGAGGTTATCTGGTTGGTCTTTTGCCAGATACAGTGTGAGTGCGTCAGAAACGCCATTACGCTGCGCATTATCACGGCTTGCTTGGATGGCTTGAGGATCGATATCAATACCAATTGCTTTAGCTGCACCCAGCTTTAATGCCGCAATAGCTAAAATGCCAGAGCCACAACCGAAGTCGATAACCGTTTTACCCACTAAATCTAAACCATCAAGCCACTGAAGGCATAATGAGGTAGTAGGGTGGGTACCTGTACCAAAGGCAAGACCAGGGTCTAGCATGACGTTCACGGCGTTAGGATCAGGTACTTCACGCCAGCTTGGGCAAATCCATAAACGCTCACCGAAACGCATTGGGTGGAAGTTATCCATCCATTCACGTTCCCAATCTTTATCTTCGAGTTGTTCAACTTTGTGCAGGAAGCCTTTACCGAGTAGTGGCGTATTTTCTAACATCGCCACAACGATTTTCATGTCAGTTTCTGCATCATATAAACCGATAACGTCAGTATCACCCCAAAGGCGAGTTTCACCCGGTAACGGTTCAAAAATAGGGGTATCGTGACTATCTTGGAAAGTCACTGAAACGGCACCGCTTTCAACCAATTCATCACCAATAGCTTCTGCATTAGCGGCGGTTGCATTAAGTCTTAATTGTATCCAAGGCATAATTAGTCTCTTTAAAAACGAATTCACTGTAATGATGCTGATTGAGGCAGAGTATGCTCTCCAAATCGATTAGCCACAAGAAACGCGACTAAGCTCAATAACAGTGATGGAACAATGGGGTGAAATCCAGCGATCTGGATGTTAAATGTCGCAAGGGTGGCATAGAGTGTGGCACCTGTGATCATGCCCGCAATAGCACCATAACGGTTAGCTTTTTCCCAATAAAGCCCAAGAACTAAAGGCCATAAGAAAACAGCTTGTAGGCCACCAAAAGCAAGTAAGTTAAGCCAAATAATCATTGATGGTGGGTTCCATGCTGCAAATAGCAGTAACACACCTAAAATCAAGGTCGAAAGGCTCGATAAACGAGAGATGCGTTTCTCGTTAGTTATCGCATGCGGAGCGATATTGAGATAGAGATCTTTGACCAAAGTTGCTGACGATTGTAACAGTTGCGCATTTATCGTCGACATAATGGCGGCCATAGGCGCAGCAAGGAAAATACCGGCTGCAATAGGCGGTAATACTTCAACCATTAATGTTGGAATAACTTGATCAGGAACAGTGAGATCAGGAATGATCGCCCGACCTAATGCGCCAGCAAAGTGCATACCAAACATCAATAATGACATCACGATTGTGCCAATAATGATCCCTTTATGCATGGCTTTACTGTCTTTGTAAGAGATGCAACGTACCGCAGTATGTGGCAAGCCAATAACACCAAAACAGACAAGAACCCAGAATGATGCCATAAACGGACCACTTAAAATCCCATCAGCCCCTTGAGGAGAGGTTAATGCAGGATCGATGGTATTGAGTTTTTGTATCGCAACATCTAATCCACCTGCTTTATAGATAATGGCAAACAGGAGAATAAATGTACCAAGTAGCATCACAAGGCCTTGTAAGGCATCGTTTAATACGCTGGCTCTAAATCCGCCAATCGCAGTATACAGCGCAATGGAGATCCCAAAGATCAGCAAGCCGAATTCATAAGGAATGCCTGCTGCAGTTTCTAATAAGCGTGCTCCACCAATAAATTGCACAGTCATCGCGCCGACAAAAGCGACTAACAGGCTTAAACTGGCAAACCAGACGAGGAAACGACTTTTGTAACGAGCATAAAGCATGTCATTTAAGGTAACAGCATTATAACGGCGCGCTAAAATGGCAAACTTTTTCCCTAAAACACCCAAAGAGAGCCAAATAGCGGGAAGTTGGATCATTGAAAGTAATACCCAACCAATACCGTATTTATAGGCAGCACCCGGCCCGCCAATAAAGGAGCTTGCACTGACATAAGTTGCAGTGATAGTCATGGCTAGCACGAAGCCACCCATTGAGCGGTTACCAAGAAAATATTCGTTAAGAAATTCGCCTTTTTCGCGCTTACGATAAGCATAAGCTGACAGCAGAAAAACTAACAGAAGGTAGCCAATCAGTGGCACTATGACTTCAGTTTGCATCGTCATGCTCATCTCCTAACGGCATATCTTTGAAAAAGTAGCGCACCATCAGATAGCACAACAGAAAAAACAAAACAGGTAGGAATAAGCATGAAAGCTCAAACCAAAGAGGTAAACCAGTAATGCCTAGTGTGTTATCAGGTAAATAGGCGGTAATTAACCAACCCAACAAATACATAAAAGTTAAAATTAGGGCCCAAAGGGCTTCTTTGTGGGCCTGAACAAAACGTTTGTCCATCTGTTCTCCCAATCTTAATAGGGTTAAAAATGAATGGGAGGATTGTACGGGAAAGTGAGTATTGATTCAGTGAAAATTAATCACAAAGTCATGAGGGAGTATTAAAAATAGATTATCTTATTGTTTTTAAATATAAATATGAAAGAAAACAGTACGGGTTTTAATTAAGAAATGCGCTTAATTTGTCCTCTATGGATCTGTTTATGGCGGGTCATCAGCAATAAAAAAGGCATAGTAAATAAACTATGCCTTTTTTTGTTAAGCGAGAAAGATTATTTCTCAGCTAAACCTAAACGTTTTTCAAGGTAGTGAATGTTTGTACCACCTTTTTGGAAATTCTCATCATTCATAATGAACTGGTGCAGTTCAATATTGGTTTTAATACCATCAATGATAAGTTCCGCCAACGCATTTTTCATACGAGAGATCGCGATTTCGCGTGTTTCACCGTAAGTGATCAATTTACCAATCATTGAATCATAGTGAGGTGGAACAGTATAACCTGCGTAAATATGCGATTCCCAACGTACACCAAATCCACCTGGTGAGTGGAAGCGAGTAATTGTACCCGGGCTTGGCATGAAGGTTTTTGGATCTTCTGCGTTGATACGACATTCAATTGCATGACCATGAACGTTAACTTGATCTTGCGTTACTGATAAAGGTAAGCCAGATGCAATGCGTAACTGTTCTTTGATTAAGTCGATGCCAGTGATCATTTCTGTTACTGGATGTTCAACCTGAATACGGGTGTTCATCTCAATAAAGTAGAATTCGCCATTTTCATACAGGAATTCGAATGTACCTGCACCACGATAGCCGATTTCAATACATGCGTTCGCACAGCGTTCGCCGATATTTTTACGGATTTCAGGGGTAATACCTGGTGCTGGAGCTTCTTCAACAACTTTTTGGTGACGACGTTGCATTGAGCAATCACGTTCAGCCAAATAGATTGCATTACCTTGACCATCAGCCATAACTTGAATTTCAACATGGCGTGGGTTTTCAAGGTATTTTTCCATGTATACCATGTCGTTGCTAAATGCCGCTTTTGCTTCCGCACGCGTCATTGTAATGGATTGTTCAAGATCTTTTTCAGCACGAACAACACGCATACCGCGTCCACCACCACCACCAGAGGCTTTGATGATAACTGGGTAGCCAATACGTTTAGCAATTTCAATATTTTTCGCAGTGTCGTTACCTAAAGGACCGTCCGATCCTGGTACACAAGGAACACCCGCTTTTTTCATCGCTTCAATAGCAGAAACTTTATCACCCATTAGGCGGATGGTTTCAGCTTTCGGACCGATAAAAATAAAGCCAGAGCGTTCAACTTGCTCTGCGAAATCAGCATTTTCAGACAGGAAACCGTATCCTGGATGAATGGCTTGTGCGCCACTGATCTCAGCCGCTGCGATAATTGCAGGGATATTTAGGTAACTTTTTGCTGAAGCAGCGGGACCAATACAGATAGTCTCGTCTGCCAGCAGAACGTGTTTTAAATCACGGTCTGCCGTGGAGTGAACAGCAACTGCTTTGATCCCAAGCTCTTTACATGCTCTTAGGATACGCAGTGCAATCTCACCACGGTTGGCAATGAGGATTTTTTCTAGCATGGACCTGCCTCGTTATTCGATAACAAAGAGTGGAGCGTCAAACTCAACGTTGTCGCCATCTTGGCAAAGGATAGATTTAACAACACCTGCTTTGTCAGATTCAATCTGGTTCATCATTTTCATTGCTTCAACGATGCACAGAGTATCGCCTACATTGACTTGCTGACCGACTTCAACAAATTTCTTAGCTTCAGGGCTTGGTGAGCGGTAGAACGTTCCGACCATTGGTGAACGAACAACGTGACCACTGATTTCTTGCGTTGGTGTAGCCGCTGGTGTTTCTGGCGCTACAGGCGCAACTGCATTTGCTAATGCAGGTTGAGGTGCCACTGGTGCCGCAAAATATTGCTGAGGAGCCATTTGACCCTGAAGACCAGAGTTACGACTAATACGTACTGACTCTTCACCTTCAGAGATTTCCAGTTCAGAAATGCCAGACTCTTCGACTAGCTCGATCAGTTTTTTAATTTTACGAATATCCATGAGTTGATTCCGTACTCTTTTTGATGTTTTTTATTAAGACAAGCGGCTGACCGCTGCCTGTAAAGCAAATCGATAACCTTCTGCACCTAATCCACAGATTACGCCTGTTGCGATATCAGAGAGATATGAATGGTGACGGAAAGGCTCCCGACTGTAGACATTGGACAGGTGAATTTCAATAAATGGAATATTCACCCCTAATAATGCATCACGCAGTGCAACACTGGTATGCGTGAAAGCTGCAGGATTGATTAATATATAATCGACATTACCCCGAGCTGCATGAATTTTATTTATCAGCTCAAATTCAGCGTTAGACTGAAAATGACTGAGTTTCACATTTAATGCCTGAGCATCTGCTGACAAACTTTGAACGATATCATCCAGAGTTAGGTGTCCGTAGGTTTCCGGCTCTCTTGTTCCAAGCAGGTTTAGATTCGGACCATTCAGGAGCAAAATATGAAAATTTTCCGACATTATGCTTCTATCTCCGTCAATTCGTCAACGAAATGACAAAATAACCTGTGCTTTTCGTTTTGTCATCTTTTATTGTATCCATTGCTACGATACATATCACAAAGTCCGACATTATAGACATTTCACAGAAGATAACAGCAAAATACTGGTCTAATCAGGGAATGAAGGGTTTATTTTGATGAAAAGTTAAAATTTTTTACAAGATTGTAAACGGGAGAAAGCAAAATAAACAGGTGTCTAAAAAATAATCATAACACCACGTTATTTATTGATGTCACTGGAAATCTGAACTTCTTTGAGATCAATCATCAATATATATCATAAATGTGATCTGAATCACAATTTTATATCTGTTTCACACACAAAGAAGCTTATTCTGGCACTAAATAAGGTGAATTAATGCCAGAAATAAGCAGATAAAAACCGAGAATTAGCAAAAAAATACCGTAAACCTTCGCCTAATGCGGGTGGGTAGCAGTTACAGTTTTACTAAGGTTCTACCTGTCACTTGATTATCCATAATCATCTGAGCATAACGAGGAACTTCATCAAGTGTAATTTCTGTCATCGCTTGCTGATAGAACGTTTCTGGTAGTAATTTTAATAAACGTTGCCAAACCTGAGCGCGTTTTTCTGCTGGGAAATAAACAGAATCGACGCCTTGTAAGCGAACATTACGTAAAATAAAAGGCATGACGGTTGTTGGCAAAGAGAAACCACCAGCTAATCCACAAGCCGCTACTGTTCCGTTATAGTTTGTCTGTGACAGAATATTGGCAAGAATTTGCCCACCTACGGTATCAATTGCACCCGCCCAGCGTTGTTTATCTAAAGCTCTGCCCGCAGGCTCAAACTCTTCACGAGTGATAATATTTTTGGCGCCAAGTTTGCGTAAATAGTCATGGTTACTCGCTCTGCCACTTAATGCGGTAACTTGATAGCCTAATGCTGTTAGCAAACTAATAGCGGTACTTCCGACACCACCACTGGCTCCAGTGACTAAAATATCACCACTTTCAGGTGTAATGCCGCCTTGTTCTAATGCCATCACACAAAGCATGGCAGTAAAACCCGCAGTCCCAATTATCATGGCATTTTTTAAAGAGAGTCCTTCTGGCACAACGGTTAACCAATCACCTTTTACACCTGCTTTTTGTGCAAGGCCACCCCAGTGATTTTCACCTACTCCCCAGCCGGTTAATAAGACATGTTGACCAATGTGGAAGCGAGGATCTTCGGTGTGATGAACAACACCCGAAAAATCGATACCCGGCACCATTGGAAATTGGCGCAGTATTTTTCCCTTGCCTGTGATAGCGAGTCCATCTTTATAGTTAAGCGTTGAGTAATGAATATCGACAATAACATCATGAATAGGCAGTATTTTTTCATCAATGTTTTGTACGTTGGTACTGAGTTTGTTGTCATTTTGTTCTACTAATAATGCTTTCATCTTGACCCCTCATCGATTTCTATTTGTGTCATGATAGGTGATTTTTTAGATTTCGTCGTGATTGTGCACAATATCTATTGTAATAATGAGACAAATAATCCTTTTTTAGTGTATAAACGGGGGTTCTACGTTTATTGGTGCAGAGATTATTCTGAGTTTTATATCTTGGTAATTAGATAACACCGTTAATGGGTTACGATTGGATAAAAATTAGCATTTCTCTTTATGCTCGAAATAAAGATAATGTATCGTCTTAGAAGTATTCGAGGTGGGTACTTTGGTTGTTATCTCAGTCAAATTTTGCCAGTAAAACACCATTTAATATCAATAGAATAATTGTGCTTATTCAAATGAATAAATTTTATTTGAACTTGCAATGAGACTTTTGAGTCACAGTGTGGCAACTAAGTAAGATTTTTCTTTATTGATGTGAGCGTTGTTTGTATTGTTACATAAGTCAAATATAAACAGCGTAGGATCGAAATTATGCGTTAATCGTTCTAATTAGCCCATTTTTATGCAGTTTTTTTCTGCTCCAATTGGGAAAAGTAACGTAGAATATTGTGCCTTTATGATTATTTACGTGTCCACTTTAATCTAAGTAGTGAATCGCGCCTTGTCGCTGCTTATTGTGGTTGATAGAGTAGACGGATTTTTCCGTCCCGGCTTGCAGGATTATCCTTTCGTATGTTTAAAAAATTTCGTGGCATGTTTTCCAACGATTTGTCTATTGACTTGGGTACCGCCAATACCCTTATTTATGTCAAAGGACAGGGTATTGTTCTCGATGAACCCTCCGTTGTCGCTATTCGCCAAGATCGCGCTGGCACATCAAAAAGTGTTGCAGCTGTAGGGCATGAAGCCAAACAGATGTTAGGGCGTACACCTGGGAATATCGCTGCTATCCGTCCAATGAAAGACGGTGTGATTGCTGATTTTTATGTAACCGAAAAAATGCTTCAGCACTTCATAAAACAGGTTCATAACAATAGCTTTATGCGTCCAAGTCCTCGTGTATTAGTTTGTGTACCAGTAGGAGCCACTCAAGTAGAACGCAGAGCTATCCGTGAATCAGCATTAAGTGCGGGTGCTCGTGAAGTGTTCTTAATTGAAGAACCTATGTCTGCGGCAATCGGTGCAGGCTTACCTGTTTCTGAAGCAACAGGCTCAATGGTGGTCGATATTGGTGGTGGTACAACAGAAGTTGCCGTGATTTCATTAAACGGTGTCGTTTACTCTTCTTCTGTTCGTATCGGTGGTGACCGTTTTGATGAAGCTATCATTAACTATGTGCGTCGTAACTACGGTTCACTGATTGGTGAAGCAACCGCAGAACGTATCAAACACGATATCGGTTCAGCTTATCCTTCTGATGAAGTCAATGAGATTGAAGTTCGTGGTCGTAACCTTGCAGAAGGTGTACCTCGTAGCTTTACTTTAAACTCTAATGAAATTCTTGAAGCATTACAGGAACCATTAACGGGTATCGTTAGTGCAGTGATGGTTGCATTAGAACAATGTCCACCAGAATTGGCCTCTGATATTTCAGAGCGCGGTATGGTATTAACAGGTGGTGGTGCATTATTACGTAACCTAGACCGTTTATTAATGGAAGAGACAGGTATTCCTGTGATTGTTGCTGAAGATCCTCTGACCTGTGTCGCTCGTGGCGGTGGTAAAGCATTAGAAATGATCGATATGCACGGTGGCGATCTGTTTAGCGAAGATTGAGATTAATTCTGACAAGGGAGAATGGATTCCCCCTTGATGAGAATATTAACACCTGTTCTTTTACTTCTCCGTGTGAGTGATCTTAGAGTTTATGAAGCCAATTTTTAGTCGGGGTCCTTCCCTGCAACTAAGATTAATAATCGCCGTGGTTGTCGCTATCTCTTTATTGATTGCTGATAACCGTATTGGTGCATTTTCTAAAGTCCGCCAGTATCTTGATACTGCTGTTAGTCCCTTCTATTTTCTTGCAAATGGTCCACGCCGTTTCCTTGATCAAATTTCAGAAACATTTGCCACGCGTGAGCGTTTACAATTTGAGAATCAAGCGTTAAGAAAAGAGTTATTAGTTCGTAGCGGAGAAAGCCAATTACTGGAGCAATTTAAGCAAGAGAATGCCCGTTTACGAGAATTACTTGGTTCACCACTGCGCCAAAATGAACAAATGACAGTAACGCAAGTTTTGTCTGGGAATAGCACGCCTTATCGAGATCAAGTGGTTATTGATAAAGGAACCAACGATGGCGTCTATGAAGGGCAACCTGTTATTAGTGATAAAGGTGTCGTAGGACAAGTTATTGCCGTAAGTGAGCTTACGAGCCGTGTATTATTAATATGCGACACTTCTCATGCATTACCTGTACAAGTTTTACGTAACGATATTCGTGTTATAGCTTCTGGTGCGGGCTGTGCCGATGATTTATTGTTAGAAGCATTACCTGCCAATATTGATATTCGTGTAGGCGATGTTTTAGTGACATCAGGATTGGGTGGTCGTTTTCCAGAAGGGTATCCTGTTGGTGTGGTATCTTCAGTTAAAGTGGATAATCAGCGGGCTTATTCCGTGATTAATGTTCGACCTTCAGCAGAGCTACAACGTTTACGCTATTTGCTTTTATTATGGAATGCATCAGACAAAATGGGAGAGCCTCCTCTACCTTCAGAGGTTTATCACGCGGCTAATGAGCGTTTAATGCAACTGATGCCTCAGGTTTTACCTAATTATGAACAAGCAGGGCCACCGCTTCCTCGTTCAATGTCTCAAGAGCCGTTAGACAGTACGACAGAAGAAACTAACGGAACCACGACACCAGCAACAACTCCTGCTACAACAAATACACCGACTAGTACAAATAGAAGTAGGTAGACACGATGAATCCATATCAAAGTCGTGGGCGTTGGGTTGTTTGGCTCTCTTTTCTTGTCGCATTAGTTTTACAAATTATGCCGTGGCCAGAACAGTTAGAAGTGTATCGACCTATTTGGCCGATGTTATTTCTTATTTATTGGATAACAGCAATACCTCATCGTGTTAGTGTCGGAACCGCATTTGTCTTGGGTATGATTATGGATCTAGTCCAAGGAACTACCCTAGGTGTCAATGCATTGGCCTATACTTTAGTGAGTTATGTCATCGCCTTTAAATATCAGCTTTTTTGTAATTTAGCGTTATGGCAACAAGCCTTAGTGGTAATGTTAAGTGTTGTCGTTGTTGATCTTGCTGTATTTTGGGCAGAATTTTTACTTTCACCTGTGACTTTTCACCCTCAAGTATTCTGGAATAGCCCAGTCAGTGGTATTCTTTGGCCATGGCTTTATTTTTTACTTCGCAAAATCCGTCACCAGTTTTTAGTTCACTAAGTTATTGGATCATGGCGGTCACTTTTGCGTTACCGTCATGAGGACATTATTTGTGACCACACTTTACCTTGCTTCCAGCTCACCAAGAAGACGTGAACTTCTCGCGTTATTAGATGTTGAATTTAGTATTATCACGCCAGCAATTGATGAAATTTGGCAACAAGGTGAAAAACCAGAAGAGTATGTTCTTCGTTTAGCAAAAGAAAAATCACAAGAAGGTGTAAGACAAGCACCTCACGATTATCCCGTTTTGGGCTCTGATACTATTGTGGTTTATGATGGTCATATTCTTGAAAAACCCCGTGATAAAACCCATGCCGCGCAAATCCTACGTTCACTCTCAGGTGCAACACATCAAGTGATGACAGCAATTGCTATCTCTAATAGAACACACACATTGAGTCAATTAGTCGTCACACACGTCACTTTTAGAGTGATGACAGAGAGTGAGATTAGCGCGTATATTGAGTCAGGAGAGCCAATGGATAAAGCTGGCGCTTACGGTATTCAAGGAAAAGGAGGCCGTTTTGTTCAACGGATTGAGGGGAGTTATCATGCTGTTGTCGGATTGCCTCTTGTTGAAACCGAAGCATTGATAGCTCAATTTTCGTCTCTAGCTAATGAGAAGGAGATTTCATGACAGCAGAGTTATTAGTGAATGTGACGCCTTCTGAAACTCGTGTCGCCTATATTCGCGGAGGCATACTTCAAGAAATCCATGTTGAAAGAGAAGCTAAACGAGGTATCGTCGGAAACATTTACAAAGGTCGGGTAAGTCGCGTATTACCCGGGATGCAAGCTGCATTTATTGACATCGGGCTAGATAAAGCCGCTTTTCTACATGCTTCTGATATTATGCCTCACACTGAATGTATTGCTGGTGAAGAGCAGAAGAAATTTAATGTTCGTGATATCGCGCAACTGGTGCATCAAGGGCAAGATTTAATTGTACAAGTGGTTAAAGATCCTTTAGGAACAAAAGGCGCTCGCCTTACCACGGATATTACATTGCCTTCTCGCTATTTAGTGTTTATGCCTGGTGCGTCTCATGTAGGCGTTTCCCAGCGAATTGACAGTGAAGAAGAGCGTGAGCGCTTAAAACAATTGGTTGAAGAGTATTGCGATGAAAATGGCGGCTTTATTATTCGTACCGCTGCCGAAGGTGTTGGTGAACACGAAATTAAGCAAGATGCCGCCTTTCTTAAACGCCTATGGAATAAAATCATTGAGCGTAAGAAAAGAAATAAAACCCGTATTCAAATTTATGGCGAATTAGCGTTAGCCCAGCGTATTTTACGTGATTTTGCAGGCTCTGAATTAGATAGCATACGAGTTGATTCTAAATTGACCTACAATCAACTACAGGAATTTATTGGTGAATATATTCCTGAATTAACCGCTAAACTTGAATTGCACCAAGGTAATCAGCCTATTTTTGATCTCTATGGTGTAGAAAGTGAAATTCAGCGGGCTTTAGAACGCAAAGTTGAATTGAAATCAGGAGGTTACCTGATTATCGATCAAACTGAAGCAATGACCACTATTGATATCAATACAGGGGCATTTGTTGGTCATCGAAATTTAGAAGAAACTATTTTTAATACTAATATTGAAGCAAGCCAAGCCATTGCCCGTCAATTACGGTTACGTAATTTAGGCGGTATTATCATCATTGACTTTATTGATATGAATAATGATGAACATAAACGCAGAGTATTGGCATCACTTGAACAAGCGCTAAGTAAAGATAGAGTGAAAACAACGATTAATGGCTTCTCCCAACTTGGCTTAGTAGAAATGACACGTAAAAGAACGCGGGAAAGCCTTGAACATGTGCTTTGTGATGACTGCCCAACTTGCCAAGGGCGAGGTACGGTAAAATCAGTTGAAACAGTTTGTTATGAAATTTTACGTGAAATAGTGCGCGTGCATAAAACGATTGATGCAGATCGCTTCTTAGTTTACGCCTCCTCAGCAGTTGCAGAAGCATTAAAAGGCGATGAATCACATGCATTAGCAGAGGTTGAAATTTTTGTCGGTAAACAAGTGAAAGTGCAAACTGAGCTACTCTATAGTCAGGAGCAATTTGATGTGGTGATGATGTAATGGATTCGCCTTCCTAATGAATATGATGGCAGAAAGGAGACAAAAATGAAGCGGCTGCCTAAATACCTGTTAGTGATAACAGTTTTTTGCCTCATCGTTTTTGCCTTGGTATTAAGCGGATTTCGCTACTTTCTGCCACGCTTAGATAGTTATCGCCCTGAAATAGAAACGTATCTTACGAAGCAACTCAATAGCCCTGTCTCAATGACAAAGATCACGGGGGAGTGGCAAAATTTTGGTCCTGATATTCAAGTGGAAGGACTGAATATTACCAATAAAGATGTGAACGTTACGGCAGAGAAAGTCACTTTTTCTTTTGACGTGTGGCGTTCATTATTCGCTTTTCGTCTTCATTTTCGTGAACTGACCTTTGAACAGTTATATGTTAATTACCAACAGCCAATTTTTACGGGGCAAAGTGGTGATATTACCTTAACTGAACCTGATGATATTTCTTCACTTTTTCTCGAACAGTTTGATCGTTTTAAACTGATTGAAAGCCGTTTTGTTTTTTTAACCCCTTCAGGAGATACCAGTACATTACATGTGCCTGAATTAATGTGGTTGAATCAGAAAAATCGTCACCGAGCTCAAGGTGAAGTCACTCTTGATACACCCATTAATCATTATGGGGGGTTAAAGGTACGCCTTGATCTCTATACCAAAGAGAACGGTTTGATCGATAACGGTAAAGTATTTCTTACCGCAGATGACATCGATATCTCACCTTGGCTTAGTCAGTGGGTAAAAAATAATAGTGGCGTAGGTGAAGCTAAAGCCAGTTTGTCTAACTGGATTGAAATTACTCAAGGGCGTATTACTGGAAGTCAGTTGCAAATTCATCAAGGTGAAATGGACTGGAGTAGTGATGGAACCTCGCACGTATTAAATGTTGAAGATTTAATTTTACGTATGAGAAGGCAAGAAAATGGCTGGCTTGCGGATGTTCCTTATACTCGAAAAATTACAATGGATGGTGAAGAGTGGCCTGATGGTTATTTAGCGGTGCTTTATCAACCAAAAGAAAAACAGCATGATGAAGCATGGCGTATTCGCGCCAAGAATATTGAGTTAGATAGGTTATATGCTGTATTGCCATTATTCTCTTTTTTAACACCTGATTTTGTTCGCCAGTGGCAGTATCGCCAATTTTCTGGTGTGGTTAATGACTTTGCATTAGATCTCACCCCAGAAAACTTCGAGCAAAGCACCATTAATCTCTCTTGGGAAAATGTGAGTTGGAAGCGTTGGCAAGAGATCCCCTCAGTACAACATTTCAGCGGGCAATTAAAAGGGAGTATGCAACATGGTGAGCTTAATTTTGCCCTAGCAGATAGTGAAATAGACACGGGCGAATTATTTAAAGCGCCGTTGAATATTGAAAAAGGAAAAGGAACGGTTTATTGGCAACATTCAGGGGATAACCTGTCTCTTTGGAGCCAAGGGCTCGATGTTAAAGCTACATCAGCATGGGTTGCGGGTGATTTTCGTTATGAGAAACAAGGTGAAGATCAGCGTCTTTCCATTTTATCAGGTGTTAGAGTTACAAATGCGGGTGATACATGGCGTTATTTGCCTGAGGAGTATGTCGGGAAGGCACTGACTCAATATCTCTCAGATGCGATTATTGCGGGTAATATCGATAATGGAACCTTTATTTTTGATGGCGATCCCGCTGATTTTCCTTTTGATAACCACAAAGGATGGTTCCAAGTTTATGCGCCCGTCAAACACGCGACCTTTAAATTTGATAGTGAATGGCCTGCGTTATTTGATCTCGATATTAATCTAGACTTTAAAAATGACGGCTTATGGATGTCTTCTGCACAAGCAAAAGTGGGTAAAGCGACAGCCACGAATTTAAGTGCAGTCATTGAAAGCTATCAACAAGAAAAAATCTTAATTAATGCGGATATTCAAGCCACAGGCGACGAGCTGAAAGAGTATTTCTTAGATTCTCAAATGGCGAGTATTGGTCATACACTTGAAGAGCTAAAAGTAGCAGGAAAAATTGACGGTACATTGAAACTTGATATCCCCTTTGGTGGTGATGAGGTTGTGGCTTCTGGTGAGGTTAATTTAAAAAATAATGATGTCACTTTGAACTTCATGGATACCACATTGAAAGGCGTGAGTGGGCAGTTTCGTTACCATAATGACAAACTTGAAAGTGATACATTAACGGCTAATTGGTTTGGGCAGCCGCTTGCTTTCTCATTTACAAGTTACAATGATACGGATAATTATCAGGTTGATGTCGGCTTAAAAGGCCAATGGGATATTCAAAAAATTCAAGGATTACCTAGTGATATTCAACATAAGTTTAGTGGTGTATTTCCATGGCATGGCAACGTTAATGTTAAGATCCCCGAAAAAGGTGATGTTGATTATCAAGTCGATCTAACCGGAAATATCAATGCATTAAGCAGCAAGTTAACAGCGCCTGAAACACAGGATTTAAAAAATTCACCACCTATTGTGATTTCTGCCAAGGGTAACAGTGAAACCTTAACCGTGAATGCCAGTGCTGAGAAACAGTGGAAACTTAATAGCCAGTGGGCATTAGGAAAACAGCTACGTTTATTACAAGGCCATGTTGTTTCTTCTTCTATTAAATTACCTGAATTGAATTCACAACAACGCTTAACTATCGCTCTTAAAGGATTAGAGGGGGATAAATGGTTGCCGACATTAATGGCTTTTTCGTCTTTAACGCCGTCTGAAAATGAAGTCACTTTTCCTGATAATGTGCATATCAGTTTACCTGATTTAAATTTTGCAGGGCAAAAATGGCGTAATCCTCAAACTGAGATTATGCGCGCTAGTGAAGGGGTAAAATTTGCCTTTTCAGGAAGTGAATTACGAGGCGATGTGTTTATTCCTGAAGCATCGACACCTTGGCAAGTGAATATTAATTATCTCTATTTTAATGGTGCAACTCTATCTCAAGAAGAAAAATCGTTAAAAATGGCAAACACTTCTGATGTGAATGCATTGAAGTTTTCAGTTAAAAACATTCCTTCTATTGATTTTGAGTGCCGAGAATGTTGGGTAAATGGCTTGCTTTTAGGGAAAATTGAAGGTTCGTTAAAACAAAATCAGGGTGCTTTATTTCTAACTGACGGTAAGTTGGAAAATAGCAGCGGTGAATTGTCTCTTAATGGTGTGTGGTCTGAAGATAATGCAGGTAATAATACGACGAAGTTAATAGGTAAATTAAAAGCGGAAGAAATTGATGAAATGGCCGCTTATTTCGGTTTTATTATTCCTATTATCCAGTCCCCACTTTCTGCTGATTTTTCATTACAATGGCGTGATACGCCGTGGAATTTTAATCTGGCGACCTTAAATGGTGATATTAAATCTGTCTTAGGGAAAGGGCGTATCGAAAAAGTGAATGTTGGACAAGCGGGTAAATTACTGCGTCTTGTGAGTTTTGATGCGCTTTTACGTAAATTACAGTTTGATTTTAGGGATACTTTCAGCGAGCATTTTGAGTATGACTCGATTAAGAGTGAAATTACGATCAATCAAGGTATTATGAATGCTGAGAGTGTCCGAGTTGATGGTGTTATTGCTGATATTGCGATAAGTGGGAAAGTTGATTTACTTGAACGTAAAATGGACCTACAAGTTGTGGTAACGCCAGAGATTTCAGCAACTGTCGGTGTTGCTACGGCTTTCGCGATAAACCCAATTGCAGGCGCCGCAGTGTTTGCGGCATCAAAGGTTCTGGGGCCACTTTGGAGTAAGATTTCAGTTATCCGTTATCATGTGACCGGAACTATGGAACAACCCAAAATTGACGAAGTACTGCGTCAGCTTAAGGAGAATCAGGCGTTATGAAAAAAGTTAATGTCGCACTTTTGCAACTTTGTAGCGGTAAAAACACAAAAAATAATCTGGCGCAAATTGAGCAACAGATTAAGCAATTACCCGATTCAGTGAAGCTTGTATTAACACCTGAAAATGCGTTACTTTTTTCGAACTCTAAAGATTATCATAAACATGCTGAAGTTCAGGGCGATGGGCCTTTACAAAATGCTATCGCTAAAATGGCTCAGCGCTATAAAGTGTGGATCTTAGTCGGTTCTATGCCATTGATTAGTCGAGACTCCCCAGACCAAATTACCAGCAGTAGTTTGGTGTTTGATGATGAAGGTGTTATTCGTGCTCGTTATGACAAAATTCATATGTTTGATGTCAGCATTGATGATGAGCAAGGCGAATATAACGAATCTTCTATTTATCAACGCGGTGAGCGCTTAACAGTCGTTGATACTCCGGTTGGGAAATTAGGTTTAACAATCTGTTATGACTTACGCTTCCCTGGTATTTTCCAAGCATTAAGAGAAAAAGGGGCAGAGATAATCTCTGTACCAGCGGCTTTTACCCGTTTAACAGGTAAAGCGCACTGGGAGCCTTTATTACGTGCTCGTGCCATTGAGAATCAGTGTATTATCTTAGCGCCAGCACAAGTGGGTACACATGATACGCGCCGGACTTGGGGTCATACGATGGCGATTGATGGTTGGGGTAAAGTCTTGAAAAAGAACCCTGATGCTGTTAGTGCGCTAACGCTGAATGTTGGTGTCGAAAGTCTACACGGTATGCGTGAACAGATACGGGTTGTAAAACATAACCGCTTTCGCCCGAAACTGACCCACTTAATCAAAAAAGTTAAGGATAAAGAAGAATTATGAGTTTAGCTGTTGTCAGCGAAAGTCTGTTGGAAGCAAACAAACTTAGTTTAGATGATTTAGCATCAACACTAGAGCAGCTTGCACAGCGTCAAATTGATTATGGTGATCTTTATTTTCAGTCAAGTTATCACGAGGCTTGGATCCTAGACGATCAGATTATTAAAGATGGCTCTTACAATATTGATCAAGGTGTTGGTGTTAGAGCAATTTACGGTGAAAAAACCGGCTTTGCTTATGCAGACCAACTAACGCTTAATGCACTTAACCAAAGTGCTCATGCTGCACGAAGTATTGTTCAGGCTAAAGGTAATGGTCGTATTCATACTTTAGGTGCTATTCAACATTCTCCGCTATACAGCTTAAACGATCCTCTGCAAAGCCTTTCTCGTGAAGAGAAAATTGCGTTATTGCATGAGGTAGATAAAGCGGCTCGAGCTGAAGATAAACGCGTTAAACAAGTTAATGCGTCATTAACGGGTGTCTATGAGCATGTGCTTGTTGCAGCAACCGATGGCACGTTAGCCGCCGATGTGCGTCCTTTAGTTCGCCTTTCAGTGAGTGTGCTGGTGGAAGAAGATGGCAAACGTGAGCGTGGCGCAAGTGGTGGCGGTGGTCGTTTTGGTTATGATTATTTCCTAACTAAAGTCGATGGTGAAAGCCACGCTATCACTTATGCGCGTGAAGCTGTGCGTATGGCATTAGTGAATTTATCTGCAATTGCGGCACCTGCGGGAACGATGCCTGTTGTATTGGGCGCAGGATGGCCAGGTGTGTTATTGCATGAAGCAGTCGGTCATGGATTAGAGGGTGATTTCAATCGCCGTGAAACCTCTGTATTTTCGGGACGCATTGGCGAGAGAGTAACTTCTGAGCTTTGTACTATTGTTGATGATGGCACAATTGAAGGTCGTCGTGGCTCTGTGGCTATTGATGACGAAGGTGTACCAGGTCAATACAATGTTTTAATCGAAAACGGCATCTTAAAAGGCTATATGCAAGATAAGATGAACGCGCGTTTAATGGGTGTTGCGCCAACGGGAAATGGTCGTCGTGAATCTTACGCGCATCTTCCTATGCCTCGTATGACAAACACTTACATGTTAGCAGGTAAGTCTTCACCAGAAGAGATTATTGCCAGTGTTGATCGCGGTATTTACGCACCAAACTTTGGTGGCGGTCAGGTTGATATTACATCGGGCAAATTTGTTTTCTCAACCTCAGAAGCTTATTTAATCGAGAATGGAAAAATAACCAAACCAATTAAAGGAGCAACTCTAATTGGTTCAGGTATTGAAGCCATGCAACAAGTTTCTATGGTAGGTAATGATCTTGCTTTAGATAAAGGGGTTGGCGTTTGTGGTAAAGAAGGACAAAGTCTCCCTGTTGGTGTGGGTCAACCAACGTTGAAGCTTGATAAAATCACGGTTGGCGGTACAGCTTAATTATCGCTATCGTTATTTGTCAGTATCTATTGAACTCCATCTTTTGATGGAGTTTTTTATCCTAGCAACAGTGAGGGAGCTAACTTATGGGTAAACGTTTATTACCAGTTATTATTGTTATTGCGGTTTTATTTGGTGTTCTTTATAAAGGTCTATTGCCTGAAACCAAAGCACCAACATCTTCATCTTCAGCTCCTATTCTGACATCATCAAGCAATAACACCAATAAACCAGCACAAATTCCACTATCTATTGATGAAAAAACGCAAACCAATGTAGTAGCTAACTATTTGCAACGTCATCAACAATTGCCAGATTTTTATCTCACTAAAAAAGAGGCGAGAGAAAAAGGCTGGAATGCGAAAGCGGGCAATTTATGTGAAGTCTTACCGGGAAGAGCAATCGGAGGCGATCGCTTTATGAACCGTGAAAAACAGTTGCCAGAAGAAGCTGGACGCCAGTGGTATGAAGCGGATGTAAATTATCAGTGTGGTCATCGTGGTAGTGACAGATTGCTCTATTCGAATGATGGGCTGATTTATGTTACCACTGATCATTATCGTACAATGACAAAGGTCGCACCTTAATGAAACAGGTTATCTTCAATTTTAAGACACTGGCAGATAGAGAAGCCTTTTATCACGATTTTGCACTGCAATTTCAGTTAGATGATAAATTTGGCGATAACCTAGATGCACTATGGGATGCGTTAGTGGGTGGAATAGAATTGCCAGTTAGTATTGTTTTCAGGCATTTACCTCATCATTCCCGTGATTTTCAACCTTTGGTGGAATTGATGCAAGAAGCACAAAATGAGCTTGGTAAAGATGTTTTAAACTTTTATTGTGAACATAAAGCACAAAAGTAATTCAGAGTAGAAAATACGCCCTGAAAATCGCAGTGAGGCCAAATTTACACTGCGTTTTCAGGATGATCAGGTTTTATGCTGATTCTGATAAATCTTTTAGATATTGAAATAGTAAGCGGAATGATTTTGGCGGCTTATTCGCTTCTTTTTCTTTTTTCGCATTACGGATAAGTGTGCGTAATTGTTGGCGATCAGCCATTGGGTAAAGCGCAACGACTTCTTCAATCACTTCATTGCCACCTTCAACAAGGCGAATTCGCAGATCTTCAAGTTTATGTAACACTAAGATCTGTTGGTTGTGGCGGTTTTTGAGTTTATCAAGCGCTTGGCGGATCGGATCTTCGTCTACATTGCGCAGTAGTTTTCCAATATATTGAATTTGGCGGCGGCGTGCTTCACGCTGTACTTTTTGTGCTAATTGAATAGAGGCTAATAATTTCTCATCTAATGGAACACGTTCTAATTCTTGTGCACTTAATTCAACTAATTCAGTACCCAGTTTTTTGAGTGCTTCAGCATCACGTTTAATTTCGCTTTTGCTGACCCAGATGATTTCGTCCTCTTCTTCCTCTTCTGACGAGGTATCGTCAAATTCAGGATTGAGGTAATGCCACTCTTCAGGCTGCTTTGCCATAATAAAAATTCCTGTTGCAGAGTAAGCCGGGAGTGTGATTTGGTGAATGACCAAAAGCCCGACGGGTGATAACATTCATATATCTTCTATTGTAACTGGGAAAATCGCTTGTTGACCACCTGTCAATTGATTTACTTTGCTAAAAATAAGTAAAAAGTGGTGTTCTCCTTAGGAAAAATGGTTCTCAATGAATAATTCAGATCAGGTAAAACAGCTTGAAGACGCCGTCTCACTCGCATTAGAGCTGGCTGCAAAACAGTGTGATGGAGCTGAAGTCGCTATTAATAAATCGACGGGTATTAGTGTAAGTACGCGTTATGGTGAAGTTGAAAATGTTGAATTTAACAGTGATGGCGCTTTAGGCATCACTGTTTATCAACAACAACGCAAAGGTAGTGCATCTTCAACAGATTTAAGTCCTGATGCGATTAAGCGAGCTGTACAAGCTGCTGTGGATATTGCACGCTACACTTCAGTTGACCCATATGCAGGGCCTGCTGATCAAGAGCTATTAGCGTTTGATGCACCTTTCCTTGATCTTTACCATCCTACCGAAGTCACGGCAGATAAAGCGATTGAATTAGCATCGAGAGCAGAAAAAGCCGCTTTAGATAGCGATAGCCGTATTATCAACACCGAAGGTGGCAGTTTTAATAGTCACAGTGGAACCCGTGTATTTGGTAATAGCCTTGGCTTATTAAAAAGCTATTCATCTTCACGCTATTCGATGTCGAGTTGTGTTATTGCTCGTGATGGTGAAGATATGGAGCGCGACTATGCTTACACTATTAGTCGTCGCTTTGATGATCTAGAATCACCTGAATGGGTTGGTCAAGAGTGCGCTCGCCGTACTTTATCTCGCCTTGCACCTCGTAAACTACCCACCATGAAAGCCCCCGTTATTTTTGCGGCAGATGTGGCGACAGGTATTTTTGGTCATTTGGTTGCAGCAATTAGTGGTAGCATGATTTATCGTGAATCTTCTTGTTTACTCGATAGCTTAGGTAAGCAAATTTTTCCTCAGTGGTTAAATATTCAAGAGCGCCCTCACTTAATGAGAGGTTTGGCATCAACACCGTTTGATAGTGAAGGTGTACGTACCACAGATGCTGAAATCATCAAAGATGGCGTATTACAAGAGTGGTTGTTAACCACATATTCAGCAAGAAAGCTGGGCTTAAAGAGTAATGGTCACGCTGGTGGTATTCATAACTGGTATATCCCTGGGCAAGGTTTATCGTTTGATGCACTGTTAAAAGAGATGGGAACAGGTCTTGTTGTTACTGAATTGATGGGACAAGGTGTCAGTACAGTAACAGGTGATTACTCTCGTGGTGCGAGCGGTTTTTGGGTTGAGAATGGCGAAATTCAATATCCTGTAAGCGAAGTGACTATTGCAGGTAACTTAAAAGATATGTGGGCAAATATTGCCACGATGGGTGATGATATTGAGACGCGCAGTAATGTTCAGTGTGGATCGTTGTTGTTACCAGAAATGAGCATTGCAGGTGAGTAAATTTTAGACACTCGTCACAACCCTTAATCTCAGCCCGCAATGGGCTGAGATATCGCGTTTATCAGTGTGCTTTTCAAACGATAAGATAAAAATAAGACGCGAACCTTCAGCTCTGCTTAACGGTGTAATTCACCCGCAGCTTCCGGTTGGTATAGAATTTCTAATACTTTAACCTTGGTTTCAAGGCCATTAGGCAGCTTCCAACTAATTTCATCATCAATGGCTAAACCCAATAGCGCAGCACCCATTGGTGCCATGACGGAGAGTTCAGTAGTGCTGTCTTTTAATGAAGCGGGATACACTAAAGTACGAGTACGCTCTTCATTATTTTTTAAGTCCATAAAACGGACTTTGCTGTTCATTGTGACAATATTAGCAGGGATATCAGCTGGTGTAACAATGTCAGCACGATCTAATTCTTCATTCAATGCTTCAGCAATCGGACTATCTGCAAATGCCGGTTGTTCAAGTAATGAATCTAAACGTTCTGCATCAAGTTCGTTGATGATAATTGTTGGCTTTGTCATACCACACTCCAATTTATTCCAATGCAAAACAACACCCCCACGAGTGAGGTGGGGGTGTTGTTAAACTCATATAAGAGATAATAGGCGGTTCTGTATAAAAAAGAAAGAGACAGTGATCACAGTCTCTTTCGGGTTATTTAGTTAAGAAATGCTAATCTATTGTTTTCTATTGCGATTATTCTTCATCAAACCCCGATTCAAATAATGCGATAATAGCATCAATAGCTTCATTTTCATCACTACCAGTAACTTCTATATCAATTTGACTGCCTTGCTCTGAATCTAACATTAGCATAGCAATCACACTATCCGCTTGTGCTTCAACCCCTTCGTTGTTGCGTAAAATGACGGTTGATTGAAATGTTTTTACTAAATCAAACAACTTCATTGCAGGTCTTGCATGCATACCGAGCCGATTTTTAATCGCAACTTGTCGATATTGGGTCATTTGCGTTTTTCTAGTGTTCTGTGGCGTGATTGTACGTTTTTCCCTCTAGAGCGGAAATAATCTGCGAGTTGCTCAGCAACATAAACAGAGCGGTGTTTACCTCCCGTACAACCGATCGCAACCGTTAAATAACTACGGTTATTGGTTTCTAACATCGGCAACCAAAGTTCAAGATAGCTTCTAGTTTGATAAATAAAGTTATGAACTTCGGTGTGTCTATCTAAAAATGCCGCGACAGGGCGATCTAGACCTGTCATTGGACGCAGTTTAGGATCCCAATGTGGATTTGGTAAGAATCGCACATCAAAAACATAATCCGCATCAATAGGAATACCATGCTTAAAGCCAAAGGATTCAAAAACCATCGTTAGCTCACGTTCACGCTTGCCTAATAAGCGAGTACGCAGCATTTCTGCAAGCTCATGAACTGACATTTCAGAGGTGTCAATGATGAGATCAGCTCGTGATCGTAATGGCTCAAGCAGATCACTCTCTGTATCAATCGCCATTTCTAATGAAAGATTTTTAGTTGAGAGAGGGTGTAGACGTCGTGTATCACTATAACGACGAATTAAGGTATTTCTATCTGCGTCTAAAAATAAGAGTTGTGGAGAATATTCAGCGGGTAAACTTTCCAGCGCTTTTTCGAAGATCTCCGGCGACTCTGGCATATTTCGGACATCAATACTGACTGCGGCAGCAGAAGCATCACGTTCAGCCAGTGTTTTTGCGAGCTCAGGTAAAAGATCAACAGGTAAGTTATCAACACAATAAAATCCCATGTCTTCAAGCGCACGCAAAGCGACCGACTTACCTGAACCAGAGCGTCCGCTGACTATCATCAGCACCATGAGGTAGCTCCCCTATAATTTCCCAGTGATGAATATCATTCCACTGTATGCTAATCGCGTCCTACTAAACCCGTAGGGGTTATTCAGTGATAATCTGATAAAGCTCTTCATCACTTTGTGCGGAGCGTAGTCGGCGACATAAATTTTTGTCTGCCAACTGTTTTGCAATCAAAGACAGTGTGTGTAAATGTTCCTTACATTGTGTTGCAGGAACGAGTAATGCGAACAACAAGTCGACAGGTTGATTATCAATAGCGTCGAAGGCAATAGGTTCGCTTAGGTGAAGAAACACTCCAACTACTTTTTCTGTTTCATCACTTTCAATACGTCCATGAGGGATAGCCAAACCACCCCCAATCCCTGTTGTACCGACTTTTTCACGCGTCAATAAGGCTTCAAATATCAGTGTTTCGGGTAAATTAAGTGCTTTTGCTGCATTTTCACTGATAATTTCTAACGCGCGCTTTTTACTCGTGCAATGTACATCATTATGCGTACATGCCAGAGAAAGTACGTCGCTAATATTCATCTTTGTATCGTTGTTCATTGTCTTATTCACTTAGACCAGCAAACCAGATGCCACAAAGTGACATCTGGTTTTTCGTTACTGATATTGATTAGGCGTTGGTTTAAACCGAGTCATAAACAACGCAGTAACTTCGCCGATTGTATCTCCATTTCACAATGGGAAATGAATTAATGTTGTCTCAGTTTATCTTTGTGTTTGGTTAATTGACGAGCCAGTTTATCCATTAATCCATCAATTGCTGCGTACATATCTTCTGCTTCTGCAGAGGCATGCAATTCACCGCCATTAACTTGAATGGTCGCTTCCGCGATTTTATTAACTTTCTCGACTTTCAGGATAACCTGAACGTTATTAATTTTGTCAAAGAACTGAGGTAATTTCGCGCTTTTTGCTTTGACGGTATCACGCAGAGCATCGGTTAATTCAATATTATGACCAGTGATTTGAAGTTCCATAGTGTCTTCCTTCTCAATTATGCTCAAACCAACTCTTTGCGTTGATTTGAAGGCGGGATGGATAATGACTCTCTATACTTCGCAACAGTGCGTCGAGCAACTTGTATTCCAAGTTCTGCGAGCATATCAGCCAGTTTACTATCACTAAGTGGTTTCGCTGGATTTTCTGCTGCGATTAGTTTCTTCACTAAAGCCCTGATTGCTGTTGAAGAGGCTTCGCCTCCGCTATCAGTATTCACATGGCTAGAGAAAAAATACTTCAATTCGAAAATTCCTCTCGGGCAATGCAAAAATTTTTGCGTTGTCACGCGAGAAATGGTGGATTCGTGCATTTCAACCTGTTCAGCAATATCGGCTAACACTAGGGGTTTCATATGCTCTTCACCCAATTCGAAAAATGCCTGCTGTGTGTCAACAATGCAATGAGCGACTTTTAATAATGTCTCATTACGGCTTTCTAAACTTTTTATCAGCCATTTGGCTTCTTGTAAATTGTCACGAATAAATTTTCCATCACTTTCATTTTGAGTCGATTGACCCAATGCTGCATAAGTCTCATTTATTCGTAGGCGAGGAATGCTATCTGTATTTAACTCAACTTGCCAGCGTTCACCTGATTTTTTTACCAGTATATCTGGAATAACATACTCTGACTCGCCTGTATCAATACTTAATCCGGGCTTAGGATCAAGAGACTGGATCATCTCAATAACAGATTTTAGTGTCTCTTCTCGTAATTTCGTTTGACGCATCAATTGACGAAAATCACGGTTACCTAGCAACTCTAAATATTGGCTAATGACTAACTGCGTTTCTTTAAGATAGGGTGTTTCTGTTGAAAAAGCGGATAGCTGAATCAAAAGACACTCTTTTAAATCACGAGCAGCAACACCAATAGGATCAAAGCGTTGAATACGTTTTAATACGGCTTCGACTTCATCAAGCTCTAATTCATCATCGCCCATTCCAGTAAGGATGTCATCTGTTGTGACAGTTAAATAGCCTGTTTCATCAATAGCATCGATAATACTTATCGCAATTGCTCTGTCTGTTTCTGAAAATGGGGTGAGATCAGCCTGCCATGTGAGGTAATCTTGCAATGAGGCAGTTGTTTCACCTTGATACAGTGGAAGCTCATCATCAGTATAGTCATTACTGGTGCCAGAAGGAGTGCCAGCGGTGTAGATCTCTTCCCATTGAGTATCCAAAGGGAGATCATCAGGCATCTCTTTTTGCTCTAAAGCATCCAGCGTGTCGAACTCTTCAACTCCGTTTTCAGTTGTTGTTTCTGTTGTAGAGTCTGACTGATTCTCTGTATGAGAGGTCTCATCTGAAACGGGATCTTGTTGATCGTCGTCTTGTTCTAGAAGTGGATTAGACTCAAGCGCTTGCTGAATTTCTTGTTGTAATTCAAGCGTCGAAAGTTGCAACAAACGAATAGCCTGTTGTAGCTGTGGCGTCATTGCCAGTTGCTGACTAAGACGAAGTTGCAGACTTTGTTTCATAATAATGCGATGAGTCCTTTGCTGTTGTCATCCATGACAGAGTAAAAGTGAATCAAAGATTACAGGCGGAAGCCTTCACCTAAGTAAACACGTTTAACTTGCTCATTTTCAAGAATTTCTTCTGGTGAACCATGAGCGATAAGGTGACCTTGGCTGACGATATAAGCACGTTCACACACATCTAATGTTTCACGAACGTTATGGTCAGTAATCAGTACACCTAATCCATAATCACGTAGATGCTGGATAATTTTTTTAATATCTAATACCGAAATAGGGTCAACACCCGCAAAAGGTTCATCTAATAAAATGAATTTAGGGTTTGCTGCCAATGCCCGCGCGATTTCAACGCGGCGGCGTTCTCCCCCTGATAATGATTGCCCTAAGCTGTTACGTAAGTGGCTGACATTAAACTCTTCTAGCAGTTCTTCTGCTCGATCTTTTCGTTCTTCAGGCGTTAAATCATGGCGGATTTCTAAGATCCCCATAATGTTGT
Organism: Proteus columbae; assembly: GCF_009914335.1. Classification (NCBI taxonomy): domain Bacteria; kingdom Pseudomonadati; phylum Pseudomonadota; class Gammaproteobacteria; order Enterobacterales; family Morganellaceae; genus Proteus; species Proteus columbae. Next base: position 535,079 of record NZ_CP043925.1, read on the forward strand.
CATAAACGCTTAAGCGTCTAAAAATAGACGCCTCTTGAGGAAGATAGCCAATGCCTTTACGTGCTCGTTCATGTAACGGTAACAGCGTAATGTCTTCATCATCAATTGTAATACTACCTGCATCACGAGCGACAATGCCAACAACCATATAGAATGTGGTTGTTTTACCTGCACCATTTGGTCCAAGTAAGCCGACAATCTCACCTGAATTAACGTTCAGGCTTACATCACCGACGACGGTGCGCCCTTTGTATGCTTTCGCTAAATTTTCAGCTTTTAACAGCGCCATAAAGTGTTACTTACCTTTGTTGTTAACACCAGGGCCTTTCTCTTGCAACTGGGAAGGCAGTAAAACAGTAGTCACTTGTTTACCTTTACCGCTAAAAGCTTCCATTTGCTGAGTTGGGACGAGATAAGTGATCTTATCACCGGTGATATTACTGTCTAATTGTTCAAGATAGGCTTTACCCGTTAAGGTCATTAACTCTTTATCCATTTCATAGGTCATTTTCTCGCCACGACCTTTGATAGGTTTACCATCATCTTGTAACTGATAAAAAGTCACTGGGTTACCAAAAGCTTCTATTACGATCCTTTTGGAGTCACCACCTGGGCGTGTGACAACAACTTTATCAGCACGAATATCGATAGAACCTTGTTTGATCACAACATTTTGTGTAAAGGTTGTGACGTTTTTTTCTAGATCAAGCGACTGTTTCTCTGAGTTCACAACGATAGGTTGTTGTGTGTCATCTTTTAGCGCCATCGCAGGTACACTTATCGCTAAAAGTGTACCGATAATCAGTGTATTACGGATTTTTTGATTCATTAGGGATCTCATAATAGGTGTTTACCTTTTCAATCAGCTCTGCACGTTTCTCGCGCAGATTGCCTCGCATTTTTAAGCCGACTGATTTCAGTCCGACGCCGATAATAGTCACTTCATCATCAGAGGAAACATCCTGTGTATCCAAATTTGCGATAGCATTGTCTGTGCTTATTCTCTGTAGTTGAGAATCATCGGTTAAACTATCAATTTGAACATCGCCATAAAGATAGAGCATTTTACTGTTTGTCAGCTTGGCTTTATTCGCACGTACTGTCCATGTTGCATCCCCTGTCGGTGAATAGGTAGTTAAGACAGGGTTAGTAAACCATGTAAACTTTTGCTGAGCATAATTTTTGACATCATCAGCAACAAGTTTATATCCGAGTATACCCGTTGGCTCGTAAACAAAAGATATCGATGATTTGGATTGATAAGTTGGCTGACCATCATCAACAATCTCACCATCACCGAATTCAGTGTTATTAGTGTAGTTCCAGCCAATCAGCCCAAGGGCGATAATGGCAAGAATTAAGGTAAACCAGGATTTTAATTTATTCATTCTGTATCGTTATACGTTAAATCGAAAGACCTTTAGCTTCTTCAAGCCGACCTTGCGCTAAAAGGATTAAATCACACAATTCTCGTACTGCACCACGACCACCCGCAATGCGAGTTACATAATTAGCATGAGGTGTAAGTAATGGATGAGCATCAGCCACGGCGACAGAAAGTCCCACTTTTTCCATTACAGGTAAATCAATCAGGTCGTCACCAATATAGGCTGTTTGTTCAGGTTTAAGGTTTAGTGTATCTAACAGTTGTTGATACGCCAAAAGCTTATTATGCTGACCTTGGTAAAGATATGTAATACCAAGGGTTTTAGCACGGTCTTCTAACAGTTTAGACTGACGACCTGTAATGATAGCAACCTCAATGCCGGATGTAAGCAAACAACGGATTCCATACCCATCACGGACATTAAAAGCTTTTAATTCTTCGCCATTATTGCCCATGTAAATGAGTCCGTCTGACATCACACCATCAACATCACAAATCAGCAATTGGATTTTTTCTGCTTTTTTGATGATTTGTTCGCTTACTGCACCATAACAAGTTTCTATCATTGTATTCATTTTTATCCTTCGAACGTTATGACTATCTTATACAACACCAGCCTGTAATAAATCATGCATATGTAAAACACCTAACAGGATATCACTATCTTGTTCTGTTACTAATAGCGAGGTGATATGTTTTGCTTGCATTAAATTCAGTGCTTCAACGGCCAAACAATCTGGGCGAATACGAATACCGCCTCTTGTCATCACATCAGAGATTTTGGCATTATTTAGATCTATCCCTAAATCAAATATTCTTCGTAAGTCACCGTCAGTAAAGATACCGTTGATCAGCATATTATCATCGCAAATGACGGTCATTCCTAATTTTTTACGGGTTATCTCGACAAGTGCTTCACGTAAAGTGGCATCTTTGGTGACACGCGGAATATCTGCCTCTTTATTCATTAAATCACTGACATGAAGGAGTAATTTACGACCTAGTGCACCACCAGGATGAGAAAGTGCAAAATCTTCAGCGGTAAAACCACGGGCACGTAAAAGTGCGATCGCTAGCGCATCCCCCATGACCAAGGTTGCCGTTGTACTGGTTGTTGGGGCAAGTCCTAAAGGACAGGCTTCTTTAGGTACTTTGATACAAAGATGAATATCGGACGCTTTCCCCATTGTACTTTGAGGAGTGCGTGTCATACAAATCAGAGTTATTTGTTTACGTTTAAGTACTGGAATAAGCGCAAGGATCTCGCTGGCTTCCCCTGAGTTTGAAATCGCTAGGACGATATCTTTTTCTGTCACCATTCCTAAGTCACCGTGGCTGGCTTCACCAGGATGAACAAAGAAAGAAGGTGTTCCTGTACTGGCGAATGTTGCAGCAATTTTATGCCCAATATGGCCAGATTTACCCATACCCATCACAATCACTCGACCTTGACAGTGAAAAATTTTTTCACAGGCAAGCGTAAAATCATCGTTGATATATTGTTCTAGTTCAGCTAACCCATCACGCTCAATATGAAGGACTTTTTTACCCGCTTGCTGAAAATCAAACTCGGTCATTTTTTTGTACCATTTATTTTAGGTTAAGAGAGAATGTGCGACGCACAACACCGTAATATAAACAATAAAGCAAACTAACAAGAATATCCCTTTTCCTCGATTAAGACGCTGTTTGCGCCCTAATGAAAAGAGAGAAAACAGTAAACTGGCGACACCAAGTACAGCAAAACTAAAATAAAATGTATTGATATTAAATGTGCTTGGTGAGAGTAATGCTGGCATGCCCAAGACAAAAGTTAGATTGAAAATATTAGCACCTATAATATTCCCTAATGCTAACTCATTCTCGCGTCTTAGTGCTGCCACAATGGTTGTTGCTAACTCAGGTAGGCTTGTTCCAATAGATAGCAAGGTTAAACCAACAAAAAATCCACTAAGATGATACTGTTGCATTAAAATAAAGACATTATCTAATATCATTTGGGTCGCAACTGGAATAATCAGTAACGCAATAACGACCCAAAAAAGTGCAACAGAATTACGGGGATTTGTCTGTAATTCAAAACGGGTTAAGGTTTCTAAAGGTAATACGTGGCGCTCTTGTGCTAGTGTTTTATGCATTGTTTTTATCATTAGAAAAATGGATGCAAAACCAATAAAAAAGAGCAGTGTGCCTTCTCTGAGCCTTAAGTTTCCGCTAGAAACAATAATGCCAACGAGCATGATGACTATAATCATCAAGGGAAGCTCTTTTTTTAGCACTGCGGACTGAATGTTCATGGGGTAAATCATCGCGCCAATACCTGCGATGAGGAGAAGGTTGGTGAGTGTCGAGCCAATGGCTGTCCCGATAGCGATATCCGGCAAATTATGAACTGCGGCATCAGTCGAAACAAAAAGCTCAGGCAGTGAAGTACCTGTACCTACAATTAAGATACCGATGACGGCTGGCGGAATTTTTAACGATTGCGCAAAAACGCTCGCACCATAAACTAATCGGTCTGATGCATAAACAAGTAACATCAACCCAAAAATTAAAAGAGACAAAGTAATCAACATGCCATCAGTTTTCCAACAAAATGAGCGAATAAAGAAAAAACCAATAAGACAGGGCTGATAAAAAAACATATTGTCAAAAGGTTTTGCTAATTCACCATATTTTGACTAGCCAAGCACGAAAAGTAAAATTAACCGTGCAATAAATTGCTAAATAGTGGTGATTTCTTTGTAACATGGCGAATGACCTGCCAAAATAGCGTAAAAATTCGTTTATGCAGACAGGCTTGAGGATGTTTTATTCATGAACGCACAATCTGACAATCTAATTGAAGTGCGCAATATGAACTTCACTCGCGGTAGCAGAAAGATCTTCTCTGAGATCAATCTTGTTGTACCGAGAGGGAAAGTGACTGCGATTATGGGCCCTTCAGGGATTGGTAAAACAACCTTGTTACGCCTAATGGGAGGACAAATCCTTCCAGATAGTGGTGAAATTTGGTTTGATGGCGACAATATTCCTGCGCTATCACGTTCTGCGTTGTATCAGGCAAGAAAAAAAATGAGTATGCTTTTTCAATCAGGCGCACTGTTCACAGACATGAATGTGTTTGAAAATGTGGCGTTTCCACTAAGAGAGCATACAAATTTACCTGAAGCATTGATCCGTACAACGGTGATGATGAAACTTGAAGCCGTGGGATTACGTGGTGCGGCAAGTTTAATGCCTTCTGAATTATCAGGAGGAATGGCGCGAAGGGCGGCATTAGCAAGAGCTATCGCGCTTGATCCTGAACTGATTATGTTTGATGAGCCTTTTGTTGGGCAAGATCCTATCACAATGGGTGTGCTGGTTAAGCTAATTGATGAGTTAAATCATGCGCTTGGTGTGACTTGTGTTGTGGTTTCCCATGATGTACCCGAAGTGTTAAGTATCGCAGATTACGCTTATATTGTTGCGGAGCAGAAAGTGATTGCTCAAGGCAGTGCACAAGAATTACAGGATAATCCAGATAGGCAAGTAAGGCAGTTTTTAGATGGTATTGCTGATGGCCCTGTGCCTTTCCGTTTTCCTGCGGGAGATTATCAGGACGACCTATTAGGACGAGGAAATTAGTACGTGGTAAATTTATTATCTCGCATTGGCACTAGAGCATTGGCGATTTTTGCTACCTTCGGAAGAGCTGGCATTATGCTCTTTCGAGCATTAGTCGGTAAGCCCGAATTTCGTAAACAGTGGCCTCTGTTAATGAAGCAACTGTATAACGTTGGTGTTCAATCCTTATTAATTATCATGGTGTCTGGACTGTTTATTGGCATGGTGTTGGGATTACAAGGCTATCTTGTTTTAACCACTTTTAGTGCTGAAGCTAGTCTTGGCATGATGGTCGCACTTTCATTGTTAAGAGAATTAGGTCCTGTGGTGACTGCATTATTATTTGCAGGTCGAGCAGGTTCAGCCTTAACTGCTGAAATCGGCTTAATGAAAGCCACAGAACAAATTTCTAGTTTAGAAATGATGGCAGTCGATCCTTTAAGACGTGTCGTTGCTCCTCGCTTTTGGGCGGGGCTTATTAGTATGCCATTACTTTCACTTATTTTTGTTGCCATCGGTATTTGGGGCGGTGCAATTGTGGGGGTGGATTGGAAAGGGATCGATGAAGGCTTTTTCTGGGCATCTATGCAGGGTGCCGTTGAATGGCGACTCGATTTAGTGAACTGCTTTATTAAAAGTGTCGTTTTTGCCATTACCGTCACTTGGATAGCGCTCTTTAACGGGTATGACGCAATCCCAACATCAGAAGGGATTAGCAGAGCAACAACACGTACTGTTGTTCATTCATCGTTAGCCGTATTGGGTTTAGATTTTGTGCTAACAGCACTGATGTTTGGGAACTAAGTCATGCAAAGTAAAAAAATTGAAGTTTGGGTTGGTCTATTTGTTCTGATTGCGTTAGCTGCTGTGATTTTCTTATGCCTTAAAGTCGCTGATATTAAAGAAATGGGTAATCAACCGACTTATCGCGTTTATGCCAGCTTCGGTAATATTGGTGGGTTAAAAGAGCGCTCTCCAGTTAAGATTGGTGGTGTGGTGATTGGTCGTGTTTCTTCTATCACCTTAAAAGAAGAAGATGAAGGAAACTATCGCCCTGAAGTCGCGCTCGATATTCTGAGCATTTATGACCACATTCCAGAAAGTAGCTCACTGTCTATTCGTACATCTGGTTTATTAGGTGAGCAGTTCCTTGCATTGAATTTAGGTTTTTATGATGAAGCGTTAGATTCTACTCTGTTAAAAGACGGGGGACGGATCACAAACACCAATTCAGCAATGGTGCTAGAAGATCTTATTGGTCAATTCCTTTATAAAACGGGTGATGGTGATGATTCAGCTAAATCTGAATCTAAACCAACAGAAGAACACTCTGCATTACCTTAATCATGAATTCCTATACGATGCACTTATACATTTAGCTAGATTTAGCGTAATAAATGCATCGTATTATTGAAACCCTATTTGAGGAGAAGCGAACATATGTTTAAACGCTTATTGATGGTCGCACTATTAGTGATAACGCCTTTTGCCATGGCGGTAGATAAAACCAATCCTTACGCATTGATGGAAGATGCGGCTCAAAAGACCTTTAGTAAATTAAAAAATGAACAGCCTGAAATTCGTAAAAATCCTGAACTTTTACGTCAAATTGTTCAGCAAGAATTACTGCCTTATGTGCATATTAAATATGCAGGTGCATTAGTGTTAGGGCCTCATTATCGTAATGCAACACCTGCGCAACGTGATGCTTATTTCACTGCATTTGAAGCGTATCTTGCCCAAGTTTATGGTCAAGCATTAGCAATGTATGAAGGTCAAGAATACCGTATTGAGCCAGCAAAACCTTTCGCAGATAAATCAACGCTAACTATTCGCGTCACCATTATCGATACAAATGGTCGCCCACCTGTTCGCCTTGATTTCCAATGGCGTAAAAACAGTAAAACAGGCGAATGGCAAGCTTATGATATGATTGCTGAAGGTGTAAGCATGATCACAACCAAACAGAATGAGTGGTCAGATATTTTAAATTCTAAAGGTGTTGATGGTTTAACAAAACAGTTAGAAATCAGTGCTAAAACACCAATCACACTGGATGAGAAAAAATAACATGTCAGCTTCGTTAAATTGGGAAAAAAAGGATGGTGTCCTTTATTTCCAAGGAACGCTAGATCGTGAAACGTTATTGCCTGCTTGGCAGCAACGTAAAGCATTATTAGCTGATATTAATATCATTGATATTTCTGCCTTAGGACATATTGATTCAACAGGGTTGGCACTTTTTGTTCACTTAAAAGCAGAAATGGAAGAGCAAAATCGTCAATTTATTATTCAAGGTGTCAGTGAGCGTTTTCAAACCTTAATTACACTCTATGATCTTGATGAAATTATGAATATTGCCTAATACAGATTTTGAGTAAAGGTATTAAAAAGCCCCCTTCATGATACTTTTATCATTAAGGGGGTTTTTGATGGTTTAAGAGTAGGGCGGATTCCATTAGGATAGACGACTGATTATTATTTTAACGTTGAGATTGAGCAATTATGGATACAAATGAAATCAAACAAGTATTAATGGACAGCCTGTCGTTAGATGAAGTCATCGTCAATGGTGATGGTAGTCATTTTCAAGTTGTCGTTGTTGGCGCAATGTTTGAGGGAATGAGCAGAGTAAAACAGCAACAAACCATTTATGCCCCTTTGATGGAATATATCGCAGATAACCGTATTCACGCTTTGTCTATTAAAGCCTACACACCTGAAGAGTGGAAGAGAGATCGTAAACTTAACGGGCTTTAATTCAGTAGGTATACAGCGTACAGCAAAATAAAAAGAGAGTTCTACAGATGGATAAATTTAGAGTACAAGGACCAACCTGTTTATCAGGTGAGGTCACTATTTCAGGCGCAAAAAATGCCGCACTACCAATCCTGTTCGCTGCGATCCTTGCCGAAGAGCCAGTAGAATTAACCAATGTTCCTAAATTAAAAGATATCGATACAACGATTAAGTTACTTAATCGCTTGGGAACTAATGTTGAACGTAATGGCTCTGTTTTCGTTGATGCTCGTAACATTAATGAATTTTGCGCTCCTTACGAGTTAGTAAAAACCATGCGTGCTTCTATTTGGGCTTTAGGCCCGCTGGTGGCTCGCTTTGGTCAAGGTCAGGTTTCTTTACCGGGTGGCTGTGCCATTGGTGCTCGTCCTGTTGATCTTCATATCACAGGTTTAGAGCAATTAGGCGCAGAAATCACACTGGATGAAGGTTATGTGAAAGCACGCGTTGATGGGCGTTTAAAAGGCGCACATATTGTCATGGATAAAGTGAGCGTGGGCGCCACTATCACTATTATGACTGCTGCGGTATTAGCTGAAGGCAAAACCATCATTGAGAATGCGGCAAGAGAGCCTGAAATTGAAGATACCGCAAACTTCCTCAATACATTAGGTGCCAAAATTAGTGGTGCAGGTACAGACAGCATTACTATTGAAGGTGTAGAACGTCTTGGTGGCGGTACTTATCAAATTCTACCTGATCGTATTGAAACAGGGACTTTCTTAGTTGCTGCTGCCATTTCGCGTGGTCGCGTTGTTTGTCGTAATGCAAAACCTGATACGTTAGATGCTGTGTTGGCAAAATTACGTGAAGCTGGTGCAGATATTGAAGTGGGTGAAGATTGGATAAGCCTTGATATGCATGGTAAACGCCCTAAAGCGGTAACATTGCGTACTGCGCCACATCCTGGTTTTCCAACCGATATGCAAGCACAATTTAGCCTTTTAAATTTAGTTGCTGAAGGCGCGGGCATGATCACTGAAACTATTTTTGAAAATCGTTTTATGCACATTCCTGAGCTTATCCGTATGGGCGCTCACGCTGAAATTGAAAGCAATACTGTGTTATGCCACGGTGTTGAAAAACTGTCAGGCGCACAAGTAATGGCAACCGATTTACGTGCTTCTGCAAGCCTAGTACTTGCGGGCTGTATCGCAGAAGGCACAACCATTGTTGATCGTATTTATCATATCGACCGTGGTTATGAAAATATTGAAGCTAAATTACAGGGATTAGGGGCAAAAATAGAACGTTTGCGCTCTAATGACTAATTTATTTTAGTTATCCTTTTTTAGCGATTTAAAACCATAGTGCATTGTTGTGCTATGGTTTTTTTTGCGCATTATTTCAATAGGACTCTCAATAGAATAGGATAATTCATAAGGCATTTCTTGTGTGACAAGATACAGTAAGAAAATAAACCTGTTTTAGAGAAATCTCTATGAGCTAAAAGGAAGGGACATATATGCAGGTAACAAGGAAACAAGAGCGCTTAGTTCGCCAAGCACTGGATGAATGGCAACAATCTGGTGCAATCTCGACACAAGAATATCAACAATTAGGAAGTACATTGCATCGTATTCCTTTTGATTGGAAAAGATTAAGTCGCTACGCATTTTGGATAGCAATGGTCTGTTTGATTATTGCCGCTGGGAGTATCTTTAGCGATAGCGCATTAGTCTATTATTTAATTGAGATTTTTAGTGTTTCTGAAATTATGCGAGTTATCTCTCCTGCACTTATTGCTTCTGCGCTCTATTTATGGGGATTTAAACGTCAGCGAAAAGAAGCACAGTGGCATTACAGTACTGAGTTTATTCTCTTTTTAGGTGTGATGTTTACGGCTATTTTCCTTTGGCAACTGGGAGAATTACTGGATACAGGAAGTGGTCATATTGCTCCTCTCTTTCTAATCGGTTGTGTCATTTATGGTGCAATTGGATTTATCAGTCGTTCCTCGTTGGTGTGGTTATTCTTCTTATTGATGTTAGGAAATTGGTTTGGTGCTGAAACTGGCTATATGTCAGGATGGGGCGCTTATTGGTTAGGGATGAACTATCCTATCCGCTTTGTCTTCTTTGGCGCAGTATTATTAGCAGGCTGTTATTTCCTACAAAATATATTGATACACCGTCGTTTATTTACCATGACAAAAATAATGGGGCTGACTTATCTGTTTATTGCACTATGGATAATGTCTATTTTCGGTAATTACGATCCAGATACATGGTATCGCACTTCAAGTGTGAATTTATTGCCTTGGGCGCTATTATTTGGTGTTGTCGCCGTTATCTGTATTTATATAAGCCTTAAAACAGATGACGGTATGTTAAGAGGATTTGGCCTAACATTCCTTGGTATCAACCTTTATACCCGATTCTTTGAATATTTCTGGGATAGTTTACACAGTGCGATTTTTTTCTTTATTTTGGCGGTTTCACTAATTTTAATTGGACGAAAAGCCGAAAAAATTTGGCACGCTGTTGAAAATAACTCAATTGCTAATAAAGAGAGTAAGAGCGAATAGTATAATTAACGATGTGATAGGAGAGCTAATCCTATGGAAAAGCGAAGTTGTCATCTTCCTTTAGAAGTGAGCTGTGTTGCATGCCATTATTTTGTTTTCAAAGATAAAGATGAGGCATTTTTTGAGATCTGCCCCGTATGTGGCTGGCAAAATGATGGTACTAAAGAAGGAGAATATAGCGGTTGTAATCACAGCACATTAGAGGACTATCGTAATACCCAAAGCTTTAAAGAAAGTTGCTTACAAAGTGCAACGTTCTATATGAAATCTCCCTACTAGCCAAAAATAGGGAGATTTTTTTGTTAGTTATGATTCTGGTTGGTATTCCGAAATGGTGACATCGACATTAATTTCATTGCCATCACGCAATAATGTTACAGGTAATACCGTACCGGGGCGCGTTTCAGCAATATAATCCATCATTTCCATCGCAGAAGTCGCTGGTGCATGATTAATGCTAAGAATGATATCGCCAGTTTTTATTCCTGCTTTATCTGCTGGGCTATTTGGTGTGATACGGAAAATGCGCAACCCTTGAATTTGTTTGATGTCGGTATTTGATGAACGAATTTTAGGTAATTCTTTTGCTGTGATACCAATAAAACCACGAATAACACGACCATCACGAATAAGCTTATTCATAATTTTTACAGCAAGTTCAGTCGGAATGGCGAAGCCTAATCCTTCTGCACTAGGGCGATATCCATTATAAGTACCTGAATCAAACGTCATGGTATTAATACCCACAAGTTCGCCTTCAGTATTAATTAATGCGCCACCCGAGTTGCCTTCATTAATTGAGGCATCTGTTTGTAGAAAGTTTTGGTAGCGTGTTGGACTTAACCCAACTCGACCCGTAGCACTGATGATCCCTTGAGTAATAGTTTGTCCAATATTAAAGGGATTACCAATAGCCAGTACAACATCACCAACATGAGAAATTCGTTTACTATTAATGGGGATAGTCGGGAGTTTATCTGCATCAATCTTTAACACAGCAAGATCAGTTAATGGATCAGAGCCAACGAGTAAACCTTCATAGAGATCACCATTTTGTAACGCAACAATAATTTGATCAGCATTATTAATAACATGTTGATTTGTCAGAATATAACCACGACCATCCATAATGACGCCAGCGCCTAAAGATGTCAGCTCACGACCTTCTTGAGAAAAGCTTCCCATCGTACTGCTATAAACATTAACAACCGCAGGGGCGGCTCGTCGTACTGCTGTGTTATAGCTAAAAGGCGCATTGAGAAAATCGCCATTAAGTAGGCGTTCAATAAAAATAGGGCGAATTGAAGGAACTGCAATCAAAAGAATTGCTGCTGTGAGAAGACCAATTAGAGTTGATCGCAGTAATTTAGTTAACATAAAAATCCTATATTTATGTCTGACTGTGAAATTATTCGCGTAGAAGGGGTGAGAATAGCATAGTTTAACTTATGAAAGCATCGCTCAACGCATAAAATCCCCTTTTAAGCCACTGACTCTCATCAAAAATAGATATAAAAAAAGCCCTATAATAGATATTACAGGGCTAAGGAAATCAATAAATTAGATAGGTGAAAGCTTACTTCTTAGCGCGGTGTATTACGTAACAGTAGATAAATTTGTTCATTGCCACGTTGAATATTCAATGCAAGAACAGGCGGTTTAGCATCAATTGCTTTGCGTAAATCGCCTAGTGATGTAATTGGCGTATTATTGATACCAATAATAAGGTCGCCTTTTTGTAAACCAGATGCAGCAGCGGCTGAATCTTTTTCTACAGAATCGACTGCAACAGCTTTCACTTGTTTATTCACATAGTTACTTAATGTTGCACCTTGTAGTGCAGGAGAGAAGTTATCTGCGCGTGTTGCATCTGCCGATTGTTTCTCTAATGTCACTTTAACATCCATTGGTTTACCTTGACGGATTAAACCAATTAGGATCTCTTTACCCGGCGGTGTTGTACCCACTTTAGCTCTTAATTCAGCAAAGCTATTGATACGTTTACCATCAACTGAAATTAAAACGTCACCCGGTTTAATGCCTGCTTTTGCAGCAGATGAATCTGGCATTACTTCGCTAACAAAAGCACCGCGTTGTGCATCAATATTAAAGGATTTTGCCAGATCAGAATTCATTTCTGTACCGCGAATACCTAATATGCCACGTTTAACTTCACCATGAGAAATCAGTTGTTGGCTAAGGTCACGCGCCATATTACTTGGGATGGCGAAGCCAATACCGATGTTGCCACCACCTGGTGCTAAAATAGCAGTGTTAATTCCGATTAACTCACCATTCAAGTTAACGAGCGCGCCACCAGAGTTACCACGGTTGATTGAAGCATCGGTCTGGATAAAGTTCTCTAAACCTTCAAGATTTAAACCGCTACGACCTAGTGCGGAAATAATACCAGATGTTGCTGTTTGGCCTAAACCAAATGGGTTACCGACTGCAACCGCAAAGTCACCAACACGTAGTTGGTCAGAATCCGCCATTTTAATTGCAGTTAAGTTGGTTGGTTTTTCAATTTGCAGTAATGCGATATCGGTTTGTGGATCGCTACCAATTAATTTTGCACTAAATTCACGGCCATCATTAATTTGCAGTTGAATTTTATCTGCGCCATCAACAACGTGGTTATTTGTTAATACATAGCCTTTTTGTGCATCAATAATGACGCCAGAGCCTAAGCCTTCAAAAGGGCGTACACTTTGTTGTTGTGATGGGAAATTGGGGCCAAAGAAGAATTTGAACTCTTCGGGCACTTGCTGGTTTTGTACTCGCGTTCCAGAAACGTGGACACTGACAACCGCAGGTAACACTTTTTCTAACATTGGTGCAAGGCTTGGCAGTTGTTCACCTGATGGCATAACCGCAGGCAGCGCGGCCATACTGGTTGCTGGAATAGTAGAGAGTGAAAGTCCGACACTCATTGCTAATGCACTAAGTAATAATTTTCTTTTTTTAGTCAACATGAATTAGAGTCTCTTGATACAGTTATCAAAATAAAAGTTATTGCTCAAAATGAGCGCGATGTCACTAAGACCTGTACTGACAAAGGAAAGTTCATTAAGACATGATGTGCTTTGCTTCCTTTTACACGGATTTACAAGACAAAAGCTATCTTTAAAACCATAGCAAATAATTGTCATTTTATGACGTTTGTTAGAAAGAAAAACGCCACAAAAAATGTGGCGTTTTTAATATTAACTGTCTTTTTTATCTGTGGGTCTGAACAATCCAGATGCTCCTTCGGAGTAATCACGAGGTGGCATTTTTATTGGAGATTGGTCATTCGCTGCTTCTGATTCGCTTAAACGGTAATTAAATGGATTTTCTTGAGCAGGCATATCAGGCATGAGCTCATTAGAGCTTTTTGCCATATGTTGATAAAGCTGACGGTAATCTCTCGCCATGTTATCTAATAGTTCAGCACTTCTAGCAAAGTGGCTGACAAGCTCATTGCGATAAGTATCAAGTTCTTCTTTTTTTGTGTCTAACTCTGCTTTGATAGCATCTTGTTGACGAAGGGTGCTGTTACCGTAACGCATTGCAAGTGCGCCGATAATAAGACCGACAACTAATCCAATCAGTGCATAAACCCAAACCATGGCAACTCCTTTTCATCTAATAGTGAGGACGATGGATTCTTATAACATCATAACCGCTAAAAGGCATGGGTGGAATAATATCCTTAAGCTTAATATAAAATTCGTGTGTTACGTTGATGTTAAAACAATTCTTAATGCTTATAATAGAGCCATTCGACAGACACAAATCAGTATGTCAGAAAATTAAGGATAAGAGGGCATTCATGACTGTTAGTACGCCGTTATCACTTTATGAAGCCGCATTGAAGCAAGGTGATTATCAACCTGATGATGTTCAGAGAAAAACGGTTCTCCATCTTCAACAGATATACCATGCATTATTAAAAGAGACTCCACCAGAAAAAAATTCGCTAACCCAACGATTATTCGGGCGAATTCGCACAAAAAAACAGATTGTTACACCAGAACGTGGTCTATATATGTGGGGCGGTGTTGGACGAGGTAAAACATGGCTCATGGATATGTTTTATCAAAGCTTGCCGACAGAACGAAAGCTTCGCTTACATTTCCATCGCTTTATGTTACGTGTTCAAGAAGAACTAAAAAACTTACAAGGCCATGAAAATCCGCTAGAAATTATTGCTGATGGATTTAAAACGCAAACTGATGTGCTCTGTTTTGATGAGTTTTTCGTTTCTGATATTACTGATGCGATGATTTTAGGTACCTTGCTTGAGGCGTTATTTGCTAGAGGTATCACATTGGTGGCGACATCAAATATTCCACCTGATGAGCTTTATCGTAACGGATTACAGCGTTCTCGTTTTTTACCTGCAATAGAGCAAATCAAACAACACTGCGATATTTTAAATGTGGATGCAGGGATTGATTATCGACTAAGAACATTAACGCAAGCGCATCTTTTTTTATCTCCACTTAATGATAAAAATCGTCAGGAAATGGATAGAATTTTCACGGATTTGGCAACCAGCGAACCGCAAGTTGATTGTACCTTAACCATTAACCATCGCCCCATGAAAGTAAGAAAAGCATCTAATGGGGTACTCGCTATTAATTTTTCAACCTTGTGTATGGAACCACGTAGTCAGCTTGATTACATTGAGCTTTCTAAGCATTACCACTCTGTTTTGTTATATGACATGGAGCAAATGGGGACATTAAATGAAGACGCTGCGCGTCGGTTTCTAGCGCTTGTTGATGAGTTTTATGAGCGTAAGGTGAAACTTATTATTAATGCAAATGTAGAAATGAACGAGATTTACCAAGGTGATTTTTTACGTTTTGAATATCAACGTTGCTTATCTCGTTTACAAGAGATGCAAAGTGAAGAATATTTAGTACAACCCCATCTCGCTTAATTTTTAATTCTTGAAGAAAGTCATCTTTCATTATGGTAGGATGACGCAGGTTAAGTTGCTTGATGTTTTTTTCTATGAAAATAGAGTGCATTAGGCAGCTTACAAGCGCTCTGGAAAGGAACAATTCTTCTCTTCAGGTAGCAAGAATTTATCAGTCAAATCAGAAAAAAGTGCCAGATTCGTTTTTTTCGCTGAAATATTGAAAAAGAATTCAATTGTTTTTCAATTATGACTCGATTTTTTTTTCTGACTTCTCTATAATCTTGCGACCCCACGTTGCAGCAAGTTTTTTATTTCCCAAAAAACTCGCATTTTAGAGTCAGCAGTGCTACTCGAAGGGGTAGGTTTGCTGGACACAAGAGTCGTGTGAACCTCAATAGTATTTGAACCGAGCGTTCACCAACGTGTAACTAAACATTGGGTAATTTTCAATAATGAAAACTTTTACAGCTAAACCAGAAACCGTAAAACGCGACTGGTACGTTGTTGATGCAGACGGCAAAACTTTAGGCCGTTTAGCAACTGAAATTGCTAGCCGTTTACGCGGTAAGCACAAAGCGGAATACACTCCGCACGTTGATACTGGTGATTACATCATCGTTTTAAACGCTGAGAAAGTAGCGGTAACTGGTCATAAACGTACTGACAAAGTTTACTACCGTCATACTGGTCACGTAGGTGGTATCAAACAAGCGACTTTCGAAGAGATGATCGCCCGTAGTCCTGAGCGTGTAATCGAAATCGCGGTAAAAGGCATGCTGCCAAAAGGGCCTCTGGGTCGTGCGATGTATCGTAAACTGAAAGTTTACGCAGGATCTGAGCACAACCACGCGGCACAACAACCGCAAGTTCTGGACATTTAATCGGGATAATAGGCAATGGCTGATAATCAATACTACGGCACAGGTCGCCGCAAAAGTTCTTCCGCACGTGTCTTCATTAAGCCAGGTAGCGGTAATATCGTAATCAACAAACGTAGCCTAGAAGTTTACTTCGGCCGCGAAACAGCACGTATGGTTGTTCGTCAACCGCTGGAATTAGTTGATATGCTGGGTAAATTAGATTTATACATCACTGTTAAAGGTGGTGGTATTTCTGGTCAAGCTGGCGCGATCCGTCACGGTATCACTCGTGCACTGATGGAATATGATGAGACTCTACGTTCTGATCTGCGTAAAGCTGGTTTCGTAACCCGTGATGCGCGTTCTGTTGAACGTAAGAAAGTGGGTCTGCGTAAAGCACGTCGTCGTCCACAGTTCTCTAAACGTTAATTTGTTATCTTTTAGATATCAATTTGATGTTGAAAACCCGTCTTCACAGGCGGGTTTTTTATTTTTAACTTATTTGTGCTTATTAATAATAAAAACATAATGTTGCTAATACATGAGGCTGTTACTCATAAAACAGGCTATATGTAAGATAGCGATAGTATTAAAAAGTCTATTTTTCAGATGTTATCTCTAAATAATTTCATTTTTTGATATTATAATCTTACTTTTAAGGTAGTGTGGCATATTGTGTTGAATTATTTGCATTAGCCCCCCTAAGTAACATGAATTCTGGTAGAATAGCGAGCTTTGATGTCTTTCTTTCTATGACTTCATCATGTTGCCAATGGGTATATTGATCGTAATACCAGTGATGAGTTTGAAAGTCATACCAAAATTATTATGACAATAATGATTGTTGAATGATTATTTTGGTATTACTTGATAATGATATGTGCCGCAAAGACAGGTGAGTTTTTAACCCTGTAAAATATGATTATCCCACGATAACACTGTTATACAGGTAGTTACCCAATGCAGTTAATAGCTTAAATGTTTATTTAGGTCTACTGCGTTTGTGTGCTTGTCTTTTAGGAATGGGGAAATGGAAAAGGCATTGTGCTAATTCATTTCTTTAATTGATTAACTTGGAGGTTTTCATGGCTGTCGCTGCCAACAAACGTTCGGTAATGACTTTGTTTTCCGGTCCGACTGATATTTTCAGCCATCAGGTCAGAATTGTCCTAGCGGAGAAAGGTGTCAGTGTTGAAATTGAACAGGTTGAAGCTGGTAATCTTCCACAGGATCTTATCGATCTAAACCCTTACCAAAGTGTACCGACTTTGGTTGATCGTGAGCTGACTCTGTATGATTCACGCATCATCATGGAATACCTTGATGAACGCTTCCCTCATCCTCCTTTAATGCCAGTTTATCCTGTTGCTCGTGGTAGCAGCCGTTTAATGATGCATCGCATCGAGCATGATTGGTATTCTTTAATGAACACCATCGAAAAAGGAACTGAACAGCAAGCAAATGCTGCTCGTAAACAGTTAGCAGAAGAGCTACTGGCTGTATCTCCTGTGTTTAAAGAATATCCTTACTTTATGAGTGAAGAGTTCAGTTTAGTAGATTGCTACCTTGCTCCTCTGTTATGGCGTTTACCAGTGCTCGGTGTAGATTTAAGTGGTGCTGGCGCTAAAGATGTACAAATTTATATGCAGCGTGTTTTTGAGCGTGATTCTTTCCTCGCGTCATTAACCGAAGCAGAGCGTGAGATGCGCTTACCTTCAAGAGGGTAATTAAGTATGGAGATTATGGATATGTCTCCGCGTCGTCCGCATTTATTACGTGCGCATTATGACTGGATCATCGAAAATGATTTAACACCACATTTAGTTGTTGATGTGAATGTTGTCGGTGTTCAAGTCCCAATGGAATATGCGCATGATGGTCAAATTGTACTAAATATTTCATCTCGTGCTGTAGATGAATTAGAGTTAACACCGTATCAGGTTTTATTTAGTGCAAGCTTTGGTGGCATACCTCGTAAAGTGCGAGTGCCTATGGCTGCTGTTATGGCTATTTATGCGAGAGAAAACGGTGCGGGAATGATGTTTGAGCCAGAGCCTGCTTATGAATCTGGCGCATCATTACAGTTTGCTGAAGATGAGCATCAAGAAACACCAGATGCTCCTGTTGGCGAAGTCTTATCATTAGTAACGGATAAACCTGTTTCTGATGATGTAACGCCACCAGATGATGATCCAGAGCCACCTCGTCCTACAGGTCGTCCATCATTGCGTGTAGTGAAATAAGAGATTATCTTGTTTATATTAATGAAAAACCCAGTTCATTTTTAACTGGGTTTTTTTGTACACAAAAAAACGCCCTATATTTCTATAGGGCGTTTAGATTAATGATTGGGCTGAAATTATTTCAGTAGTTCTTCTAAACAACCAGTGTAAAGATTAACTGCAGTCATTAATTGTTTTTCGTCGAAGTCAAAGCCTGCTTGGTGGTGACCAGCTGTTCTATCGGCACCAACAACGAAGTACAGTGATTTACCACCACAACGTTGTACACGTTTTGCTAATACTGTTGCATCTTCACTACCACCGAATGGGCGAGTTGCAACCGCAGTTAGCTCAGAATGTTTACCCACAACTTTGGTCATAACATCAATCAGCTCTTGGTCATTCGTCAAGTCAACGGCTTCACCCATGATTTCGCTTTCCATTTCTAACTGGAAGCTATGTGCTGCGCCTTCAGCCATACGTACCGCATTTGCAGCCATAAAGCTGTTGATCTCTTCATTTTCACCACGAACTTCAATTTGCATTTCAGCGTTAGCAGGGGTGACGTTACGGCCTTCACCGGCTTTTAATACACCGATGTTGATACGTGACATTCCTTTACCATGGCGAGAAATGCCCAGCATTTGTGTTGCTGCGTGGCAAGCACCCGCTAAAGCATTACGACCAAGTTCTGGCTCTGCGCCTGCGTGAGACGGTGCGCCTTTAAAGCGGAAGTCATATTTAGTGGTACATAAGAAATGTGTTGGGTTAATAACAATTTCACCACTGTTGGCGATAAAGCCTAAGTGAGCACCTAAGAAGTAATCAGCATCATCTGCGATACCACTTTCTGCCATTGCACGAGCACCACGAACACCTTCTTCTGCTGGTTGGAATAGAATTTTAACTTTACCAACCACTTTATCTTTATTCTCAACTAACCAGTGAGCAACACCTAAACCGATAGAGATGTGTCCATCGTGACCACAAGCATGCATTTCGCCTGCGTGACAAGAAGCAAAGTTCTCTGCATGAGGACGGTGTTTTGCTTCTGTTGCTTCGTTAACACCAACACAGTCGATATCAAAGCGCAGTGCTACTGTTGGGCCTGCTTTACCACTGTCAAAGATAGCCACACAGCCAGTTAGCTCTTTCATTTCATCAAGTAGAGCTTCATCAACTTTATGCTCTCTTGCAACAGCTAGACCTTTTTCAACGACTTGACGGCGGCGACCAAAAGCAAACTCTTGATTGATAACGTCTGGGCCAACTTTAACTTCTAAACCTAAGCTACGTAGTTCTTTGACGATTTTTGCTGTGGTTAAAAATTCTGACCAACCAATTTCTGGATATTGGTGAAACTCACGACGCCATTTAATTAATTTTTCTAGTGTAATTGCTGACATATTCATTTCTCCACTTATAACATGAATAACGCAACAGCGATGACGCCGATAATCATACCCGGTGCAGTACGTTTTGCGATTTCCATAGGGTTTACGTTTGCAAGACCAGCACAAACAATTGCTGCACCTGCCAGTGGTGACATAGTACGACCTAACGCGCCAGATAATGCCGCTGCCATACCCATATCTGGGATTTCATAACCGAATTGTGCAGCATGAGGTGTTACTGTTTCGTTGAATGCGAATGCTGCTGCGTCACCAGAACCTGTGATAATACCCATTAAGAATGGCCCTAAAGTACCACCCCAGCGAGCGAATTCAGGAGAATGAGTTAAGAAGTTGATGAACGCGTCGATTAAACCAGATGCTTTCAGACCTGCTGCGAATACTGCTGCTGCAATGATGATACCTAATACATCACCATAAGCATTACCCATACCTTTAAAGAACTCTTTCGTAATTTGAGCTGGGTTAGTTAATGTGATGAACAGAGCATAGATAGAACCGATTAACATTGCCGCTGGTACAGACAGTTTAAATGTACTGAAAGTCTCGAAGAATGGCAGAATTAACAGGATTAATGGAATGAAAGGTGCTGTTGCATATAAGTAGTTAGGGCGAATAGCTTCTGGCGTTGCTTGTGCTGATGAAGATGATGCATCACCCGCAACAGAAGCCATTTTGAACTCTTTTTTCACTAAAGCGACAACCGCCAGTGAAACTGCTGCGATACCACCAGCCATTAAGCTATATGGGCTATGGCGAGCGATTAAATCAACCACTTCCATATTCGCCATGTTAGCAACGAAGGCGTTATGCGACATACCTGGGCTTAGCATTGAGCCGATAGTACCACATAACACTGCACCACCAGCGATAGCTGGGTGAATACGTGCTGCGATTAATAATGGAATGAGTGTCGCACCTACCGCTGCCGCACAACCTGCTGCTGATGGGATTGCGATATTAATAAAATACGTTACGACGACCGTAGCTGGAATAAGGAAGAAGCCCAGACGAGTCATTACTTTTGATAAAACATGAACCAGATGCATATCGCATTTGGTATATTTCATAACATAAGCAAAACCCATACTCGAACAGATTGCTTGAATTAATGATGAAGATACCATGCGCTCACTAAATGCGGCAAACGCATCTAATGGGCTTAGGCTCAAAATACAAAGCAATAAACCCGCACCGATAAGTACCATTCGGGTTTCATATTTTTTTATTAGCAAATAGACAGTTACGATAATAACGGCTACGGCTATAAGTTGCATCACCATGGTGATCCCCTAGTTAATTATGACAATACTATTAATTATGAAAGCGAACCTAACATCAATAAATTATATTTTTCTGTAAAGTTATTAGGTGACTCCATTATGAAGTTGGTAGGTTGACAATATTTGATTGTTATCAAATTTAATAGCCGAAATAAAATCTATTTTTTTAGACTGTGATGTTATTAACAAATGCGGTAAAACAATGATCATTAAAAGATGACGAAAAGGTTAAATAAAAAGAGATAAAGTAAAAAATACGAAAATAAATTATATTTACTATAGATAAAGAGTGTTATTTTGATACAAAAAAGAATATCGCTTTTTATCAAAATATTATTCTATAAATTATATTAAATGGTAATGAGAATGATTATTTAGTCTGATATCTTAATGATCCTTAAATACTATTTATTAATTTCATCGATAATATTGAAAAATTATCCCACTTAAATCAAATGGGATAATAAACAAGAGAAATTGTTATTTAAAATAACGGAAATAAAAAATATTTAACATGATAAATATTGCAATATTCCTTCGGCAGCCTCTCTTCCTTCTGCTATTGCTGTTACCACAAGATCAGAACCTCGTACAATATCGCCCCCAGCAAACACTTTAGGGTTTGTTGTTTGATTTGGTATTTCTTGATTATCTGAAATAATAATTCTGCCTGAAGATGCATATTCAATATTATTTTCATCTAACCATGGATAATGTGCAGGTTTAAAGCCAAATGCCAGAATAACCGCATCAGTAGATAACAAATGCTCACTTCCTTCAATCGGCGTTAATGTTTTATCACTTTGAGTTTTAATAACGCGAATACCAACCACTTTATTTTGATTATCAACTTCTATATCTGTAGGTTGAAGATTAAATAAAAATTCGCCACCTTCTTCTTTGGCGTTTTTTACTTCACGTTTTGAACCTGGCATATTGCTTTCATCACGACGATAAACACAAGTGACTTTATTTGCACCTTGTCGAATTGCAGTACGCACACAGTCCATTGCGGTATCGCCACCGCCTAATATCACTACATTTTTATCTTTAAGGTCGATATAAGGTGTTTGAGGATCTTCACCATAACCCATTAAATAACGTGTATTACCAATTAAATAAGGTAGGGCGCTATAAACACCATCAGCATTTTCATTAGGAAAATGACCGCTTAAACTGTGATAGGTGCCCAATCCTAGAAAAACTGCGTCATATTGTGTTATTAGGGTATTTAGGGCGATATCTTTGCCTATTTCCGTATTAAGGCAAAACTCGATACCCATTTCACTAAATAATTCGCGGCGTCGGATCATCAGTGATTTTTCGAGTTTAAAAGAGGGTATCCCAAACGTAAGTAATCCGCCAATTTCTGGATGTTTATCATAAACAACCGGTTTCACACCTTGACGAATAAGAACATCTGCACAGGCAAGACCCGCAGGGCCTGCACCGATAATCGCAACTTTTTTATCAGTCATTGTGACGTGAGAAAGATCGGGGCGCCATCCTTGCGCTAAGGCGGTGTCATTGATGTAACGTTCAATATTACCAATTGTGACTGCACCAAAATCATCATTAAGCGTGCAGGCGCCTTCACAAAGCCTATCTTGAGGGCAAACGCGACCACAAATTTCAGGCAAACTGTTTGTTTGATGAGAAAGCTCGGCCGCTTCAATAATACGTCCTTCGTTTGCCAGCTTTAACCAATTAGGAATGTAATTATGAACAGGGCATTTCCATTCACAATAAGGATTCCCGCAACCTAAACAGCGATCAGCTTGTGCGGAGGCTTGCTGTGGTGAAAAGGCCTCATAGATTTCAACAAACTCAATTTTGCGAATTGCTAACGGTTTTTTAGTTGGCTCAACACGATTTAAGTCGATAAACTGATACACATTCTGACTCATAATATTCTCCTATTGTGCCTGAACGCGTAATTCAGCAGATGAACGACGAGGATGACCAAGCAACGCATTGACATCACTGGACTTTGGTTTAACCAACTTGAAGTGTTGTGACCAATATTCCCACTGTGAAAGTAATCTTTCTCCTTGCTGTGAGCCTGTTAGTCTGACATGTTCTGCAATCATGCCACGTAGATGTTCAGCGAGAATGGCAAAGGATGCAACAGGAAGCAACTCAATCGACGAAGTGTTGATCCGTTGCGATAATGTGAGGTCTTCATCTAATAGATAGGCAAATCCCCCCGTCATTCCTGCACCAAAGTTAATCCCTGTTTTACCGAGAACGCAGACAATACCGCCCGTCATATATTCACAGCCGTTATCACCAACGCCTTCAACAACAGCAATCGCACCAGAGTTTCTGACGGCGAAACGTTCACCTGCCAAGCCTGAAGCATACAGTTTCCCGCCTGTTGCGCCATAAAGGCACGTATTACCCATAATGGTTGCATGATGATTTTTAAAAGCAGAACCAACTGGAGGTGAAATTACAATACGACCGCCCGCCATACCTTTACCAACATAATCATTTGCATCACTGACTAAGGTTAATTCAAGGCCTTGTGCATTCCAGACACCAAAGCTTTGACCTGCGGTGCCCGTAAAATGAAGTTTTATAGGTGTTGCAGATAACCCATTCTCGCCATATTTCTTAGCAATAATGCCAGATAACGTTGCACCCACAGAGCGGTCTGTATTACGAATATCAAAATAGTGTGTTTGGCTTTTTTGCTGTTCAACGGCTTCAATCGTTTGAGTAACAATACGCTGGTTTAATTCACCTTTATCATAAGTTTCATTATTTTCCTGACAATAAAGGGCTTTACCTATGGGGGATGTCACTGTTTCTAGTAATCCGCCTAATGAGAGTTTTTGCTGTTTGCTCGTCACACCTTCTAAACAAGAAAGCAGATCGGTACGACCGATTAAGTCGGTAATTTTTCGTACTCCAAGCAATGCCATTAACTCACGGGTTTCTTGTGCAATAAAGCGGAAGTAGTTAATAACACGTTCAGGTAATCCGTGATAATGGTTACGACGTAGCGTTTCATCTTGAGTTGCAACACCCATTGCGCAATTATTTAAATGACAAATACGCAAGTATTTACAGCCTAACGCGACCATAGGACCTGTACCAAAACCAAAACTCTCTGCGCCCAAAATCGCCGCTTTAATAATATCGAGTCCTGTTTTTAATCCGCCATCGACTTGTAAACGAATTTTATGACGAAGATTGTTTGCCACCAGCGCTTGTTGGGTTTCCACTAAACCTAATTCCCACGGACTACCTGCATATTTTACAGAAGTTAAAGGACTTGCACCTGTACCTCCGTCATAACCTGCAATGGTTATCAAATCCGCGTAGGCTTTGGCAACACCAGTAGCAATGGTACCCACACCAGGCTCTGATACGAGTTTTACAGAAATCAGTGCAGTGGGATTGATCTGTTTTAAGTCGAAAATAAGCTGTGCTAAATCTTCAATAGAATATATATCGTGATGAGGTGGCGGTGATATTAAAGTAACACCAGGAACAGCGTAGCGTAATTGCGCAATATAAGGGGTGACTTTATCGCCGGGAAGTTGTCCTCCTTCACCGGGTTTTGCTCCTTGTGCGACTTTGATTTGCAAAACATCTGCACTCATTAGATAAGAAGGCGTCACGCCAAAACGACCCGAGGCAATTTGTTTAATGCGTGAGACTTTATTAGTACCGTAACGAGCCGGATCTTCACCGCCTTCGCCTGAATTTGAAAATCCGCCCAACGTATTCATCGCTTGCGCAAGGGCTTCATGAGCTTCTTTGCTTAAGGCACCAATTGACATTGCGGCGGTATCAAAGCGTTTAAATAATTCTGTTTCAGGTTCGACTTCTTCAATCGAGATAGGCGTTGCCTTGTTATTGAGGACTAGCATATCGCGCAATGTGGTTATTGGGCGTTGTTGTACCAGACTAGCATAATGCTGATACTCGGCATATTCCCCGCTATTTACCGCTTGTTGTAGTGCTTGAACGACATCAGGATTGTAGGCGTGATATTCCCCTTTATGCGCATATTTCAATAATCCCCCCGCCTCTAAAGGGTAACGGGTTAACCAAGCTCGTTTAGATAGATTGAATAAGTCGTGTTCAAAATCACTAAAGTCAGCGCCATTAATCCGATTATCAACGCCCGCAAAACAGAGCTCGACAACGCTATCATTTAATCCCACCGCTTCAAAAAGTTGAGAGCAACGGTAAGAAGCTACGGTTGAAATGCCCATTTTGGACATGATCTTATACAATCCTTTATTTATGCCGTTACGGTAATTAAGCATCACTTGGGCATAGCTTGCTTGCAGGATTTTTTTATCAACACGCTGAGCTAAAGATTCATAAGCAAGGTAAGGGTAAATAGCGGTAGCACCAAATCCGAGTAATACGGCGAAATGGTGAGGATCACGAGCACTGGCGGTTTCGACAATAATATTGGCATCACAGCGTAAGTTATTATCTACCAATGCTTTTTGTACCGCTCCAACTGCCATAGGAGCAGGAATAGGCAATCGCTCTTTAGTGATATTTCTATCTGATAAAACCAATAATACCGCACCACGGTGAACTTCCTGTTGTGCTTTTGCGCATAATTGGCGTAACGCTGTTTCTAGGTTGCATTCTGTTGGTTGATATGTGATATCAAGATGAACAGATTGGTAATAAGGACTTTCTTGATTAATAAGCTGTTGGAAATCGCTATAAAGCAAAATAGGCGATTTAAAACTCAGTCGATGAGCTTGACCTTCCGCTTCGCAAAACACATTCATCTCGCGCCCAATGCAGGTCGCTAAAGACATAACATGTGCTTCTCTTAATGAATCTATGGGAGGATTTGTTACTTGCGCAAATTTTTGTCTGAAATAGTCATAAATAAGCCGAGGGCGTTGAGAAAGTACAGCAAATGGTGTGTCATCGCCCATTGATCCTGTGGCTTCTTGCCCGTTTTCTGCAAGCACATGCAAAATGCTTTCAAGTTCTTCTTGGCTATATGCAAATTGTTTTTGATAAGTGGCTAATAAAGTGTCATCAAAGGCACGTTGTCCTGTAGCTTGTTGTTCTGGTAACTCTTCAAAGGGCGTTAAACGTTTGACATTGCGCTCTAACCACAGTTTATAAGGATGGCGTCTTTTTAAATCTTCATCGGTTTCGGCAGAGTGCAAAATACGCCCCTGATGAGTATCAATGACCATCAGCTCACCAGGACCTACACGTCCTTTTTCTCGCACTTCATCAGGCTGATAATCCCAAATACCAATTTCAGAAGCACAAGTGATGATGTTATCTGTGGTAATAACGTAACGAGCAGGGCGTAAACCGTTTCTATCTAGCGTACACGCAGCGTAACGACCATCTGATAATACAATGCCTGCGGGGCCATCCCAAGGCTCCATATGCATTGAGTTAAAATCAAAAAAGGCACGAAGATCTTCATCCATTTGTGGATTATTTTGCCATGCAGGCGGCACTAACAATCGCATTGCACGAACAATATCCATACCGCCATTGAGAAAAAGTTCTAGCATATTGTCGAGTGAACTTGAATCTGAGCCACTCTCATTCACAAAAGGCGCTGCACTTTGTAGATCAGGAATAAGTGGTGTATGGAATTTATAGGCACGCGCTCTTGCCCATTGGCGATTGCCTGTAATGGTATTTATTTCACCATTATGAGCAAGATAGCGAAAAGGTTGTGCAAGAGGCCATCTTGGTGTGGTGTTAGTTGAAAAACGCTGGTGGAATAAACAAATTGAAGATTCCATGCGTAGATCGGCAAGATCGGTAAAAAAGCGCGGTAAATCAATGGCCATGCAGAGACCTTTATAGATGGTCACTAAATTAGAAAGACTACAAATATAAAAATCATTGTCAGTAATGCGCTTTTCAATACGTCTGCGGGCAATAAAGAGTCGTCTCTCAATATCACTTATCCGCCATCCTGCGGGGGCATTAACAAAAACTTGTTCGATTAAAGGAAGAGAAGAAAGGGCAATACTCCCTAAAATATCAGTGTTAATAGGCACTTTACGCCAGCCGACAATAGAAAGTGTTTCACGTTGTAGCTCTTCTTCAACGATGAGACGGCATTGTTTGGCAATATTGGGATCTTGGCTTAAAAATAGCATCCCTACGGCGTAATTTTTTGCTAAATGCCAGCCTTTTTCTTGTGCAACTAATTGGAAGAAACGCTCTGGTTTTTGTAAGAGTAATCCGCATCCATCGCCGGTTTTACCATCAGAAAGAATCGCACCACGATGTTGCATTCTGGCAAGACCATGTATGGCATTTCTGACAATCTTATGGCTGGCTTGCCCTTCAATATGTGCAATCAACCCAAACCCACAATTGTCTTTTTCCTGTGTCTTTTGATAGAGCATTTTTTTGCTTCCTACTTAGTTTACTGGGCGCCTCAAAAAAGAGCGCAAAAGGAACGTTTTGGCTCTAAGTATGTAGGTAAATTTATGGGTGCTCAGTCGGGTGATGTTGTGTTTGCCTAGCTTGGTGTGTTTTTTATATTGCTATGCAATGCCTTTTCAACTTATCGATAAATAAAAATCAGGTCAATGTGTAGGGATATTTGACTGAGATAAAATAGATAAGGATATTTTTATTTTAATACATTGATTAATAACTAAATTATTCTATTTTAAAATAGTATGAGAGCGATTTTTTAATGTGAGCTATATCACTTTATTTGAGCGGTTTAGCTTTATCTCATCCTTTAATGATAAAAACGGGTAGTGAGTTATTCTACTGAATATATTGATTTTGGAGTTTTATTGTTTTTATACATTTTGTATAAAAAAAGACAAATTGAATTTTTTCTAATAAGGTCTATTTATCGTTGATATTGCTATCGTCTATGTTGCTTGGTTTTTGTATTATTTTTATGAATGCATATGTCTGAATAGACTCGTTGAGAGAAAATAGAGGGTTAAATCAAACAAAGTAATGAGAAATAACCACTCTTAGTAAGATTTCTGAATGTTCGCCACTGCGCCAATTCATTTTTGGGTTATCATTCCATAGATTCAATATATTGGAGTTTTCAATGAAATTGCTCAAAGGGCTTGCCCAATACTACGTTGACTTAATGATGAGGCTGGGGCTAATTCGCTTCTCATTGTTGTTAGCTTCTGCATTAGTTGTTTTAGCGATGGTTGTTCAAATGGCGGTGACATTCTTGCTTGCAGGTGATGTTACCAGTATTGACCTTGTTCGCTCTATTTTCTTTGGGCTGATCATTACGCCTTGGGCTGTCTATTTTCTCTCTGTTGTGGTTGAACAACTTGAAGAATCACGACGCCGTTTATCTCGTATGGTGGATAAACTAGGTGTAATGCGCCAGCGCGACTTAGAGCTTAACTCTCAATTAAAAGAGAATATTGAGCAATTAAACTTGGAAATTCAAGAGCGTGAAAAAGTTGAAAAAGCACACCTTGAACTACTAGAAAAACTAAAAAGTGAAATGAAGCGTCGTGAATTGACGCAAATCGAGCTTGAACAGCAATCCTCACTTTTACGCTCATTCCTAGATGCCTCTCCTGACTTAGTTTATTACCGTAATGAAGATAATGAATTTTCAGGATGTAACCGTGCGACGGAATTACTGACAGGTAAAAGTGAAAAGCAACTTATCGGTTTAACACCACTTGATGTGTATGACGAAGATATTGCGATAAAAGTGATGGAAACGGATGAAAAAGTCTTCCGTCATAATGTGTCGCTCACTTATGAGCAGTGGTTAGTTTATCCTGATGGCCGCAAGGCTTGTTTTGAACTACGAAAAGTGCCGTTTTATGATCGTATTGGTAAACGTCATGGCTTAATGGGCTTTGGACGTGACATTACAGAGCGTAAGCGCTATCAAGACGCGTTAGAGAACGCGAGCCGTGATAAAACCACCTTTATCTCAACAATCAGCCATGAATTGCGTACACCGCTAAATGGTATTGTTGGATTAAGTCGTATCTTATTGGATACCGAGCTTTCACCAGAACAACTCAATTACTTAAAAACGATCCATGTGAGTGCGATTACGTTAGGGAATATTTTTAATGACGTGATTGAGATGGACAAAATTGAGCGTAGAAAAATTCAGTTAGATAACCAGCCAATTGACTTTAC
Organism: Proteus columbae; assembly: GCF_009914335.1. Taxonomy (NCBI): domain Bacteria; kingdom Pseudomonadati; phylum Pseudomonadota; class Gammaproteobacteria; order Enterobacterales; family Morganellaceae; genus Proteus; species Proteus columbae. The sequence goes on from NZ_CP043925.1 coordinate 564,217, forward strand.
TGAATTTATTTCTGATTTAGAAAACCTGTCTGGATTGTTAGTACAGCCAAAAGGATTGAAATTCACACTCGAAGCCGAAGAAACGCTACCGCATAAGATAACCTCTGATGGGACTCGATTACGCCAGATCTTATGGAATCTCATTGGTAATGCTGTGAAGTTTACTCAAGAAGGTGAAATCAAAGTGCGTATTTGGCAAGAAGCGCCAGATAAGTTGTTATTTGAAGTGAAAGATAGCGGAATTGGTATTCCAAAAAGTGAGCTTGAGAAGATCTTTGCTATGTACTATCAAGTCAATGATAGTCAAGGTGGTCGTTCTGCAACGGGAACGGGTATCGGACTTGCTGTCTCAAAACGCCTAGCACAGCATATGGGCGGCGATATTCGTGTTGAGAGTGAGTTAGGTGAGGGTTCTACCTTTACGCTCTCTATCGTCGCTCCTGCGATTGAAGAGCACCACGATATCGAAAGTGATGATGAACTCTTATTACCTGCTTTAAATATTCTGCTTGTTGAAGATATAGAACTTAACGTGATTGTTGCCTGCTCTGTTTTAGAAAAATTGGGTAATACCGTTGATGTGGCAATGACAGGGCAAGAAGCGCTATCGATGTTTAAGCCTGATGAATATGACTTAGTGCTACTAGACATTCAATTACCTGATATGACTGGCTTCGATATTTCAAGAAAATTACGTCAAGAATTCGACAGTAATGAACTTCCTCCTCTTATCGCTTTAACAGCAAATGTTTTGAAAGACAAAAAAGAGTATTTGGATGCGGGAATGAATGATGTGCTAAGTAAACCACTTTCTGTGGATGCACTTACCGCGATTATCAACAAATTCTGGGGTGATGGTGCGGTTTCTATGCCATGTAATGATCCATCGGAATTGTTGAATAAAAATGAAGAATTATTAGATATAGACATGCTGAATCAATACATCGAACTTGTCGGACCTCAATTAATCACTGATGGTCTAGATGTTTTTGAAAAGATGATGCCAAGTTATATGTCAGTCCTTGAATCTAACCTAACAGCGCGTGATCAGAAGGGCATCACTGAGGAAGGACATAAAATCAAAGGTGCAGCAGGTTCTATTGGTTTAAAACATTTACAGCAACTCGCTAAACAGATCCAATCACCGGAATTACCTGCTTGGTGGGACAATGTACAAGAGTGGGTCGATGAGCTAGGGAAGGATTGGAGAAAGGATATAGAAAGTTTAAGAAACTGGTTGGCAGACGCTAGAAAAAAATAACCCCAACCGAAGTTGGGGTGCGCGAATACTGCGCCAACACCAGGGAAACTTTTCTATCCGCTTTTTTTGATTCTCATTACATAGGCGAATAGGATGAAACTATTCCATACATCATACAAGCAACAAAATAGCAAAGATAAGTTTTTTTGTTACAAGAAACATTTAAATATGTGATGCCGATTGGTGTTTACACCTATAAATGGGTAACTAGTAATCTACTACAAACGGAGAAAGATATGAAATCAATTGCGGTAATTTTAAGTGGCTGTGGTGTATTCGATGGGAGCGAAATCCATGAATCAGTGCTCACAATGCTTGCTTTAAGCCAAAATAATGCTGAAGTTCATTATTTTTCACCTAATGATTTGCAACCAACTGTAATTAATCATATTACAGGTGAGGAAAAATCAGAAAAAAGGAATATGATGGAAGAATCCTCTCGTATTTCTCGTGGAAAAATCTCCCCTTTATCAGAGGCAAAGGCTGAAAACTTTGATGCTGTCATTATTCCTGGTGGCTTTGGTGCCGCGAAGAATTTATGCAATTTCGCAACAAAAGGGAGTGACTGTGAAATTAACAAAGATCTCTTAAGATTTGTACAAGCGATGCATCAGCAAAATAAGCCATTAGGGTTAATATGTATTGCGCCTGTAATGTTACCAAAAATGTTAAATTCTCCAGTAAAATTAACAATTGGAAATGACGCAGAAACAGCTCGTGCAATTGAAAAGATGGGCGGCGTCCATATAGATTGCCCGGTTGATGATATTGTTGTTGATGAAAAATATCGTGTTGTCACAACTCCTGCGTATATGCTTGCACAATCTATTGCACAAGCACAGGTAGGTATTGAGAAACTAGTTAAGAAAGTCCTTGAGATGGCATAAATAGTAGGTAAAAACAGCAGATGGTACTGGTGAGAAAGTTAAAAAAACTATTAATTATTTTAATTGCTTTATGGCTGTTAACAGTTGTGCTGTTTTCTTTTTTACCTGTGCCTTTTTCTGCTGTTATGGTTCAAAGACAAATTTCTGCTTGGAGTGAGTTTGATTTCTCTTATGTATCACATTCCACTTGGGTAAGTGAAAAAGAGATAGCTTCTGTGATGTATTTAGCCGTTATTGCTTCTGAAGATCAAAATTTTCCCAAACATTGGGGCTTCGATTTTGATGCTATTGAGAAAGTTTTCAAAAAAAATCATAACAACGGGAAAACATTACGTGGTGCATCGACTATTTCTCAGCAAACGGTCAAAAATCTCTTTTTATGGGATGGTCGTAGTTGGATAAGAAAAGGGCTTGAGACGGGAATGACGCCAGTTGTCGAGCTTATTTGGTCAAAAAAACGTATTTTAACGGTGTATCTGAATATTGTTGAATTTGGTGATGGGATCTTCGGTGTAGAGCAGGCTTCTCAATACTATTTTAGAAAGCCAGCGAAACAACTTACAAGCCATGAAGCTGCATTATTAGCCGCAGTATTGCCTAACCCGCATATTTATCACGTAAATAAACCTTCTGCTTATACCTTAAAACGGCAACAGTGGATCTTAAATCAGATGCGACTAATGGGGGGAATAGCCTTTTTAAAGAAAAATAATTTGTAACACCTTTATAAGGTCGGAAACACTTTACTTTCTGGCTCTGCGATTTTTTCTGACATTTTGTTTATCGTCGATGGATCATTAGCTTGACGAGATTGAATGCGAAACTGTGACGGTGTCATGCCATATTTACGTTTAAATGCATCACAAAAATAAGCATTGCTTCCAAATCCACAACGATGGCTGATTTGAAATACCGAGTAATTAGAGAATGTGAGGTAGTTTAAAGCGATCCCCATTCTGACATCTAATAGCAATTGGCAGAATGAAACCCCTTCTTTATTTAAATGCCGACGTAATGTCGATGGCGTCGTAAACAATGTTTTTGCGACATCTTCTAAATGCCATTTTCGCTGTGGATCTTGTGTTATCAGGTGTGTAATGGCCTGATTTTTCGGCTCATCATAGTTAAAACGAAAGATATTTAGAATATCCACACCTGCCTGATGTACCGCCATTAAAATAAAGAATAAGCACTGCTGCATAAACATGGTTTCTTGTGATGGAGAGCCATGTGGTAGCGGTAAACACTGTTTTAAAATTCCAAAATTACTTTTTATCACTTCAGGAGTTGATAAATGGTAAGAAGGAAGGTGGCTTGTGAGTGGCGAGCTAGATTTAATTAAAGGTTTTAGTAAAGAGAAAACCGATTGAAGCTCTGTTTCACATAACACAAGCGTGTGTAGTTCAATAGATTTATGCGTAAATTGGCTGACAATATCGCAAGAAACTTGACTGTATTTCGGAATAATAAGCGTTAAATGGCTTGATACATCAATAGTTTGCCCATTGATGCAAATTGTACCTTTTGCGCCACTAACCATCGCTATCATCGGGTTTTCGATGTAAAACGTTTTTAAAGACATTTGGTTAGAGGACAGGATGTGTTTGTATTCCATGATCTCCGATATACCGTAGGCAAGTTAAGCATTAATCTTGCTTAAATGAACAATACTCAAAATTAGCTCATTTGTTGTATAAACTGATAAGCCACGTCTAGAATAATAAATAGAGAGATTATTCTAATTTAAATTAGTGTTGTCATGCAAAGCAGAATGAGAGCAAAACAGAATATAATCTTGCTGATAAAACATGACAATATAGATATTTGCTCATTTTTTACATTTATTTTAAACAGTGTCATTTTTTCTAAATAAATTGTTATTTATTCAAAACGCATTTTTCGTAATAAGGTGTAGAATCGCGCGTCAAAGACGAAGGAGATTATCCTGTTCTTAGGATATCACTGTTTGTCTTTTATCCACACCCTATCCAACATTCATTAGCTTATTTTCTATTTGATTTTGAATGACTCAATCTTATGGATAGCGCTGTATGTATTCACGTATTTTCCTGATTTATTGATAATTTTGCCGAGTTGGCAGGAGTGAGTATGTCTGACTTTTCAGGGAAGGGTTGGCTTGCTGAAATCGTTTTACGTTATGAAGTAAAACGCGAAATAACACGTCTTACAGAAAAGCGCCATATCGGCCCATTAATGGTTCAGCGTCCTTTTTATCCTGAGCAAGGTATTGCACACACTTATTTGCTTCATCCCCCAGGCGGTGTGGTTGGTGGCGATAATCTATTGATCAATATTGATGTGCAGCCTCAAGCGCACGCGTTGCTCACAACACCTGGAGCCACTAAGTTTTACCGTAGTGCAGGTGGTGTTGCTCGGCAAGTTCAAACTTTAAAAGTGGCAGCTAATGGCTTTTTAGAGTGGTTACCTCAAGAAAATATCTTTTTTCCTGAAGCTCAAGTTTGCCTAGAAACGCATATTCATATTGCATCTACAGCCAGATTTATTGGCTGGGAAATCCAATGCTTTGGTCGCCCCGTTTTAAATGAATGGTTTGAAAATGGCAATGTAAAAGGGCGTTTAAATTTCTATATTGATGAAAAGTTGACATTAACTGAGTCACTTTTTGTCGATGGTTTACAAAAAAGATCGGCTGCCATGCGTGAATTTCCGATGTTGGGGGCACTTTATATTTATCCCGCAACAGACGAATTAAAAAGCCTCATTCAACAGAGCGTTGAGATTTCTTCAGCCACTTACGATCCTGTTATCGAATATGGTTTAACGGATGTAGACGGTATTTTAGTTTTACGGTTATTAGGCTCGCAAACAGAGCCGATGATGGCGTGTTTTGCTCAAGTTTGGCAAACCGTCAGACAACACTGGTTAGGGTATTGCCCTGAGCCGCCTCGTATATGGGCGACATAATCGTTAATTTTAGGAGCAGAAATGGAATTAACACCAAGAGAAAAAGATAAATTACTGCTTTTTACAGCGGGTCTTGTTGCTGAAAGACGTTTAGCGAAAGGGCTCAAGCTTAATTATCCTGAAGCGGTTGCACTTATCAGTTGCGCCATTATGGAAGGCGCGCGCGAAGGTAAAACTGTTGCCCAATTGATGAGTGAAGGGCGTACTGTTTTGACGGCAGAGCAAGTCATGGAAGGGGTGCCAGAAATGATCAAAGACATTCAAGTAGAATGCACATTCCCTGATGGCACAAAGCTTGTTTCTATTCACGATCCTATTGTGTAGGTAACAACATGATACCCGGTGAAATTAGAGTTAATCAGGCATTAGGGGATATCGAGCTTAATGCCGGTCGAGAGACAAAAACAATACAGGTTGCTAATCATGGTGATAGACCCGTGCAAGTCGGTTCTCATTATCATTTTTATGAAGTGAATGACGCACTGAAATTTGAACGAGAAGGCACTTTGGGTTTTCGTTTAAATATTCCAGCGGGCATGGCGGTTCGTTTTGAACCCGGTCAAAGCCGCACAGTCGAATTGGTGGCTTTTGCAGGAAAACGTGAAATTTACGGTTTTCATGGCAAAGTGATGGGTAAATTGGAGAGTGAGAAAAAATGAAAACTATCTCACGTCAAGCTTATGCAGATATGTTTGGCCCCACAACTGGCGACCGTCTGCGATTAGCTGATACTGAGCTTTTTCTTGAAATTGAAAAAGACTTCACCACTTATGGCGAAGAGGTCAAGTTTGGTGGTGGTAAAGTTATTCGTGATGGTATGGGGCAGAGCCAAGTCATCAATGCTGAATGTGTCGATGTACTTATTACAAACGCCATTATTTTAGATCATTGGGGTATCGTAAAAGCGGATATCGGTATTAAAGATGGTCGCATTGTGGGTATCGGTAAAGCCGGTAATCCTGATGTACAGCCTAATGTGGATATTGTTGTAGGGCCTGCCACTGAAGTGGTTGCTGGTGAAGGTAAAATTGTTACCGCGGGTGGCGTTGATACGCATATTCACTTTATCTGCCCTCAACAAGCACAAGAAGGTTTAGTGTCTGGTGTCACCACGTTTATTGGTGGTGGTACAGGACCAGTAGCTGGAACAAATGCAACCACAGTCACTCCGGGTATTTGGAACATGCACCGCATGTTAGAGGCTGTTGATGAACTCCCGATTAATGTTGGTTTATTTGGTAAAGGCTGTGTGAGTCAACCTGAAGCCGTTCGTGAGCAAATTGAAGCGGGTGCTATTGGTCTAAAAATTCATGAAGACTGGGGCGCAACACCAATGGCAATTCATAACTGCCTTAATGTTGCCGATGAAATGGATGTGCAAGTTGCTATTCACTCTGACACCTTAAATGAAGGCGGTTTCTATGAAGAAACTGTGAAAGCAATTGCTGGTCGTGTGATCCACGTTTTCCACACCGAAGGCGCGGGTGGTGGGCATGCACCCGATGTAATCAAATCAGTCGGAGAGCCAAATATTCTCCCCGCTTCAACCAATCCTACAATGCCTTATACCATTAACACGGTAGATGAGCATCTTGATATGTTGATGGTTTGCCATCACCTTGATCCTTCTATTCCTGAAGATGTGGCTTTTGCTGAATCTCGTATTCGCCGTGAAACCATTGCTGCGGAAGATATTTTGCATGATATGGGCGCTATTTCTGTTATGTCGTCGGACTCGCAGGCAATGGGGCGCGTAGGTGAAGTGATCCTTCGTACTTGGCAATGTGCACACAAAATGAAATTACAACGTGGCATATTAGAAGGTGACACACCTGAAAGTGATAACCATCGCATTAAACGCTATGTGGCGAAATACACTATTAATCCTGCTTTAGCGCATGGTATTGCACATGAAGTTGGTTCTATTGAAAAAGGAAAATTGGCTGATCTGGTTTTATGGGATCCGGCTTTCTTTGGTGTGAAACCCGCATTGATCATGAAAGGTGGCATGGTGGCTTATGCGCCAATGGGTGATATTAACGCGGCTATTCCAACGCCTCAGCCTGTGCATTATCGTCCAATGTATGCGTGTTTAGGTAAAGCGAAATATCAAACGTCGATGATCTTTATGTCGAAAGCGGGGATCGACGCAGGTGTACCTGAAAAGCTGGGCTTAAAGAGCTTAATTGGTCGTGTTAAAGGTTGTCGTAATGTGACTAAAGCTTCGATGATCCACAATAGTTATGTGCCTCATATCGAGCTTGATCCTCAAACCTATATTGTGAAAGCTGATGGTGTGCCATTAGTATGCGAACCTGCAACGCAATTACCTATGGCACAACGCTATTTCCTCTTTTGATTAGCGTTTTACCGAGAATATAGAGAATGAAACGATTTACTCAACTTATTGATAAACAAAAAGCGCTTGAAACAGCAACGTCAGAAAAACAGGCTCTTACTTTGTGCTTAACGATGGATGAAAGAACCAAAAGCCGTTTAAAAGTGACCTTAAGTGATGGGCAAGAAGCTGGGCTATTTTTGCCTCGTGGTACGGTGCTAAAAGAGGGCGATATCTTACTATCAGAAGATAATACGCTGGTAACGATTGAAGCGGCAAAAGAGCAAGTTTCAACCGTGTATAGTGACGATCCGCTGTTATTGGCTCGTGTTTGTTACCACTTAGGTAATCGTCATGTTCCATTACAAATCGAAGCGGGTTGGTGTCGTTATTTTCATGATCATGTTTTAGATGATATGGCGAGAGGTTTAGGCGCCAATGTAGTGGTGGGTTTAGAGAAATATCAACCTGAGCCAGGCGCTTATGGTGGATCGTCAGGTGGTCATCATCACCATCACTCTCATGACGATGACGATCATCATCATCATCACTAATTATTTGAATAAGGGAGCCTATTGATGCTTGCAGATCTGCGCTTATATCAATTAGTCAGTCCTTCTCTACCTGTGGGATCGTTTACTTATTCCCAAGGGTTAGAGTGGGCGATTGAAAAGGGTTGGGTTTGTTGTCCGCAAACATTATCGGATTGGTTAAGTACCCAAATGACCAGCACTATAGCAACGTTAGAGCTCCCTATCTTACGGCGATTACAAGAAAATTTGGCACAAGCCAAAATGAGTGAAGTGAAATATTGGTGTGATTTTATTGTCGCAAGTCGTGAAACTAAAGAGCTAAGACAAGAAGAGCGCCAACGAGGTATCGCTTTTGCTCGTTTACTTCCTCAATTAGATATTGAGTTAGATGAAACTTTACAAGCATGTGTAAAACAGACACAACTCATGGCGTTTGCGTTAGCTGCTGTGAAATGGAATATCTCCTCTGAAAAGTTATGTTGTGCTTACGCTTGGGGTTGGCTTGAAAATACAGTGATGTCAGGCGTAAAACTGATCCCATTAGGGCAAAGTGCGGGGCAGAAAATATTGTTTACATTAGCAGAGCAGATCCCTGCCATTGTTGAGCAATCTGCACATTGGCCAACGGAAGATATTGGGAGTTTTACACCCGCACAAATTATTGCCAGTAGTCGCCATGAAACACAATACACTCGACTTTTTCGTTCATGAGAAATCTATATGCAAGAATATAATCAACCACTACGTATTGGTGTGGGTGGTCCTGTTGGATCAGGAAAAACCGCACTGTTAGAAGTTCTTTGTAAAGCAATGCGCGACACTTATGAAATCGCGGTTGTGACTAACGATATTTATACTCAAGAAGATGCCAAGATCTTAACGCGTGCTGAAGCATTAGATGCGGATCGTATTATTGGTGTCGAAACGGGCGGTTGCCCTCATACTGCTATTCGTGAAGACGCATCAATGAACCTTGCGGCGGTTGAAGAATTAGCTATGCGCCACAAAAATCTTGATATCGTTTTTGTGGAAAGCGGTGGTGATAACTTAAGTGCGACATTTAGCCCTGAGCTTGCTGATTTAACTATTTACGTCATTGATGTTGCCGAAGGTGAAAAGATCCCTCGTAAAGGTGGTCCTGGTATTACTCATTCCGATCTACTCGTGATCAACAAGATCGATCTAGCACCTTATGTTGGAGCATCATTAGAAGTGATGGAAGCAGACACAGCAAGAATGCGTCCTGTGAAGCCTTATGTTTTCACAAATCTAAAAGAAAAAGTGGGCTTGGAAACGATTATCGATTTTATCATTGATAAAGGGATGTTAAGACGCTAACTACTTGTTGAGTAAAGGCGAGTTTTAGTCGAGAAAGAAACTGATAGTATCGGTCATTTTATTATAAAGACCGATACTGTCAGGATAATCTAAAAACGATATTAGCAATGGGATCAGTTAAGGTAAGTAAATGCGGTAGTGACTTTTACTACCCCTTTGGTTTCACTGGCAATTTTTGCAACAGCAGCCCCTTCTTGGCGGGTTAAAATACCAAACAAGAACACTTCACCATTTTCAGTGATCACTTTTACAGAAGAGGATTTTACTGAATCACTGCCTAAAATTTGAGAGCGAACTTTGGTTGTTAACCATGTATCTGAAGATGCTGTGCCTAATGTCACAGGCTCACCTTGGCGCACTTCGTTGTAGACGTTATTCACCCCTTCAACCTGACTTGCGACTTGTTTTGCTGTATTCGCAACAGACATATCAGGGCTTTGACCTGTTAACAGAATATTGCCTTGATAAGCAGTCGCCACAATACGTGAATTACTTTTCTTGATCTGTTCGTTTTTGTTTAGAGCACCAGAAACACGAGCTTCCAAGGTACCATCGTCAACTTGTTGCCCTAATGAGCGAGGATCGGTTGCAGTTTTACCCGCAACTGCGGCTGTGCCGACAACAGCTGCGCCGATACAACCTTGCAGTAAAAGTGCAGAACACAGCACTGCAGTGATAGGAAGCAATTTCATAGTAACTCCTTAGTCATCCTGATGTGGGAATAATGTATTATCAATCAAATCACAGAGACAATTGACTGTTAGCATCTGAACTTCCTGTATTCTGACGGTGCGTTGAGATGGAATACGAATTTCAACGTCTTGAGGACCTAATAATCCGGCAAGCTCTCCGCCATCATAACCTGTTAATGCAACAATGGTCATATCTCGTGTAACAGCGGCTTCAACGGCTTTAATAATACTTCTGCTGTTACCGTGCGTTGAGATAGCAAGTAGCACATCTCCAGCTTGTCCTAATGCACGCACTTGTTTTGCATAGATTTCATCGTGCTGCTGATTCCCCATAATTGCAGTCATCACAACGCTATCTGTGTTTAACGATAATGCAGGCAAGCTTGGGCGCTCAGTTTCAAAACGATGGATCATGCTTGCGGCAAATCGCTGTGCTGTTGCTGCTGAGCTACCGTTTCCACAGCTTAATATTTTATGGCCGTTTAACAAAGATTGAACCATCATCATGGCGGCTCTGGAAATGGCATCTGGTAATGCTTCTGCTGCTGCAATTTGAGTTTGAATACTCTCTGTAAAGCAGACTTTGATTCTATCAAGCACGTTAAGACCTATATAATCTAATTTAACGAATAAATTCCGTATAATCGAGAATGTTTTTTAACCATATTAGCTGGCGTTGATTAAATGCACAAATGTCAAAGCGACAGTCTGATGTCTCGATACTTTCTTGGCGTTGTGCTAACCAACACTGTGCTGTACGCCACAAGCGACGTCGTTTTGAGGGAGTAATAGAGCTTATTGCATCACCAAATAAGATGTTACGTCTAAAACGAACCTCAACAAATACCCATGTCCTCTTTTCCTGCATAATAAGATCAATTTCTCCGCAGGGATATCGGACATTACGCTCAATCAATATTAATCCTTGTTGGCGTAAATATTTTAGCGCTTTTTGCTCATAATACAGCCCTAAAAAATAAGGGCTTTTAGAAAAAATCATCCATGATTTCCTTCTTTATCTCACTCATAAAATAAACCGCCTTTATGGCGGTTTATTTTAATGATAACTAAATATGTGTATTACTGTACCACAGGTTCAATTTTACCTTGTTTAAACTGCATCCAAGGAAGTTCTCTATAAACAGTACAGTTGTTTTCAACACGTAATGAACCTGAAATACCATTAAAACGTAATGTGCCTTTTGTCAGATCATTGTAATTGTTTGCTAATGACCATGCATCAATTCCCATGGCATAAAGACGCATTAATGAGTAATCGTTCGCAAACTTGCTGGATGCTTTTTGCATTAACGGCAAATTAGCGCCAGCCATCAATGGAATATCACTAAATTGAATACCATCCATCTCCATACGGAAATCAGGGCCTGTTCCACCTTGGTTACTCCGCGAACTAACATAAATTGGTGGACGTTTTTGGGTGCTGATCGCCATATCAATCATTGGCTTAATTAAGGTTAATTCATCGCTGGTGGCAATGATGTAAACCGAATCAATGGCACCACCCACAGATGGAATAGATTGTGTCTCTAATGGTAAAGGTGCATTAGCTGTTGGTAGAACAGGCGTACCTGTCATACGAATACCCACACCACGGTTAATAGAGGCTTTTAAGCTATCAACAGAACTAAAAGTTTGTTGTAAAACGGTGCCACCACCTGTGCGTTGCCACTCATCAGCAAATGTTTGAGCCATTCTTTGACCAAATTTATTATCAGGAACAATAATTAATGGGTTTGATTTTTGTTGCTGACGTAAATGTTGTGCCGCATTACGTGTTTCATCTTCTGGCGAAAGCGAGAAGAAGCAAACCGTGGTTGCAGAAGGCACATTATCTAACTCATTGAGTGCTAATACAGGTAAACCACTTTGAAGCTCTATCGTCTTCATGACTTCAGGTTTTAGCAGCGGGCCAACAATTAAGTTAGCGCCGTCTTGTTGCACTTTTTTCATTAAAACATCAATAGGCTGGCTATTGGTATCATAAACAATTACTTGGCGTGAGTTTTGTGCAACAGGATCTAAGCGTAATGTTGTATCACCAGAAAATGTTGAGCTCTCTTTTTCTTGATTTTGAGTCGCTTGCGTATTTTCGGTTGTTTCTTTTGCCGTATCTGTTGCTGGTGTCTCTGTATTATTGATGCCCAACTCTTCTAAAATTGATGCAAGGCTGTCATCTTTTTTAGGCTCTTGCGGTGCTGTCGGCATAGCTTGAGGTTGCGGTAAACCACTTTGTGCATCAAGGAAACCTTGGCGAATAGCTTCACCAAAGACTTTCGCTTGCCCTGTTAAAGGTAATAATAATGCGATTTGGCTACTCGTACTTACAGAGGGTTGTGAAAGACGTAATAATGATGCTGGAAGGGTTAATGCAGCTGGATTACGAGGATAGCGAGTCTGCCATTCTCTGACTGCTGCTGATAGCTTATCAGCATCATCTTTGTTGTATTCATAGGTATTCAGTAAATCTAACCAACCTTGCAGTGTATTTTCATCTGCTTTGATAACAACGCCACGGCGTTGCTCTGGTGTGAGTTTGGTTAGCGTGAGCCATGTATCATCAATATTTTTCTGATGCAGTTGAGGATCAGTAATTAATGTTTCTAACCCAATATAGGCTCTAATAACATCTAAAGATGCTAGCCCTTGAGCGTCATCAATCACTTTTTGAAATTGTTTCATCTCCATTTCTGCTTTTGCAGCTGGAGTGAGAGGTTGTTCTTGTTGCCCCGTCAGGGTACAACCTGACATAATCAACGCAGAGAGTATCGCAGTATAGGATAAACCTGTTTTAAAACGCACAAAAATTGAGGAAAGCATACTGTACCCAGTGATGTTTTATAATTATGCTCAATTTTAAATCGGTCATTCGGAATAAACAATGAATCAACCTAATCGAGCAGCGGTAACGACATCCACACTGTACATAGTACCCACACCTATTGGTAATCTGGGCGATATCACCCAGCGGGCACTTGATGTGCTGTCTCATGTCGATTTAATTGCTGCAGAAGATACCCGTCATACAGGGCTTCTATTACAGCACTTTGCCATTAACGCACGTTTGTATGCGTTACATGATCATAATGAACAGCAAAAAGCGGATCAACTAATTAGCAAATTACAACAGGGGCTAAGTATCGCATTAGTCTCTGATGCAGGTACACCATTAATTAACGATCCTGGCTATCATTTAGTCAATCAATGTCGTAAGAATGGCATCAATGTCGTGCCATTACCCGGTGCTTGTGCTGCTATTACGGCACTTTCTGCGGCAGGGCTTCCTTCTGATCGTTTTTGTTATGAAGGATTTTTGCCAGCAAAAACAAAAAGTCGTCAAGATTGTTTACGCGCATTATCAGAAGAGCCTCGTACATTGATTTTTTATGAATCAACACATCGGCTGTTAGATAGTTTAGCTGATATGGTGACAGTTTGGGGTGAAGATCGCTACGTAGTATTAGCGAGAGAGCTCACAAAAACGTGGGAAACTATTCAAGGCATGCCTGTTGGTGAATTACTTAAGTGGGTACTTGAAGATGAAAACCGTCGTAAAGGTGAAATGGTATTAATTGTTGAAGGTTATGAAAAACCCGTTGATGACGATTTTTCCCCAGAAGTATTACGGACACTTGCGATTTTACAAAAAGAGTTACCACTGAAAAAAGCGGCAGCAGTCACTGCTGAGATTTATGGCGTGAAGAAAAATGCACTCTATAAACATGTCATTGAGCAAAATGGTGAAGCTCAAGACGAGTAAAGTGATTTTTTAGCTTCTTTTGCTATACATTTTCTACCAAAATCCCTATAATCCGCACCCTGAGTTGACTAGACAACCGCTGCTTTATCGTTGTCCCTTCGGGGGAGACGGATAGAGGGGAGGAAAGTCCGGGCTCCACAGGGCAGGGTGCCAGATAACGTCTGGGAGGCGCGAGCCTACGACAAGTGCAGCAGAGAGTAAACCGCCGATGGCCTGTTTACAGGATCAGGTAAGGGTGAAAGGGTGCGGTAAGAGCGCACCGCGCAACTGGTAACAGTTTGTGGCATGGTAAACTCCACCCGGAGCAAGACCAAATAGGGGTTCTTATGGTGCGGCCCGCATTGAACCCGGGTAGGTTGCTGGAGCCAGCGCGCAAGTTCTGGCCTAGATGAATGGTTGTCCACGACAGAACCCGGCTTAACGGTCAACTCACCTCATAAAAAACCCTCGATTCACACTGTGTTTCGAGGGTTTTCTGTTTTTAAGCCAATCCAAATCAACTATCACGAAATAATATCAATAAACAAGCCACGAAACTCAGCCGAGCTTTTTAACGTGATACTGTGGCTCTCTTGGATGAAAGCTCCATCACCACACTGAATTTGCCCATTTTCTTGTGTTGATGTTTGCAAATAGGTGCCACCTTTTATGGATTGTAAAAAGCCTTTCTGTCCTTTTATTGGCAGCGTAATTTCATCGCCTGCTTGCAAATGAATATGATAAAGCCAAATTGTTTGCCTTAATATTAATGAGCCATCATCACCGGTAGGTGAAGCTAACAATTGATATTTTAAGTTTTCATCTAAAGCCAATTTTTGTGAAGCTAAACTTTCTTGTTGTGGACACGCATTTAACCACAACTGAATACGGGTTAACGGTGTATCAGGGCTGCTGTTTCTCTCTATATACGTATCAGTATTATGCGGTGAAATAAGTAAGCACTCATTTTCTTTTGCCGTCACTGTACGCCCCATATTATCAAGGTATGTCGCTTCTCCTTGAAGGATCAAGTTAACCACATCAACATGAGGATAAGTCTTTGCTTTAAATTCAGAATTTGGGGCAAGCACTTCTTGGTTGAGAACTCTTAGCGTGCCGTAGTCTAAAAAATGAGGGTCAAAGTAGTGGCCAAAGGAAAATGTGTAGCGAGCTTGTAGCCAGCCATAGTCCGCTTTGCCACACTGTTGTGCTGTTCTGTATTTTATCATAGCGGTATTTTTCGAGTAGATTATCAATATATTTATCATAGAGGTATGGACTGTCTATTGTTAGCAAGTTAATCTGGTGCCTATAATCAAATTATTTGATAGAGATAAGTATAATGAGTAAAGACAAAGCAATTACGTTGGAATCTTTACGAGTCATGGATGCCATTGATCGTAGAGGGAGTTTTGCAGCTGCAGCTGATGAACTAAATCGAGTTCCATCGGCACTCAGTTATACCATGCAAAAATTAGAAGAAGATTTAGATGTTGTCCTTTTTGACCGTTCTGGCCATAGAACTAAATTTACTAATGTCGGCAGAATGCTACTTGATAGAGGACGCATATTACTTGAGGCTGCCGACAAATTAACGTCAGATGCCGAAGCCTTAGCAAGAGGCTGGGAGCCTCATATCACCATTGTTTGTGAAGCTCTTACTCCTGCATCTAGACTCTTTCCTTTGGTTGATAAATTAGCTGAAAAATCCAATACCCAACTCTCTTTAGTGACAGAAGTCTTAGCTGGTGCTTGGGAAAGCTTAGAAAGCGGTAAATGTGATATTGTGATTTCACCTGATATGCATTTTCGCACTTCATCGGAAATCAACTTTCGTCCTTTATACAATACCACTAGCGTTTATGTTGCCAGCCCAGATCACCCCATCCATAACGAACCTGAGCCATTAGCAGAAGAAACTCGCTTAAAATATCGAGGCATTGCCATTGCAGATACCGCAAGAGAGCGTCCAGTTTTAACTGTACTGCTATTAGATAAACAGCGCCGTTTAACGGTCAGTTCTATTGAAGATAAACGCCGAGCGTTAATTGCAGGTTTAGGTGTAGCGACGATGCCAATTGATTTGATTGAAGATGATATCAAAGAAGGGCGTTTACGTGTTGTTGGCCCTGAATATCACCATGAAAATAATATTATTATGGCATGGCGAAGAGACAGCATGGGCGAAGCAAAATCGTGGTGTTTACGTGAAATACCTAAACTCTTTGCGAACAATAAAAAATAGTTTTTGAAGCTCAGATAATCTTTAGATTTTATGCTTAAAACAAAAAAAGATCCTCTAGAGGATCTTTTTTGTTTCTCAAAGGGTTATTACCAATTTTTATTGAAAATACGATCTAAGCTCCATTTACCTGGACCGGTGATAACCAGTAATAAATATCCACCTGCGATTGTCATATTTTTCATAAACATTAATTGGTTCATGCCTTCAGCAAAATTACTGTGGAACAGTAGTGCGGTTAGAAGAGTAAATACCGCGGTAAAGATTGCTGTTGTGCGAGTTAAGAAACCAAATAAGATTGCTAATCCACCGCCTAATTCTAATAAAATAGTCAGTGGTAATAAGAAACCTGGAACACCCATTGCTTGCATATATTGCTGTGTACCTTCGTAACCACCAATTTTTCCGTAGCCTGCGCTGATAAATAAAATTGGCATTAAAATGCGGGCAATTAATAACGCAATATCTTCAAATTTTTTCATGATGTTTATTCCTAATTAAACTCTATTATTCGCAATGTATATCGATTTGTATTGTATTTTCGTCGGCTATTTTTCTATTTTTAGATTTAATAACCACGGCTACGTTGTGAGATATATAATAATGTGAGTTGAGTAAAGAGGATATTAAGAAGAATTAACATTCTTAGACAAAAAAATTGATGTTCAATCTGAGGTTTTTTTGAAGGACTTTTGGATTGTACGAATTAAACCAATTGCACCGATAGCTCGTTGTCCTAATCGTATGATTTTTTTAGGATGTTTAATGCTGTAAAGAGAAATAAAACTGGCACCCACTAAAAGCGCAGGTTTTAACGAAATGATAATTCTCCATGCTTTATCATAAGGCTCTGTCACATCAAGCCAAGTTTGCGTGCTTTGCCCTAAATCAGAGCGCTGTTGCTGAATTTTATTCAACAACAGCTTTTTACGTCTTGCGAGGATCGCCTGCTTATTTTGTTTGTTCATCATGATATTGCTCCAAAAGACGTTTATCTAATTCCAATTGTTGGCGAGTATCGCCTAACAAGGTGGAATTTCGCGCTTTTCTTAATGTCATGATGGCACCAATCAGTGCACAAAAAAGTAAAGTAGCGGTTGTGATGGCTAAAGCATGGACTCGATATTCAGGTGGAATAACCCAAAAAATCAGAATAAGTAGGCTCATTAAGCCAAAGGCGGTGAGCAACAAAGTAACACCAGCCATTAAAATAAGCTGGATAAGCGTGGTTTTTTCTTCTTCTAGCTCAACGGCAATCAAGTTTAGGCGTGTTTCAACCATGCCTATCATGATAGCGCCAATCTTACTGAGAGAATTCAGAACCCCAGATGCGGGGCCCTGTGGTCTTTGCGTATCACTCATGGGTGATTAGCGTTTAGCTAGAAGAACACCAAGAACAACACCAACTGCAGCACCAATACCGACACCTGTCCACGGATTTTCACGAACATAGTTGTCTGCTTTGCCTGCAATTTCTTTGGTGTTATCGACAATTTCACGACCTGCATCGCTCAATTTTGCACGAGAACCTTTGATTGCCGATTCTGCTTTTGCGCGTAAGCTTTGGATTTCTTCTTTGGATTTATCAGCAGAGGAGTTCAGCACTTCTTCTAGAGTATCAGCAAGAGATTTCAATTCACTACGCAGATCTTCATTTGAACGTTGATGAGACATAATTAACTCCTTTAATAGTGACAGGTTAATACTTATAACCATAGACCAATTTTATCTCTTAATAAAATTAAATATTGATGTAATGAGGTAAAAAAGAGAAAAGTCTTAA
The DNA here is from genome assembly GCF_009914335.1 of Proteus columbae. Lineage (NCBI taxonomy): Bacteria > Pseudomonadati > Pseudomonadota > Gammaproteobacteria > Enterobacterales > Morganellaceae > Proteus > Proteus columbae. The sequence continues at coordinate 581,994 of NZ_CP043925.1, forward strand.
TTAAACGGGAATATTTACTGTATTACTTGAGATAAAAAAAGAAGAGGTCACCCATAAAATAAAAGCCTGTTCAGTTATCTGAAACAGGCTTTAAGTATGAGTTTTATGACTCTATTTTGTATTCAGAATATCTTGATGTTATTAGAAAAAGCGGCGCTTTAGCTCACTTTCTTTTTCTTTTTAATCACAACCCAGATACTACCAATTAATCCCATAACTAATAGGCAAACTGGTAATAGCATAAGGATATTCATTAAATGGTGTTCATATTGGCGAAAGAGCGGGCTATTACCTAATAAGTAACCTAACGTAGTCAGTATACCAACCCATAAAAGCCCACTTAACCAATTGAAGATTTGAAAGCGCGTGTTGTTTAATCCAGCAAGACCCGCAATCGTTGGCAACAGTGTTCTCACGAAGGCTAAAAAACGTCCAATTAACAGTGCGGCTAAGCCATGACGATGAAAAAGCCCATGAGCACGTTGGTGGTAATGTTCTGGCAGATGCGATAGCCAACTGCGTACTAATTTGGTATTTCCAAGCCATCGCCCTTGAAGATAGCCCAACCAACAGCCTAGGCTCGCGCCTGCAGTCAAAATAAGTAAGGTTAATGGAAAATCCATTGTATCTTTAGCAATTAACACGCCCACTAAAATTAATAAGCTATCTCCTGGTAAGAAAGCTGCGGGCAATACTCCGTTTTCTAGGAATAGTATGGTGAATAATAAAATGTAGATAATCCATATTAATGAAGGATTAGCTAAGGTTTCGTAATCTTGGTGCCATAGCGCCAAGAATAGCTCTCTTACGATTTCCATATAAAAGGCTTCCTAAAACTGAGTCATTTGGGGGTAAATATAGAATCAATAGGTGTTGTAATCTATTTACCCGTTTTCTACTTCATAGGGTCTATTTTTCATTGTTTAAAACAGCAACACTCTAACAAAATCATGAAAAACTAGACAGAAAATTTTTTAACTGGATGACGACACTATTTATACATGGATATTGGATCTCGAAAAATAGACATCTAATCTCTTTTTGAGTTCAGAATAGGCGCTTTTTAAAAAGAAAAACTTAAGAAGAGGGATAATACCAAGAGGTGTTTTCTATTTTATAGCGTTCATAAAAGATAAGTTTTTAATATTATTTGCGAAAAAATAAAACATTATCTTGTTTATTATTTATTCAAATAAAGAAGGGCTAGAGAGAATAATTGTTAGTGATAATGTTAATAAAAAAGACTATTAATGGATTAAGAAAATATAAAAGAAGAGAAACAAAATAAAAAATAAGTAAGATGACTAGGTATAACTTACTGATAATAATAATTTCTTTCATTTCATGTCGGTCTATTAAAAAGAACAAAATCCTATTATGATCACAGTTATGTTATTTTATTGTTAACAAAAACGGTTAATGCTGTATATTTTGCATAATCAGCTTTTCAGCGCGATTCAATTCCTTATACTGGCATTGCAAACACTCAAAAATGCCTTTTTTAAATATTATTTTAAGTAATGGAATAGCTATGGATAAACAACAATCCAGAGTCTTCAGCCTGTTCTTTCAGGGAAGTCTCGTTAAACAAATTCTCGTGGGATTAGTCGCAGGGATCTTACTTGCTTGGTTAGCGCCAGAAGCTGCCAAGATGATGAGCCTGTTAGGTACTCTGTTTATTAGTGCATTAAAAGCTGTTGCCCCTATCTTAGTTTGGGTACTGGTTATGGCTTCAATTGCAAACCACCGCCAAGGGCAAAAATCTAATATTCGTCCTGTATTAATTTTATATCTGTTAGCAACGTTCTTTGCTGCGTTAACCGCAGTTGTTGCCAGCTTTATGTTCCCATCAGTTTTAACGTTAGTTGTTAACGAATCACAATTGTCACCACCTGAAAATATTGCTGAAGTTCTTAAAGGCGTATTAATTAATGTGGTTGCAAACCCTGTTGATGCGCTTATCAATGGTAACTATATGGGCATTTTAGCGTGGTCTATCGGGCTTGGTTTAGCATTACGCCACGCAAGTGATACTACTAAAGCCTTAACGCAAGATTTAGCTGACGCAGTAACTAACTTAGTGCGTGTTGTTATTCGTTTAGCGCCTATCGGTATTTTCGGCTTAGTGTCATCAACGATTGCAACAACAGGCTTTGAAGTCTTAGCTGGTTACTTACAAGTTCTTGCTGTATTGATTGGCTGTATGTTGTTCGTTGCTTTAGTCGTGAATCCACTGATCGTATTTTGGAAAATCCGCAGTAATCCATATCCATTAGTATGGGCATGTTTGCGTGAAAGTGGTGTAACTGCCTTCTTTACACGTAGCTCAGCTGCAAATATTCCAGTGAATATGGCAATGTGTCGTCGTATGAATTTAAACGAAGATACTTATTCTGTTTCAATTCCATTAGGTGCAACCATCAATATGGGGGGTGCTGCAATCACTATCACTATTTTGACATTAGCTGCGGTTAATACACTGGGTATGCCAGTTGATATTCCAACAGCGTTATTGTTAAGCCTTGTTGCTGCGATTTGTGCGTGTGGTGCATCAGGTGTTGCAGGTGGTTCTTTACTGTTAATTCCACTGGCTTGTAGCATGTTTGGTATAAGCAATGATATCGCTATGCAAGTGGTTGCTGTGGGCGTGATGATCGGAGTGTTACAAGATTCAGCTGAAACTGCACTGAACTCATCAACTGACGTTCTGTTTACTGCAACAGTTTGTATTGCTGAAGATAATCGTATTTCAGAAAATCCATTAACTGAAAAAAATAATGGGTAAAAAGGGTAAGTAGTAAGACAGGAAGAGTAGTAAAAATAATAATTAATAAAAAAATAAACCCCACATTTTGTGGGGTTTATTTTTGTCTTGCTAACCTTAATTGATTAAATTTCGAGGGCGAGTTCTGTGCCTTGCCTAATAGCGCGTTTTGCATCTAATGCACTGGCATCTTTTGCTCCACCAATAAGATGAACTGTTTTGTTTCCTTTTTCTAAAGGCGTAAGCAATGGGTGATAAGCGCGTTGCCCTGTACACAATATAATGTTATCGGCAGGGATAAGCTGTTGCTTTCCATCCTGTTCAATAATGAGACCTTCTGGTGTGATCCTTTGATAGTTGCAATGGGTTAAAAATTTAACGCCTTTTTTCTCTAGCGTTAAACGATGTATCCAACCCGTTGTTTTACCTAAGCTTAAGCCTATTTTCCCTGCTTTACGCTGTGTCATAACAATGTGTTTAGTATCGTCTTTTGAATGATTAGCGGGTTTTATGCCACCACGATAAGAAAGAGTCGGATCAATGCCCCACTCTTTATTAAAGGCACAAGGACTCAGGCTACTACATTGCCCTTTTTGCGTAAGATAAAGGCTGGTATCAAAGCCAATTCCGCCACTCCCCATGATCACGATATTTTTACCTACGGGCTGGTGGTATTTAAGAACGTCGAGATAAGATTTCACAATGGGATCATCAAGTCCTTCAATCTCAGGGATATGAGGTTTAACGCCACTTGCTAAAATCACTTCATCAAAGTTTTCAAGATGTTCAGGAGTGGCTTCGGTATTATTTTTAACAATGACTCCCGTGAGTTGTAATTGTCGTTTGAAGTAACGTAATGTCTCTTTAAATTCTTCTTTCCCCGGAATTTGGCTGGCGATATTAAGTTGACCACCAATCACATCTTCTTTTTCAAACAGGGTGACATGATGGCCTCGTTTCGCGGCGGTTACCGCAAAAGATAATCCCGCGGGTCCCGCACCAACAACAGCCAGTTTTTTAGGTTGTTGAGTTGGAATAACCAGAAGTTCGGTTTCTTGACAAGCAAAGGGATTAACTAAACAAGAGGCGGTTTGACCTGAAAATATTTCATCAAGGCATGCCTGATTGCAAGCAATGCAAGTATTGATTTCATCTTCGCGCCCCTGTTGTGCTTTAAGCACAAATTCAGGATCAGCAAGGAAAGGGCGAGCCATTGAAACCATATCAGCACAGCCTTCAGCTAAAATAGCTTCTGCGGTTTGTGGTGTGTTAATTCGGTTTGATGTAATCAGTGGGATATTCAACTTTCCCATTAATTCGCGTGTGATATTCGCAAATTGACCTCTTGGTACCATCGTGGCAATGGTCGGAATTCGCGCTTCATGCCAACCGATCCCTGTATTAATCATTGTAGCGCCCGCTTTTTCAATGGCTTTGGCAAGATAAAGTACCTCTGATGCCTCTGCGCCATCTTTGATTAAATCCAACATAGAAAGGCGGTAAATAATAATAAACGGCTCACCCACGGCTTTTTTAATGCCTTCAAGAATTCGTAAAGCAAAGCGACAACGATTTTCGATATTTCCTCCCCACTGATCGTCTCGCTGATTAGTGTGTCTGACTAAAAACTGATTAATTAAATAGCCTTCTGATCCCATTATCTCAACACCATCATAACCCGCCTTTTGAGCTAATTGAGCACAATGAATGTAATCATTGATGGTTTGTTCGATTTGTTCATGACTCATGGCTTTTGGCATAAACGGGGTGATTGGCGATTGAATAGCTGAAGGTGCAACTAAATTAGGTTGGTAGCTATAACGACCTGTATGCAATATCTGTAATGCAATTTTACCGCCTTGTTGATGAACCGCATTAGTAACAAGTTGATGAGTTGCCAGTTGGCTTTCAGATATCAATGTTGCAGCGTGTGGCAATAACACGCCTTGTTTATTGGGAGAGATCCCGCCAGTCACTATTAGTGCAACACCTGCCGCGGCTCTTTGGGCATAAAACTGTGCAAGTTTTGGGGCATCATTCGGATTTTCTTCAAGTCCAGTATGCATAGAGCCCATAAGAATACGGTTTTTAAGTACGGTAAACCCTAAATCAAGAGGCGAAAATAGATGAGAATAATGTGCCATCAGATACCCTTTTTATACTGGTCAGATGAGATATCTATTAGCATAACGAGAAGTGAGTAATTAAGAGTTTATTATGTTAATAAGTTGTGATCTTAATCATGGAAAAGGTGAATAGAGGACTATAAATCAATAATAATCTAAGTGATTAGTTAATGAGAACAAATAGTGATAATAAAAATCACACTCATTCATAATATTTCATCATATAATGTAGTGTACCTATTAATACGCATTAAAAACACACATCACTATTTTGAATTTGGAGACGTTATGATTAATAAATTTAATCAACTTGTTGACTGTTCTGACTTGGGTAAATTGGTATTACGTGTTTCTCTTGGGGTTTTAATGTTATTACATGGACTTCATAAAATGGAACCGGGTGGATTAGCAGGTATTCAGGGAATGTTGACCAATGCTAATCTACCTGCATTTATTGCTTATGGCACAGTGATTGGAGAAGTTGTTGCACCTATTCTACTGATTATTGGTTTATTTACTCGTGCTTCAGCGCTAGTTTTAGCGGGTACAATGTTTGTTGCTGTACTGATGGTGCACTCAGGTGATTTATTTGCATTAAACCCTAAAACAGGGGGATGGGCGCCAGAAAGCGCGGGCTTCTATTTATTTGCGGCAATTGCTGTCATGTTTTTAGGTAGCGGTCGTTTCGCTGTTAAGAAAGATTAATAAATTTAATAATCAATAAATTTGAATATTATCTTTATAACTTGATTAAAATAGATGATTAAACGCCCAGTTCTCACACTATATGCAGACGAGATCTGGGCGTTTTATTTTAGGCGACTTTATAGCTTATCGTTTTCAACCTAAGTTATTTTTATTTTTGATTTGGTGGCGTTAATTTAAATACTTTTTCATTTTCGCCTAGCCACTGACGAGCTACTTGGTTTATATCGTTAACACTTAATGTTTTTATAATGGCAGGATCAGTAAGTAAACGCTGATACTGCTGGTCATCAGTTGCAACTTGTGCAAGGGCATCTGTCCAATAGCTTGCACTGTCATTTACCTGTGAATTTTCAGTTAGCCAGATATTTTTAGCCTCTTGTAACTCTTTATCTGTAATGCCTGACTGCTTAACTTCGTTGACCACTTTACGCGCGAGAGTAATTAATTCATCTGCACGCTCAGGTGATGCTGTAAAGTTTAAACGGCCAGTATAGTAGCTTGTAGGGACTTTCGTTAACATTTCAGAGAAACCAAGTGAATAAATACCACCTGCTTTTTCACGTAGATTAAGTCTTAAGCGTTGGCTGATCACCGTATCGAGTAAATTTAGCGCTAATACTTGTTGCTGTGACCATTGAGCTGACGCTGCATATTGAATGCTAATCATGCTCTTATCACTACTTGCAATAGGATATGTTTTGCTAAACGAGGTAAGTTTAGGATTAATAGCGGGATCTGCCCAAAATAAGCGTTGCTCTGAACGTGTTGGCAGACTCGCAATCCAACGCTCAATAAGAGGTTTAACTTGATTTAGATTAACTGGGCCACTGATAACTAATGTCATATCAGCAGGTTGCCCTAAAATCATTTGGTTGGTTTGCTGTAATTGTTGGGCAGTAAACTGCTTCCAAGCACCTTGAGGAGAAACCACTAAACGATTGCCATTTTGATAACTTTCTTTATTGATATTATCTAAGAAGGTGCGTTCAACAGGTGTTTTTGAGATCCCTAATGCCATCGCTTGTTTTTGTTGCTCTAACTTCTCGCCATTAAATTGCGGTGACGTGATTTTTAAGTGCATTAACGTGAGTAAAGTTTCCAACTCATCAATGGGGGCTTCACCACGAAAACCGTGGAATAACAGTTCGCTATAAGGACGTAAACTAATTTGGTGTTGTTTGGTAAATAACGCCAATTCCCGTGCATTATAATGACCATATCCACTGACTTCAGGTAATTTTAATGCCCATTGCACCATGCCTAAGCTTTGATTGGTTTCAAGGGATGAACCACCCGGAATACGCAATGAAACTTGAATATTATCTTTAAGATAACTGTCATTTTTCACAATCACTTTTACGTTATTGCTCAGTATCCACTCTTGTGTTTTTTCAATCGGCAGTGATTGCGTTGAAACAATGGAGCCTGTTTGTTCAGGTTTGATATCTAACACAACGGCTTGTGTTTTTAACGTAAATGCACCTGGATTTGATTGTCTAATTTCTTGCCAGCGTTGTGCTGCTTTAGTTGCACTAAATACATTGGCATCACTATCAGGACCAATAACCGCCACTCGTGGTGATGCTTGTTTTAGATATTGAGCAAAATAGTGTTCTAGTGTTTCAGGTGTCACTTTATTGATGAGTTGATAGCTTAAATTTAATGCCTGTTTTTTTGTTTGAATTGGCATCTCCAATTCGATCGCGGTGGTAATTTGATTGGCTAAATAATCGTGTTCGTAACGTTCTTCGCCCGCAGCTTGTTGACTTAGACGTTTTAACATTGCATTGCGAGCATTATCTAACTCTTCTTGAGTTACCGGAACAGAGGCTAGGCGTTGAACCTCGGTAAATAAGATATCTAACGCGCCTTGGTAATCATTACCTTTAGGGTGCGCAATCATCAATTGCTGTGAGCGGCGAGCGTCTAACATTGCGCCTTGCGCATTCGCGCTAATGGACGCAATCAAGCCATTATCGACGATAGTTGAGAAGCGTTGATTTAAAATTGATAGCCATAATGAATCCATTAGGTCGTCATATTGACCTTGGCGGCTATTTAAAGGCGCAGGCAAAGTACGTTGCAAGGTAAATTGCAAAATACGTGAGCCTTGTTCTTTATCGAAAATAGTCTTAACGAGTAAATCTTTATGATCGATAAAGTTGTGCCAAGATGGGTCGTCAATCCCTTTGTTCTCGCTATTTTTAGCGTTAAACAGTTGTTTAATATCTGCGATTGCATCGCCTTGATTAAAGTTACCCACCAGCACTAAAGCCATTCTTTCTGGTTGATACCAAGCATCATAATAACGTTTCGCATCTTTTACATCGCCATGTTTAACGATGTCTAAATCGCCAATAGGATCACGATCCAGATAACGGCTACCGTAATAACGTAATTCTTCTAACTGGCGGTTAATTCGAAAACCAATACCTTGGCGCAAACGCCATTCTTCAACAATAACAGGACGCTCTTTATCAAACTCAATAGGGTCAAATGTCATTTCAAATGCCCAATCTGATAAGATTTTTAGCCCTGTTTTAATTTGGATGGGATTTGCATTCGGCAATGACAATTTATAGGTAGTTGCATTTAAACTAGTTGCTGCATTAACGTGGCTACCTAATTTCATGCCTAGGCTTTCAAGTTGTTTAAAGCCCGTTGTACCCGGAAAGTGTGTGGTGCCTTTAAACGCCATATGTTCGGTAAAGTGTGAAAAACCAAGTTGCTTTTCATCTTCTTGTACAGAACCGCTTTTCACTAATAGGCGCATTTCAACGCCAGTTTGTTGGCGTTGCAGTAAGTAGACGTCTAAACCATTATCTAACGTAAAATGGCGAACATCAGGGCGCAGTGATAGCGTATTTTTGTCATTTTGATTAGGGGTGCTTGCAGCACACCCTAAAAGTGAAAGACTGACTGAAACAATCAGTAAATTACGATACATATTCGGTAGCTCCAGCAGGTTGAGAGGAGGGTACGGTAGGGGCTTTTAATGAAAGCACATTATCTGCAATCACATGTGTAAAGCGCTGGTGGCTGACTAAGGCAATACCCGCGGTTGGCAGATGTTGTTTTAGTAACTTCAACATGTTTAATGCATTTTGTTCATCAAGTGCTGATGTGGTTTCATCTAATAAAATAAGCTCTGGTTTATTGAGTAATAAACGGGCAAAAATAAGGCGTTGTTGCTCACCACCTGATAGGCGTGTTGTCCAATCAGTTTCCAGTGAAAGTTGATTTTTTATTTTATCTAAGCCCACCAAATGAAGCGCTTCTTCGTACTCTTTGGCGGAGAATTGATTAGGCTGATAAGGATAAGCGAGCAAACTATCTAAACGCGCAAAAGGCAGATACATACGCTGTGGGATCCAACACACATTTGGTGAGCGTTGAATTTCCCCTTTGAAATAAGGCCAATGTCCACTTAATGCTCTAAGCAGTGTTGATTTACCTAAACCAGAACAACCTTCGATAACGGTTAATTCACCTGCTTTTACAGAGAAATTAATATCTTGGATTAACAGGCTGTTATCTTGCATAAATAGAGAAAGATTGGCTTTCAGCTTAGTCTTTTTATCATTTAAATCAGTGACTTCTGGCTCATGATCGTGCTCTAAAAGCACCACGAAATTGTAAAGACGCGTCACTGTTGCTTGCCATGCAGCAATCTCTTTATAGGAGAAAATAAACCAGCTTAATGCACCCGCAACGCTAGAGAATGCTTGTCTCAACTGCATTAATCCCCCTAGCATTAATTCGCCAGCAAGGAATTTAGGTAAGGCAAAAATAATTGGCGCCATTGCAGTAGCTTGTTGGTAGCCCACAGTGAAGAATGCAAGATTTCTTTCGTAGCGGATAAGGTTATTCCAGTTATGAATAACCCCTAAAAAACGACCCATTAATTCATTACGATCACTGATTTCACCACGTTGGCCTGCAATCGCATCGCCATGTTGTTTACGGGTGATGAGTGCAGTACGGTAATCAGCTTCTTTGCGCTGTTTATCCATATTAATTTTACGCAGTGGCGAACCAATAAACTGCGTAATAGTGATCCCAATAATGGTATACACGATACAAGCCCAGAACATATAGCCAGGAATTGTCCACTCACTCCCACCTAATGTGAAAGAGATAGCGCCAGACAGTGACCAAAGAATGGTGGCAAAAGAGATAAGCGTAAGTAACGAGTGCAAAAATGTCACGGTTAAACGCATTGTTGATTCGATCAGTAAACGAATATCTTCTGCAATACGCTGATCTGGGTTATCAGGCTCTTGAGAAGTGAGTCTTAACATATAGTGTTTACTGTTTTTTGATAACCAGCGATCAAGCACTTGTTCAGTCATGCCTTCTCGCCAGCGAATGACCATTTTTTGGCGTAAAAAATCGCCCATTACTACCACAGTAATTAATCCCGCAATAATAATGACAAATTGTTGAAGGAGCTTGTATAACGCTTGTCCGTCAAGTTGTTGTAATGCGTTATAGAAACTGCCATTCCATTCATTCATTTTGACGTTAAACCAAACCGATGACAGGGTTAAGGTTAACGAGACAATCAATAGAAACCAGCAGTAAAGGGCGGCACGCCGCCCCCAAAAAGGTGAAACTAAATAGAAAAATTGTTTTATTGTTTTCATTGCTTATTGGTCATATTTTTATTGTTTATCGACTAGGTTGCTCACATTAACTTCGTCAATTTATTAATAGTCGTAGCTGACTTGTAACCAGAATTGACGACCTGGTTCATAAGATTTGTAATCTTTATCTTGGTAAGTGAAGTAGTCAGCCACATTTTTGGTGTTAAGGACATTATTCACTTCAACAGAAATACCGACACCATAAGCAAATTCAGGTTTCCAACCCAGTTTGGTATCCCAAGTAAAACGACTACTGTAATTACGTTTTTTGTATTCAAATAATGGGCCATATTCACTTGGTTTTGGCGCGCCATTATTGACTTTTTCTGCTTGTGAACGAGCACCATTCCATTGAAGTCGGTTATACCAAGTAATATCCCAATCATCCCAAACACTGGTGAGTTCAGCCGTTACTTTTAATGGTGAGTTAAAATTGCCAGAAGGTAAGTCTTTGGCATTGATGATTTTTCCGTCATACCAAACTTTGTCATAGTTCATTCCTTGTGAACTCGGATCGAAATTGGCGTAACCAGAATCTTTAGGGGTATTGGTTTTGCTTTTCTGCCAACTAATAGAAGCATTAAAAACATGGTCTGCTTGGGCTAATTCCCAAGGCTGACTGTTTCTCACAGAAAGCGTTAAGGTATCGTGAGTGCTGCGACCATTATTATTGAAGTGACGAATTCTTATTTTGTCTTTGTCATTCGGGTATTTTGTATCACTACGGACTTCGTCACGACCTTCACGATGAACGTATTGCAGACGCCAAGTTGTAGACACAATTTCTTGTTGTAAACCTAACGTAATTTCATCGTTATACGGTGTTTTGAGAGAATCAACACCTTCAAAGTCGGTACGGTTTTCCCAATCATTTGGATTGTTGTTATCACAAGAGAAATAGCAATGCTGTAAGCCTGCATTTTGTGCGCCATACAGTGCGTAAGTCAGCATGGAACGACCGTAATAACGGTTTACACCACCAATAATTAAGGTATCACCTGTTCCCCAAAGATCATAAGTTCCGCTTAAACGTGGAGAAATATTATTTTTTTGAACAAAATCATCACGATCTAAACGGATACCAGGACGTAATGTGAGGCGTTTATATTGGATATTATCGTCGAGATAAATAGCGTAGTTAGTATACGAAGCATCATATGTGCCCGCTAAGAAACGCGTTGTTTGCTGCAATGAACCCATCCACTGATTATCCCATGTGGAACCCGTATAGGTGTAGTTGTAATAGGTTTTGTCGCGGATATAAGAGCCTTTAGTTCGGCTAATCTCAAATCCTGTCGTTGGCTGGTGACTTACGGCACCCCATTCAACAGGGTTAAATCGCATAATACTTTTTGCGTTATAGGTTTCTTGTCTACTTTTCAGATCACCTTGACCACCACTGCTAACCTGCTGTGGATTTTGCCAATCGGTATAATCTTTAATGGTAATAAAGTAGTCTTGATCATTAGTACGCTTATCTTCAAGGTTTTGATAACCCGCCGTTAATTCTAATGAACCAAGATCAAGTTGGTGTTTATAAAGTGCGGTAAAACTTAAACCATTATGTTCGTTGTCATAGCCTGAGTTATAGACAGAACCTGAGAATAAATAACTATTATAACGTGCAATATTGCTCGATAAATCAAGAGATTGTTTCTCTGAGATATCCCATGAATATTTAATAAAATAGTTATCTGATGTTCGAGTTTGATCTTTATAATGAGGCGTTTGCTCAACTTGTTCTAACTGACCATCTGGAGTCAGGATAATTCCGCCTTCTGCACTTATCATCATTGGGATCGTTGATTCACGACGAGATGCAGAGAAAATAAGTCCGGTGTTGTCTGTTAAGCCTGTTTCAAACCAACCACCAAAGTTTTGTTTATCGTATTTTTTCTGGAATCGAGCGGGATTACTAAAATCGTTATTTGCGGTATCAAAATTTAGTTTTGGATCGGTGAAAATATTGTTCCAGCTTGAACGTGTTGTACGATAATAGGCGTTAGCGTGTGTTTCACCAGACCAACGACGACTTTGTACTTCAACCGTTCCCCCCGTAAATCCGCCGAATTCGACAGGAATATTGTTATCGTAAACTGCGACGCTATCAATTAAGCGACTATCAAGGTACATCCCTTGTTCATCACTACTAATGCGTGTGTTGGTTTCACCTAAACCTGAATTTGCAGGGTCAAAATCGTTGTTAAAACTGACACCGTCAAGTTTATAGGAGTTTTGATAACTACTAGAGCCGTGAATAGAGATACGTGAAGGTTTAATTTCACCCTGATTCATTGAGGTGCTGTCGTTATTGGAAAATTGAACCGCAGGGTTACTTTTTAGTAAGTCAGTAACGTTTCCATCACCTGTATTACGCTGTTTTATCTCTTCTGAGGTGATGTATTGTGGGGCTGAAACCACATCAGTAGCTGGATGATATGTACTACCGACACCGGTTACTTTAACTTCAGGAATAACGATCGCGTTGGCAGTTGTAAGGGGACGAATAACAAACCCACTGCCTTGTGGAATAATTTCTAATCCACTCCCGATTAAGACTTTTTGTAATGCAGTTTGGGTTTCAAATTGACCTGAAAGTGCTGGAGCACGTAGGTTTTTAACCGAATTTGCATCAAATAAAATTTGTACTTGTCCTTGTTTTGCAATGGCACTTAATGAATCAGCTAAAGACTGCTCTGGTAAAGCCACTGAAACTGTAGATGCATAAGCGTAAGGTGCGGCAATCGTGGTACTTATTAGCAATGCTAGTAAAGACCTCTTAAGGATCCTTTTTTTGTTATTCATTCTCATTTCACCAATCCCATTCACTAACTTAATAATTGTTGTTACTAGGGAAGAGGGTGAAATGAGAATTATCCTCACCTGTAAAAAAGAATATTTTTCATATTTATTTTTACTTATTGATTATTAAAGCATTATTTTTATCAGTGAAAACAACATTAACCGGCAATATCAGTGGAATTGCGGTAATAAAGTCTTTGGCATCATTTATGTTAGCGATCCCTGAGACTTTCATTTTTGCGATTTCGGGGGAGGAAATTTGAATATTGATATCAAGATAAGGTTTGAGCTTGGTTATCACTTCATTCAATGGGCGCTCAAAGAAATGCAGTTGACCAAAACGCCAACTTCCCACGGAATCAATATTGACCGAAGAGATAACAAAGCTATCGCTGGCTAATTTGCTTGTAGCCTGAGAGCCTGCGTACAAATAGGCTGGCGAAGATTTCGGTGTTGCTTTTACTTCAACGATCCCTTCATGGACAGCAACGTTAATTTGATTGTTATCATAGCGACTAACTTCAAATTCAGTGCCAACTACTTTAATTAATCGGGTATCAGCATGCACATAGAAAGGGCGATACGGATTTGATTTTACCTTGAAATAGGCTTGTCCTTTATCCAACCATAAACGCCTTTCTTCTTGCACATAAGCCACTCTTACCTGTGTATTTCTGTTTAAATAGACTTTAGAGCCATCAGCTAAGGTCATTTCTTTCGGTAAATCGCTGGTTGCAAGTGTCATATTATCCATCAGTAATGCAGGTAAATGACTATAAGGAAGATATAAAACGGTGAGTAAACAAAGAGTAGCCGTGGTGTGGATCATCGGGCGCCAAGGAGAGCGTTTTTTCTTCTCAACGGTGGTTATTGTTGGGCGTGGTAATGCATCGCATTGACGCCAGATCCCTGCAATATCTTGATACACTTGCCGGTTTACATCATTTTCTATCCACATTTTAAACGCTTGACGTTGCTGAGGTGTCATCCTTTGGCTATATTGTCGGGTGAACCAAAGGGCTGCTTGCTCATCAGTCGATCCATTGAGTAATTCATCATTAGTCTCCAAAAAAAGGGAGTCTAGATCCTCATCTGTGTGAGGTTTTATTTCCGGTATATTTTTTTCCGGCTTACTCATCATTCGAGCATTTCTCCTGTCCTGCATCGACATATCTTTTGCAATGTAATAGGGCAGCGGCAATATGTTTTTCCACCATACTGATTGAGATTTCCATTTGCTCTGCAATTTCGCTTTGTGATAGTCCATCAAAACGATAAAGAACAAATGCTTCTCGACGGCGTGGAGGTAATGTTTCAATTGCTTCGCTAAGTAGATCTAAACGCTGTTGATGCTCAACGACATACCCCGGATCAAGCTCCGTGGTATAACTTTGAGCGGCGTCATCTAATTCACAATCATCCTGATAGATATCTTTTTGCTTTTGATTTTTTCTCCAATGGTCAATCAAAACGTGGTTCGCTATTTTAAACAGAAAAGCACGCTGTTCTTGCACAGGTGTTTGTTCTTTTCTGTTTAGCCATAGTGTAAACACATCTTGAGACAAATCATCTGCATCATGGTAATTACCCGTACGTTTGTGGAAAAAACGCACAAGTTGTCCATAGGTTGATTGATAGGCACAACTAATTTTTTGTGCCAATGATTTATCGCTAGCCATAATCTCTGGTGTCTAAAAAAGAGTGAAATAATAAGCTCTTACTGCTTCTCATGCGAACAAGTTATGATAATTATCAAGCTAATTTTTTATTGTATTATTAATAATAAGCAATATCATTTGTGTTTATATTATGCCTATAATTCACAAGAAAGAAAATCAGAGGCAAGAATTATGAGTAGTATGTCGGCGACTTTTTCACGCCGTGGATCATTTTCTATTGGTGGATTAACCGCCAGTATTTTATTTCATGCAACGTTAGCCGTTGTCGTTATTGGCTGGATAACATCTAAAGATGAACGCCATGGTGTTTTACCACCAGCGATGACAATGGATCTTGGTATCTATCAATTAGCAAAGGCAGAAACAAAAGAAGTTCCTGTTGGGCCTGAAAAAGTGATGTCTGTTCCTGAACCCGCAGAGGTAGAGCCAGAGCCTATCAAAGAAGTGTTAGATTTACCTAAAATGCCTGTAGTAGAACAAGGCACTTATGAGCGTGTTCCAGAAAAGCCAAAAGTAAAACCAGTGGTGAAACCAAAACCTGTTGCGGTGAAAGTACCTGATGATCTTCCTGTCTCAGAAGCACCATCAGATGTAACAAGCGCACCTATTTCTGGTTCTAATACAAGTAGTAGTGCTCAATTTAATAGTTTATCCACCTCTTCTGTGAGTGGGCAAATGGGCTGGGAAAGTTTAGTTCATAGCCATATTAATGCCTATAAACGCTACCCACGCACAGCATTGCGCTTTAAAGCAACGGGCGTGACACAAGTTTCTATTGTGTTAAATGCAAAAGGTGAGTTATTAGACGCGAAAGTAGAAACATCATCGGGTAATCGTATTCTTGATAGAGAAGCGTTAAATACGATTAAACGTGCTTCGCCATTTCCAGCGCCTGAAAGCTATCGTTTAGTAAATGGTAATATTTCATTTACTGCGCCTTTAACGTTTGATTATAGGCAAGATAGCTAAGTTATTATTTACTACATAATAAACTAATTATTAAAAATAAATAATTTAAAGAAACAGAAACTAAAAAACCACCGTAAGGTGGTTTTTTAGTTTTAATCTTTGTGTTCGTCGGCATCGCAATTTTTCAGCGTCGCGGGGAAGATTGCCGCCTCTTTTGTCCCCACCAACGAAATAAGAGTATCATAGTGAAAATATAACAGCAATATAATTATTCAATAGAGTTTTTGTATAATAAAATCTCATTATCAACCTCATCAATATATAATGCATTGCTTTCATGGGTATACATATACATTTCTTTTAATATTAATAAGTCATTTTTTAAAGAATATAACTCTGATTCTAAATTTTTATTTGTTTTTCTTAATTCTTCAATTTCTGTATAAAATTTATTTTTTGATATTGATGATAGTAGCCCTTTATCTAATAATTTTTTATCTCCACGACAAAGTGAAGCTCGATAGTCCTCATTTCTATAATATTGATTGTATCCTTTTAATTTAAATAAAGGAGGAAGTATTCGCGTTACACAAACAGTTTGGATCATATCACATAAAGCATAAGTTTCTTTTTTAGCAAGATCACCAATGTTTTTTATTGATTCATCTGATAATTTAAAAATAGAGGAATTAACAGCTAAGTCATGAGGCTTTTTTGATGTGAGTGGAATGACTTTAACTCCTCTGTCATCTGCTTTTACGACAATCGCAGGTCTTCTCTTATGCATTTCATCCTGTTGAATATTATCAGGATAGCGTTTATTTGTTTTTATACTGGCATCCAAAGTGACACATGAGAAGATATGTCCAAATTCAACAATAATAATTTTACCAAGATATAATATTGATTTAGCACTTTTATAATTTTTATTTTTTAATGTTTGAGATAAATAAATATCATCTGAAACATTTCTTGGAGATAGCCAAATATTTATAATAATATTGTTCTCAGATAGAGTTTGAATTTTTGAACTTTTTATTTTCCATCTGTGTTCTTTTCTACCGATAAATGATTTTGTGATAAAAACAGGATAGAAATTTTCTTTATCAATGTTATCTCTAAATAGTGGAGTGATGATTTCATTTATACCATTTAGGATAACATGACCTAATAATATTTAGGTCTGATAATTATGAAATTAAAAATAATTAATTCTTATCATAATATAATCCGTTAAGTAATAGTGAGGTATATCTGTGTTTTCGAGATTATTTTAAATTAATGTGACTTTATTTTTTCTATTTTAAACTTTAAATATATTTATTAAATTTAAAACTAATTAAATATAAAAAAGCAGAGAATAATCTCTGCTTTTATTTTTAGTCGTAAGGAAAATAATTAAAACTATTTTGTTATGCGTTTGTATTTCATGCGACGAGGCTGAATAGCGTCGTTGCCTAATGTACGTTTTTTGTATTCTTCATATTCAGTAAAGTTACCTTCGAAGAATTCCACTTTACCTTCATCTTGATAATCGATGATATGAGTGGCAATACGGTCAAGGAACCAGCGGTCATGCGAGATAACCATTGCACAACCAGGAAACTCTAATAGGGCGTTTTCTAACGCACGTAAAGTTTCAACGTCGAGGTCGTTGGTTGGTTCATCGAGCAGTAACATGTTACCGCCAACTTGTAGCAGCTTCGCAAGGTGTAAACGACCACGCTCACCACCAGAAAGCTCGCCAACACGTTTACCTTGGTCAATACCTTTAAAGTTAAAACGACCAACATAGGCACGGCTTGGGATCTCAAAGTTGCCAATACGCATAATGTCTTGGCCACCTGAAACTTCTTCCCAAACAGTTTTACTGTCGTCCATGCTGTCACGGAACTGATCAACAGACGCCAGTTTAACAGTATCACCTAAAGTGAGTGTACCTGAGTCTGGTTGTTCTTGACCCGAGATCATACGAAATAGTGTTGATTTACCCGCACCGTTAGGGCCGATAATACCGACAATCGCCCCTTTAGGGATAGAGAAGCTTAAATTATCAATCAGAACGCGATCACCATAAGATTTTGTTAGATTATTAATTTCTAATACTTTATCCCCTAAACGTGGTCCAGGTGGAATAAAGAGTTCACTGGTCTCATTACGTTTTTGATAATCAACGCTGTTAAGTTCTTCAAAGCGAGCAAGACGTGCCTTGCCTTTTGCTTGACGGCCTTTAGGATTTTGGCGGATCCATTCAAGTTCTTTCTGAATAGATTTATGACGAGCCGCTTCAGTTGCCGCTTCTTGCTCAAGACGCGCGTCTTTTTGCTCTAACCATGAAGAGTAGTTACCTTCCCATGGAATACCTTCACCACGGTCAAGTTCTAAGATCCAACCCGCTACGTTATCAAGGAAGTAACGGTCGTGGGTGATCGCCACAACAGTACCTTCATAATCATGTAAGAAGCGCTCTAACCAAGCCACAGATTCTGCATCCAAGTGGTTAGTTGGTTCATCTAATAACAGCATATCTGGTTTTTCTAACAGGAGACGACAGATAGCAACACGGCGACGTTCACCTCCTGAAAGTTTCTCAATTTTTGCGTCCCATTCAGGTAAACGTAGCGCTTCTGCTGCACGCTCTAATTGATTTTCAAGGTTATGGCCATCATGAGATTGAATAATCGCTTCTAACTGACCTTGTTCTTTTGCTAATTTATCGAAATCAGCATCAGGATCGGCATAAGCCGCATAAACTTCATCAAGGCGGTTTAATGCGTTTTTCAGTTCGCTGACGGCTTCTTCAACGGCTTCACGTACTGTATGTTCTGGGTTTAATTTTGGTTCTTGTGGTAAGTAACCAATTTTAATACCTGGTTGTGGACGTGCTTCACCTTCGATATCAGTATCAATACCTGCCATGATGCGTAGTAATGTTGATTTACCAGCACCATTAAGACCAAGCACACCAATTTTCGCGCCCGGGAAGAAGCTGAGTGAAATGTTTTTAAGGATATGTCGCTTAGGTGGGACAATTTTCCCGACACGCAACATACTATAAACGTATTGAGCCACTATAATTACCCTTTGATTATAAAAGAGATTTTATCTGAGGTGCCACTTTTTGCGCTAAAAACAAATTTTTTGTGATTAAGCCGCGTATTTATGGTACCAAAATGAACAATAGCAAAGTCGATGCCAGTATTTTGCCAAAGACCCGAAAATGATGAAAGTCGCCAGTATACCCGATTTATAAAAGAAAACCTTAGTCAAAAGAGAGGTTTTTATCCACCTTTCGTACTTCCTCTGAAAGTAAAGAAAATTTCTCTTAAAGAGGGGAACTTACATTGTTAATGATTATCATATTAGCTAATGTATTCACTCTTTGGTGGTTCTATTTGAGGTGGGAGAAATAACGTGGTGAAGCAAAAGTGGTCGTTAGCAGTGGCAATTGGGGCATTGTGTTTTTCTACATGGGTGCAAGCAGATTCATTAAATGAACAACGTGCTCGTTATCAAGAAATTAAGTCAGCATGGGATCTGAAAAAAACAGATGAAGTAGAAAAACTACTGCCCACATTACAAAACTATCCACTTTATCCTTATCTGGAATACCGTCAAATTACGGATAATCTTGATGTTATTGCGCCAGCAGTGGTTACTGAATTTGTTGCTAAATATCCCACATTGCCACCAGCAAAAGCACTTCCTTCACTGTTTGTGAATGAATTGGCTAAGCGCCAAGAGTGGCAGAACTTACTGACTTTTAGCCCTAATCCACCAAATCCTAAAGCCGCAAGATGTAATTATTATTATGCAAAATGGGCAACAGGTGATATTCAAACGGCATGGGTAGGGGCTAAAGAAGCATGGCTTAATGGCACATCAATGCCATCAAGTTGTGATTCACTTTTTGATGAATGGCAAAAAGCGAATCAATTAACACCAGAGTTGGTGTTAGAACGCATTAATTTAGCGGTTAAAAATGGTAATACGGCGCTTGCTGCTTACTTGGCTCGACGTCTCCCTGAAAATTATCAAACCATTAGTGATGCCTTGGTTGAATTACAAGACTATCCCAATTTAGTTGGGCGCTATGCAACCACTCTTTCACCGACAGATTTCACACGTTCAATCATACAATCTGCATTTTCACGTTGGGCAAGAAAAGACGCAGATGCAGCAAGAGCACAACTGGACAATATCGCGCATGCACAAAAAATGACAGCCAGTGAGCGCCAGTTAATGCGTGATACTGTGGCGTGGCAATATATGCCTTATGCGACACCAGAGCAGGTAAAATGGCGTGATAGCGTTATTCAAGATACAGCATCAGATACATTGCGTGAGCGTCGTGTACGTCTAGCATTAAGCCAAAATCAACCCGCTGAATTGGCATTGTGGTTAGAAAGGCTCTCTCCTGAAAGTAAAAATAAGGAAGAGTGGCGTTATTGGCGAGCAATGGTGTTGCAATCACAAGGTAAAAACAGTGAAGCACAAACTATTTTAGAAGCGCTAACACAAAATCGTGGTTTTTACCCAATGGTTGCAGCTGCCAAATTAGGTAAGCCTTATGTGATGGTGATAGATAAAGCCCCTAGTGTTTCATCAAACATCCCTAATCAGCCAGAAATACAGCGTGTTCGTGAGTTAATGTATTGGCAGATGGATAACTTAGCGCGATCAGAGTGGGCAAACTATGTCGCTTCACAGCCAGCGCAAATACAGTCTGAATTAGCGCGTTATGCATACGAGCAAAAATGGGCTGATTTAGCAGTACAAGCCACGATCACTGGAAAAATGTGGGATCATCTAGAAGAACGCTTCCCTCTTGCTTGGAAAAATGAGTTTGAGCAATATACGAAAGATAAATCAATAGACCGCAATTATGCGATGGCGATTGCTCGCCAAGAAAGTGCGTGGAATCCTCAAGCCCGTTCTTCAGCTGGTGCAACAGGTTTAATGCAGGTTATGCCAAAAACAGCAGAGTTTACGGTAAAACAAGCGGGGATTACGGGATATACAAGTAGTGCGCAATTGACAAATCCTGTGAAGAATATTGAGATTGGTACTGCTTATCTTGATTCTGTCTATCAGCGTTTTAACCAAAACCGTATTTTAGCAAGTGCTGCGTATAATGCGGGGCCTGCGCGTGTTGATCGTTGGTTATCTGATGCAAATGGTCAATTAGATGCAATTGCTTTTGTTGAAAGTATTCCTTTTGCTGAAACTCGTGGTTATGTGAAAAACGTACTCTCTTTTGCTGTTTTCTATAGCTATTTTGCGGGCGAACAGCAGCCAGTACTGACTGAAAATGAGTGGAATAGCCGATATTAAAGGATAAAAAAGGATTTATTGTTGGAGCCTCTTTGTACATTAGCAAAGTATGATATAGTTTGTACTAGTTAATGAGTGTGGCAAAAAGAGGTTCCCACGATGCAAGATCCTGCATTATCACCTGAAGAGAATGAGCACTGGCTAAGATTTGTTGAGTTATTACAACATGCTTTTGAGCAAGATGTGCAATTTCCTATTTTACAACTTTTAATGACACCTGATGAACGTAGTGCTTTGGCAACTCGAGTTCGTATTGTGCAAGAGTTAATGCGAGGGGATTTAAGTCAGCGTGAGTTAAAAGAAGAGTTAGGCGTTGGCATTGCCACCATCACTAGAGGCTCTAATAGTTTAAAAACAGCGCCACATGATGTGAAATTATGGCTTGAAAAAGAGCTAATGACGAAAAAATAGTCGCGTTGTTACTCTCTAAACTAGAATAATAAAAAGCCATTTAATTATTTGATTAAATGGCTTTTTTTGTTTCATTTTTATCTAACAGCAGACTTATCTAGAAGCTGGGTTATCTAAGAAAACGCATCAGATTAATTATTAATCTTCTTTTTGATTGAGTTCTTTATAGATATCATGAGTGACTGGTACTAATGCTAGCACTAATGCTTGTTGATACACAGAAGTACGACTGAGTAGGCCATCAGTAAAATAACCAATCGCACCGCCACGCTGTTTAATGTTGTCAATTTTTGTTAAGAAAGCCATTTCATCGCCAAGCTCACGACCTTCACGGATCCCTTTTAAGATCTGTTCTGGTAGCATAAGGCTTGCTGAGCGTGATTCTCCACGAATTTGTCCATGTTCGACAACAATCCAAGCAAAGGTCATATCATCTTCTATACCGGCTTCGACGCCAACCCAAAAATCAGCTTCAGGGCGAACTTGACGAGCCGCCATCACACGTTGACGTGCGCCAGTTCTCGTTTCTGTATTTCCGATAGGTTGCTGTGGAACACGACTATCGACATTAATATCTTCAATATCAAAGGTATCTTTACCGAATACTTGCTCAAAGGCGAGTTTTATCGCGTTGATTTTTGCTGGATTCGTAGTGGCTGCAATGACATGATACATAATGAATTAATCATCCTTTGAAAAATTAGAGCAGTATAACGGAAAAAATGTATGTTACAGGTCTATCTTGTTCGCCACGGTGAAACTGAATGGAACGTGGCGAGACGTATTCAAGGGCAATCTGATAGCCCACTAACAGCGAATGGTGTGCGTCAAGCACAGCAAGTTGCTGAAAAAGTAAAATCAGCAGGCATTACCCACATTATCTCAAGCGATCTTGGCCGTACTCGTCAAACGGCAGAAATCATTGCACAAGCTTGTGGCTGTGAAGTGATAACTGACCCACGTTTACGTGAACTTAATATGGGCGTTCTTGAACAGCGAGAGATCGCAACATTAAAGACACAAGAAGAGGCTTGGCGCAAGAGTTTGATTGATGGTACACCTGATGGACGAATTCCCCAAGGAGAATCAATGGCAGAATTAGCAAGTCGTATGCAGGCTGCGCTAAATCAATGTCTTGATTTACCCGCAAATAGCCGCCCACTCTTAGTCAGTCATGGTATTGCTTTAGGGTGCTTACTGAGTACTGTATTGGGATTACCTGCATATGCAGAACGCCGTTTAAGACTGCGTAATTGCTCAATTTCACGCGTTGATTATCAAAATAGCCCTTGGCTTGCTAATGGTTGGGTGATTGAAACAGCGGGTGATGTGAGCCATCTTACTGATACTGCATTAGATGAAGTTCAGCGCTAAAAAATAAAAGCTCTCTTTCTCATATTACAAAGAGAGCTTTTTCTTATGCGGTTACATCTTCGCGTTTAATTGGAATGTAATATTCAAAACGTTCGATATGATCTTGTGGCTCAGTCACCATCTCATTGCTGTAACTCACATTTTTAAGATAGTATTTTTCAACGTCATAGCCTTTACGGCGCGTTAATCCCATATTAGGTAAGCAGACACCATAAATTAGGAATAAAAATTCCTGCATTGCACCGCGTTTTGCCTCACCTTCAAAATCAAAGCGAATGTAATCACCGCCAGCAAGAGAGACTTCATTTGCTGCATCATCATCAATAAACGTTGCATAATCTGGCTCAACGGCAGTTGTGTAAAGCACACGTTGTTCATCTTCATGCTCATCGCTATGTTGTGCGTGGTGAAGCCCATAAACTTGATGAGGGACAGCGCTTATCTTGCTCATGTAGTAACGCCAGAAGGTTTGGCGCATGTTAGAGCAGGCTTCAGCCCATTGCTCAAGGGTGTGGCTACAAGTTTGCTCAATACCAATTAATTTCTTCTCAGATAGCGTTACAAATTCCCATTTAGGTAAATTTTGAGGATCTAAGGTAATTGGTGGACAAATTCCTACCGCACACCATTCATCAGTACGACGATAAAGTGCGGGTGTTCTATTAAATTGCTTTTTAAAAGCGCGGGTAAAAGTCTGTTGAGAATCAAAACGATATTGCAAAGCAATGTCTAAAATAGGGCGGCTCGTTAAACGTAATGCAACGGCTGCACGAGATAGACGCCTTGAACGAATATAAGAACCAATCGCTTGTCCTGTAACTTCTTTAAACATGCGTTGTAGATGCCACTTGGAGTAACCCGCTTTGGTTGCGACATTATCGAGGGATAATGGCTTGTCTAGGTTACTATCAAGCCAAGCGAGCAAATCACGTATGATGTTGGTTTGATCCATACATCTCCCTTAGTCATATTCGTTTGTTTATTGCAGTAGAAGTAGATGGTAAAGAGCCTGAACATCTATAACAAGTTATATTGTTAGACAATCGTAAAATATAGTCTTTTTCATCGACTAATGTACACAAATTCTTCTATCAGTTAGTAATAGATTGTTTTATTCTAGACAAAACTATTTTCTCATCTTTTCAATGGAACTAGGTAAATATGTTAAATTTCAAAAAGATGCTAGCAGTATCTATATTACTCCCTTTTTCTTTGATGGCAAAAGCAGAAGAAATTGGCTACGTGGATACGGTATTTAAGTTTTTTGGCGCTAACCATAAAATTGTGATTGAAGCATTTGATGATCCTGAAGTTAAAAATGTCACATGTTATTTAAGCCGAGCAAAAACTGGGGGCATTTCAGGGAGTTTAGGTCTTGCTGAAGATACTGCTGATGCGGCTATCTCTTGCCAGCAAGTAGGGCCTATTGAACTAAGCGAAAAGGTTATTAAAGGGAAAAATAATGGTGATGTTGTTTTCCAGAAAAGAACATCATTAGTATTTAAAAAGCTTCAAGTTGTACGTTTTTACGATAAACAGCGCCATGCTTTAGTTTATCTGACTTACTCAGATAAAGTCATTGATGGTTCGCCAAAAAATGCGATTAGTGCAGTACCTATTATGCCGTGGAAAGAGTGATTTTTATTTACTAGAGAAATTAATGGTTAATAAAATTAATACGAATAAGGTTTAAAATTTTTTTAAAAAAGAAGTTATATTTTTTATCAAAATAGTTGCTGAGATCAATTTTCACTATTTGTGATTTTATTAATCCTTCTTTAGATAAAAGAAAACCCCGAATGGTAATTCGGGGTTTTTTGTTAAGAAAGTGTTTGAGATAGAATCAAATCACTCGTCTAAATCACCACAGAAACGATAACCTTCACCATGGATTGTTGCGATGATTTCAGGTGTATCTGGTGTTGACTCAAAATGCTTACGAATACGACGGATAGTAACGTCAACAGTACGATCATGAGGTTTCAGCTCACGGCCTGTCATTTTCTTCAGTAATTCTGCACGAGTTTGGATTTTTCCTGGATTCTCGCAGAAATGTAGCATCGCACGAAATTCACTGCGTGGTAATTTATATTGTTCACCAGCAGGGCTGATTAGTGAGCGACTGTTAATATCAAGCTCCCAACCATTGAATTTATAGCTTTCCACTAAACGGCGTTCTTCTGTGCCATTAACTAAATTCATGGTACGTGACAGTAAGTTACGTGCACGAATCGTTAATTCACGAGGGTTAAATGGTTTAGTAATGTAATCATCGGCACCAATTTCTAGGCCTAAGATTTTATCAACTTCATTATCACGACCGGTCAGGAACATTAATGCAACACTTGCCTGTTCACGTAATTCACGAGCAAGTAACAGCCCGTTTTTACCAGGAAGGTTAATGTCCATAATGACCAGATTAATATCATGATCAGATAGAACATTGTGCATTTCGTTGCCATCAGTGGCTTCGTGTACGATATACCCTTCAGCTTCGAATATGCTTTTCAGGGTATTACGAGTAACAACTTCGTCTTCAACAATCAGAATGTGCGGGGTTTGCATATTTGCTACCTAAAATTACCAAAAATAGAAAAAGGAAATCTGTGTTTAACTTCTGTGTGCGCTTGTGTGGTTATTCATTTTTGTTATTAGCACGTAAAAACTAGACCCAGATTGAAATTCGATAAATAACCATCACGTTATTACAAAACTTGCAATTTTAATCGACAATGAACGCTAAAATCAGAATGCAAAACGCCCATAGTCTATTAACAGCAATATAACACCAGTTGTATTAAATACCATCTAAAAAGCTAACTTTTGTTGACACATATCAAAATCAAGATAACAGCTTAACCTTGATTTCAATAGTTAACTATATAATTTGATTTATGTAATGTAAAAGAAAAATATATGTTAAATATAGTGGGGGTTTATTTTTTTTCCAGTTTTGTTACACAATTTAAAGTAGCATAAAATACCTTATTCCTTATAAAAGTACAAATCCCCAAATAACTCTAAAATAGTAGCTTTATTTTCTTTGTTTATCCCTTTGTGATAGCAATATCTATACTACAATAGGAGTAAGGATCGAATAAATTTTATTTAAGTTGAGTTTATTTTTTGGTGAAAAAAAAGAAAAAATTTGACATCTCTCTCGCTTTGCTTTAACCAGTATATAGTCAAACTAAATTTGAGACAGACAGGATAGTTATGCGTATTTACAGCCCAGCTAAAATGACAATTATTACCACCACCACCGGAATCTTATATTGCGGGGCGGGCTGTCGCATATAAAAAACGAAAATCGAAAAAGCCCGCATTGAGAAATGCGGGTTTTTTTTTGGGTGAAAAATCAGGAGAGCTGTATGCGAGTGTTAAAATTTGGGGGAACTTCAGTTGCCAACGCAGAGCGTGTGCTGAATGTTGCTGATATCGCTGAGAAAAAAAGAGAGCAAGGACAAGTCGCTCTTGTATTATCAGCACCAGCCAAGATAACTAACTACTTGGTTGCAATGATTGAAAAAACGGCAGAAGGCGAAGATCCTCTCACTCAAGTACGAGAAGCCGAGCAAATTTTTGCCAACTTATTACAAGGTTTAAGAGAAAAACAACCTGGTTTTGACTATGAGCGCTTAAAAGATAAAGTTGAGCGTGAATTTGCAGAGATCAAACATATTCTTCATGGGATCTCTTTACTAGGTCAATGCCCTGATAGCATCAATGCAGCGATGATTTGTCGTGGTGAAAAGCTTTCTATCGCTATAATGGGATCCGTTTTGCAGGCTCGTGGCTATAATGTCACTGTGATCGATCCAGTCAAAAATTTACTCGCACAAGGTCATTACTTAGAATCGACAGTTGATATTCCTGAGTCTACTCGCCGCATCTTAGAACTCAATATCGCAAAAGACGATATGATTTTAATGGCAGGCTTTACTGCGGGTAATGAAAAGAATGAACTCGTGGTATTAGGTCGTAATGGCTCAGACTACTCTGCTGCTGTGTTAGCCGCTTGCTTACGTGCAGAGTGTTGTGAAATTTGGACTGATGTTGACGGTGTTTATACTTGTGATCCTCGTTTAGTTCCTGATGCACGTCTGTTAAAAGGCATGTCTTATCAAGAAGCGATGGAACTCTCTTACTTCGGCGCTAAAGTACTTCATCCTCGCACTATTGCTCCAATCGCCCAATTCCAAATTCCTTGTTTAATAAAAAACACTGGCAACCCAGATGCGCCGGGTACATTAATTGGTGATGGTCAAAAAGATGATAGTACACCAGTTAAAGGGATCACCAACCTTAATAATATGGCGATGATCAACGTATCAGGCCCTGGTATGAAAGGTATGGTGGGGATGGCCGCTCGAGTGTTCTCTGTTATGTCAAGAGCGGGTATTTCTGTTGTTCTGATTACACAATCTTCTTCTGAATACAGCATCAGCTTTTGTGTACCGCAAAAAGAACTTATGAGAGCGCAAAAAGCCTTATCAGATGAATTTTATTTAGAATTAAAAGATGGTGTACTTGATCCATTAGATATCATGGAAAACGTCGCTATCATCTCCGTTGTAGGTGATGGTATGCGTACTTTAAAAGGGATATCAGCGCGTTTCTTCTCTGCTTTAACCCGTGGCAATATTAATATCGTTGCGATAGCTCAAGGCTCTTCAGAGCGTTCTATTTCTGCCGTTATTGCGAATGATTCTGCAACTAACGCGGTGCGTTTATGCCATCAAATGCTTTTCAACACTAATCAAATTGTTGAAGTCTTTATTGTCGGTGTTGGTGGTGTTGGCAACGCATTAATTGAACAAATCCATCGCCAGCAAGCATGGTTGAAAAATAAGCATATCGATCTTCGTGTCTGTGGTATTGCTAACTCAAGAGCCATGCTGACAGATATGCAAGGTATTGATTTAGATAATTGGCAACAAGAACTTAAAGAAGCCAAAGAACCTTTTAGCTTTAGTCAGCTTATTCGTTTAGAAAAAGAGTACCACTTCTTAAATCCAGTGATCGTTGATTGCACATCAAACGAAGAAATTGCGCAACAATACGCAAATTTCTTACAAAATGGCTTTAACGTGGTTACACCAAACAAAAAAGCGAATACGCTGTCGATGGACTATTACTACCAAATTCGACAAGCAGCGGAAGCTTCACGCCGTAAGTTCTTGTATGACACTAACGTTGGTGCAGGTTTACCGGTTATTGAAAACTTACAAAACTTGCTCAATGCGGGCGATGAGTTAGTTCAATTTAATGGTATTCTTTCAGGCTCCTTGTCATACATTTTTGGTCAACTAGATGAAGGTAAAAGCTTATCTGAAGCGACTCTTTCAGCAAAAGATAAAGGTTTTACAGAGCCTGATCCTCGTGATGATCTTTCTGGTATGGATGTTGCGCGTAAACTGCTTATTTTAGCGCGTGAAGCGGGTTATAAATTAGAACTCAGTGATATCGATGTAGAGCCTGTGCTGCCTGTTTCATTTGATAGCTCAGGTGATGTAGCAAGCTTCTTAAACCGTTTACCTCAAGTTGATGTTGAATTTGATGCAAAAGTCGAAGAAGCACAAAAAGCAGGTAAGGTATTACGTTATGTTGGCATCATCAATGAAGGAAAATGCCAAGTTAAGATAATGGCAGTTGATGCAAATGATCCTCTGTTTAAAGTGAAAAATGGTGAAAATGCTTTAGCCTTTTACACTCGCTACTATCAACCTATTCCATTGGTATTACGTGGATATGGTGCTGGTAATGATGTTACTGCTGCTGGGGTGTTTGCAGATGTATTACGTACCTTATCATGGAAATTGGGAGTTTAAGCGTGGTTAAAGTTTATGCACCAGCATCAATCGGCAACGTGAGTGTCGGATTTGATGTCCTTGGCGCGGCAGTTTCACCTATTGATGGGCAATTACTGGGTGATTGTGTCACCGTTGAAGCGGCTTCGGTATTTACACTTGAAAGTAAAGGGCACTTTGTTAGCAAATTACCTTCAGATCCTAAGCAAAACATTGTGTATCAATGTTGGCAGTTATTTTGTGAAAAATTAGGCAAAGAACTTTCTGTTGCAATGACGCTTGAGAAAAATATGCCAATTGGTTCTGGTTTAGGATCAAGTGCTTGTTCTGTTGTTGCGGCATTGGTTGCACTTAATGAATTTGCCCAAAAGCCTTTTGGTGAGAGACAATTGCTGCTGATGATGGGGGAGCTTGAAGGACGTATTTCAGGTAGTGTGCACTATGATAATGTTGCACCTTGTTATTTAGGTGGGTTACAACTTATTTTGGAACAAAATGGCACTATTTGTCAGTCTGTACCAACCTTTGATGATTGGTATTGGGTTATGGCATATCCGGGAATTAAAGTTTCTACGGCAGAAGCTAGAGCGATTTTACCAAAACAATACTCTAAAGCAGACATCATTAACCACGGTCGTTATTTATCGGGTTTTATTCATGCTTGCCATACTCAGCAATCAGGACTAGCCGCTAATTTGATGCAAGATGTGATTGCAGAGCCTTATCGCACCCAACTTCTTCCGGGGTTTGAAAAAGCCAGAGAGGCTTCGCAGAAGAAAGGTGCGTTAGCTTGTGGTATTTCCGGCTCAGGCCCTACCATTTTTACGATTAGTGATTCATTAGAAATCGCACAAGAGATGGCCGAATGGCTGAAACAAAACTACGTACAAAACAGTGAAGGCTTTGTACATATCTGCCGTATAGATACGCGTGGCGCAAGACAGATAGGATAAGTCATGAAATTATATAATTTGAAAGATAATCAAGAGCAAGTCAGTTTTGCTCAAGCAGTAAAACAAGGTTTGGGTAAACAACAAGGGCTCTTTTTTCCACAAGACTTACCTTCGTTTTCTAAAGCTGAAATTGATGAATTATTAGCACTTGATTTTGCAACACGTAGTAGCCGTATTTTAACAGCCTTTATTGGTGATGAAATTCCTGCTGATGTATTAGAAAAACGTATTAGCACCGCATTTGCATTTCCTGCACCAGTAACCCAAGTTGAAGATGATGTAAGTTGTTTAGAGCTTTTCCACGGCCCGACGCTGGCATTTAAAGACTTTGGTGGTCGTTTTATGGCGCAAATGTTGTCAGAAGTTGCTGGCAACCAACCTGTTACAATTTTAACAGCAACATCAGGTGATACTGGCGCTGCTGTTGCTCATGCTTTCTACAAATTAGAAAATGTACAAGTTGTTATTCTTTATCCTGAAGGCAAAATTAGCCCGTTACAGGAAAAACTGTTCTGTACATTAGGTGAAAACATTCACACTGTTGCAATCAAAGGTGATTTTGATGCTTGCCAGTCATTAGTGAAACAGGCTTTTGATGATGAGTTCTTAAAGAAAACAATGTATTTGAACTCAGCGAACTCCATCAATATCAGCCGTTTGCTTGCTCAAATTTGTTATTATTTTGAGGCCGTTGCACAAATCCCTGCGGAAAAACATGAGCAGCTAATGATTTCAGTACCAAGTGGTAACTTTGGTGATCTCACGGCGGGTTTACTCGCTAAATCTCTGGGATTACCTGTAAAACGCTTTATTGCGGCGACAAACGTAAATGACACCGTTCCTCGCTATTTAGATAATGGTAAATGGGAACCACATCGCACTGTGGCAACGCTTTCTAATGCGATGGATGTTAGTCAACCTAATAACTGGCCACGTATTGAAGAATTGTATCGTCGTAAAGGTTGGGATCTTTCTGATCTTGCTCATGGTTCAGTGAGTGACGAAACAACAGAAGAAACGGTGCGTGAACTCGCGAAGAAAGGCTATATTTCAGAGCCTCATGCCGCGGTTGCTTACCGCTTACTGCGTGATGAGTTGAAAGAGGGCGAATATGGTCTGTTCCTGGGGACAGCCCATCCCGCGAAATTTAAAGAGAGTGTAGAGCGTATTTTAGGGGGTGAGTTGCCATTACCTAAAGAGCTAGCCGAGCGTGCAGATAAAGAATTGCTTTCGCATTTCTTACCTGCTGATTTTGCACAGCTACGTGAGTTTTTATTAGAACGTGCGCCTAAATAATAATTAGTAGTTTTTGAAATAATTAATTTCTAATTTAATTAATTATTTATCCTGAAAAAAGCTCAACATAATGTTGGGCTTTTTTTATGAGCTAAATTTTAAAAATAGGAAAATAAGGATTTAAAAAAGTGGATTTGAATTATATATTTTCTTTTTAGAAGGATATATCTATTCAACAAAAAGGAATGAAATATGAATGGATTCAGAAAGTTAATTTTTAAAGATGATATAAATAGAATTGCATTAATAATAGAAAATCATATAAAAGAGCATAGCGCAGAATTATTCTGTAAATTTGAATCAGTAAAAAGGGTATTAACTGAAAATTACACCTCGATCCTTATTTCTAAAAATGAATATGAAGCAAATGAATTTCTTAGAAGAATAGAAAATAATTTTTCACTCTATAATAAGAATGAATTTACTAAAAGTATTGATTTTTTCAGAGTAAAAATCAATTTAAGTATAGAAAATCTATTTTTAAATAGTGCTAAATTAACAGCTAGAGAGTCGATTAAAATAAAAAAAGAACGTATGAACACTCTCCTTTTTCAGCATTTTTCGGGAACTTATTATGTGGAGTTGGAGAAAAAAAGCCTTATTTTAGAAATAGATAATGAAAATGATATATTTAAAATAATTGATTTTGAAGGTGAATCCGATTTTTTTTATAGGGCGGATTCAAGTCCGAAGTGCAACGCTAAGCCGCCTTTCTTAGCTCCGCAAACACCACCGAAGGTTGTCTGAACCCCAGACACTTGCGTGGCCTGCTGTTCAACGCTCCCTGATAGCGTTGTAAGTCTTCTTCTGTCACTGTCCGCAGGTCTGTTCCTTTCGGGATAAACTGTCTTAACAACCCATTCGTATTCTCGTTCAGCCCACGCTCATGCGAGGCATACGGATGGGCAAAGTACGTATCTGCGTTCAGTGCTTCTGCTATCGCCTTGTGCTCACTAAACTCTAGACCGTTATCGAACGTTATTGTGTGACATACATCCTGATACTCACTCAGCAGTGAGATAATGGCCTTACTGACTTCCACCGCATCCTTTGAAAACACCTTTTTTGTCAGGTAAATACGGCTTTTGCGTTCTGCCAGTGTCACGATAGCACCAGTGCCCTGTTTACCCTGCACCAAATCGGCCTCCCAGTCCCCCAGACGGCTACGGTCATCGACGACTGACGGCCGTAGCTCAATGGATACCGCATCAGGGATGCGCCCTCGTTTCTGCCCGTAGCCCTTACGATATCGCCGTTTGCCCTGCCTAAGATGCCTGTACAACTCGCCACCGCTACGCTTATCCGCATAGATATACTGGTAAATCCATTCATGGCTGACGCTAAGACCAATAATGCTGCCAATTGCACTTATTTGCTCAGGACTCCACTTCCACTCCAGAGCAAATATCACGAAATCTATGGTCTGCTGAGGAATTGTCCTTTTGGCAGATG
Organism: Proteus columbae; assembly: GCF_009914335.1. NCBI lineage: Bacteria > Pseudomonadati > Pseudomonadota > Gammaproteobacteria > Enterobacterales > Morganellaceae > Proteus > Proteus columbae. Next base: position 614,258 of record NZ_CP043925.1, read on the forward strand.
ACAGCCGCCTATCACAGCACTTCTGGTGTGCCTGTTGCGGGTTATAACCAGTATCTGAAGTGTTACGCCTCAGTTCACGGGAGACCGTGGACTTGCTTACACCGATACGGATACCTATCTCATGGCAGGATAAATTATCCTCACGCAGTATCGATATCTGGTATCGTTGTCCTTCGGTTAGTTGCTGATACTTCATACTTACTCGCTCATCTTTGGTCGGAAGAGCAGGATAGCTTATCAGTAGCTAACCGTCCTTCCATCTAACATGACCGAGCGTTGCACTTATTATCTGAATTCGCGTAGTAAAGGTGATTTGATTAATAGTATAGGCAATAAAATTAAAGAAAACAACAATGACGATTTTTTATATTATCGTAATTATAATAAAAAAGAGTATTCAAATTATTTTAATTTAAATGAAGATTGGAATTTAAGTAATCATGATATAATAAATAAAATTATTAGTGATATAAAAATAAAAAAACAGATAGATATTAACTCACGTTTTTCAATTGAGCTTAATGAAAGCTACTCCTATAAAAATATTTTTATTATACGGGATAAGATAGAAGAAACCGAGAAAGTATTACATATCTATATTGATGATATAGAAGAGGCATTTACGATTGCGAAATCTAAATATAGCCAGATACCTGAAAATGGAGAACATCTAATTTATAAAGTGGGTACTGGCTTGTTTACGACTAAGATAAAAAATAATATAGAAAAGCGATTTTCACAATATGAAGATCTACTTAAGCCGCTTGAGAAAATAATGAGCCGAGTTAATCTTATTGCTTCAACAGAAACTAATTATGATTTTAGTCATTTCCAATCACTTGCTGGATTATGCTATGGTTTGAGTTTGAATTATTTATTAGAGATTAGAAATAGTGGATTAGAAGGGGGGCATAAATATTTATTTTGGCTAAAAGAAAATATTTCTTCTTATCAAAATGAAAAGGAAATTATACTAAATGAATTAGACTCTATTTTATTTAATAATATACAAGAGTATGAAGTATTAAATTTAATGAAAGAAGTAAAAAATATTATTTTTTCTCAACATTTTCAAATGGAGAGGTTATGTAATAAAGTTCAATATTTTGTTTTTGATTCATTAAAGTCGGCTAAATATGAAGAAATCTTAAATAAGAAAGGGTTGGGAAAATCAAATATTCATCATCTTGGTTTTAGTCAAGAAGAAGTTAGTCATCATATAGATCACATTATGCAGGGATATAATGATTATTATGCCATTATTGCATTCAAAGATCATGCTATAGCCATTGCATATAAAAAATATTCTGAAAATAATTATAAATTTACATTGTTTGATTCAAATAGTGAGTTACTTGAGTTTTCTGATCCTTTATCTATAAAAGAAGTATTGGCAAGCAAAATGGATTTCTATGGAGCTCATGAAATAGAAGGTAAAAAATATATTACTTTTGATGAGTATAAAAAAACAGATTCATTAAATTATAGAAGTGTGTGGAATAATGATGATGTTGATACCAATAAAGGTATTGCTGAAAGTATAAAGAAAATAGGCTTTTCATTACCTTTTAGCGAGGGTGTTACGGGACGTATTATTTATTATAGTGAACAGAGAGATCTTATTCTCGAGCTTAGAAAAGAGAATGTTTTAATAGAAGTTGTTGTAAAAAATTCATATGTTGATGAGGGTATTTACTTAGTTAAACATTATATTGATGATATTCTTGAAAATAATCAGGCAAGTAAGATTATTTTGAATAAGAATGATGATAATAGTATTGATATTGAAGTAGTCGAATTCAATAATTTCCAAGAGGTCAAAAAAAGAAATGGATATGTTGAATTTAATGATATTTATTACAGAAATTTAATTGAAATAAATAGTTATTTAGTTAAAGGAAATAAATCAAAAGAGTTAAAAGAAATTGTTTTTTTAATAGATATATTAAATGGAAATATCTATTTTGATAAGTTAACGGCTAGTTTTTCTCTCATTAATAAAATAAATTTATTTAACGATGATAAAAACATATCACTTAATGGAATTTTAAATAAGGTTAAAAATAAGTTAGAAGATAAATTGTTTTACGATAGATTGATTTATGGAAAAAAGAATTTAATTTCACTTGCTGAAAAAAACAGTTTAGTGGCTTCAAAGCTTTATCAATTAATGGTGAATGAAATTAACGATGGTTCTCATGGTGTTAGTAATTTTATTTATAATCAAATTATAGATAGTCCATATTTATTATGGGATAAAAATAGAAATGCTGGCATTGAGGGGTACGATTACACTATTGAATTTAAAAATAACTACCAATATTTAATTGAGATAATTGAACAAATTGATATCCCTGAATTAAAAAACACATTTCTGATAGAGGATAATAATAAACTACATTTAAAAGAAAACTATCAAAAACTATCAAAATATAGAGATAATGAAGATATAAATAAACTACTTGATTTAATTGAAATTGAAATAGATGTTAAAAAAGGTAATAATTTAAGCTCTTATAGTGACTTATACTTTGATTACTTTAGAAATAATCAATTTTCAAATAGAATGATCGTTCATGAAATAAATCAGTTAGAAACTTATTTTAATAACAATTATCGTGAGAGGAATTATGCTTATCATCCGAACAATTTTTATATTAATGAAGAAAATATTCATATTCTTTTTGATAAATCATTAAATCAAAATAGAAATAAAATAGATTGTAGTTATTTATTATTTGACGATAATAAAAATAACTTTAATTTTTTGTTTGATGATAAGAAACTATTTAATGGAGGAAACATTGATAACATTATTATAGATAGCATCGATTCATTCTATCAAGATGATATAATAATTTATTTTTATAATGGTATTAAAAATGAGAGTTTAAATGCTTACTTAAATGATAAACCAGAAATAAGCTATTTTCTTGATTATTGCTTAAAGAATAGAATAAGAGTAATTGCAACTGGGAATGAAGAAGATAGTTTTTTTAAACAAGATTTTATTAAACAAAAAAATGATGTTGAAACATTGCACAATATTATTTTAGAAAATCAATTTTTTAATGAAAAAACGATTATTTTTGCCAAAAAAGAAAAGTTGTTGAGTTATCAATCGGGTGATTTTTTTATTGAGGGTATTGCTCAACGATTAAATATGCCGATCTACCAGATTATTGATAATAAGGTTTCTCTTTTAATAGACAACATTATTGTTAAGCCGATTATTGAGAGGCAGTATATCGATAAACCACTACTTGGGAGCTCAAGGGTATCTAATATAATTACTACTGAAGCAGATTATGATGATGTTTTAGCTTTTTCAAATAAAGAAAAAATAACTGTAGAAAACAATCAAATTACAAAAGAAATCTATCAAATCATTTCTTCTTGGTATCCTAATTATCGAGAACGTGAAGAGTTTAAATTGGGATATGATAAAAATATAAAAAAAGTGATTGTAGATTATTCAAATGAAATCATATTATCTGATATTTTAGATTATATTAAATCAAATCGCTATGATCTTAATATCTATCAAATTGGCTCTATTATTAATAAAGTTGATCACCTTAATGTTGAGCAGCATAGGGAAATATTAAAAGAACTTAGTGACAAAATTATCAGTAATGATATTTCAATAAGTACTGCATGCAGAAAATATCTATATGAGCTATCTTCTTTTTTTAAAATTTCAGATGAAAATAATATAGAAAAAAAATTAACACAAGTAATACTTGATCCATTAGTTAATAAAAAATTCAATCGATATTTGATGGGCGAAATGACATATAAAAAATGGCTATCATCGGACTCATTATCAGAAGAAAAATTGACATTAACAGAAAAAACAAATCAAGCAATAGAAATTATTCATGCAATTTATGACAATCCAACATTAATTAAGAAATTAAGTTTACTTTCAAAAAATCTACTGGCTACATTTTTTGATAAAAACAAAAAAGGTATTTTATATCGAATGTTGCTAGACACTGTATCAACATTTGAAAACTATAAAAAAACAATAAACAAACTTAAAAATATCATTTTTATGACTAGCAATAAAATGATACTTGAATCATTATCACCAGAAATAGCATTAAGGAAAGTAAGTGATTTAAATTCGTTAGATATTTTAGATGTGAAAAATAAGATCTTTGATAATAAAAATAAAGAGATAGTGAAAATAAATGATGTCTCTTTTGATAAAAGTTTATTAGTCAGTTTAGGTGCTAAGATAAGTGGAAAAAATATCGATGACATTGATCTCAGTAATATAGAAAAATGGGACTTAAAATTAACATTTGATCCTCATCATCTTAATGATTATTTTCTATCAATATCGGGTAGTGAAAAGGATAAAAAAGTCATCTCTTTGTTTCGTTATTTGCTAAATAATAAAGAAGAGAAAGTTAAATATCTCCTTTCTAATGATGTAAATAGAATCGACTATCTTGCTGCATCTGAACGATTAACTAAAATGATTAAGCTAGGAAATAAAGGCTACAGTGATAAAGATTGGAATTTATTAAGAAATGCATCATTAACACTTCCTCGACATATGAAAATAATTAGTAAAATTGGTTACGCTAATATTACTTATGGTATGTGGCAGTCAATTAATTCCACGTTTATGCTTGCTGAACAACTAAATAACCCATTGTTATCGCCTAAAGAACGAAAAGAGATCATTAATAACTTAGCTATTATGTGGTCTGAGATGGCTTATAATGGTCTTTCTGAATTGATTGAAATTGCATTAGCTAAAGGATTGTTAAAATATCGTCATAATCCACTTGAATATGTAAGTAAGATAAGTACAAAAGTAGGAATTGGACTTAATGTTCTTTCTATCGGATTTGATATTTATAATGCCTATGATAATTTTAGCCGAATTTCTGGTGAAAATAATGAAAAAAGGAAAATTGATTATATTGTTAATGGTTCCTTTGCTGTTGTATCTGGGTTGGTTACGCTAGGGGTTTCTATTGCAATGCTTGCAGGTTCAACGATTGCAGGCCCTATTGGTATTGTGGCGGGTGCAGTTATTGCACTTGCAACATCGATTTATAATGCAGCAAGGCTTATTGAAGAAGCAAAGATAAAGGTAAATTTTACGCCATTAGAAGAACTTAATAATGGTTTTTATGCCTTTTTAATGGGAGATTTACTACCAAATAAAAAGAATGAAATCATCTATTTAGAAACAGAAACACAATTAGAAGAGATGATTGACAAAAATGCAGTCAATTATCTTGATGAGATAAAAAAACAAAATCATCAGAGCCGTTATTTTTATACAAATGAAAAACAGGTTTACCAAGAATATTATTATTATAAAGTCATACCAAACTTAATGGGAAAAACATTAGATTCAATTTTAAATCCTTTAGGAGAATATGTTGCTCAACGGATATCTCAAAATATCAGTCAAGAAATGGCTGAAAAAATAGCTGCACTTTCTTATCATCTTCGCTCAGAAAAAACAGAATATAAGTATTATCTTCCTAAAGAAGCAATAGCAACCCATGAGACACTAATTTTTGATGTCGATTTTTATGTTAATGAATTGAATCGCTATACAATGGATATTATTTCCGATGATGATTCTCCCATTTTTGATAATATGGTCGATAGTGATTTTTTAAAAAATATAAGAACAAATAGAGAAAATATAATTAATCTTTTAGGTGTGGAAAATTTATCGGAAAGTTTAATAAAAGCGAATCAGTATAAAAAATATTATGTCTCAGATTGGAATGAGAATGAAAAATTCTATTTTAATACCTATCATGGTAATGATGTTATTGCAGCACCTTTAATTACTCAAAATACCTTTGATATTTATAATGGTACTAAACGATTAAGTGGAGGCGAAAGAAATGATATGTTCAATTTATTTTCCTCTGAATCGCCACTTTATGCGAGTCGTTTTTATGGCAGAGAGGGAAATGACACACTTCGTATTATAAAAACAACAAACAAATATACGGGATATGAGGTTAGTTTATCTAATAACTATGTTAAATTCAGACAATCAGAAGAACAAACAAACAGTCAAAATTTTCATTCAAAGCTATTTCTTTATCAAGAGAATGGGCGTTTGTATTCAAAGCAATTAGTTGATTCCATGCCTAATATTGTCTTACAAGATCAAAATGTGATTGCCTATTTAGACAGTATTGAGAACGTAATTGGTAGCGAGGCCGGTGATGATATTATTTATGGTAACCAAGAGAATAATTATCTAGATGGTGCTGGCGGTGCCGATTTATTATATGGATTAGGGGGAAATGACACACTAGTTTTACGAGAAGGTTATGCTGAAGGGGGGGAGGGAAATGATAGCTATGTTATATTAAGATCTTCTTTGGAAAAAATTATAATATTCAATTTCAAAAAATTATTAATGAAGTGAGTCATATCGAGTCTAGTATTGTGCAATTAAACTATCATTTTGATGAAATCGCTGCTATTTCTCGTCAAGGAAAAGATATTATTTTTGATATGAAAGTAAATGATGGAAATGAAAATAATGAATTGATTTATCACTCTATAAAATTAAAAAATGTTTATGATGATTCTGTAAATAATACACTTTCACATTGTTATACGTTAATAACTCAAGATGGATTTTTACTCACTTTGGATGAAAATACTAAAGATAAAATATTATACAAATTTAGTTATTTAGAAAAATATAATAAATCAAAATTAATTATTAAAGATTTTTATATTAATGAGATCGAAAATTTAATTGTTACGGCTTTTAACAGTCAGAGTAGAAATATAAAACTATTGCCTGAATTTGAATACAGTGGTTTCTTATCTGGAACAAATTTACGACTTGGTATTCATGGGAATAACCAAAATAATAATTATTTTGGTATTGATTCTAACTCATACATTAAATTGAGTCAGGGTAATGACAGCTATCAAATAAAAACATTTTTAACAAAAAATAAGAATGAAAGAGTGAATATTTCACTGTCTGACTATATCGATAAACTAACTGATGATAATGTGAGCCATTTCTTTTTAACAGATATAAGTGGTTTTGATTTGACATTTAAAAATGGTCTTTTATCTCATCGCTATCTTCCAGATGATTATTTAACGCTATTTTTCGATCCAACGCTATTAAATAAAATTGTCGATACAAACGTGACTATTCGATTAATAGATAAAGATAATGTTGTTTTTACACTTCCTACAAAAGAGAGCCAACAACATTTATTAACACCAATGACGGATCTAAATTTTACTATTAGTGCAGGAAATGATGTGCTTATGATCCCTGAATCACTGACCTTAAATAAAGAGGCATTATCGACTTATTCACTTGATTCACCTTACTCTTTGTTAAGATCTATTTTAATGACTCAACAGAAACCACACAATCAATCAATTGAACACTTGCCTATTCTCGAATTAATGGCAGGTGATGATATCGTCGTTAATCATAATAAATGTAGCTCGGTGATTGATGGCGGAGAGGGAGATGATCATATTGTGGTTAATCACGGACATCATATTTTAATTGCGGGAGAGGGGAACGATAATCTCAGTGCAGGAGGTGGAAATGATCTTTTGATCTCTGAATCAGGTCTTGATTATTTAAGTGGTGGGAGTGGTAGTAATATTTATATTGTGAACAAGCGTTATGGTGAAGTCACTGTCTATGATGAAGGCGAAAATAGCCAACTTTTTATTTCAGGATTATCTGAACAAGATGAACTCATTTCTTCTCAAGTGGGTGACGATTGGCAGTATAGGACAGAAGATGGCCAATTTATTTTAACTCTAAAAACAAAAGAAAATCAGACGAATAGCTCGGTTACAATTATCAAAACAGAAAACACACTTTCAATGCAATCCCTCGCTTCTATTATTCAAGAAATGGCGCAATTCAATGAGCAACAATTGACAACAATGCAAGGTAGTGAATTTATTCCATCTCTAACATGGTCACCTCTACCATTAGTGACAAAACATTTGTGAGCCTCAATATAAAAAAACAGCACTGATTTTAGTGCTGTTTTTTTATTGATAGCTAATAGTTAATAGCTAATATTTTTATTTCGCCAGTGATTCTGCACGTTTAAATACGAGAGTGTTACCCTCTGATTCTGCTGAGTTAAATTGATAACCTTCAAGATCAAACTCTTTCAGTTGTGCTTTATTAGTCAGTTTTTCTTGAATAATAAAGCGACTCATTAATCCACGGGCTTTTTTAGCATAGAAGCTGATAACTTTATATTTGCCATTTTTTTCATCAAGGAAAACAGGTTTAATAATATCAGCATTGAGTTTTTTCGGGTTGACTGATTTAAAATATTCATCAGATGCTAAATTGATTAAAACATTATCACCTTGTTCTTCAAGTGCTTTGTTTAGTGCTTCTGTAATGGTATTTCCCCAAAATTGGTATAAATCACTTCCTTTTTTATTTTTTAGCTTTATTCCCATTTCAAGACGATAAGGTTGCATTAAATCAAGAGGGCGCAGTACGCCATATAAGCCAGAAAGCATACGTAAATGTTGTTGTGCAAACTGAAAATCATCTTCAGAAAAAAGCTCTGCTTGCATTCCGGTATAAACATCACCTTTAAATGCCAAAATAGCTTGGCGTGCATTTTCTGGTGTGAAATTAGGTTGCCATTCACCAAAACGAGCGGCATTTAATCCTGCGAGTTTATCACTTATTTTCATTAAGCTTGCGATATCGCTCGATGACAATTTTCGACATTCTTCGATAAGTTGTTGGGAATATTTTAGCAATTCAGGTTGGGTGAAGTGCGTTGTTGCTAAAGGCGATTCGAAATCCAGTGTTTTAGCTGGTGAAATGGTGATTAGCATAATTCCCTCGATACGTTATTTTAATGTTGACCAAATATAGCAAATTCTTTCAATTAAAGACTAAATTATAGTAATAGGAAAAAACAATGGTTTCTCTTATTTGTCGTAAAATTCGACAATTTAAACGATTCAGCCTGTGATTTTCTTCTGTTTTTTTCCGCTTTTGTTTTGCGAAAACGTTTGGCATTCAAATAATTGCTTTGTATGAATCTAAGCGTCTTGTAGTGTGAGCAGTCCATGTTATTATCAATAGATATCCGCAGGTGACTGCAAACAGATTTACCTAGTAGATGAGATAAACAAAATGACCAACAAATTGACTTCTTTGCGTAAGCTGACAACTGTTGTTGCTGACACTGGTGACATCGCAGCAATGAAACTGTATCAGCCACAAGATGCAACTACCAACCCATCTTTAATTTTAAATGCAGCTCAAATTCCTGAATATCGTAAATTAATTGATGAAGCGATTGAATGGGCTCGTTCACAAAGCGATTCTCGTGAACAACAAATCGTTGATGCTTGCGACAAACTGGCAGTGAATATCGGTTTAGAAATTTTAAAACTGATCCCAGGTCGTATTTCAACAGAAGTTGATGCACGTCTTTCTTACGACACACAAGCATGTATCGAAAAAGCACGTCATTTAATGAAACTTTATAATGATGCAGGTATCAGTAACGACCGTATTCTTATCAAATTAGCATCTACTTGGCAGGGTATCCGTGCCGCAGAGCAATTAGAAAAAGAAGGTATCAACTGTAACCTGACTTTACTGTTCTCTTTCGCTCAAGCGCGTGCATGTGCTGAAGCAGGTGTTTACCTGATTTCTCCATTTGTTGGTCGTATCATGGATTGGTATAAAGCCAATACAGATAAAAAAGAATTTGCTCCAGCTGAAGATCCAGGTGTGATTTCTGTTACTGAAATCTATAACTATTACAAACAACACGGTTATAACACTGTTGTTATGGGCGCAAGCTTCCGTAATATGGGTGAGATTTTAGAATTAGCAGGTTGTGACCGTTTAACTATTGCACCAGCACTGTTAAAAGAATTATCAGAAGCTGAAGGTGAAGTTGAACATAAATTATCCTACAAAGGGGAAGTGAAAGCGCGTCCAGAAGCTATCACTGAAGCTCAATTCTATTGGGAGCACAACGCTGACCCAATGGCAGTAGATAAATTATCTGACGGTATTCGCAAATTTGCTGTCGATCAGGAAAAATTAGAGAAAATGATTGCGGATTTATTATAATTCGTCGTTAAATTCTTATAAAAATCTTAAATACCCATCTTATACAGGTGGGTATTTTCATTTTTTGCTTCTCAAAATAACATTTAAGTAAATTTTAAGATTAAATTGATTGGAATATATTATTTATCCAGTAATAATTATAAAAATATATTATTAAAATACTCTATTTATTATTGGTGAATTATGAAAAAGATTGTCTTGGCAACGGTACTTGCATCGTTATTTTTTAGTGGCGCTGCAATGGCAGAAAGTAAAACAGCTTTCTCTTTACCTGCAATTGAAAAAAGTGCTGAAAGTGGAAATGCAGCATCTCAATATCAATTGGGTGTGAAATATGAGAATGGTGAAGGTGTTGAGCAAGACTCACAAAAAGCACTGGAGTGGTATACCAAAGCGGCAGAACAAGGCCATGCTGAAGCACAGTTAAATTTAGCACTTATGTATGACATGAGTGATGATATTGACCGTGATGCAGAAAAAGCGGTTTATTGGTATAACAAAGCGGCTGTTCAAGGTGTCTCCTTAGCCCAATACAATCTTGCTGTTTCTTATGATGATGGTGATGGCGTAGCGCAAGATCATGAGAAAGCAGTGTATTGGTATACTAAAGCTGGTGAGCAAGGTGATAGTGATGCTCAATACAACCTTGGGATCTCTTATGATGAAGGTATCGGTGTAGCGCAAGACCATGAAGCAGCGGTTGTTTGGTATACAAAAGCAGCAGAGCAAGGTCATGCAGACGCACAATATAACCTTGCTGTCTCTTATGATGATGGTGAAGGTGTAGAACGTAACGGCACTAAAGCGGTTTTCTGGTATACCAAAGCAGCAAACCAAGGTAATCGTGATGCGCAAAATAACTTAGGTGTAATGTACGATGAAGGCGACGGTGTCGCTAAAGATGCACGTAAAGCCGTTGAATGGTATAGAAAATCAGCTATACAAGGTAATGGTTTGGCACAAAATAACTTAGCTTTAAACTATTATTACGGTAAAGGCGTTAAACGCGATCTGAAAGAAGCTTATGCATGGTTCTCTGTTGCTGTTGAAAATGGTGATGGTGATGAAGCTATGCTAAAACGTACTGCCCGCGCATTAAATGCAGCACAATTAGCCGAAGCGAAAAAATTAGCAGCGTCTTATATTACTAAATATATTGATGAGTAATATTAATTAATATTATTCAAGATTAAAGAGGGGGAGCTTATGCTCCCTTTTTTATTTTTAGCTAAAGCCAAATAAAAATAGATTATTATCATTTCTTTATTATCCATTCTCAATAATCAAATTTTAAATATCAATAATATATTGAGATTCTTTTTAATTCTCTTGTGTTCTCATGGTAATATCTGCGCGCAAGTTAGACGGTGATTGATTAATAGAGGTTTGATATGAACGAATTACGCATAGGGTTAGTTTCTGTTTCTGATCGCGCATCAAGTGGGATTTATGAAGATAAAGGCTTACCCGCTTTAGAAGCTTGGCTAAAGGCTGCATTAACAACGCCTTTTCATATCGAATCACGTTTAATTCCTGACGAACAACTCATGATTGAGCAAACACTGTGTGAGCTAGTTGATGAAGTCGGCTGTCATTTAGTGTTAACAACAGGGGGAACTGGCCCCGCTCGTCGTGACGTTACTCCTGATGCTACGTTGGCTATCGCAGACAGAGAAATGCCGGGTTTTGGCGAGCAGATGCGCCAAATTAGTCTGAAGTTTGTACCCACAGCTATTTTATCTCGCCAAGTTGGTGTTATTCGTAACCAAGCGTTAATTCTAAATTTACCAGGGCAACCTAAGGCTATTGCAGAAACATTAGAAGGATTAAAAGATAACGATGGTAATGTGATTGTTAGCGGTATTTTCGCTAGTGTACCGTACTGCATTCAACTGCTTGATGGTCCTTATGTCGAAACTAATGAAGCTATTGTTGCTGCTTTTAGACCTAAATCAGCCCGCCGTTCCACTTCAGCATAAATAATGTAAGAGGTTATTTTTGTCACCAAACTTCTGGCTAGGAAAAGTTTTGACTAAGTTTGGATAACGCAAAAGTAACCCGATATTTATTTGATATTTTTATTATAAAATTTAAAAAATATTATTTTTCAAATAGTTATACTCTTATTCTAAGTATGGTCTTAAAAGTACATTTCAGATAATTCATGATGTTATTTGTGGTTGACGTAACATTATGAAAAATAACAAATTTTAATTATTATTTTGTTCTCAAACACAAAATTTTCGCATTTTTTGCATTTTTTTTCATTATTCCCCTTGATGAATGTATTTATGACCCCATCTTCTTTTTCAACTGCAATTACCACTATTGAGTTGCGTTGATTTTGTATCCGCTTGGAGATGATGTTGTTTAGTCTATTAATTTGTGACTTGAAAAATGAATATTCATCCTCATATAGATTGGTAATCAAATTGATAAAGAATTCTCTTTGGAGGCGTTTAAATGGGTAAAATTATTGGTATTGACCTGGGTACAACTAACTCTTGTGTTGCTGTAATGGATGGCAAAACTGCCCGGGTTATTGAAAACGCAGAAGGTGATCGTACTACTCCTTCAATCGTTGCTTATGCACAAGATGGTGAAATCTTAGTTGGTCAACCTGCAAAACGTCAGGCTGTGACTAACCCACAAAATACTTTATTTGCCATCAAACGTTTAATTGGTCGTCGTTTTGAGGATGCCGAAGTTCAGCGTGACGTTGCTATCATGCCTTACAAAATTGTAAAAGCTGATAACGGTGATGCTTGGATTGAAGCTCGTAACGAAAAAATGGCTCCACCACAAGTTTCTGCTGAAGTCCTGAAAAAAATGAAGAAAACAGCAGAAGACTATTTAGGTGAAGCAGTTACCGAAGCTGTTATTACTGTTCCTGCTTACTTTAACGATGCTCAACGTCAAGCAACTAAAGATGCGGGTCGTATCGCAGGTCTTGAAGTTAAACGTATTATTAACGAACCAACAGCGGCTGCTCTGGCTTACGGCTTAGATCGTGAAGTGGGTAACCGTACTATCGCAGTTTACGACTTAGGTGGTGGTACATTTGATATCTCTATCATCGAAATCGATGAAGTTGATGGCGAAAAAACCTATGAAGTTCTGTCAACCAATGGTGATACTCACTTAGGTGGTGAAGACTTCGATAGCCGTTTAATTAACTATTTAGTTGATGAATTTAAGAAAGAACAAGGCATTGATCTACGTAACGATCCATTAGCAATGCAACGTCTGAAAGAAGCAGCAGAAAAAGCGAAAATCGAATTATCTTCTGCACAACAAACAGATGTTAACTTGCCATACGTTACAGCAGATGCGACTGGCCCTAAACACTTAAATATCAAAGTCACTCGTGCAAAACTGGAATCTTTAGTTGAAGATTTAGTTAAACGTTCAATGGAACCAGTACGTGTTGCATTAGAAGATGCAGGCCTGAAAGTTAGCGAAGTTAACGACGTTATTCTGGTTGGTGGTCAAACTCGTATGCCAATGGTTCAAAAAACCGTTGCAGATTTCTTCGGTAAAGAGCCACGTAAAGACGTTAACCCAGATGAAGCTGTTGCAATGGGTGCGGCTGTTCAAGGTGGTGTGTTAGCGGGTGATGTTAAAGACGTTTTGTTACTTGACGTAACACCACTGTCTTTAGGTATCGAAACAATGGGTGGTGTAATGACTTCCCTGATTGCGAAAAATACCACAATTCCAACTAAACATAGCCAAGTGTTCTCTACCGCAGAAGATAACCAATCTGCTGTAACTATTCACGTATTACAAGGTGAACGTAAACGTGCAAGTGATAACAAATCACTGGGTCAGTTTAACTTAGATGGTATCCAAGCGGCACCACGCGGTATGCCACAAATCGAAGTTACTTTTGACATCGATGCTGATGGTATCTTGCATGTATCAGCGAAAGATAAAAACAGTGGTCGTGAGCAAAACATCACAATCAAAGCTTCTTCAGGTTTAAATGAAGATGAAATCCAAAAAATGGTTCGTGATGCAGAAGCAAATGCAGAAGCTGACCGTAAGTTTGAAGAATTAGTACAAACTCGTAACCAAGCTGACCAATTAGTTCACGGTACACGTAAACAAATTGAAGAAGCGGGTGATAAATTACCAGCGAACGATAAAGAAGCTATCGAAAAAGCGGTAAGCGAGTTAGAAATTGCTTCTAAAGGCGAAGATAAAGACACTATTGAAGCAAAAATTAAAGCATTAGTTGAAGCTTCTGAAAAATTACTAGAAATCGCACAACAACAAGCTCAAGCAGGTGCAGCAGGTAATGCCGCGGGTGCTGATGCAAGTGCGAAGAAAGATGACGATGTTGTCGATGCAGAATTTGAAGAAGTTGACGGCAAAGACAAGAAATAATGCCCTTAACGGGCCGCGGTAACTCACCTGTGAATAGTTACTGATACCGAACACGGGCGTCGAGGAAACTCAACGCCCGTGTGTTTATGTCAAGGGTAATCTAGAATGGCGAAAAGAGATTTTTACGAAGTACTCGGTTTAAGTAAAACTGCCGACGAAAAAGAAATTAAACGCGCATATAAGCGTTTAGCAATGAAATATCACCCAGACCGTAATCAAGGTGATAAAGAATCAGAAACAAAATTCAAAGAAATCAAAGAAGCCTATGAGATCTTAAGTGATGCTCAAAAACGTGCTGCTTATGATCAATATGGTCATGCTGCGTTTGAACAGGGTGGATTTGGTGGTCAAGGTGGCGGCGGCTTCGGCGGTGGTGCTGACTTTGGTGATATCTTTGGTGATGTATTTGGCGATATTTTTGGCGGTGGTCGTCGTCAACAACGTGCAGCGCGTGGTTCTGATTTACAATACAACATGGATCTAACGCTTGAAGAAGCGGTTCGTGGCGTCACTAAAGAAATTCGTATACCAACACTGGAAACATGTGACAAATGCCATGGTAGCGGTGCTAAAGAAGGCACATCAGCAGAAACCTGTTCTACTTGTCATGGCGCTGGTCAGGTTCATTTACGTCAAGGTTTCTTCACTGTACAGCAAGCATGTCCAACTTGTCATGGTCGCGGTAAAGTGATCAAAGAGCCTTGCTCTAAATGTCATGGTGATGGTCGTGTTGAACGCTCTAAAACGCTGTCTGTCAAAATTCCAGCCGGTGTTGATACTGGTGACCGTATTCGCTTAAGTGGTGAAGGTGAAGCAGGTGAAAACGGCGCGCCAGCAGGCGATTTATACGTACAGGTTCATGTTCGCCAACATCATATTTTTGAACGTGATGGCAATAATCTTTACTGTGAAGTCCCTATTAACTTCGCCATTGCTGCTTTAGGTGGCGAGATTGAAGTCCCAACACTTGATGGCCGTGTGAAACTTAAAATTCCAGCAGAAACACAAACTGGAAAAATGTTCCGTATGAAAGGCAAGGGCGTTAAATCAGTACGCAGTAGTAGTATTGGTGACTTAATGTGTCGCGTTGTGGTTGAAACACCCGTTAAACTGAATGAGAAACAAAAAGAGTTAATGCAACAACTAGGTGAATCATTCGGTGGCAAGAGTGGTGAGAAAAATACCCCTCGTTCTAAAAGCTTCTTAGATGGTGTGAAAAAATTCTTTGATGATTTAACCAAATAATTTTTCTTATCACCTTCAAAAAGGCCTGATGATAAATTCTGTCATCAGGCTTTTTTATTTGAATTATGTTTTGTCTTATCCCATCTTGATAGCAACAATACCGGCTAAAATCACTAAACACGCCAATAGCTGTTTACGGTTAAATTGCTCTTTTAACAGATAAACAGATAAGATCATGGCAAATAACACGCTGGTTTCCCTTAGTGCAGCGACAAGCACAATAGAGGCATGACTCATCGCCCATATCACTATGCCATAACTGACCAATTGCATCACGCCACCAAAGAAAGCTGGTTTCCAATAATCCTTTATCTTGATTTTTAAATGTTGGCGATAACGAAGCCAAGCAAGTAAATACATTGCGATACCATTTAAAAAGAAGAGCCATAAAATATAAGCAAACGGTGTTTCACCTACACGAGAGCCATTACCATCAGATAGGGTATAACTAGCGGTAAATAATGCGGTAAGTAGCGCAAAAAAGAGTGCATCTTTACGTAAATTAAACTCTGCTATTTTTCTACTACGTGAGATAAGGATAATACCCAAAATGATAAACAAAATGCCAATGAGTCCAGCAATAGGCAGTGTTTCATGGAAGAGAAAAAAACCAAGAAAAGCAGTCATTAATGGCGCACTGCCACGAGAGATAGGGTAGACCTGATTAAAGTCAGCTAGGGTATAACAGCGACTTAAAGAGAGTGTGTAACCAATATGAAATAAAACAGAAAGAATAAGCCATTTCCATGCACCAACATCAGGGAGTCCAACCCAAAACAAGGCGGGTAGAGTTACAGCGCCCGAAAAAAAAGTCAGTAACGAGATCCCTAAAAATCGATCACTACCTACTTTAACTAATGCATTCCAACATGCATGAAAGATAGCAGCAAATAAAACGGCAATAAAAACAGTAATCGACATATTGATAGAAACCTTAATGTAACGAGAGTATTCACTATCTATAGGACAATAACACAATGGTTAAATAGTGAAACATGCAACATTTTCTTTTTATTTATAATTGCGGGGTATATTTTAATATGAAGAATAACATTAGCATTATTTATGTAGATAAGAAAAATTGATACTTTTGATCTATTTTGTTGATTGGTGTTAATTATTAAATTAGATGCTTATTTTTGTTTTTTTATAAATAAAATTTCATTAAATCAATATGATAAAAATATCTTTTATAAATCTACTTTTATTCTATTTTTTTCGATGCTTTATTGATTTGCGACGATTATTTGCTTTGTTTTTCTTGATATTTTCTCTTTAATTCGAAAATATCGATTTGTTATCCATAAATAATCTGTTTTTTACGAATTCATAATTAGCATATTATTAACAAAATTAGTAATTTTGAGGTTAATATTATGACGGCAATTATTAGACAATTTTTGAGATTAGAGGCATCAGGCGGTATTCTTCTGATTATTGCTGCTATTATCGCATTGATTATGGCGAATACACCTCTAAGTGCTTTGTATAATGAGTTTTTATCTATTCCAATTATGATCAAATTCGGTGCATTCGAACTTGATAAACCATTATTACTTTGGGTAAATGATGCCTTAATGGCGATCTTTTTCTTAGTAGTCGGATTGGAAGTTAAACGTGAATTAAAAGAAGGCTCTTTGGCTCAGCGTGATAGAGCCATTTTCCCTGCGATAGCCGCAGTAGGTGGTATGTTAGCCCCTGCATTGATTTATTTGATGTTTAATCATGCGGACGCAATTGGACAGCAAGGTTGGGCAATTCCAGCGGCAACCGATATTGCTTTTGCACTGGGGGTCATGGCGTTACTGGGTAAGCGTGTTCCTGTCGAGTTAAAAGTCTTTTTGTTAGCGTTAGCTATCATTGATGACTTAGGTGTGATTGTCATTATTGCGCTCTTTTATTCAAAGAGTATTGCATTAATGCCTCTCGCTTTGGCAGGTTTGATAGTGATTGCTCTGGGCATAATGAACTGGCGTAAAGTGGGTAATACGGCTGCTTATTTAATTCTAGGGTTCATCTTGTGGGTGTGTATT
Source organism: Proteus columbae (assembly GCF_009914335.1). Classification (NCBI taxonomy): domain Bacteria; kingdom Pseudomonadati; phylum Pseudomonadota; class Gammaproteobacteria; order Enterobacterales; family Morganellaceae; genus Proteus; species Proteus columbae. The sequence goes on from NZ_CP043925.1 coordinate 632,048, forward strand.
TTAAAATCAGGTATTCATGCCACCATTGCAGGTGTGATTGTTGGATTTCTTATCCCATTGAGAAATAAAGAAGGTGATTCTCCTTCTGAAGAATTAGAGCATGTGCTACATCCTTGGGTTGCCTATTTTATTTTGCCGCTGTTTGCATTTAGTAATGCAGGGGTTTCTTTAAATGGTGTAACACTTGATGGCATGTTATCTGCTTTACCGTTAGGTATCGCGTTAGGTCTATTTTTAGGTAAGCCGATTGGAATTTTCCTCTTTAGTTGGATTTCGGTAAAACTAGGCATTGCAAAATTACCAGATGCGATTAATCTTAAGCAAATATTTGCAGTATCTGTGCTATGTGGTATCGGTTTTACTATGTCTATCTTTATCGCAGGGTTAGCATTTGATGGCGCGGATGAAGCTTATAATACCTATGCTAAGCTTGGTATTTTAGTCGGTTCAACAGTAGCCGCTGTTGTGGGATATTTGTTACTTCGTTCTGTTTTACCGAAGTTAAAAACGAAGTCAATATAGGGAAATTTATTACGGATTTGAGTTTCTCAACACAATAAATACCGAGCTATATATTTAAACCTACGGTGCAATACAGTGTATTGTGCCGTAGGTGTTTTTATGAGGATTGGGTGCAAGGAAAGCCAATCGCAAACTAATGCGTTATTACATAGTCTGTGTATGAAGCACAGAAGTTGAAAGGAAGATAACTATGCGGGTGTCACATCTCAATTTTAACCATCTTTATTATTTTTGGCATGTGTGTAAAGAAGGCTCTGTTGTGGGTGCAGCGCAAGCGCTGTATCTGACACCTCAGACAATTACAGGGCAAATTAAAGCATTAGAAGAAAGATTGGGTGGCAAGTTATTTAAACGCCAAGGAAGAGGATTAGTTCCTTCAGAATTGGGTCAACTCATTTTTCGTTATGCCGATAAAATGTTTATGCTCAGCCAAGAAATGCTGGATATCGTTAATTACAGTCGTGAATCGAATTTACTGTTTGATGTCGGTGTTGCGGATGCGTTATCAAAACAATTAGTCAGTCGCATATTAGAAACGGCTGTTATTGATAATGAGCAAATCCATCTGCGTTGTTTTGAATCTACTCATGAACTATTACTAGAGCAATTAAGTCAGCATAAGCTGGATATGATCCTATCAGATTGCCCCGTGGATTCGTCACAACAAGAAGGTCTGTTCTCTGTAAAACTCGGCGAATGTAATATGAGTTTTTTTTGCAGTCATCCGCTTCCTGAAAAGCCGTTTCCTGAATGTTTAGAAGAGCGAAAGCTCCTCATTCCGGGGCGTAGATATATGTTAGGTCGCCATTTATTAACATGGATACGTAATAAAAACCTGCAAGTAGAAATATTGGGTGAGTTTGATGATGCGGCATTAATGAAAGCATTCGGCTTAAATTATAATGCTATCTTTGTCGCGCCTTCACTGTATACCGACGAAACTTTTGCTCATAGTAATATCGAAGAGATTGGGAAGCTTGATACGGTAAAAGAAGAGTATTACGCGATTTTTGCAGAGCGAATGATCCAACATCCAGCGGTTCAACGTGTTTGTAATACTGATTTTTCAGAACTCTTTAATGGAGATAAAAAGAGCGTTGTAAACCCATAAAGTGGTTGCGGTTAAAAAGTAGAAAATAAAAAACCGGCATAAGCCGGTTTTTTATAACACAAGAAAGCAATATTACATTGCTTTGATTTGTGCTTGCAGATTAGCTTTATGACGTGCAGCTTTATTCTTGTGAATTAAGCCTTTAGTTGCCTGACGGTCAACAATTGGTTGCATGTCATTAAATGCTTTTTGTGCTGCTTCTTTATCACCTGAAGCAACTGCTGCGTATACTTTTTTGATGTAAGTACGCATCATAGAACGACGGCTTGCGTTGTGCTGACGACGCTTTTCAGACTGAACCGCACGTTTCTTAGCTGATTTGATATTAGCCAAGTTCCAACTCCCAAATATATTCTAGCGAGGACAAATACAAAGGTGAAGGAATATGCCTTTTCAACCTAAGTTTGTCAATGGATTTATACAAAATTAGCGTCGTTGTACGCGACACTTGTTTCGTTGTGATGGCGCAAGATTTTATCAGTTAAGACGGGTAGAATACAGTCTTTTGAGTGAAAAAATCATCAAAATCGTGTATATGAGTAATAAATAATAGATTCTAATAGGATCTATGCTTGATTTTATGCGATTTTATAACCAAGAAGTGAGTGATAGTCCATTTTTTGTTTGATGTGAGCAATCAAATTTAAGAATAACAGTGAATCGACTTGTCGAGATATTACTCATCAATAAACATTGATATATTGGGTTACTCTCAAGCCTTTGACAAGGTATAATCCAATAATTTCCACGGTATTGAGCCAGTTATGGAGCTAATTCGCGGTATACAAAATATTAGAGCGCTACACCACGGTTGCGTTCTGACAATTGGGAATTTTGATGGTGTCCATAGAGGCCATCAGGCATTATTGAAACACTTGAAGCAAGAGGCATCGCAGCGAGGATTACCCACGGTTGTGATGACATTTGAGCCTCAGCCACTTGAGTTCTTTTTACCAGAAAAGGCACCAGCACGTCTGACTCGTTTACGAGACAAGATTAAGTATTTAGCTGAATGTGGTATTGATTACCTTTTGTGTGTCAAATTTGATAAACAATTTGCGGCACAAACACCGGAAGAATTTGTTTCATCACTGTTGGTGAATAAATTAGGGGTGAAGTTTCTTGCTATTGGTGATGATTTTCGCTTTGGCAAAAATCGTGAAGGTGATTTCCATTTTTTACAACAAGCCGGTGTTAGATATGGATTTGAAGTCGCTAATACTGAAAGTTATTGCGATAAAGGATTGCGTATCAGTAGCACTGCGGTACGAGAAGCGTTACTCAATGATGATTTAGTTCTTGCTGAATCACTACTAGGACACCCTTACAGCGTTTGTGGGCGTGTTGTTCATGGTAATGAATTGGGTAGAACCATTGGTTTTCCGACAGCCAATATTCCTATGAAACGCTTAGTTGCACCAGTTAAAGGCGTTTATGCCGTTGATGTCTATTTATCAGATAATCAATCACCTTTACCCGGTGTGGCAAATATCGGAAGTCGTCCTACTGTAAAAGGGACGGGCGTACAATTAGAAGTGCATTTAATCGACGTTAATATGGATTTATATGGACGTCGTATTGATGTTGTGTTACGAAAGAAATTACGTAATGAACAGCGATTTGCATCATTGGATGCATTGAAGCAGCAAATCGCAGATGATGTGGCTACTGCTAGGGATTTTTTATCGCAGCGGTCGGAGTCATAAACTAGCGGAAAATTGGAACTGAGAATCGAATGAGTGACTATAAAAATACCCTGAACTTACCAGAAACAGGGTTCCCTATGCGCGGGGATTTAGCAAAGCGCGAGCCAGAGATGTTATCACGTTGGTACAAAGAAGGTTTGTATCAAGCAATTCGTCAGGCTAAAAGTGGTAAGAAAACATTTATTTTGCACGATGGCCCTCCATACGCCAACGGCAATATTCATATTGGTCACTCAGTAAACAAAATTCTCAAAGATATTATTATTAAATCCAAAGGGCTGTCAGGCTTTGATTCTCCGTACATTCCAGGATGGGATTGTCACGGATTACCTATCGAACTAAAAGTTGAACAAATCGTAGGTAAACCAGGAGAGAAAATATCTGCAGCGCAATTCCGCGAGGAATGCCGTAAATATGCTTACGAGCAAATTGAAGCACAGAAAAAAGATTTTATTCGTTTAGGTGTTCTAGGAGATTGGGAAAAACCTTATCTCACTATGGATTACAAAACCGAAGCGAACACTATTCGTGCGTTAGCGCGTATCATCGCAAATGGTCACCTGTTAAAAGGGGCTAAACCTGTTCACTGGTGTACTGCGTGTGGTTCATCGCTGGCAGAAGCTGAAGTTGAATATTACGATAAAACTTCACCGTCGATTGATGTGCGTTTCACCGCCGTTGATCCAAACGCCGTTGCCGCAAAATTCCATGCAGTAACAGATAAGCCTATTTCTTTGGTTATCTGGACAACAACACCGTGGACATTACCTGCTAACCGCGCTATCGCATTAAATGCTGAATTTAATTACGCATTAGTCTCTTTTAACGATGAATGCGTGATTTTAGCCGCTGATCTTGTTGAAGGCGTAATGAAGCGTATTGGCGTAACAAGCTGGGCTGTTTTAGGCGAATGTAAGGGTGCTGATCTAGAACTACTGCGCTTTAATCATCCATTTATGGGCTTTGATGTACCTGCAATTTTAGGTGATCACGTTACTTTAGAAGCGGGTACAGGTGCTGTTCATACTGCACCAGGCCACGGTCCTGATGACTTTGTTGTCGGTCAAAAATACGGTTTAGAAGTGGCAAATCCTGTTGGGCCTAATGGTTGTTACTTGCCGGGCACTTATCCAACATTAGATGGCGTTTTTGTTTTCAAAGCAAATGATGTCATTGTTGAGCTGTTAAAAGAAAAAGGTGCTCTGTTACATCACGAAGCCATGCAACACAGTTACCCATGTTGCTGGAGACATAAAACGCCAGTTATTTTCCGCGCTACACCACAATGGTTTATTGGCATGGATAAAAACGGTTTACGTCAGCAATCATTAAAAGAGATCAAAGGTGTTAAATGGATCCCTGATTGGGGTCAAGCACGTATTGAATCAATGGTTGAAAACCGCCCTGACTGGTGTATTTCTCGTCAACGTACTTGGGGTACGCCAATGTCTCTGTTTGTTCACAAAGAGACTCAAGAGCCACATCCACGTACTTTAGAGTTGATGGAAGAAGTCGCAAAACGTGTTGAAGTCAGCGGTATTCAAGCATGGTGGGATTTAGATATCCGTGAAGTGCTGGGTGATGAAGCTGACGATTACATGAAAACGCCAGATACACTGGATGTTTGGTTCGATTCAGGATCAACACACTCAACAGTGGTTGATGCGCGTCCTGAATTCCATGGCAATTCAGCAGATATGTATTTAGAAGGCTCTGACCAACATCGTGGTTGGTTTATGTCTTCACTGATGATTTCGACTGCAATCAAAGGCAAAGCGCCTTACCGTGAAGTTTTAACACACGGTTTTACCGTAGATGGACAAGGCCGTAAAATGTCTAAATCCATCGGTAACACAGTAAGTCCACAAGATGTAATGGATAAACTGGGTGCTGATATCCTACGTTTATGGGTTGCATCAACAGATTACACTGGTGAAATCGCCGTATCTGATGAAATCTTAAAACGCTCGGCTGATACTTATCGCCGTATTCGTAATACTGCACGTTTCTTCTTAGCGAACTTAAACGGTTTTGATCCTGCAAAACATCAAGTTAAACCAGAAGAGATGGTCACATTAGATCGCTGGGCAGTAGGTCGTGCGAAAGCAGCACAAGCGGATATCCTAAAACATTATGAAAATTACGATTTCCATAATGTTATTCAGCGCCTGATGCAGTTCTGTTCAGTGGAAATGGGTTCTTTCTACTTAGATATCATCAAAGACAGACAGTACACCGCGAAAAGCGATAGCGTTGCTCGTCGTAGTTGCCAAACAGCGTTATTCCATATCTGTGAAGCATTAGTTCGTTGGATGGCGCCAGTTATGTCATTCACAGCAGATGAGATCTGGAATGAGTTACCAGGCGAACGTGCAAAATATGTCTTAACGGAAGAATGGTATACCGATTTATTTGGCTTAGATGCGTCAGAAACCTTAAATGATGACTATTGGGCTGAATTACTTGCCGTTCGTGGTGAAGTCAATAAAGTATTAGAGCAAGCTCGTACAGATAAACAACTGCGTGGCTCTTTAGAAGCATCAGTAACTCTGTATGCAGATAAAGCTTTAGCAGATAAGTTAAATGCGTTAGGTAACGAATTGCGTTTTGTTTTATTAACTTCTCAAGCGAAAGTGGCAGATATTAATGAAGCACCAGAAACAGCATTAGCTTCTGATATGGCGGGTTTAAAAATCGCCTTTAACAAAGCAGACGGCGAAAAATGCCCTCGTTGCTGGCATTATGCGACAGATATCGGTCAAGTAGCGGAACACGCTGAATTATGCGGACGCTGTGTTACTAACGTAGCCGGTAACGGTGAAGAACGTAAGTTTGCTTAATTAATGAAGAAAACACTTTGCTCTACAGGTTTACGCTGGCTATGGCTAGCCGTCGCCGTAGTGGTGTTGGATTTAGGAACGAAACAGTATTTCATGCAGACATTTCGTCTGTATGAATCTGTTGCCGTGATGCCTTTTTTCAACTTCACTTACGCCCATAACTATGGTGCTGCCTTTAGCTTTTTAGCAGATAAAGGAGGATGGCAACGTTGGTTTTTTGCACTGATTGCATTGGCAATCTGCATTACTTTATTGGTAATGATGTATAAAAACAAAGCGAGCGCTAAGCTAAGTAACGTTGCTTATGCGCTAATTATTGGCGGAGCATTGGGTAATCTCTCTGATCGTCTGATCCACGGGTTTGTCATTGATTTTCTTGATGTTTATATTGGAGATTGGCATTGGCCTACCTTTAATATTGCTGATATGGGGATTTGTATCGGTGCAGGGCTTATTATTATTGAGAGCTTTTTCCCTGATAAAAATGTCAGTCCTCAAGATACAAAAAAGCAAAAGTAATCAGACAAGAAGTTAACTAAAATAACCCCTGCCTTATGGCGGGGGTTACGCTTAATAGAAGGTATTAGTATGGTTATGCAGGTACTCAACGACAGCGCAGTGTTGCTGAATTTCACTTTAAAGTTAGCAGATGGCTCTGTTGCTGAATCTACACAAGCGCATGGTAAACCCGCTCTTTTTCGTTTAGGTGATGAAAGTTTATCGCCAGCCTTAGAAGCTGAATTATTGGGATTATCAACGGGAGATAAAAAAACTTTTACGCTTGCGGGTGAACATCTTTTTGGTAAATACAATCCTGACTTGATCCAATACTTTATGCCTTCTGACTTCGCAGAGTCTGGTGTGCCTGAGGCAGGCACTATCATGCTATTTACAGCAATGAATGGCAGTGAAATGCCAGGCATTGTAAGAGATGTCACTGAAGATTCTGTAACCGTTGATTTTAATCATCCGTTAGCGTCAGAAGAAGTGACATTTGATATTGAAGTTGTCAGCATCAATCCTGAGGAGGAAACAACACATGCAAATACTGCTGGCTAACCCACGAGGCTTTTGTGCGGGTGTTGACCGAGCTATCAGCATTGTTGACCGCGCTCTGGAAATCTATGGCGCACCTATTTATGTTCGTCACGAGGTCGTTCATAACCGCTATGTCGTTAACGACTTACGTGAACGAGGTGCTATCTTTATTGAAGAAATTTCAGAAGTCCCCGATAACGCGATTTTAATTTTTTCAGCTCATGGTGTTTCTCAAGCTATTCGTCAAGAAGCTCGCTCACGTAATTTAACAATGCTCTATGATGCAACTTGTCCACTCGTAACCAAAGTGCATATGGAAGTGGCAAGAGCGAGCCGTAAAGGCAAAGAAGCTATCTTAATAGGTCATGCAGGACACCCTGAAGTTGAAGGCACAATGGGGCAATACAACAACCCTGAAGGGGGAATGTATTTAGTTGAGTCGCCTGCTGATGTGTGGAAATTAGAAGTCAAAGATGAAGATAATCTTTGCTTTATGACCCAAACAACGCTTTCTGTTGATGATACATCTGAAGTGATTGATGCTTTAAATGCACGCTTCCCCAAAATTATTGGGCCTCGTAAAGATGATATCTGCTATGCAACAACCAATCGCCAAGAAGCCGCAAGAGAGCTTGCTGAAAAAGCGGATGTTGTATTTGTCGTTGGCTCTAAGAACTCATCAAACTCTAATCGCTTAGCGGAGCTTGCACAGCGTGCAGGTAAGCCTTCTTATCTGATCGATAGCTTTGAAGATATTGATGAGTCATGGGTGGCTAATGCAAATATTGTTGGCGTTACAGCAGGGGCTTCAGCACCAGATATTTTGGTTCAACAAGTATTAGAACGTTTAAAAACCTTTGGTGCTGATGACGTGATTGAATTATCAGGGCGTGAAGAAAATATTGTTTTTGAAGTGCCTAAAGAGCTTCGCCTAGATTATAAAGTTATCGAATAATCTCACTTAAATGTGATAGTGAATTTAAAAAGCAGAGTGAATGACTCTGCTTTTTTTATGTATAAAGTAAAGTTAAATGAATAATCATGCTGTTCATCTCTTTTACTGATAATGACTACGGTTTTGTGTGTTTTTCTTATCTCGAACGTTAAATGCTGGCATCAAGTGGATGACATCGTTAATCTGTAAACAATAAATAGAGACAATAAGTATTGTTAAGGAGAAATTGAGTTATGTCTGCAAAAGAACTTCGTCTTGCCGTTGTTGGTGCGGGTGGTCGTATGGGGCGCCAATTAATTCAGGCAATTTCTCAACAAGAAGGAACCGTTTTAGGTGCTGCTTTTGAGCGTACTAATTCTTCATTGATTGGCGCTGATGCTGGAGAATTAGCGGGTATTGGGCATATTGGTGTCACAATCACCGATAACTTGCTGTCTCAAGCGAGTGAATTTGATGTGTTAATTGATTTTACACGCCCTGAAGGCACGCTTTCTCATATTGCATTTTGCGTAGAACAGAAAAAAGGCATGATTATTGGTACGACAGGCTTTGATGATGAAGGTAAAAAAGCCATTGAAAATGCCGCCAAAATGATCCCAATAGTGTTTGCTGCTAACTTTAGTGTTGGTGTTAACTTGGTGCTTAAGTTACTTGAAAAAGCGGCGAAAGTGATGGGTTCTTACAGTGATATTGAAATTGTAGAAGCGCACCATCGTCATAAAGTTGATGCACCATCAGGCACTGCATTAGCAATGGGTGAATCTATTGCAGATGCGTTAGGCCGTGATCTTAAAGAGTGTGCTGTTTATGAACGAGTAGGGCATACGGGAGAGCGTGATCCTCAAAGCATTGGTTTTGCTACTATTCGTGCAGGTGATATTGTAGGGGAGCACACTGCCATTTTTGCTGATATTGGTGAGCGTGTAGAGATAAGCCACAAGGCTTCTAGTCGAATGACCTTTGCAAATGGTGCGGTTAAAGCGGCCATTTGGTTAAGCTCTAAAAAATCAGGGTTATATAATATGAAAGATGTGCTTTCACTAGAAGATTTATAATTTATTAAATTTATAATGTAATGAAAACTCATGATTATTTTTTGATTATGAGTTTTTATTGATTTTTATTTGTAATTATTTGCATATGTGTTTTTTATATCTATTTTCTCTGTATTCTTGTCTGTATTTTCTTTCTTAATATCAAAAATCATCTATTTTTCCTATTTAAACTCTAATTTTAAATTATCTTGGTAAGCAAACGGTTAAATTTGTAAGATTGATTATATAAATTGTCACTTGGTTAACTAAATTGCTAATGATTGATATTTTTTTAATTAAAAAGGTGTTTTTTCTAGACATCTGCTCGTTCGATCTTTAGAATGCGCCCAATTTGCCAAAAATTTGCCCAATTTTATGTTTTTGGCATTGATTTAGAGTCTTAAATCTGAATTAATATGCATGAAATGTGATTTATTATTCTCTGGAGGGCGTTTTGATTAAATCAGCTATACTGGTTCTAGAAGATGGGACCGAATTCCACGGCAAGTCGATTGGCGCAGAAGGCGCCGCTATCGGTGAAGTCGTTTTTAATACTTCAATGACCGGTTATCAAGAAATATTAACCGACCCTTCTTACTCCCAACAAATTGTTACTCTCACTTATCCCCACATTGGCAACACCGGCGTTAATCGTTCAGACGAAGAATCAGAAACCATCCATGCTCAAGGCTTAATTATTCGCGACTTGCCATTAGTGATGAGCAACTATCGTGCTCAAGAAACGTTATCTGATTATCTTAAACGTCATAACATTGTTGCGATTGCGGATATTGATACACGTAAGTTAACGCGTTTGCTGAGAGAAAAAGGCGCGCAAAACGGTTGCATTATCGCAGGCAATCATCTTGATGCTCAACAAGCTCTCGAAAAGGCCAGATCATTTCCTGGTTTAAAAGGAATGGACTTAGCAAAAACGGTGACAGTGAAACAGCCTTACCAGTGGACTCAAGGAAGTTGGACGTTAGAGAATGAATTACCAGAAGCTAAATTAGCGACTGAGTTGCCATTGCATATTGTGGCGTATGATTTCGGTGTAAAACGTAATATTTTACGTATGCTGGTGGATAGAGGATGTCGCGTTACTGTTGTACCTGCTCAAACGTCAGCTCAAGATGTTTTAGCCCTTTCACCAGATGGTATTTTCCTTTCCAATGGCCCCGGGGATCCAGAGCCCTGTGATTATGCCATTAACGCCATTCAAACCTTTTTAACCACTGATATTCCGGTATTTGGTATCTGTTTAGGGCATCAGCTATTAGCATTAGCTAGCGGTGCAAAAACCATCAAAATGAAATTTGGTCACCACGGTGGTAATCATCCTGTTAAAGATTTAGATAAAAATACGGTGATGATCACAGCGCAAAATCATGGATTTGCTGTTGATGAAACCTCTCTTCCTGCCAATTTACGTGTGACACATAAATCTCTATTTGATGGTTCTTTACAAGGTATTCATCGCACAGATAAACCTGCGTTCAGTTTCCAAGGTCACCCAGAAGCTAGCCCAGGGCCACATGATGCCGCACCGCTTTTTGATCACTTTATCGAGCTTATCGCGCAATATCGTCAAAACCTGCAATCAGTGACAACTAAATAAATCAGGAGCGAAAGAAAATGGCTAAAAGAACAGATATCAAAACAATCCTGATTTTAGGTGCTGGGCCGATTGTTATCGGGCAAGCGTGTGAATTTGACTATTCAGGCGCGCAAGCATGTAAAGCCCTACGTGAAGAGGGATATCGAGTTGTTTTGGTAAATTCAAATCCTGCAACCATTATGACCGATCCTGAAATGGCCGATGCAACGTACATCGAGCCTATTCACTGGCAAGTTGTGAGAAAAATTATTGAAAAAGAGCGCCCTGATGCGGTATTGCCAACAATGGGTGGGCAAACTGCACTGAACTGTGCGCTAGAGCTAGAGCGCCAAGGTGTCTTGGCTGAATTTGGTGTCACCATGATTGGTGCAACAGCCGATGCAATTGATAAAGCAGAAGATAGACAACGCTTTGATAAAGCGATGAAAAAAATCGGTTTAGATACTGCTCGTTCAGGTATTGCACATAACCTTGATGAAGCTTTTGCTGTTGCTGAACAAGTGGGTTTTCCTTGTATTATTCGCCCTTCATTCACAATGGGCGGAACGGGGGGCGGGATCGCCTATAATCGTGAAGAATTTGAAGAAATTTGTACGCGAGGCTTAGATTTATCACCCACCAATGAACTGTTAATTGATGAATCTTTAATTGGTTGGAAAGAGTATGAAATGGAAGTGGTGCGTGATAAAAACGACAACTGCATTATCGTCTGCTCTATCGAAAACTTTGATGCAATGGGAATTCATACAGGCGATTCCATTACCGTCGCGCCAGCACAAACACTTACTGACAAAGAATATCAAATTATGCGTAATGCCTCGATGGCGGTATTACGTGAAATAGGTGTTGAAACGGGCGGTTCTAACGTTCAGTTTGCTGTTGATCCTAAAACAGGGCGCTTGATTGTTATCGAAATGAACCCTAGGGTTTCTCGTTCATCAGCTCTGGCATCTAAAGCGACAGGCTTCCCAATTGCGAAAGTTGCTGCAAAATTAGCAGTAGGTTACACCCTCGATGAGCTGATGAATGATATCACTGGAGGGAGAACACCAGCCTCTTTCGAACCTTCTATTGATTATGTTGTGACAAAAATTCCTCGCTTTAACTTTGAAAAATTTGCAGGAACCAATGACAGATTAACAACGCAAATGAAATCTGTTGGCGAAGTGATGGCAATTGGTAGAACACAACAAGAATCTTTGCAAAAAGCATTACGAGGCCTCGAAGTGGGGGCGACAGGTTTTGATCCTAAAGTCGATTTAGACGATCCAGAAGCATTAACGAAAATTCGCCGTGAGCTAAAAGAAGCAGGCTCTGACCGAATTTGGTATATCGCGGATGCCTTCCGAGCAGGGCTATCCGTTGATGGTGTATTTAACCTCACCAATATTGATCGCTGGTTCTTAGTTCAAATAGAAGAAATCGTTCGCCTTGAAGAAAAAGTCAGTGAAGTCGGTATAAAAGGCTTAAGCGCTGATTTCTTACGTCAGTTAAAACGTAAAGGTTTTGCTGATGCACGTTTAGCTAAAATACTTAACGTAAAAGAGCCTGTTATTCGCCAGTTACGGGAGCAATATCAACTCCATCCTGTCTATAAACGTGTTGATACTTGTGCAGCAGAATTTGCTACGGATACCGCTTATATGTACTCGACTTATGAAGAAGAGTGCGAGGCAAATCCACATCAAGACAAACCTAAAGTCATGATCTTAGGTGGTGGACCAAACCGTATAGGGCAAGGAATAGAATTTGATTATTGTTGTGTTCATGCCGCGCTTGCGTTGCGTGAAGACGGTTACGAAACCATTATGGTGAACTGTAACCCTGAAACGGTTTCAACAGATTACGATACTTCTGACAGACTCTATTTTGAACCTGTCACATTAGAAGATGTACTTGAAATTGTACGAATTGAAAAGCCGAAAGGGGTTATCGTGCAATATGGTGGACAAACACCATTAAAACTAGCCAGAGCACTGGAAGCTGAAGGCGTGCCAGTTATTGGCACAACGCCAGATGCTATTGATAAAGCAGAAGATCGTGAACGTTTCCAAAAAGCAGTGGATAAATTAGGGCTTAAACAGCCTGAAAATGCCACTGTAACCGCTTTAGAAGAGGCGGTAGAAAAAGCACAATTAATTGGCTATCCGCTGGTGGTTCGTCCTTCTTATGTACTTGGTGGACGCGCAATGGAGATTGTTTACGACGAAATCGATTTAAGACGCTATTTCCAAACTGCGGTTAGTGTGTCAAACGATGCTCCCGTGTTGTTAGATCGCTTCCTTGATGATGCGATTGAAGTCGATGTTGATGCGATTTGTGACGGTCAACAAGTCGTGATTGGTGGCATTATGGAGCATATCGAACAAGCGGGTGTTCACTCTGGTGACTCAGCTTGCTCATTGCCTGCTTATACCCTAAGCCAAGAAATTCAAGATGTGATGCGTAAACAAGTACGCTCACTTGCGTTTGAACTTGGAGTCAAAGGGCTAATGAACGTACAATTTGCGGTGAAAGGTAACGATGTTTACCTTATCGAAGTCAATCCTCGTGCTGCTCGTACCGTACCTTTTGTGTCAAAAGCCACAGGTGTGCCATTAGCCAAAGTCGCTGCGCGTGTCATGATTGGTCAAAGCCTTGAAGAGCAGGGGGTTACAAAAGAAGTTATTCCACCTTATTACTCTGTAAAAGAGGTAGTTTTACCTTTCAATAAGTTTGCAGGTGTTGATCCGATTTTAGGGCCTGAAATGCGTTCAACAGGTGAAGTGATGGGCGTTGGTGCAACCTTTGCTCAAGCCTTTGCTAAAGCAATGTTAGGTAGCAGTTCTACCATGAAGAAAAAAGGCAGAGCGCTTCTTTCTGTGCGTGCTGGTGATAAAAAGCGAGTTGTTGATTTAGCAACAAAATTACTAAAAAGTGGATTTGAATTAGATGCTACACATGGTACAGCCATTGTATTAGGTGAGGCGGGAATAAATCCACGCTTAGTGAATAAAGTTCATGAAGGTCGGCCACATATTGAAGATAGAATTAAAAATGGCGAATATGACTATATTGTTAATACGACTTCTGGTCGTCAAGCCATTGAAGATTCTAAAATTATTCGTCGTAGTGCATTAAGATATAAAGTCCATTATGACACGACGTTAAATGGCGGATTTGCGACAACGCTGTCATTAACAGCAGACCCTACGGAAAGTGTTATCTCAGTTCAAGAAATGCATAAAAAGATAAATAAATCTTAATATTATTTATTGTTGTAATAATGATCCCGAATATGAGGAGACTTGTATTCGGGATTTTTTATTTTTCTATTTGATATAAAAAAGATAGCCCCAAATAAATTTATTTGGGGCTAGTGCAAAACAAAGAGGTAGGTGCGGATCTTTTTGTTTCAAGTAAGGAGTCAAGAAGATAAAACAAGTTAATTTCTTTGTTTTAGCGGGTTAATTTTGTCTTTTTTTGTCGCTTGAGTCAAGAGAAAATCATTTTGCATGACTTAGTAATATGTTGTTTTAATTGATTTAAATTTTTTGTTTGCTACTGATAAGGTATAGGGGATAGAGAAATTTCTGTTACTATATTGGCGGGTGCTTGGATCATTTTGGTTCAAGCATTTTGCTAGAGCCAAAAAGAGAAAAGCCCCGAATTCTATTTTCATAAAATCCGGGGACAGACTCAAATATCAACAACTTGATTCTGTGTCCTTTTCCGAAAGCAGTCAATGAAATTGATGAAAATAACCTTATTTGGCATTACGGTTATCTGTGTGACTGTTCTATGTTTTACAATAATTGTAGGCGAACGATTATGTTCACTTAACATTAGTAATGGAAACACAGTCGTTCAAGCTATTTTGATGTGTTATAAATAGTTTGCTGGGGGGGCGGTTTTCTTCCTCCCCATTTTTCTTCAAATTGTCAGATTTTTGGTACAAGCACTCTATTATCTAAAATCAATGCGATCCAAATTGTGGGGTGAATGGTCACTCTGTTCTTTGGTTGTGGTGGTGGGGCTTGGTTAATCAATAAAATCGGTGTTTGGCGTGCTTTTTCCGCAGGATTATTGTGTGCTTTAGGCGCTTTATCTTCGGGGATCACTTCTGTAGCTATTATGACCGCAGGTATGCGATTCGCTTCAACAGATAATCAAGCTGGTACAGATATGACAGCCGTGCAAAGCATGCGTGATATTGGTGAAATTGCGTGTGCAATGATGTTAGTGAGTTTAACTGCCATTATTGGATATCGTGGTGGTTTTGGATTGGCTGCAATGATTGTACTCTTTGCTTTATTAGTAACGTTGGTAAACGTAAAGTATCAAAAGAGATATCAATCAACGAAATAAACTGATTTAGAAAAACAGCTTTAAATTAATAAAGAGCCTCGAGAGGCTCTTTATGGTTATTAACTAAAGTTGGCTAATTTTTGTTATATTATTTTGTGATGAAGCACCATCTCCATCCCAATTAACATGTTGTTTAAACTCATATGTTTCACCTGCGATAGTGACAGAGGTAATTAACGTTGCATTACCATGATGGGCAGAAGCACCGCCACCACTCCCCCAACAGTCTTCTTTTATTGCCAGTGAATGACTATTAAATGGGAAACGTTGGTTCTCAATTCTAGATGTATAAGTATCTCCATCGTTGTAATCGACTGAACCACGAGTAGAATCGCCTTGTATATCAATAAGTTTGTGAGATACCGTGGCGGGCTCAAAGAAATCACTTGCGTGGTTTCCTAATGTAAACATCGGCCTTGCAATAACATGAACCATACTATCCAATCCACTCATTCTACATGAATTTCTCGGCACACTAGCACTAGTAGTATTAATAAATGAAATAGAGCCGTTTAATTCTAAATCCATATACCTAGGATGAATCGGTTTTACATCTAGTGGATAATAAACCGCATATTGTCTACCTGTATTTGTACTTGGATCATGATCGTAAATGTCAAACACAATGACTTTGATTTTAAGCTGAGTACTTTTAAATAAATTTTTATCAAGCTTAAATGAGCTAGTGATTTTTGGTCTACCAATAAGCTGATTGTGGTCATAAGCAAGGATTTGACTGGTTTTTTGATTTCCATCCCATAATTCAAGATTAACTGCATAATCACTTGCTGCTGTATCTGGCGGTAACCAAGAAAAAGTTAACGAATCATCTTCATAAACAGGAGTCCAATTTATCGATATATTCTCATGAGGCATGATTTGTGCATTTTTATTGTTATCAACCCTTCGTGTTACTGAGTTAATAGTGATATGAGGTACTTTTCTGACATCGACAGAATAAGAACCTTGAGATTGATGAAAGTAATCATTTTCTTTTGATGTCAAAATGATATCTGTTTTACCTGGATTGACTTTAACAATAACCCCGCTTTCTTTTATTGCCACAATATTAGGATCTTTTGCTGACCAGATACCTAGAGCTTCTTTAGGCAATGGAATTGTTGGTTGTTGTACATCAATATTAGTATCCGTTTCAGATAAAATAATGTCATTTTTTGCAAAAGCGATTTGGAGTGTTCCTTTATCTTGCTCGTAATCCACTGCCAACGTATCTGCTAGAAATTGATCAGTCGCATCACTTTTGATGTGTATTTTCGTTTTGCCTGGTTTTACTTCTGTAATAGTGCCTTGTGTATCAACAGTGGCTACACGTTGATCATCACTGAGATAATACAAAGGAATATTTTTTACGTCTGTATTGCCAAAAGTGGCGTTAACGTTATGCACTACTCCATCATTCCATACCGATTTAATCGTACCCGATGACGCTAATTGTAAAATAGGTTTCGCTTTTTCAATGACTAAAGGATAACTACTTTGCGCTGGTTGATATTGATCATTA
The DNA here is from genome assembly GCF_009914335.1 of Proteus columbae. Taxonomy (NCBI): domain Bacteria; kingdom Pseudomonadati; phylum Pseudomonadota; class Gammaproteobacteria; order Enterobacterales; family Morganellaceae; genus Proteus; species Proteus columbae. Next base: position 648,741 of record NZ_CP043925.1, read on the forward strand.
CCTGATGTTTGTAATGTGATAACTGTAGTACCCGCTTTTTTCATCGAAATACGACCGCTAGTTGTATCGATAGAGGCAATAGTCGGATCGGAACTAGACCACATCATATTAATATTATTAGGCAATCCGGTATAACCTAGTGCGCTGATCGGTGCTGAAGCGTAGGTTTCTTGTTGGATTTGTTTGTCAAAAATAATATCAGGTTTCGGAATAGTGACTTTTATGGTTAATGGTTTCGCAATGGCTAATCCTTCCGCTTCAGCCGTTAAAATAATATCTGTTTTAACATTTGAAGTAAGATTAGTTTGATATTTCCCCTTTCCTAATGAATTGAGTGGGTTATCACTAAAATTAGGTTTACCACTGGTTGTTTTTATTGAAACTTTTTTACCGTCAATGGCATTGCCATATTTATCCATTAAATTTACAGTGAGTAGGGCGCTATCTTTATCATTTCCCCCAATTGATTGACGGTTACTATTAAAGGTTGATTGATTGGCATCAATATCAGCTGGATTTACGGTTACATCTTGAATTGGCTTATAATTATTTGAATCAAGAGCCACGTCCATTTTCAATATACCGGCAACAGTACTGGTGACTTTTGTTCTTGCGATACCATGGGTATCTGTATAGGTAATATGGTTATATTTATCAGCTACACCTTGTAACTCCCATACTACAATAACGTTAGACAATATATTGTCATTGGCATCCACAATGGTTGCTTGATAATTAACACCATTATCTCCGGCGATTATGCTTGTTCTATCGACATCGACAGATTTTATTTTCCTGGTTTTTGCATCTGCACGTAGTTGTAAGATTTTTTGTTTTTTGAAATCAACACCATTAACTCTAACACCTAATGGTACTGTACCTGCTTTAGTGCCCGTTACTTCAATTTCATAATGACCTGAAGAGACTTGTTGGGCTTGGCTAAACTGAACAATTGAGTTATTAGGGATACCTTCAACTTGCTGATCCGGTAGAATATTGCCGCCTTTATCTTTAATCGTTAAAGTGAGTAATGCTTTATCTGTGCCATTGGCGATGATTGTGGCTGGTATTAAGTTGATTTCTGAAAGGTTTTCATCAACGTCATTAGCGATAAAGTTGACATCTTTTGCAGGGTAATCCCCTGATTTTAAGTGGACATTAACTTTTGCTAATCCAGCTGGGCCGCGTGTTAATTTTGTTTTCGCTACACCTTTATCATCTGTAAACGTCAGTGCTGAGGTTAAAACACTGACATTGTCGGATGTCCAAGTGACAGGCGTATCATTACTAACAGGATTATCATATTTATCAATTAAATAAGCAGTATAAGTGATAGTGTCTCCGGCTTTAGGTGCCATATCACTGATAATAATATCGCGTACTTTAGCACTGAGATTATCAGCAACAACGGTTAGTGAAACCGATTGAGCTAAGGTTATACTGTTAATAGTGGCATGAATTTCTGTTGTACCTGTTTTTTGGGCGCTGATTGTGGCTTTATAAACACCTGTGCTACTCTCGGTAAATTTACTCTCTTTAAGATTAGTGGAGTATTGAAGTTTAATATCATCTTTTAATCCAGTGAGTAAGTTCCCCTGATTATCTTTTGCAATGACCGTAATATCTGATTGATCATAAGAGTGAGTTCCATCACCCGCTGTAATGATGGATGGTGAAAGAGCAAGTGTAGAGCGAGTTGCAGAGATGACATCAGTTGTAAATATGATGTCATGATCAGCTTCAAGAAACTCTTGAGCATCTAGCATTGCAGTGACTTTTGCTGTGCCTGCTTGTGTACTTATCAGCGCAATCTCTGCAACCCCATTCTTATCTGTTTTACTAATTGGTAATGGTGAAAGTTGACCTAATGAGGTTTGCCAACCTACCGTAATGCCTTCCATGCTTGGGTTGCCTTGCTTATCTACAATATGGGCTTTAATAACGACACTATCTTTCCCATTTGCAGTGACAGTATAAGGCGCAATGACGTTTACAGATTGGATCATGGCATTTTGCGTGTCGGCAACAAAACCAAGAGGCTGTGTTAGGGAAAATGGATTTGTTACACCATATTTTGCTGTTATCTCACTAATACCTTCTTTTTTCCCTTTAATTTCAAACTGATAAATTCCGTTGTTTTTATCAATAACATTACTGAATGTAATAGTGGGATTATTGCCACTAAGGCTGATATATTTTTCTTGTTTAGGAACTGGGTTATCAAATTGGTCTTTTAATTCGATAGTACCAATAGAGACATTTTTACCATTAGCTACGATGGTTTGTGGATCTAATTTAAAGTGGCTATGGGCTTTCTCTACGTCCCCAGGTTTAAATAAAAGATCAATTGATGCATTTTGATTATTATCTAGACGGCCAGTTAATTTTATTGCCTGTGCTATTTTTCCTTTTATTTCGACTTGTGCATTACCATGAATATCTGTTTTTACTATCTCTTTATTAGGATGATTGGGTGATGCATTCCAGAAAACAGATTGTTGGATTAACGGATTATTATTAGCATCAACGACATGAGCTGTAACTATAATGGTATCATTATCATTAGCAATAGCTTCTGTTTTATTATTAGCCAATAAAGAAATTGTTGCACTGTTCGGATCAGAAACGGCTATTATTGTCGTCTGGTCTTTATTTCCATTTTCGAGTAAAGCAGTGGCGGTAATGGTTCCTGCTCGAACGGTATTAATCAAAATAGCCGTTTCACCTTGTTGGTTGGTTTTTGTCTCTTTTTGATTTGCTGTTCCGCCGTTAATATCCCAATTGACGGTAACATTAGGTAATTTATTGCCGAACTTATCTTTTACAACCGCGCTTAATACGGCCTGTTCTTTATTATCTGCAGTAATTTGAGTTTTATTGCTGGTTAAGGTAATTAACCCTTTTTTGTCATCGGCAATAAAAGTAATAGGTGATTCATTATGTGACCCATTACTGAGGCGGGCAGTAACAATAACATCAAAGGCTTGAGTACTGGTCACTGTCGTTTGAGCAACCCCTTGGTTATTAGTGGTTGAAATTTCATTAATAGAAACAATCTGTTGATCACGATCAGTTGTCCAAATGACTTTTGCATCTGGCAAGATGTTGTGGTTGTTATCTTCAACGACAGCAGTAAAGGTTACTGCTGTTTTACCATCAGCAATATAAGGTTTTGCCGATGGCGTTAATGAAATAATTTTACCGTTGGATAGATCGGCAATAAAATGCGTTGTCTCTTTCCTGTCTTTTTGATTAACCCATGCAGTTACCGTGGTTACGCCTGCTATTTGGCTGGTCATCGTTGTTGATGCATTACCTTGAATATCCGTCAGCAACTCAGTTTTTTTAAGTTGAGCTTGATTATCAGCAGATAATTCAATTTCGATACCAGGAACAGGGTTGTTATTTTTATCAATAATATTGAAAGCAATATGCTTTTCATCTTTGCCATTGGCAAATGAATTATTTGGATTAATTGTGAAAGCATTTATTTGGGCCGAACTTTTATCAGCAATAAAATCAACATTAGTTGAATAGGGGATATTTTTAACACTAACATCAATTATGCTTTTACCACTACGTGTATTGGTAATGGGAACAATGATTTTACCTTCAGCATCTGTATTTGCTTGCCCAATAATCGTTGCTCCATTATCTGCAGTAAAAGAGACGGGATAGTTAGGAATTTTATTGGCATTAATATCAGTTACGATAACTTGGATTTTATTTTGGCTTTTACCATCAGCAGGTTCGCCGTTTTTAATTACGGTTAATCCACCTTTAGCAATAATGGCGGAATGTATATCAGCAACAAAAGCCACTTGTGCCTGATTAAAGGTGTTATCTCTAAATTTGGGTGTTAATGTCACCATTTCAGGTGTACTTCCTGCGGTGATTGTGACTTGATATTTCCCTGCATCTATTCGGCTGAAATTGGAAACTTTGCTATTACTGATAGGATTATTAGATTGAACTTGTAGTGAGAGTTCTTTGATATTGATATCAACGGGAAGTTTATCATTATCGAGGATTGATAAAGTCAGATTTTGTGAAGAATGGTTGTCAGCAGACAGTTGTGTCACTTTAGGTGTAAATTGGCTATTTTGTGTATTAACCGCGGATTGATCAACCGTAATTTGACTTTGTACGGGATCAGAACGATTACCTTGTTCATCAATAGCAACAGCACTTATTGTGTAGCTGTTTTTTTCAGTTGAACCTGAAATATGACGAGGAAGAATTATAGAATAGTTAAGATTATTATTATGATTAATTTTACCTCCATTAGCGATTAAGCGACTTGCTGACCACTCAATCTGTTTAACAGGATATTTTGAACGAACTTGCACACCTAAATCTTTTTCTTCTTTCGCATAACCGTTAAGGGTTGGATTTATAGAAAGGAAGACTAAATTTTTCTTTTTATATTCCAAAACAATGTCATTATTTCTATCAACAAAATCATAGCGATTTCCTGACATTAAACGAGTTGCTCGAACATTATCGGGGTTAAGTTGTGAAGAGAGTGATTCTCCAAGTCGATATTGGATATTCACATCAAATTTATTATCACTGTTGTCATTTAAACCAAAACGACGTTCAGCGCCAAAGGTAATTAAAGGTACTGGTGTATAAGTTAATCCCGCAGTATAAGCGTGAGGATTTTCTTGGCGATTATCTTTGCCAAATAAGCCGACTTCTTTACCGTAATATTGTTCAAAAATAAGTTTTGCGCCTAATTGTGGGTAAGCGGGCAGATAGCTTTCTGTACGAATATCCCACCCATTAGCAGGACGCTCGTTATAATCTATAACGTCGTCAGAGGTACGCCAATTAGATAGACGGTGATAGTGATTTACACTTAATTTAAAATAGTCTCGCCATACTTCACCTCCCACACCAAAACGGCTGTGATAACGACTTAAATCGTAGTCATAAAAAGCATTCAGACCCACCATAAATTTATCAGTAAAATATCGGTAGCCAATCCCTTGGTTTAATTGGCTACGAGAGTCTTTACGATGATAACTGGTTTGAGAGAAAACTAAGTTTTTTTCTTGATCGTACAATGGGATCAAGAGATCGGCTGAGCTATTTTCTAATGTGAAATTTTTATCAGTAGAAAGTGACACACGAGCATGGCCAAATTGATTAAGCCATTGTTCTATTTGTTGATTGGCTTTATTTGATATTTTGCTTATTGCGAATTGTGTCGCATCAGTATCTCTATTTAATAAAGATGAATTATCGACAATAATTTGGGCTAGTTCTTGCCCGTTAGTTGAAGGGATCGGAATATCTTGATTATTATTTAGCCATTTTTTTGTTAATAAAGGCTCATCGGGGATATTAAGTGTTATGCCCACCTTTATTTTTAATTTACCCACTAAAGAGACATAATCAGGATTAGCTTCTATAAGCTTAAATAATTTTATATTAAATTGCTTAGCGATAGATTCCGGTGTATCGCCCGCATTAACCTGATAAGTTTTCTGTTTTTTTAATAAATTAATAGCCTGTTTTTCTTGGTTATTTCCGTCAGCAAACACATTGGCTGGAAGGGTTGCTGAGATAGGAAATGCCAGTTGAATAAAAATATTAAACCAAGCAACTTTCTTTGTAATAGAAGAGAGTTGAGGCGTTAGTCCACTTTTAAATTTTGTCATTTTTAAACTCACCGTAACAAATAATGATGAGATTCTCGTATTTATAGATGTTTTAGATATCAGAAAGTGAACTTGAATTAATTAATTATTCAATATATAAAAATAAATGATCAAAAAAATAAAATAAGTTTAGAAATAAAAATTGAAAGGGAATTTTAGGTATAAAAAAGCCAATAGGAATAAATACTATTGGCTTTTTATTCAACATCAAAAATTAGATATCAACAAAAATATCAGGATCAGGACCTAAACGTTTTTTCTGATCAAGTGCTGCCATTTCTGCAACTTCCTCTTTCTCCAATTTAAAATCAAAAATATGGAAGTTTTCTTCTATGCGAGAAGGCGTAACAGATTTAGGGATCACCACAAGTCCACTATCTAGGTGCCAACGTAAAACAATTTGTGCTGGGGTTTTATGATATTTTTCGGCAAGTTTTTGAATAATGGGCTGGTTGAAAACACCTTCACCACCTTGTGCTAAAGGGCTCCAAGATTCGGTCACAATATTATGCGTTGTGTTCCATGCTCTTAATGGCGCTTGTTGCATTAAAGGGTGAATTTCAATCTGATTAATAACTGGGGTTACACCTGTTTCAGTAATGATACGTTCAAGATGTTCTTCTTTAAAATTACAAACACCAATACTTTTTACTAACCCTTCTTTTTGCAAAATAATCATCTGTTTCCACGCTTCAACATAAAGCTCGCGTGAGGGGGCAGGCCAATGCATTAAATAGAGATCAATATAATCAAGTTGCAAACGCTGGAGACTTTCTAAGACAGCACCACGAGCATGCGTTTGATCGTTGTTCCATAATTTTGTTGTGATAAAAAGCTCCTCACGAGGAACAGTGACCTGTTTTAACGCTTTACCCACACCTTCTTCATTATGATAAATCGCTGCCGTATCAAAAAGGCGATAGCCTGTATCAAGTGCGTGATGAATAGCGTTAACAACTTGATGATTATCTGCTTTCCAAACACCAAGACCAAGTTGTGGAATGGTATTTCCATCAGATAGCTTGATCAGTTTAGGTTTATCCATTTCTGTCTCCAAAGTCGCATTAAAGTACTTAGAGTGCCGCTGTATAAATACGTTGACTGACTTCTAATGTGATATCTTGATGCTCGCCTAGTGCGGTTTGTCCGTGCTCTTCCAATTTTCGCACTAAAGCTGGAATATCTTCTTCAGTGATTTTGAAATCAGTTAGTCGAGTTCTAAGTCCCATTAATTCAAAGAATTTTCGAGTTTCATTAATCGCAGTTTCAATTTTAAAAGCGTCAGAACCTTGGTTTATACCCCAAACTTTTTGTGCATATTGGATTAACTTCTCATATTTAGCCTGCCGTTTTTCATTTAATAGGGCAGGTAAAACGATGGCGAGAGTTTGTGCATGATCAAGCCCGTGTAATGCCGTGAGTTCGTGGCCTAATGCATGTGTAGCCCAATCTTGAGGAACACCAACACCAAGGATACCATTAAGGGCTTGTGATGCTGTCCACATTATATTAGCACGGATATCATAGTCTGTAGGTGATGTCAGCGCTTTTGGTCCTTGATCAATTAAAATCCGTAAAAGACCTTCTGCATACTCATCTTGTACACGAGCATTCACCGGATAAGTGAGATATTGCTCTAATATATGAATAAAAGCGTCAACAACACCGTTTGCGGTTTGTCTTGGTGGCAGAGAATAAGTGGTTGTTGGATCTAAAATAGCGCAATGAGGGTAAACATGAGGGCTAGCAAAGCTTTGTTTATCCATGGTCTGTTTTCTGCTGATAACAGAAAAACTGTTGGTTTCTGTTCCCGTTGCTGGAAGTGTTAATACACAGCTTAAAGGTATTGCATTTTCGATGACTTTACCGCGACTGGTAACGATTTCCCAAGGTTCACCTTTATAAGGTATCGCGGCTGCAATAAATTTTGTGCCATCAATAACTGACCCGCCCCCTACTGCTAATAAATGCGTAATACCATGATATCTGGCATAAGAAACGGCTTTCATTAATGTTTCATAAGAAGGATTGGGTTCAATACCACTAAATTCATGAATTTGATAACCAGGGAGTGCCGTATAGATTTGATCTAGAACGCCGTTGCGTTTAATACTGCCACCACCATAAGTCAGCAAAATTCTTTCATTTTTTCCGATTTCAGAACGTAGTTTTTCTATTTGCCCTTGACCAAAATGAAGGCGAGTGGGGGAGTAATAAGTAAAGTTTTGCATTTTGTATCCACCTTAATTTGATGTTCTGCAATATGACAATTAATCAGGAAAAAGTTTTTCACTGTGTCTAGACGAAATAGCATGACATAACTATAACTGTAAGGTTGTAGAAATAAGAGATGAATTATCTTTCTTAATGACTACAACAATTCAAATTGTAGCTAATTTATAAGGAGTAATATGGAAAATCATTATTTAACATTAAACCAAGAACATTGGGATAAACAAGCCGCAATGGAAAATCAGTGGTCTAAACCTGTAAGTGATGAAGAAATTATCGCGGCAAAACAAGGAAACTGGAAAGTCCATTTAACACCTCATCCGGTTAAAAAAGAGTGGTTAGCAGATATTAAAGGTAAAAAAATACTCTGTTTAGCTTCTGCCGGTGGGCAACAAGCGCCTATTTTAGCTGCTGCTGGTGGCATTGTGACGGTATTTGATTTATCAGAAGGTCAATTAAGCAAAGACCATCAATTGGCACAAAAGCATCAGTTAGATTTGGTCACAGTACAAGGTGATATGGCGGATTTAACCGCATTTGCTGATGAAAGTTTTGATATTATTTTTCATCCTATTTCAAACTTATATGTAGCGGATGTTAATCCCGTTTGGCAAGAGTGCTACCGTGTTTTGAAAAAAGGCGGTGTCTTGATGGCGAGTTTTTATAATCCCGTTGTTTTTATTGATGATAGAGATCCGCAATTGCGCTCACAGGGATTAATAAGACCGACTTACCGATTACCATATAGCGATCAAGGTTCACTACCTTCGGAGATCCTGCAAGAAAAAGTCGCAAAAGGTGATGGACTTGTATTTGGTCATTCTTTAACTGACCTTATTGGTGGGCAGCTAAAAGCGGGTTTCTTATTACAAGATTTTGTTGAAGATTTTGCCCCTCATGCTCGTTTTCTCGTTGATAGTTATATTCCAACGTTTATTGCGTCAAAAGCCATTAAGCTTTAACGACATACAGATTAAGGCAAAAAGATGACGGTGATAAATATCAATGAATTTTTACTGAGATATTAAAAAGATAGGAGATAAGACAATGAACAACTGAACTTTTGAGGTATTAGATGATTAAAAACGCCATTATGATGATTAACATAATGGCGTTTTTTTAATTACTTATTACTGGTACTATTTTTACGATGGCGAATATACATCACAATCGAACCAATTAAACCTGCACTTAAGAGTAATACAGGTAATGTCATCAAAATATTCATGACTAAGGTTTCATGCTTTTGAATAAAAGGAATAAGATTTAGTACATAGCCTAAAGAAACAATAATCCCCACCCATAAGAAACCACTTAACCAGTTAAATATTTGAAAGCGACGTTGTTGTAATTCTGATAAGCCAGCCAGCGTCGGTAATAATGTACGCACGAACCCAATAAAACGACCCAGTAATAGCGCGTATAACCCTTGGCGATGGAAGAGATCATTTGCCTTATGATGATATTGCTCTGGTAATTGAGCCATCCAACGTTTAACTATTTTTGTATCACTTAGCCAGCGGCCCTGTAAAAATCCGAGCCAACTCCCAATACTCGCGGCAGCGCCTAATATAATGATAGTCGGGAAAAAGTGTAAAACACCTTTTGCAATTAAGGCACCGCAAAGAATAAGCAGTGTATCTCCTGGTAAAAATGCGGCGGGTAATACCCCGTTTTCCAGCATAATAATAACAAAAAGAACAATATAGATAACCCACAGCACATTTGGATTAGCTAACACCATATAATCGTGTTGCATTAGCGCGTGAATGATCTCTTTTAATGTACCCATTAGCGAACTCGCATTAAAAAAGGACTTTATGTTCGCTATTCTAACGCAAAATAAAGAGAACAGTTTGATTTAATCCCTGTGGAACCACAGGGATAGATTTTTTTTAATAAAAAATTCATTCTTTATTAAGAAATACGTAAAAAGGCTTGTTCTAGATCTTCAATAAGGTCATCTACATTTTCTAATCCAATATGAATGCGAAATAGTGTTCCCGTAAATGTTGGCTGAGTTTCATATTGGCGCATCGCTTTAATATCATTAGGTTGATAACCCAAAATTAAAGATTCAAATCCTCCCCATGAAAACGCCATCTTAAATAATGAGAAGTTATCCAAGAAAAGTGCAAATTCTTCAGTGGTTAGGATTTTCCTTAAACTAAAAGAGAACAACCCATTGCTACCAGAGAAATCACGTTGGAAATATTCATGTCCTGGGCAAGAGACTAAAGCAGGGTGATAAACATTATCAACTAAAGGATGTTGTTTTAACCAGCGAGCGACTTCTAATGCACTTTGTTCGTGTTGTTTCATCCTGACAGGTAATGTTCTTAATCCTCTTGTTGTCATATAAGCAGTATCAGGATCAACACATTGACCTAATAAATAGGTATTTTCACGTAACTGCGCCCAGCAACGTTCATTAGCCACAGCAAAACCTAACATGCCATCAGAGTGACCATTAATATATTTTGTGGCAGATTGGATTGAAATGTCAGCACCCAATGTTAGTGGTTTAAGCAGTAATCCCGCCGCCCAAGTGTTATCAATCATAATAATGATTTCAGGGTTATATTGGCGCACTGAATTGACTATTCCTTGTAGATCTTGAATTTCCATCGTGATTGATCCTGGAGATTCAAGAAAAACGATTTTTGTTTCAGGAAGTAGCAATTGGCTGATCTCTTTGCCGATTAAAGGATCAAAATAAGTCGTTGTCACTGAGAATTTACGTAAGATCTGATCACAAAAATTTTGAGTTGGATCGTAGGCAGAGCCTGTAACAAGAATATGAGCACCTTGCTCAATAAATGCGAGTATAGATTGCGTAATCGCAGCTGCACCTGAAGGAAATAATGCGCAGCCTGCACCTTGCTCTAATTCCGTTAAAGCTTCTTGTAAGGCAAAATGTGTGGTTGTACCTCGACGGCCATAAAAAAGCGTACCTTCCGCTCGTTTTTTCGTTGCTTCACGTTTTTGTGCAACGGAATCAAAAATAACGGATGATGTTCGTTGTATAATTGGGTTTACTGCGCCTTGGGAATATTTTTTAGCTCGACCAGAAAGGAGGAGTGAGGTTTCTTGTTTTTTTAGCGTCATCCTTAATACCTTCTTTTAATTGATGGTGTGTTTACCTCAAGTTAATTCATTTTTTGGATAAGTACAAAAGGCTTGCAGAGTAGTTGATAAAATTTCACGTTACGTGAAAGAACGATAATTTGTCTTAAAAATCGACAAATGAAAAAAAAATAGCCAAATAGTAATGATAATTACTATCAAAATGCTTCATGTTTGATATCATTTGAGCGTTTTCTCTTTCCTGATGGCAAACAGGATGATTGTAAGCGAACGATTTTGGGTAAGTAGTGAAGAAAAAGCTTCATTACTGAATAAATAAATAGATAAAAAAGAGAGTAAAAGGCCAACTGATGCGTAATTTGACAGCTTCTATTCTATTGGCAATCGGTCTGACAGGCTCTGCTTTTGCGGATACGATTCCTGCCACACCAACTGAACAGCCAACTACTGCTGCCGTTTCTTCAACAGCTTCTACACCGGGAACAGCTACACCAACAACTGCTACTGCTTCAACGACTTCTACAACGGGTAATGAAGTGAAAGCAGTAGGTACTGAAACCACTAAGCCTGAAGGTGAAAATACACCTGTAACAACGGCTGAGAATTCAGAAAATGTACCTTCAGCGACAGAAAATACACCATCAGAAGTACAACCTGAAATGGTTGCTGGTGGTGGATTCGCTGAAGATTTATCTGTAATGGGCATGTACCGTAATGCAGACTTAGTCGTTAAAAGTGTCATGATTGGCTTATTGTTAGCCTCTATTGTTACTTGGGCACTATTTTTCGCGAAAGGAAGTTACTTGATCTCACTGCGTCGTCGCTTAAGAAATGAGACGGCTCAGTTAGTTGAAGCTAAATCACTTAACGATGCGTTAGCGATTAGCAAAAAATTTGGTAATAAGAGCGCAACCGCTGATCTCTTTAATGATGCAGAATTAGAGCGTACTTACTCTCAAGAAAGTAAAGTGGCATCAGGCATTAAAGAGCGTGTTGAAATGCGTATGGAACGTCGCGTTGCAGCAATTATTCGTGAATTAGGTCGCGGTAATGGTTACTTAGCCACAATCGGTGCAATTTCTCCCTTTATCGGCCTTTTCGGTACGGTTTGGGGGATCATGAATAGCTTCATCGGTATTGCACATTCTCAAACGACAAATCTTGCTGTTGTTGCACCAGGTATTGCAGAAGCGCTATTAGCAACCGCGATTGGTCTGATTGCGGCAATTCCAGCGGTTATTATCTATAACATTTTTGCTCGTATGATCGCAGGTTATCGTGGTGAAATTGGTGATATCGCAACAGGTGTGGTGACATTAGTCAGCCGTGATTTAGATATCGAAAACAGCAAAGCAAGGTAATGAATTATGGCAATGCGTCTTGGTGATGATTCAGGTGATGATAATGAATTGCATGATATCAATGTGACGCCTTTTATTGATGTCATGTTGGTTCTACTCATTATCTTTATGGTGGCGGCACCTTTAGCTACTGTTGATATAAAAGTAAATTTACCCGCTTCAAGTGCTAAACCACAACCTCGTCCTGAAAAGCCTGTTTATTTAACGATTAAGTCGGATAAACAAATTTTCATTGGTGAAGAGATGGTCACACATGAAACGATGGCGAATGTGTTAGATACCATGACACAAGCAAACAAAGAGACAACAATCTTTTTCCAAGCTGATAAAACGGTTGATTATGAAACGTTAATGTCGGCAATGGATTCGCTAAGAAAAGCGGGTTATCTCAAAGTTGGACTAGTGGGAATGGAAACCGTCTCTACGGGTGGTTAAATTTTAGCAAATAAGCTATTTATTTAAGTATTATTACTCTATTTTAAAAGCACTTTATTTGTCGTTGTGAAATGATGAATAAAGTGCTTTTTTATTGTATAGAAGAAATAGAGTTTATATTTTTACCGTTTTTAATGGTTATCGATATTATTAATAAAATTGAGTTAGAATAAAATTTAACTTTAGTGTTAAATAAGATTAATAATAAGTAGATTAAGTTTATGAGTAAACGATTAATTAAATTTATTGAGTAATGGCGGGCTGAATCAATTAATGCTAAGTAGATATCATTATTTGAACTCCTATAACATTAATATTCATTAACTCTTCATTTTTTTTCATTTTTAGATTTGTTTAGTTCGACATTTTAAAGTTAAATTTATCTATAACCTTATGATTTATAATGTCTTTATGTAAATTTGATTTAAGTGTAAAAAAACTTGCGCAAAAAATCTTATTGGATATAATGCACTCACGTTACAAATTGAAATATTTTGTAATGTGTTATAACGCCTAATTTATTTATTATCTAAGTTATCCGTATTTGGGTACTTATTTTTTTATTGCACCAGGTAGACCGTTGTTTTCAGTCATTCCAATTTCTGGTAAGTAGATTTTATTTACTTATTCAAACCACTACTTATCTTTGATACGCAGTGAGTAAAATAAAACGTGAAAGGCAGAGAACTACACATAGCATTTTATTATTTTAATAAATTTAGAAGCCATAACATTTCGGTGTTATGGCTTTTTATTTTTATCAACTGGGATTTTGCTTTTATCATTATTTTACCTGTCCTGTCTTTCTCATCACTTTAGAGGGCATACACCTCATTACCTGCTGATCTTCACAAGTACTTGTCATACTGAATACTACAAACAGTTAACAAAGCATATTTTAATTTTTTAGATTTATGACCACTTCTTTTATCTATTCTCACAAAAAAAAGAAATCAGCTCTATTTAGGGATTATTTATCGATAAATTGTATTTTTTTTATCCACAAAAATAACAGTGATTTAACATGAGATTTTATTTACGTTAATTTCGTTATAAATTCGATATATTATAAAATAACTTAACGAAACTATTGCAAATGTGTACTAATTAGTAATTATTAATGATCTTATCTTTTTGATGATGTTTATATCGATATGTACTTAATTTTATAACGATTTTATACTAGAGGAATTTCTTATTCCAAAAATGAATATACTTATAACTATATGAAAAACGATAAGAAAAACAGGTTAACTTTTGTCTATTAAATAAACAGTAATTATGGTGATTAAAAATTAATAACGAAAGAAGATTAGCTAAATAGGTAATGAAAATAAGCTGAAATTAAATATATTAATGTAATCATTTCTTGTTTATGAAATGCAATTTTTAACATTACTTATGATGTAATATAAAGGTTGATATTATGAAAACAAGAGTCATCATTATAATTAAATAATATATTGAAACTTATTTTTAATAATTTTTATTGGAATATAGGAATAATGGATTATTAATTTTGTATTATTTTAAATATATTGTCTTATAATTTGAATGTTTTTTGTCTTTTTTGTATCTAATTGATTAATATAGATTTTAAAAATATCTTTATCTTGTTTGTTGAGATAATGAGAATTATTTCTATTTAAATTATCATTATTAAATAGAGCTTAAATAAATTTAAAATGACGAAATATATAAAAAATAGACATTAAACCTTATATTGCTGAAACGTTTTTACTCACATAAAAGCGTAATTTATTTTTTAATGAATTATCGCTTGATAATGATCAAGTCATTATTGTGTCGTAGTGTTAAAAAGGCGGTGTTTTAAAATTATTCCAATTAAAAATCATCATATCAGGAGAGATATATGGCCTTGGGGAATAATGTTTTTTCCCATCATGGTATTAACCGACGCGATTTTATGAAATTGTGTGCTGCGTTGTCAGCTACCATGGGATTAAGCGGCAAAGCTGCCGCAGAAATGTCAGATGCAATGGCATCATCTGAACGTCCACCCGTTATTTGGATTGGCGCTCAGGAGTGTACAGGGTGTACGGAGTCTTTATTACGTGCAACTCACCCGACTCTGGAAAACCTCGTTCTTGATGTTATCGCACTCGAATATCACGAAGTGCTTTCTTCGGCCTTTGGTGAACAGGCTGAAGAAAATAAACACAATGCGATGGAGAAATACAAAGGTAAGTACGTCCTCGTTGTCGACGGTTCAATCCCAGACAAAGATGGCGGTGTTTACTGTATGGTTGCAGGAAAACCAATTCTTGAGCATATCAAAGAAGCCGCTGAAGGGGCTGCTGCGATTATTGCTATTGGTTCATGTTCTGCATGGGGTGGTGTACCTGCTACTGGGGGTAACCCAACAGGCGCTAAATCACTGGAAGCTATTTTACCGGGTAAAACTGTTATCAATATTCCAGGGTGTCCACCAAACCCACATAACTTCTTAGCAACTGTTGCACATATTATTACTTTCAACAAATTGCCTAAGTTAGATAGCAAAAACAGACCGCTTTTTGCTTATGAGCGTTTAATTCACGAAAACTGTGAACGTCGCCCTCATTTTGATGCGGGTCGTTTTGCTAAAGAATTTGGTGATGAAGGTCATCGTCAAGGCTGGTGTTTATACCATTTAGGCTGTAAAGGCCCTGAAACTTATGGTAACTGCCCAACATTAGAATTCTGCGATGTCGGTGGTGGGATCTGGCCTGTCGGTATCGGTCACCCCTGCTATGGCTGTAACGAAGAAGGTATCGGCTTTACTAAAGGTATTTTCCAATTAGCGAACGTTTATCAGCCAACACCAAAAGCACAAGTACCTGATGTTAATGCAAAAGAAGGTGGTGGTGTTTCTTATGGTGCTGCTGGCTTACTGGGTGCTGTCGTGGGGGCAGTTGCAGGTGTTAGTGTGATGGCTGTGCGTCAATTAGGCCGTGACAAGAATGCCACAGGAGCCTCACAGGAGGATAAACGGTGAATAGGCGTCATTTCTTTAAGCTGGCATCAGGTGGGGTTCTCCTTGCGGGAATGGCACCCACTGCGAGTCATGCTGCGGCGCAGAACCGTCCCCCAATTCCTGGGTCTCTCGGTATGCTCTACGACTCTACACTGTGTGTAGGCTGTCAAGCATGTGTCACAAAATGTCAGGAAATTAATCACCCGGAGCCAATGGAGCGTGGTGATACTTACGCTAATGGTGATCCGATTTGGTCAAACAATGACAAATTAAGTCCTTACACAAATAACATTATTCAAATTTGGCGTGATGGTACTGGTGAAAATAAAGATCAACTGGAAAACGGTTATGCCTTTATTAAGAAACAATGTATGCATTGTGTTGATGCAAACTGCGTTTCTGTTTGTCCTGTTTCTGCGTTAACCAAAGATCCAAAAACCGGTATTGTCCATTATCACGCGGATATCTGTACAGGTTGTCGTTATTGTATGGTGGGATGCCCTTATAACATTCCAAAATACGATTATGATGATCCATTTGGTAAGCTCTATAAATGTGAGCTTTGTAACCAAAAAGGGGTTGAGCGCTTAGATAAAGGCTTATTACCAGGCTGTGTTGAAGTTTGTCCTACTGGTGCGGTTATTTTCGGTACACGTGAAGAGTTGTTGGAAGAAGCAAAACGTCGTTTAGCGAAAAAAGCGGGTGAAGAGTATCATTACCCACGTCAAACCATTAGTGGTGGCGATACTTATTTACATAAAATTCCTGAATATCAAGATCATATCTATGGTGAGTTTGAAGGTGGTGGTACGCAAGTCATGGTACTTTCTGCTGTTCCTTTCGAAAATTTAGGAATGCCAGAAGTGGCACCATTATCAACGGGTGCGCGTTCTGAACATATTCAACATACGCTTTACAAAGGCATGGTATTACCAATAGCAGCCCTCGCAGGGATCACCTATTTGGTTAACCGTAATAGTAAAAAACAAGAGCAGGAACACCACAAGGAGGATAACGATGTCGAGTCATGATCCTCGTCCACTTGGCGGTAAGTTATTTACTCTAGCAGTAAGAGTATTTTTACCGCTTGCTGTGCTCGGTTTTATTCTTATTGGTAAGCGTTTGGTATTGGGTCTGGGCGATGTCTCTGATCTGAATGGGGGATATCCTTGGGGTATTTGGATTGCCTTTGACTTATTGATAGGGACAGGCTTTGCATGTGGTGGTTGGGCACTTGCATGGGCTGTTTATGTCTTTAATAAAGGGGAATTTCACCCATTAGTGCGACCTGCATTGTTAGCGAGCTTGTTCGGCTATTCATTAGGTGGTTTATCTATCGCCATTGATATCGGTCGTTATTGGAACATGCCTCACTTCTTTATGCCGCAATACTTCAACGTTAACTCAGTGTTGTTTGAAACAGCGACCTGTATGACCATCTATATTATGGTGATGGCATTAGAATTCTTACCTGCGTTATTAGAACGTTTAGGTTGGAAAGTGTCGTTGAAACGTCTTAATAAAGCGATGTTCTTTATTATTGGTCTTGGTGCTTTACTGCCAACCATGCACCAATCTTCAATGGGATCATTAATGATTTCAGCGGGTTGGAAAGTACATCCACTGTGGCAATCTTATGAGATGTTACCGCTATTTTCTCTGTTAACAGCCTTTCTCCTTGGTTTCACTATCGTTATTTTTGAAGGTTCGCTGTTAAAAGCAAGCCGCACCATGAACGATGATGAAACACCGCTATTTACCAAGTTAACCAAAGTGATTGAAGTGTTACTGATTGCTTTCTTGGTATGTCGCTGGGGCGAAATTATTTGGAACGGTAAACTGAGTTATATCGGAAATGGGGATATGTTCTCGTGGTTATTCATTGCTGAAAGTGCATTATTGTTACTTCCTCTTATTTTGATGCATTTAAATAATAACCGCCGTAGTCCAAAAATGTTGTTTGTCTGCGCTGTATTTATCTTAATTGGCGCAGCAATGTGGCGTATGAACTACTCTTTAGTTGCTTACAATCCAGGCAATGGTTACCACTATTTCCCAACAGCAAGTGAATTGCTGATTTCTATTGGTTTCGTTGCATTTGAAGTAACAGCTTACATTCTTATTATCCGTTTACTGCCGGTCTTACCTGCACAAACAGACTCAAATATACAATTAAAAAAGGCTGAGGTTAAATCATGAGCCAACGCATTACTATTGATCCTATTACCCGTATTGAAGGGCATTTACGCGTCGATTGTGAAATTGATAACGGAAAAGTTGTTAAGGCTTGGTCTTCCGGTACCATGTGGCGCGGAATGGAGGAGATCCTAAAAGGAAGCGATCCTCGTGATGCATGGATTATCGTGCAACGTATTTGTGGGGTTTGTACGACAGTTCACGCCATTGCCTCAGTACGTGCTGTTGAAGATGCCTTAGGTATGGATATTCCTGTCAATGCGCAGTATATCCGTAACATTATTTTGGCTTCGCATATTCTTCATGACCATATCGTCCACTTCTATCAGCTTTCTGCGATGGACTGGGTTGATATTACTTCAGCATTACAAGCCGATCCTGAAAAAGCGTCAGCGATGCTAAAAGGCGTTTCTCAGTGGCAATTGAACTCTGCTGAAGAATTCAGAAAGGTTCAGAAGAAAATTCAAGGTCTGGTTGACAGCGGTCAGTTAGGTATTTTCGCTAATGGCTACTGGGGTCATTCAGCCATGAAATTACCACCAGAAGTTAACCTGATTGCTGTTGCTCACTATCTGCAAGCACTTGAATGTCAGCGTGATGCTAACCGTATCGTTGCGGTTCTTGGTGGTAAAACACCACACATTCAAAACTTGGCAGTAGGGGGTGTTGCTAACCCAATTAACCTTGATGCACCAAGTGTTCTTAACTTAGAACGTCTAATGTATGTGAAGCACTTTATCGATAATCTTGGCGATTTTATTGAACAAGTTTATAAAGTCGATACTGCGATTTTTGCTGCTTATTACCCAGAGTGGCTAAAAATTGGTAAAGGTGCGAACTACTATTTATCTGTACCTGAATTACCTATTAACGGTAATAACACTGAGTTTTTATTGTCTGGTGGTTATATGGAAGGCGTTGATTTCTCAACGTATCGTCCAATTAAAGACTGGAAAGATGAAAACCTGAAAGACGGTATCGAAGAAAGTGGTAAACACGCATGGTATGAAGATGATGAACCATTAAAACCGTGGGAAGGTTTGACTCGTCCTAAATATACAGGTTGGGATGAGAACGAAAAATACTCATGGGTTAAATCACCTACATTCTATGGCAAACCTGTCGAAGTGGGTACGTTAGCATGGTTAGTATGTGGTTTAGCAGGTAAGCATGAAGGAACTGTTAAACACTATAACGAAATCAATGAGATATACACTAAATTAACGGGTGAAACGCTGGTTAATGAGCAGTTAGAGTCAACTTGGGGACGCATTATTGGACGTACTGTTCATGCGTGTGTGTTACAAGATTCTCTAAACTTCTTGTGGCAATCACTGGTTGATAATATTGGTCGTGGCGATACAGCTGCCTTTATTAAACCAGAGTTTGAACCAGGTAAAGAGTACCGAGGTGTGGGTTTTGAAGAAGCCTCTCGCGGTATGTTATCTCACTGGATCGTGTTTAAAGACGGTAAAATCACTAACTATCAGGCGGTTGTTCCATCAACATGGAATGCGGGTCCTCGTAACTTTAATGATGAACCGGGTCCTTATGAGTTATCACTTGTTGGTACACCTGTTGCTGATCCGAAAAAACCATTAGAAGTGGTAAGAACGATCCACTCCTTTGACCCATGTATGGCGTGTGCTGTGCATATGGTTGATTTAACAGGTAAAGAACTAAGTAAGGTGAAGGTATTATAATGCGAACTCTCGTCTTAGGTATTGGTAATTTATTACTAAGCGATGAAGGCATTGGTGTTCGTATAGTAGAAGCGCTCGAAGAGCGCTTCTCTTTACCAGAGAACGTCGATGTTATTGATGGTGGCACATCAGGTATGGAAATTTTGCAAGATATCGCTGCAAGAGATCTCCTGATTGTTGCCGATGCGGTAAGAAGTAATCATGAACCTGGCAGTATTTTTGTGTTACATGATGATGATGTTCCCGCACTTTTTACGCAGAAGATCTCGCCTCATCAATTAGGCTTATCTGATGTGCTTATGGCATTGCGTATGACAGATGAATTTCCACGCAAGCTTATTTTAGTGGGCATTGAACCTGCGTCATTAGAGCCAAGCATGTCACTGTCTGACATTGGTCAAAAATCAATGGAAATTGCGTTGGAACATGTCGTCAATATTTTGCGTGAATACGGCATTCCTGTCACACCCAAAGAGGTAACAGCATGAGTGAAATGAGCTGGGATATCGTAGGATACGATGAACCACCTGTTGAGCAACTTGAAGCGCGTTTTAGTGAAATTGCTGAAAAAGAGATGAAAGGGCTTCCTTTTTATCGAGAAGGTATTCCTGTAAAAGCAGGGGGCTTTACCTTATTTGAAAACCAGTGGATTGGGGCTGTCCTTACTCCTTGGATGCTAGAGCTTGTCGTTTTCCCGGGGCCTTCACAAGAATGGCCACATC
The DNA here is from genome assembly GCF_009914335.1 of Proteus columbae. Classification (NCBI taxonomy): domain Bacteria; kingdom Pseudomonadati; phylum Pseudomonadota; class Gammaproteobacteria; order Enterobacterales; family Morganellaceae; genus Proteus; species Proteus columbae. The sequence goes on from NZ_CP043925.1 coordinate 669,120, forward strand.
GAAACGTAGGTGATCGCATTGGGTTAGAATTACCTTGTGGTCAGATTAAATTCGTTGTGGGTGAGCTTGCTGGTGATATGCAATATCTCGCGTGTTCATTAATGTCGCCACTTGATAGACACCTTTCAGGGGAACATGCTGTTGAGTTGGTGGAAAATAGTGTAAAAATGGCACTTTCTCTTCCTGTTCAGACACAATCCGTAGCAGAAGTTGATTTAAGTCGTCGTTCTCTCTTCCGTGGTCAGTTAAGATCATAGTGTAGAAATTTTACGCGACACAGAGTCACATTCTTCTTATTGAATAGTACAGGAGTCAGAATATGTGTAGCACTTGCGGTTGTGGCGAAGGCAATGTCAGAATTGAAGGCGTAGAGCCTCATTCACATGAGCACCACCATCATCACTCTCATGACCATGATCATCACGACCACGGTCATCATCATGATCACGGCCATCATGGGCATGATCATCATCATGAACACAATGCTACTCCAGCGAATACTGTTCATAAATATATTGATAAGTCTGAACAAAAGCATAAACATAACTACGAAACACATGGTCAGCCTATCATCGTTCATCACCACTATTACCATAACAGTGGTGATGTTCATCTCCATTTTCATAACGATGCACAGCTAAACGAAGCGCCTGTTTTCCATGAACATCATCATGGACATGACGATCATCATGAGCATGATCATTCACACAATCATGACCATGCTCACAGTCACGATCATTCTCATGATCATAACCATGAGCATTCACATCATCATTCTCACAGCCACGATCATGACCACGATCACGAACATGAGCACGAAGAGCAATTTAGCCCTGTGATTGAAAATCAGAATATGCATTATGGCCAAGGTGAAGCGGGAACACATGCTCCCGGTATTAGCCAAAAGCGTATGCTGAAAATTGAAATGGATGTGCTGGATAAAAATAACCGTATTGCTGTTCATAACCGTGAACATTTTGAACAACAAAATGTGTTGGCATTAAACTTAGTCTCAAGCCCAGGCTCCGGTAAAACAACGCTATTAACACAAACCTTAAAACAGTTAGCGCAACGTGTGCCTTGTGCGGTGATCGAAGGCGATCAGCAAACCACTAATGATGCGGATCGTATCCGTGAAACTGGTGTGCCAGCGATCCAAGTGAATACAGGTAAAGGTTGCCACCTTGATGCACAAATGGTGCATGATGCGACACACCAATTAGGCTTACATGATAACAGCGTTCTCTTTATTGAAAACGTGGGTAACTTAGTTTGTCCTGCCAGTTTTGATCTGGGTGAAAAGCATAAAGTTGCGATTCTTTCTGTCACTGAAGGTGAAGATAAGCCACTGAAATACCCGCATATGTTTGCTGCGGCTGATTTAATGATTATCAACAAAATTGATTTAGTGCCACATCTGAATATTGATGTTCAAGCCTGTATTGAATCCGCTCGCCGTGTTAACCCAAATATCGAAATCATTGCGTTATCAGCAACAACGGGTGAAGGCATGGAAGAGTGGTTAGCTTGGTTGGAGAGTCGTTTATGTGCTTAGGTGTTCCAGCTAAGATTGTTGAGGTGGGCGAAGACGTCCACCAACTCGCTTATGCCGAAGTCAGTGGCGTCAAACGTGCTGTTAATATTTCGATGGTATGTGAAGGCGAACCTAGTGAATTATTAGGCAAATGGGTACTTATTCATGTGGGATTTGCCATGAGTATTCTTGATGAGCAAGAAGCACAAGATACCCTTGATGCATTACAGCATGTCTATGGTGTGACCCTCGAAGAGGCTGATGATGCAGTACGTTGATGAATTTCGTGATCCCGAACTTGCGAAAGCCTTACTAGCCCAAATCCGTGAAACTATTTCACAATGGCCTCATCCTATTAAACGTCCATTACAAATTATGGAAGTGTGTGGTGGGCATACACATGCCATTTTTAAATTTGGTCTAGATCGCTTATTACCAGAAGAAATTGAATTTGTTCATGGACCGGGTTGTCCTGTTTGTGTATTACCGATGGGGCGAATTGACGCCTGTTTAGAAATTGCAGCCCGTCCTGATGTCATTTTCTGTACTTTTGGTGATGCAATGCGAGTACCGGGACGTAATGGCTCAATGCTTGATGCACGTCGTCGTGGCAGTGATATTCGTATTGTCTACTCACCGCTCGATTCCCTCAAAATTGCACAAGATAATCCAGATAAACAAGTCGTCTTTTTTGGTTTAGGTTTTGAAACTACGATGCCAAGTACTGCAATGACGCTACAACAAGCGAAATTGCGCGGACTCAAAAATTTCTCTCTGTTTTGCCAGCATATTACTATCGTGCCGACTTTACGTTGTTTACTAGAACAAGATGATGTTCGCATTGACGGCTTTATTGCTCCAGGGCATGTGAGTATGGTGATTGGCTGTACGCCATATCAACCGCTATGTGACGAATTTGAAAAGCCTTTTGTGGTGACAGGATTTGAACCATTAGACTTATTACAAGCTATACTGATGGTCATTAAACAACTTAAAGCAAAAGCAGAAAATACAGATTATGTTTTAAGTATTGAAAACCAATATAGTCGCATTGTACCGAATGAAGGTAATAAGTTGGCTCAAAAAGCACTTAGCGAAGTGTTTATGTTAAAAGAAACCAGTGAATGGCGTGGACTGGGTGAAATCCCAATGTCAGGTATTCAATTAACACCTGCTTATTCTGAGTTTGATGCTGAATTACGTTTTACTCCCGCCCCGCAGAAAGTGGCTGATAATCCGCAATCTCGCTGTGGTGATGTATTAACAGGACGATGCAAACCTTCCGATTGCCCACTCTTTGGTAAAAGTTGTACACCAGAAACGGCATTGGGTGCCTTGATGGTATCATCTGAAGGTGCATGTGCGGCTTATTATCAGTATCGCCGTGAAGGTAATATATGAAACAACCTGATGAAATCACCTTAGCCCAAGGAAACGGCGGGCAAGGTATGCAGCAACTTATCGAAGGACTATTTTTAAAAGCGTTCGATAATCCATTATTAAATGAAAAAGAAGATCAAGCGCGGATCGCCTTAAATGAGTTAACCACACTGGGCGATCGTCTTGCTTTTAGTACAGATAGCTATGTCATCGATCCCATTATTTTCCCTGGTGGAAACATTGGTAAATTATCGGTCTGCGGGACGGCTAACGATCTTTCTGTTGGTGGTGCGGTTCCTCGTTATCTTTCATGTGGTTTTATTTTGGAAGAAGGGCTTCCTTTTGAAACCCTAGAAACCCTTGTGATGGCAATGGCAAAAGCCGCGCAACAAGCGGGCATTCAAATTGTTACGGGTGATACGAAAGTGGTTCCTCGTGGTGCTGCGGATAAGATTTTTATTAACACTGCGGGTATTGGTGTGATCCCAACTAAAATTCATTGGGCTGCATCAAACATTAAAGCAGGCGATAAGATCTTAGTGAGTGGCACGATTGGCGATCATGGTGCAACAATCCTGAATCTGCGTGAAAATTTAGGGCTTGAAGCGGATCTGCAAAGTGACTGCGCGGTTCTTGAGCCAATGATTGCCCCTTTACGCCAAATCGAAGGAATTAAAGCACTACGTGATGCAACTCGAGGTGGTGTGACGGCGATTTTGCATGAGTTTGCTCAAGCCAGCGGTTGTGGCATGAACGTGCATGAAAGCAAATTACCTATGAAACAATCTGTTCGTGGTGTATGCGAATTATTGGGACTTGAAGCGCTTAATTTCGCTAACGAAGGAAAAATTGTTTTAGTAGTTTCACCAGAAGCGGAAGCTCAAGTACTTGAAGCACTGCATCAACATGCTTTAGGCAAAGACGCTTGCACGATTGGCGAAGTCACAACGGATAATTATATTCGTTTAACAGGTATTTTCGGTACTAGTCGTATTCTCGACCTACCTTATAACGAGCCTTTACCTCGTATCTGCTAAACACTTATTCCCCACTTATAAATTGAAATGTTCACTGAATTTATAAGTGGGATAAGTTACCCACTTGTTACAAAAAATTGTTATAACGCAAATTTCTCTCATTTATCTGAATACTGACTCTTTGATAAAAAAATTATCGGAGTAACATGTTCGCCTCATCCTACTGCGTGGAGAGTGTCTCTCGTAGAGGTTAGCTCTAGGAAAAAACATGTCTTGGTCAGAATTTAAATCTCAATACCTGATCCGTTTTTGGAAGCCTCTTCCAGCAGTTATCGCGGCAGGTATCTTATCAACTTATTACTTTGGTTTAACCGGCACTTTCTGGGCTGTCACTGGTGAGTTTACTCGCTGGGGTGGTCACGTTATGCAATGGTTCGGTGCTCATCCTGAAGAATGGGGTTATTTTAAAATCATCGGTCTTGAAGGTACGCCATTAACGCGTATTGATGGCGTGATGATTATCGGGATGTTTGGAGGTTGCATTATGGCGGCTCTTTGGGCCAATAACGTCAAACTTCGTCATCCTCAACATAAAATTCGTATTCTTCAAGCTGTTCTAGGTGGGATCATCGCAGGTTTTGGTGCTCGTTTAGCAATGGGTTGTAACCTTGCTGCCTTCTTTACGGGTATTCCTCAGTTCTCTTTACATGCTTGGTTCTTTGCGGTTGCAACGGCAGTCGGTTCCTACTTCGGTGCCAAGCTGTCATTGATGCCACTGTTCCGTATTCCAGTAAAACTGCAAAAAGTCAGCCAAGCGTCACCTATCACTCAAGATAAACAACGTGCGAAACGTCGCTTTAGATTGGGAATGGTTATCTTTTTTGCCATGATTGCGTGGTCTTTAATTATTCTCTTTGATTCACCAAAACTGGGTTTCGCCATGCTAGGCGGTATTGGTTTTGGTATTTTAATTGAACGTGCACAAATCTGTTTTACTTCTGCTTTCCGTGACTTATGGATAACAGGCAGAACCCATATGGCAAAAGCGATTATCATCGGTATGGCGGTGAGTGCCATTGGGATCTTTAGCTATGTCCAATTAGGTGCAGCACCTAAAATTATGTGGGCGGGACCTAATGCGGTAATTGGCGGTTTACTCTTCGGTTTCGGTATTGTGCTTGCTGGTGGGTGTGAAACTGGCTGGATGTATCGCGCTGTTGAAGGTCAAATTCACTTTTGGTGGGTTGGATTAGGCAATGTGATTGGTTCGACGTTACTCGCTTATTATTGGGATGATTTTTCAGCCATCTTAGCGACTGATTATGACAAAATTAATTTACTTGATACTTTTGGGCCAGTAGGTGGATTAGGCGTGACATATCTGATGTTGGGTCTGTCATTTGTGTTGTTGCTTTGGTGGGAGAAACACTTCTTCCGTAAAAAAACACAACAAGCACACTCTATTTCAACCCAGATTAATAAGGAAATCGCATGAGCCAGAAAGACACTATTATTCCCGATTATCGTTTAGATATGGTTGGCGAACCTTGTCCTTACCCTGCGGTGGCAACGCTTGAAGCCATGCCATCTCTGAAAAAAGGCGAAATTTTAGAAGTGGTCAGTGATTGCCCGCAATCAATCAACAATATTCCACTTGATGCGAAAAACTACGGTTATACCGTGTTAGATATTCAACAAGATGGCCCAACTATTCGTTATTTAATTCAAAAATAATCTTTATTTTTCATTAAATAAAAAAACAGCCTATACATAGAGAATGATAGGCTGTTTTCTTGAATAATATTATTACTCTGCTTCGCCGCCTAGGACTTCGGTGACTCGTTCAATTAAAGCGCTGAGTTCACCGGTCATTAAAATAAAGTCGGCATCAAAACGTTGGGCAAAATCAGCTTTATCAATGTCATCATTTTGCTCACGTAAAGTTTCACTGAATTTAATGCGTTTGATAGAACCATCATCACAAAGCATAAATTGCAGGCGATCTTCCCAATCTACAGAGAGTTTGGTGACAAATTTACCTGCTTCAATATGCGTCGCAATTTCATCAGAGACTAATTCCTGTTTCTTACAACGAATAACGCCACCTTCATCTAAGACCGCTTTTAGCTCGGCTTCATCCATCAAGGTAAAGCCAGCTGGGAGTTCTCCAGAGCGTACCCACTCTGTCATTTTTAATTCAACGGATTCATTAAAGTTCAAAGGAACAACAGGTAATGAACCTAAGGTCTTACGCAGCAGGGCTAAGTTATCTTCAGCGCGTTTTGCACTGCCCGAATCAACAATAACGAGTTGTTTTTCTAAATCGAGCCAAATAAATGTTTGTGAGAATTTACTAAAAGCACGAGGAAGCAGAGTGTGCACCACTTCATCTTTTAAGGTGGCTTTCTCTGTTTTTTTCAGTTTACGTCCTTGCTCACCTTCAAGTTTTTCAACTTTGTCTTGCAGTGCTTGTTTAATAACTGTCGCAGGTAAAATTTTGTCTTCTTTCCGTGCACACATCATGACTTGTTTGCCAGCAACATGGATAAGCGCTTCACCGCGATCACCCATCGGCGAAACCCAACCTGTCCGAGTCATATCTTGGCTACTACAAGGTGTGAATGCCAATGAGGCAAGCTGTTGTTCTAACTCATCCATTGACAGTGCTATCTCTTTATTTAAGCGATAGACTAAAATATTTTTAAACCACAGCATCTGACATTCCCCTTAATCATTATTTACCACAATATGATACTGAATGTTTAGGGTATCTAAAAGGTAATATCCCTTAAAAGAAAATCTATACCGTGCTATTTAATAAAAAGATAAAAAAAGCTGAAACGAATAATTAGTAAATCTACTCTATGATAATGAGTTTTATTCTTATCTGAATTAGATCGATTAAGAATATTGATAATGAAATAGCATGATTTTTAGTACAAACCATTATGTGATAATAATCACAAGATTTTATTTTTATACTCTTTTTTGTTTACAAACTGAAATCACTTTCAGATTTATCTCTGCATTAATTTACAAAACAAAAATATTCTTGACGCTCTTGTGTGATAATTATCACAAAATAAGGAAAATGTAGGAGGTGGTTTTTCACAATAAGCAAAGTGATTAAGATCACAAATATTGATATTTTTTTTTCAAATATCGTTAAAAGAGCACGATTGGGCTTTTTATATTAACCAGTGTTATAGTTTAGATTTTATAATGTTTCATTGGGTTTTGTTGTTGCTTGTACGTATTGATTAGATATTGTAATTGAATAGCATTCTTGTGCTTCTCTTTTGAATATTTATAGATAATTATTCTTTTTATGATGGGATGTTACTCGTTACCACTAGTTAAATTGTATTTAAATTCGACTTTGCCTTTATTTAAATAAGAAATAAATATAAAGATAAAAAATTATTAATTAGGAATAACAATATTTAAATCTTTAGTGTTATTTATTTAGTGGTTAAAATTAATACTTCCTTTTAAATATATTAAATAGGGGGATAAATTTTTTATTAGCAAAAAAAAGAGTCTTATAAAGAAATGAAATATAAAAGAAAAATCTAAAAGTGCTATTTTTAAAAAGTTGATTAAGTTCAAAAAACACGTATCTTTACCTTTAATTGTGATACCTATCACTTGAGTATGTAACCATGAAAATACACATTGGTGTAATTGTGGGCTGTATCACGAAAGTTGGGCTTTTTTTTGAGTAACATGCCATCGAAAACTCAACAACCTATTTCTTTTCCTGACAGAAATAAAAGTAATGCCTTTATTTAAATATAATGAGGATATTATTTTTGTGTCTTATTGGTGATTACGTCTGTGTCAAGGAAATTAAAGCCTTTAAGAAAATTTTGTAGAGTCATAATTAGTAGCTATAAAAATTATCAATTGTGAGAGCGATTTTCTTTTTCGAAATTCGTGGCAGGGATCTTTTGCCTGAATCTCAGGTCAACTATATACGGCGGTATTATTTTTGACCTTAAAGAAAGTCATAAAACTATAGAAAATAGATAGATGGGTATTTTAATCATGAAAAGCTTGAAGCCTCTAGCAGCACTGGTTGGTTTGTTGGTTCTTTCTGGATCGGCAAACGCGGTAAACGTGTATAACGATAAAGGTACACGTTTCGATGTAAATGGTCAGTTCCGTTTAAAAACACAAGTGACCAGCCAAAATCACGAAATGAAAATGACGGATGATGGTAGCCGTATCGGTTTCTTCGGTTCACACGAACTGACTAACGATATCAAAGTCTTTGGTAAATTAGAGTGGGGTTCAGACACTCAAAGAACGAATAGCGAAAACCCTAAATCAAACTTTGAAATGTACAACCGTGTGGGTTATGTCGGCTTTTCTCACCGTGATTATGGTCAAATCCAATTTGGTCGTACTTATATTCCAATTGACTGGGTGAAAAAATCAAGCTACGGCTACGGTAACACAGGTGTATTTTACTTTAGCGATGTATTAGGTCGTTCAGTAGGTTACTCTGGTGGTGAAACTAGCGTTAATGGTAAATATGTAAACTATAATGGTGTTGGTAAAAACAACTTTATGACCCGTTTACCACAAACTATTTTCTTAGAAACTAACCGTTATGAAGGCTTTAAATTAGCAGGTACTGTAACAGGTAAAACTGGTGATGATGGTCGCCGTGTAGCGGGTGATATTACTCGTGCTTACTCATTAGTTGGTTTCTATAAATCAACTTTCGGTTTAGAGTTTGATGCGGGTTACTCTGCGGCTAAAGGTGAAGCAAATAATTCAGGTCCAAATAAAGATAAAACACCAGAAAACAGTATCTTAGCGTTTGGTGCGGAATACTTCTTCCCAGGTCGTGAATTTTCTATCGGTTTAGACTATGGTCAATCTCGTGGTAAAAATCCAGGCTTAGCACTGTATTCAAACCAAGCTCCGCGTGGCTGGAACTCAGTGAAAGGCGATTGGAAAGCTGACTTGTATGGTGTTGGTGTGAAATGGCACTGGGATCGTATCGAAAGTGGTATGTATGCGGGTTACTACCTGCGTGATGGTGATGCCAACACATTCAACTACAAAAAAGAAACCTATACTATGGGTGTAGATAAACGTTTTGCGGTATCTAAATACAACAACTTACGTTTATTCGCTGAAGTTGCATATGATGACGCACGTAGCGAAAACCCGAAATATGAAGATAAAAAGCAATATATCTTCGAAACTGGTATGCGTCTGTACTTCTAGTCCTGACAAAAGCATTACCGTTTGATAGAAGTAACCAAAGGAGAGCGATTTCGCTCTCCTGTTAACCAATATATAAGGGGTGTGTAATGGTTAAGAACGTGTTGAAAATTTCAACATTAGCAATGTTTGTCGCATTCAACGTGAATGCTGCGACAGTCGATCTTCGTATTATGGAGACGTCTGATGTTCACAGTAACTTAATCGACTTTGACTACTTCAAAGACAAACCAACAGAACAGTTTGGTTATGTCCGTACTGCTAATTTAATCAAAGCAGCAAAAGCTGAAGCAACCAATGCGATTTTAGTTGATAACGGCGACTTGATCCAAGGTAGCCCGCTGGCTGACTATCAAGCAGCTAAAGGCTTAGAAAAAGGCGAATCTCATCCAGCTCACCAGCTGATGAACACCATGGGTTACACAGTAGGTAACTTTGGTAACCATGAATTTAACTATGGTTTAGATTACCTGAAAAAAGCCATTGCCGGTGCTAAATTCCCTTACATCAACGCCAACGTGATGGATGCGAAAACAGGCAAAAACTATTTCACACCTTATATCATTGTTGATACACCAGTAAAAGATCGTGATGGTAAAGAACACACTATCAAGATTGGTTATATCGGCTTCGTTCCACCACAGATCTTAATCTGGGATAAAGCCAATCTGGATGGTAAGGTCGTTGTAAACGATATTACAGAAACAGCGAAAAAATTCGTCCCTCAAATGAAAAAAGAGGGTGCTGACCTGATTGTGGCTATTCCTCACTCTGGTTTTGCCTCAGAGCCATACAAAGCAATGGCTGAAAACTCTGTTTATTATTTAAGCGAAGTTGAAGGCATCAATGCAATCATGTTTGGTCACGCTCATGGCGTATTCCCAAGCAAAGAATTTGAAGGCATTAAAGGTGTTGATGTTGCTAAAGGTACTGTAAATGGCGTTCCTGCGGTTATGCCAGGACAATGGGGTGATCACTTAGGTGTCGTTGATATGGTTATCAACAACGACAGCGGCAAATGGGTGATGACACAAGCAACAGGTGAAGCACGTCCTATCTTTGATAAAGCGAACAAAAAAGCATTAGTTGAACGTGATGCTGAATTAGCGCAAATCATTGAAAAAGCACACCAAGGTACTCGTGATTTCGTGGGTAAACACATTGGTAAAGCTTCTGCCAATATGTACAGTTTCTTAGCATTAGTACAAAGCGATCCAACTGTACAAATCGTTAATGATGCACAAGTTGATTACACCAAACACTTTATTCAAGGTGATCCGAACTTAGACGGTTTACCAGTATTAGGTGCAGCTGCGCCATTTAAAGCGGGTGGTCGTAAAAACGCACCAGCAGACTTCGTAGAAGTTGAAAAAGGTGACTTAACATTCCGTAACGCTGCAGACTTATACCTGTATCCAAACACATTAGTGGTCGTTAAAGCGACCGGTGCTGATGTTGTTGAGTGGTTAGAATGTTCTGCGGGTATGTGGAACCAAGTTGATCCAAATTCAACTAAACCACAAGAACTGATCAACTGGGATGGTTTCCGTACTTATAACTTCGATACCATTAGTGGTGTGAACTATAAAGTTGACCTAACTCAACCAGCTAAATATGACGTTGATTGCCAAGTCGTTAATAAAGATGCGAATCGTATCAAAGACGTGACTTATGAAGGCAAGCCAATCGATCCTAAAGCAACATTCCTGATCGCAACAAATAACTACCGTGGATACGGTGGTAAGTTTGCGGGTACTGGTGAAGCAAATATTGCGTTCGCATCTCCAGATGAGAACCGTGCAATCTTAGCTTCTTACATTGCTAAACAAACGAAAGAAAAAGGCGAAGTTGCAACTAAAGCTGCTAACAACTGGTCATTCTTACCTATTAAGACTGACAAAGCGTTAGATGTACGTTTTGAAACGTCGCCAAGTGAAAAAGCGGCTGCATTTATTAAAGATTTCTCTCAATATCCAATGACCTTTGTGGAAAATGATGAAATCGGTTTTGCAATTTACAAAATTGATTTAACAGAGAAAAAATAAGCCATTAAAGCCTGTCCATTCTGGGCAGGCTTCTCTTACCTTTTTGAACCAAAAGAGTAAAACTTATTGCTCTTTAAGGGGATTTTATGCGCTTTATGAAGCTATTACCTGCTGCTTTTGCTTTAGTATTAGCAGGATGTGCAACGCAAGCACCTGAAATTACAGAACCATTAAAACCTCAAGCTAAATTAGTTGAAGGCGTATCTTGTATTTTACCTGATGCACCAACAGCACCTTACGACTACATTGCTTCTAATGATCGCTATGGTCAAAACAGCACAGCATCAACAGATTACTTTAAGTTAGCGATTAACTACTCACCCGCTTTTTGTGATTATAAAAGTAATAACATTAAGCGTTTAAATAACGACAATGAAAAAGATCGTGCAAAACGTGAGTATGATAAATTTGAAATCCAATGCTTCTCAGATAATAAATTTGGTTGGATTGTTCATGGGCTGTGGGCTGAAACCTGTGATGGTAAATCATGGGAAGAGTGCCGTGATTGGAAAGACATACGCAAGCATCCTCGTTTATGTAAAGGCGATTTACCATCTTTAGAATACTCTGCTATCAAACCTTATCTGTGTGATTCTCCGGGTATCGACTTACTACAAGGTGAGTGGGAAAAACACGGTGTATGTGCGTTTGATACACCAGATGCATTCTTTGGTAAACAAAAAGAGTTGTATGAAGCGTTAGTATTACCAGAAGGCCGTCCTTCAAACAGTGCATTGATTAAGTTCTTAAAAGAACACAATCCATCATTGAAGGATAAGGAAATTCAAATTAATCGAGATGAATTCTATATCTGTTATAGCAAAGATTTCGAAGTCATTGATTGTCCGAAACGTGAATTTTGATCTTAGGGATAAATTTTAAATGAACCATAAATATAAACTCGTTGCACTGGCAGTAAGCTCAGTCTTATTAGCTGGTTGTGCAAAGAACTACGACGAAGCTAATGTTGTTGATGTGCGTGTTATCGCAATGAACGACTTCCACGGTGCACTAAAAGCGCCAGGTCCAAACAAACCTGGTGGCATTGAGCACATGGCAACATTAATCAAAGAAATGAAGAAAGATAACCCGAACAACATCGTTGTTGCAGCGGGTGATATGGTTGGTGCAAGCCCACTGTTATCTTCAATGTTCCATGATGAACCTTCTATTGAAGCGTTATCATTAGCTGGCTTAGAAGCAACGTCTGTGGGTAACCACGAATTTGATAAAGGCATGAGCGAGTTACTGCGTAAACAGAACGGTGGTTGCCACCCAGTAACAGGTTGCCAAGGTCCAACTGAATTTAAAGGCGCTGATTTCCAATACTTAGCCGCTAACGTTATTGTTAACGAAACAGGTAAAACATTACTGCCTGAATATGTTATCAAAGAATTTAATGGTATCCCTGTTGCATTTATCGGTGTCACACTGGAAGGTACTGCGGCAATCGTAACACCTAAAGGTACTGAAGGTTTAAGTTTCCATAACGAAGCGAAAACAATCAACGCATTAGTGCCTCAGTTAAAGGCGCAAGGTGTTCAAGCGATTGGTGTGTTAATTCACGAAGGTGCTGCACAACGTCGTGACGGTGGTCCTGTGAATATCAACGCATGTAATGGTATTACTGGTAAAGTATTAGGTGTTGTTGATCAATTAGATCCTGCGATTGACTTCGTTGTGACCGGTCATACTCACCAAGCTTATAACTGTACTATCAACGGTAAATCAGTGACATCTGCGCAATCAAATGGTGCAATGTTAACGCGTATCGATCTGAAACTAGACAAAACAACAAAAGACGTTGTTGATGTTGAAGCACGTAATATTTGGGTTGATAACCGCAAATATGAAAAAGATCCAGCCGTTACCAAACTGTTAGAAGCTTACGAAAAAATCGCAACCCCATTAGCTAACCGTATCATTGGTAAGTTAGAAGGTAATTTAACGAAGCAAACTAACGACGCGGGTGAGTCTGCACTGGGTCAAGTGATTGCTGATGCGCATTTATACACTGCAAAACCAAAAGATATGGGTGGCGCACAAATCGCATTTATGAACAGCGGTGGTATTCGTGCTGATATGACAGGTGGCGACGTTTCTTATAACGCAATCTACACAGTACAGCCATTCTCTAACGTACTGTTAACTCAAACATTAACAGGTGAGCAAATCAAACGCCTGTTAGAACAACAATGGGATCGTTCACGTCCACAAGTGTTAGCGATTTCAGGTAACTTCCAGTACACATGGGATAGCAAAGCATCTAATGGTAACCGTGTTATCGTTGAATCAATGAAAATTGATGGTAAACCAGTAGATATGAAAGCGAACTACCGTGTTGTTGCTAACGAATACTTAGCAACAGGTGGTAGTAACTTCTCTGTACTGAAAGAAGGTAAAGATCCAGTTTACAGCGTGCCAGATGTTGATGCAGTCGTGAAATACTTTGCTGAGCAGTCTCCAATTGCTCAACCAAAAGCGAATAACATCACACGTAAATAACGTATTTTCATACGCCTTGTGAAAATCGCACCTCTTACGGGAGGTGCGTAAATAAATAAAGAGAGCAAAGTGTTGAACACAAAGGGTCCATCCCTACCTTTGTATTCATTACGCACTTTGCTCTTTTTTATGTTTTTTATTGGAGAATAAGTATTTTTTTAGTGAGCATGAAGGCATAAGCAACAAAGTTGGAATCTTTACAACATATCATCTGTGGTGTATTGTTGCGTTTAGCGACAAAAGATTTCATTTTTTGTCGTGAGTTATTAACATAAAAATTTATAGCGTTTTAATTCTATAAAGTTGTAACACCCGATAGGTATTAGGAGTGTAAATCATGGCTATTTCCGTAAGATTAGATGAAGACTTTGTGTCTGATGCTAAAATTCATGCGGAAGCGAAAAGCAGAAGTGTTCCTAAACAAATTGAACACTGGGCTAAAATAGGGCGTATAGCTGAAGATAACCCTGATCTGCCATATAGCTTTATCGAAGAATTGTTACTGGCACAGGCGGAAGTCGAAAACAAAAAGGTTTCTCGATATGTCCGAACCACAAAAAGAGATTGATGTTTATCAGTCAGCTCGATTTGAAAAGGCAATGAAAAAGTTGCCTGAATCAGATGTGAAAATTATTGAAGATGAAATTGATCAAATAATTGATAATCCATTGATTGGTGAACAGAAAAAAGGTGATCTTACTCATCTTAGAGTACATAAATTTAGGCTTAATGAGCTGACTGTACTACTCGGCTATTCATGGGTCGCCAACAAAGTTGAACTGTATTTATTGCATATAGGTTCTCATGAGAATTTCTATAATGCTCAGAAGAAACAGCGAAAGACTGATCTAAAACTGATTACAACATAAAAGAAAGGTGGCCTAATGCCACCTTTCTTTTATGTTGGATATGGGCAAAAAAAAGCCCACAGTGGATGTGGGCAAGGAATGAAAGTAAAAAAAAGAGGGTATTACTTATTGCTAGGGTCTTTTGTCAGATGTCTGTTCTAACACTTATTTGAAGATTTTAAAGCGTGCATCATCTTCCATATAATTCTTTTCACCAGCCTCTTGTTCAATTGAACCAAAGACCATTTGAGCTCTTAGTTTCCATGTTTTTGGCAGATCCCAAGTTGCATGAACTTCGTCATCAATAATTGGGTTGTAGTGTTGTAATGAAGCACCTACGTTCTCTGCTGCTAATGCAGTCCAAACAGAGAGTTGCGCCATACCACTTGCTTGTTCTGACCATACAGGGAAGTTATCCGCATACAGTGGGAATTGTTCTTGAAGACCTTTTACGATATCAGTGTCTTCAAAATAAAGAATTGAACCTGCGCCTGCTGCAAAGCTATTAATTTTCGCTTCAGTTGCACTAAATGCTTCTGCTGGCACTAATTTTTTCAGGGTATTTTTAACGATATCCCACAGTTTTTGATGTTGTTCACCAAACAGAACAACAACACGAGATGTTTGTGAGTTAAATGCAGTTGGGCTCTCTTTAACCGCTTCTTTGATAACTTCAGTGACTCTGTCTTCGCTAATTGGAAGTTGATTACCTAAATGATAAATTGTTCTACGTTTTTTCATTAAATCAGTAAATGCGTTAGACATGATTGTCTCCTTGATAAATTTAAGCGCTTAAAGCGTGTCTTAGCTTGAGCTAATCTATGGACATACTATAGGGCTTAGTAGTGATTTATTGATATATAAAAAATTTAATCAGCTACGTCAAAATATTCGACCTAGTTTTTAACTACTTGATTTAAAATCTGTTTATCTACATATCTAAACTCAGGAGCAAGCTGGCTAATGCCAACACCTCCGGCTTTCTTCACTTTAATTTGCACTGGAATGCGCTCTTTCATGGCTTCTACGTGACTAATTACACCAATAATTTTTCCAGATGCGTTGAGGCTATCGAGAGCGTCTAATGCAATATCTAAGGTATCAGGATCTAATGTGCCAAAGCCTTCATCTAGAAATAGTGATTCGATTTGAGTTTTGTTACTGACCAAATCTGAAAGCGCTAAGGCGAGCGATAAGCTGACTAAAAAACTTTCGCCACCAGAGAGCGTGCGAGTATCCCGTAGCGCATCAGCTTGCCATGTATCGGCAATTTGTAATTCAAGGCTTGCTGGTGTTTTACGTTGCAAGAAATAACGACCATGAAGCTTTTCTAAACGACGATTAGCCAAATAAATTAGATGATCAAGCGTTAAGCCTTGAGCAAATCGGCTGAACTTATCTCCTGATGCAGATCCCACCAATTCGTTTAAGTAACTCCAATCATCAAAGTGAGATTGCTGTTTCGTTATTTTGTCGAGTAAGGCTTGTTGTTCTTTGCGTTTTTCTTCATCAGTACGCAGTTGCTCTTGAATGCGGAATTTGGTTTCTTGTATATGAGCCAGCTGTGTTTCTAGTGCTAATAAATGTGTAGTGATTTGTTCAATATTTTGCTCAGTCGATAACAACGGTTGTTGTAACAAGTGCTGCTGATATGCCTTTTCTTGAGTGTCTAAGCGAGTTTTTTCTTGCAATAATCTATCAAGTCGTTGTTTTTGCTGTTCTTGTAAACAGTTTCTTTCTTCGACTGATAACAGAGAGGCTAAAAATGCATTTTCATCAGCAAACGGACTGTTTTTTAACGCATGTTGATATTGTTCAATAATGTCTTGTGAACGCGTTTGTAACCGTTGTAGTGATTTTTCATTTTCCTGATATTGACCAATAAGCTGATTTAAACGGATTTCGAGTCGGTTTTTTTCTTCGCTATATTGCTCAATTTGTTTTTGTAACAATTGACTCTGTTTATCTAATTCATTACGCGCATCTTCGGTGGTTTGTGTCCCGAATAACGCTTGGCGTTGTGCTTTTAGCTGTTCTTGTTGCTGATGTAGTTGTTGTAAATGGATTAAAACAGCATCAAGTTCTTTTTGAATTTCAGAT